>CABZDS010000004.1 GCA_902524595.1 uncultured Pelagibacteraceae bacterium | reverse complement strand
ATTTTTTTCACCATTTTAATTTTGTTTGAGTGTAATTCACGCTCACTCCATATTTTTTTTCTAATTTGTCAATATTAAGACCACTTAATTCTTTTTTATGTATACCACTCGTTATTAACAAATTGTCAAAATTTTGAACATTAGCTCCTTTTATATCTGTATTCATATTATCTCCGATACATAAAACATTTTTACCATTTATTTTAGCAGATAAATTATAAACTGGAGGATAAGGTTTTCCAAAGTAAATTACTTTCCCACCAATTTCCTCAAATATTTTTGCAATTGATCCTGCACAAAACTCTCTAACATCTCCTCTATCAACAATTAAGTCTGGATTGGTACACACAAATTTTTTATTTGAAAATTTCTCAAGTAAATCTTTATAATATTCAAGTTTTGTCTCGTGATCTTCAAATAACCCTGTACAAATAAAATAATCAGCTTGATTAATATTGATAACTTTATTTTGTTCAAATTTTTTAAATAAGTCAAAATCTCTTGGTGGTCCAATGTGATAAAATTTTGCATTTAGAAAATTTTCCATTAAATATTTTAATGAAGCTTCTCCTGAGGTGTATACATCTTCATAAAATTTTTTGAGCCCCATTTTTTTCAAAAAATCAATAACTGTAGAATTTGGTCTCGGCGCATTGGTAAGTAATACAAACTCTTTTTTATTTTTTTTTAAATTTTCCAATACTTCAATAGAGTCCTCAAAAATTTGTAAGCCATTGTGGATCACTCCCCATATGTCGATAAAAAATAATTCGTAACTGTTTATTTTAGATCTTAATCCATCTTTGTCTAAGTTTTGGGGCATACTTGAGGTATAGCTTAAAAATAAGCTTAATTCTTGAGTTTTTTGGACCATAATTTTTATTCAAGATCTTGAAAATTATTAAATATGTCTCTATATGACTGCTAATTTAAAGGAGAATTCGTATGAAGTTTAAACCGTTACATGACCGTGTTTTAATAGAAGTTTTAGATAGCAGCGAAAAAACTGCTGGTGGCATAATTATTCCAGATACAGCTCAAGAAAAACCTCAAGAAGGTAAAGTTGTTGCTGTCGGCGGAGGCGCAAAAACTGAAGATGGAAAACTAATACCTATGGACGTTAAAGTAGGTGATAAAGTTTTATTCGGTAAGTGGTCAGGAACAGAAGTTAAAATTGATGGTAAAGAGTACAGCATAATGAAAGAATCTGACATTATGGGTATTGCAACAGGTAAATAAATAATAAGGAGAGTTTAGAATGGCTAAAATAGTAAAATTTAATTCAGATGCTAGAGCATCAATGTTAAAGGGGGTTGATATACTTGCCAACACTGTAAAAGTTACTCTTGGACCAAAAGGAAGAAATGTTGTTATCGACAAATCTTATGGTGCACCAAGAACAACTAAAGATGGTGTTTCAGTTGCAAAAGAAATTGATCTTGATGATAAGTTTGAGAATATGGGTGCACAAATGGTTAAAGAAGTTGCTAGCAAAACTAACGATGAAGCTGGTGATGGGACAACGACTGCAACAATTTTAGCTCAAGCAATTGTTAAAGAGGGTTGTAAGTATGTAACAGCAGGGATGAACCCAATGGATGTTAAAAGAGGGATTGATGCTGCTGTAGATCATGTAAAAAATAAATTAATATCATCAGCTAAAAAAGTAAAAGATAGTGATGAAATAGCACAAGTTGGGACTATTTCAGCAAACGGTGATAAAGAGATAGGTGCAATGATTTCAAAAGCTATGCAGAAGGTTGGTAATGAGGGAGTAATTACTGTTGAAGAAGCCAAAGGAATTGAAACAGAACTTGATGTAGTTGAAGGTATGCAATTTGATAGAGGGTATCTTTCACCTTATTTTATTACAAATGGAGATAAAATGACTACAGAGTTAGAAAATCCACTAATTCTTCTTCACGAGAAAAAACTAACAAATCTTCAACCAATGGTTCCATTGTTAGAAGCGGTTGTTCAAGCAGGTAGACCATTAATGATTATTTCAGAGGATGTTGAGGGTGAAGCACTTGCAACACTTGTTGTTAACAAGCTAAGAGGTGGTTTAAAAGTTGTTGCTGTTAAGGCTCCTGGTTTTGGAGATAGAAGAAAAGCTATGTTAGAAGATATAGCAATTCTTACAGGTGGACAGGTTATCTCTGAGGACTTAGGAATTAAACTTGAAAATGTTAAACTTAATGATCTTGGTTCTGCAAAACGTGTAAAAGTTGATAAGGAAAATAGTACAATTGTAAGTGGAGCAGGTAAAAAATCTGATATTGAAGCAAGATGTGCTCAGATCAAAGCACAAGTCGAAGAAACAACATCAGACTATGATAGAGAAAAACTACAAGAGAGACTTGCTAAACTAGCAGGCGGTGTAGCTGTAATAAAAGTTGGTGGTGCTACAGAAGTTGAAGTTAAAGAAAGAAAAGATAGAGTTGAGGATGCATTAAACGCTACAAGAGCAGCAGTTGAGGAAGGTATTGTTGTTGGTGGTGGATGTGCATTGCTTTATGCTTCAAAAGAACTTGATAGTCTAAAAGTAAAAGGCGGTGATCAAAAAGCTGGTGTAGAAATTGTCAAAAGCGCTTTGCAAGCACCTATTAGACAAATCACAACAAATGCAGGTGTTGATGGATCAGTAGTTGTTGGTAAATTATTAGAAACCAATAAACCTACCAATGGTTACGATGCTCAATCAGAGCAATATGTTGATATGTTTAAAGAAGGTATTATTGATCCAGTTAAAGTTGTAAGAACAGCACTTCAAGATGCTGCTTCTATATCTGGGTTATTAGTAACAACTGAAGCAATGGTAGCAGATAAACCGGATGAAAAAGATGCTGGTGGAGCTGGTATGCCTCCTGGAGGAATGGGTGGTATGGGCGGCATGGGTGGTATGGGAATGTAATCCCCATTGTTCTCAAACAAAAATTCAAAAAGGGCAGTTTTTACTGCCCTTTTTTTTTGAATTGAAAAAAAATATTTTAAATATATAAGAACGCGCAAATGACAACATCAATACGTAACATCACCATAATTGCTCATGTTGACCATGGCAAGACTACTTTAATTGATAACTTAATGAAACAGAGTGGTTCTTTTAGGGAAAATGAAGTTGTTGATGAAAGACTAATGGACTCAGGAGAACTTGAAAAGGAGAGAGGTATTACAATTCTTGCCAAACCAGCTTCCATAAATTGGAAAGACTCTAGAATTAATATTATTGATACACCTGGACATAGAGATTTTGCTGCAGAAGTCGAAAGAGTTCTAAGTATGGCTGATGGTGCATTATTGTTAATAGATTCAGCCGAAGGGGTAATGCCTCAAACTAAATTTGTACTAGCAAAAGCACTTAAACAAGGGCTTAAACCAATAGTAGTTATTAATAAATTAGACAAAGCTGACCAAAGAGCCGATGAAGTTTTAAACGAAACTTTTGACTTATTTGTCAGCTTAGATGCCAACGAGGAACAATTAGACTTTCCAGTTATTTACGCAAGTGGAAGATCTGGCTGGGCAACTAATGAAATAGATGGTCCAAGAGAGAATTTAAATCCATTATTAGATTTAGTAATAGATCATGTTAAACCAGCAGAATTTGACAAGTCTAAGCCTTTTGCAATGCTTTCGACTCTTTTATATGCAGATAGTTTTTTGGGTAGAAGTTTAGTTGGTAGAATTTCTCAAGGTACTGCAAAAGCAAATCAACAAATCAAGGCAATTAATCTTGATGGAGAAAAAGTTGATGAGGGAAGGTTGACTAAAATATTTAGATACGAGGGGACAAAAAAAGTACCAATAGAAGTTGGCGAAGCTGGAGATATTGTGGTTATTGCTGGATTAGAAAAAGCAAATGTTGCTGATACCATATGTGATACTGAAGTAGATACGCCAATCCAAGCAACCCCAATTGATCCTCCAACGATGTCTATTAAAATCACTGTAAATAGTTCACCATTAGCTGGAACTGAAGGTAAAAAACTTACAAGTACTCAAATTAGAGAGAGATTGGTCCAAGAAGCTCAAAATAATGTCGGAATTACTTTTTCAGAAAATGACAACAAAGACTCATTTGAAATAAGTGGTAGAGGTGAATTGATGTTAGAAATATTATTGACACAAATGAGACGTGAAGGATTTGAAATGACAGTAAGCCCTCCTAGAGTTTTATTTCAAATAAATGAAAATGGAGAAAAATTAGAACCTATTGAAGAAATTACTATGGATCTTGATGAAGAGTTTTCTTCTAAAGTTATAGACTCCATGAATAAAAGAAAAGGAAAATTAATAGATCTTAAAGATACTGGAAAGAATAAAAAACGATTAATCTTTCATGCACCAACTAGAGGTTTGATGGGATACACTAGTAGATTTCTTACTCTTACTAAAGGGACAGGGGTAATAAACAGAATATTTCATTCTTATGGAAAATTTGAGGGAGATATGGAAGGCAGAAGAAATGGTGCATTAATTTCAATGGAACAAGGAAAAGCAGTAGCATTTGCAATTTATAATCTACAGGCAAGAGGAGAAATGTTTGTTACTCATAACGATCCAGTTTATTCAGGTATGATTGTAGGATTATCACCTAAACCTGGTGATATGATTATAAATGTCATGAAAGGTAAAAAACTTACAAATATGAGGACACAAGGAACAGATGAAAATGTGGTTTTAACTCCAGTTAGAAAGATGTCTATTGCTGAACAATTGAGCATGTTAAATTCTGATGAAGCACTAGAAATTACGCCAAATTCATGCAGATTAAG
Organism: uncultured Pelagibacteraceae bacterium; assembly: GCA_902524595.1. Taxonomy (GTDB): domain Bacteria; phylum Pseudomonadota; class Alphaproteobacteria; order Pelagibacterales; family Pelagibacteraceae; genus Pelagibacter. Next base: position 72,188 of record CABZDS010000004.1, on the reverse strand, counting down.
GAAGGCTGTGCTTGATCCTCACGAGAGAAAAAAGCTCTCTAAATTATCAGAAGCTTCTTAAAAAATTATTATTCAGATTTATTTTTGGTAAAAGGCAGCCACTTTTCAAACGCTGATTTACTAGGTCCATCATATGGAATTGAGTAAGAGTTTGTTCTTGTCAATACTTCAATTCCTTTTGAGAAAACAAAAATAAAAACTATGACAAAAACAATTGTCATTATTTTAAATGGATCAAAATTTTTTGTCTTAAAAACACTAACAGTTTTTGCTTCAGCTCTATGAAATTGTTTAAACGTATAATAAACAGCAAATATTAAACCTATATGAGCAACATATGTCCCTGCCCAACCGAATGCAAAAGTGGCATATGAAAATACGTATAAACTAAACACTGTTGTCCATATAAAACTCAAAACTAATAATATTTGTAGTCTAACAGTTTTAGGAAGAGCTCTTAAATCGTTTTTACTATCGTCAAATAGTATATTCGCTGATTCTTTCATCCAATTTTTTATAGACATAATTTATATTTACAATTTTTATTCAGTATTAACAATCGACTAATTGTCCGCTAAAAACATTTACTTCGTAACTTTATCCACAATATAAATTCCTAAAGCTACAGCAGGACCTATCCCAAATGCAAATATTATAGTGCCCAAACCAACAGTTCCTCCCAAATACCAACCAGATATAACAGCTGAAATTTCCAAAGTAGCTCGAATTAAAGCAATAGGAAGTTGAGTTTTTTTTGTTAGACCTGTCATCAATCCATCTCTAGGACCAGGTCCTAAATTTGCAATTAAGTATATCCCGCTTCCTAGGCCGACAAGTAAAACAGAAAATACAGCAAGAATATATTTTGAAAAAGTAGCTAAAGGAGGACCAAAAAGAAAAAGCGTCAAATCGATTATTGCCGCTATAATTAAAATATTTAGAATTGTACCAATTCCTGGTTTTTGTTTTAATGGAAACCAAAATCCTAAAACAATAATGCTTATTATGAATGTAGATAATCCGATCGAAATATTTAATATGTTTGATAAGCCTTCTGCAAGAACAGACCATGGAGAATTACCAGTAGTAGAAACTAATAAAAGACCCTCTCCCAACCCAAATAAAGATAAACCAACACATAAAAGTAAAAAAGTTGTAAATTTAGGTTTTAAATTTAAAGGTTTTTCTGAGCTCCAGGATTTTGAGGGAATATTTTTAATGGTTAAAAACATAATTCTTTAGACTATTTATCTTTTAAACATAAAAATTCTATATAAAGTTCTAACAACTTAATTAAAATAATATAAAATAATGAGAAAATTCTTAGTAATTTTATTGGTTTTATCTTCTCTCTTTTTGCAGGCACATACTGATCATTATAAAAATTATTCAAACATAGAAATGGAGATATTTAAAGATGATGAAAAAATTGGAGAAAGTATTTTCACATTTAAAAAAGAAAAAAATAAATTTATTGTCAAAAATAAAACCAATTTCAATGTAAAAATATTCGGTGTAACGGTGTTCTCTATAAATAGTAGAGGAACGGAAGAGTATATTGGAGATCAATTAATTTCATTTAACTCAGAAACATTTCAAAATGATAAAAGAAAATATGTGAATTTAATTTTTGACGAAAAAAAAGAGAAGTTTATAATTGATGGGTCATCATATAAAGGAGAAGCTGATAAAAAAAATATAATTGGTCATTGGTGGAATCATAGAATTTTGCAAACCGAGACACAAATAAGTCCTTTATCTGGAAGTGTAAAAAAACAAAACATAGAATTTTTGGGGAAAAAAAAAATAAAACTTTATAATAAAGAATATGATGTTGAACATTTTAGACTGTTTTCTACCAACCCAAATCTACCCGATGATAAAAAATTAAATTTTGAAATATGGTACGATAAGAAAAAAGCATTGATTATAAAAGTAGCTTATAAGAGATTGGGTCTATGGGAATATAGGCTAAAAGAAATTCAATAATTATTTTCCGGCTACTGTCATTTGATTAATCAAAAGTGTAGGTGCATTTGTAGAGTACTTCATCTGTAAATCATTTGCCAAAGTAATATTCTTAAACATTTCCTTAAAATTTCCAGCTATAGTTATTTCACTTACTGGGTAAGTTAATTCTCCATCCTCAACCATAAATCCTGATGCTCCAACTGAGTAATCTCCTGTAATAATATTACCTCCATGGCCTATAGTCTCTGTTATGTATAGAAACTTTTTTTCTGAATTTAGCAAATTTTTAAAACTTAAGGAACCGTTTTCAAAGTATAAGTTTGTTGTTCCTCCAGACCTACCATTGGATTTTAAATTTAACTTTTTACCATAATAAGTATCAATTAAATAATTTTTTAAAATACCATTCTCGACTAGTTTCAAAGAATTGGTTTCAACCCCTTCGCTATCAAAGTTTTGGGAACCTAATCCTTTTTCAATTTTTGGATCATCGATGATATTAATTGAATTTGGAAAAACTTCAGAATTGATTTGATCCTTTAAAAAAGAAGTCCCTCTTGCAATAGCACTTGCACTTATTGCACTTGCTAGTGTACTTAATATTCCTTTGGAAATTCTTTTATCGAATATAACGCCAATTTTTTCACTCTTGATTTTTTTTGGTCCTAACTTTTTTATTGCTTTGTCGGCAGCTATTTTTCCAATTTCATCTGGTTTCATCATATCTTGCAAGAATCTTGTGCTACCAAACTCATAATCTCTTTCCATTGCACCATTAATTCTTGATACAGCTACACATGAAGATGAAAAATTTGAGGTTTTGTATCCTCCTAAAAAACCATTACTGTTTGCGAGTATAAAATTATTTTTATTTTCGGTAAAACCAGCTTCAGTATTAACTATTTTTTCGTCAGTTGATGCTGTTTCTTCAACTTTTTTTAAAAAATCAATCTTTTTATCATTTGGATAATGTGTTTCATCATAGAGATTAAGGTCTCTTATCTCTTTTGACATTAAATCTTTATCTGGTAATGAATTATTTTCATCCGATGGAGTGATTTTTGTAGCATCAATACAACGTTCTATTAATTTTTCTAAGTTTGGTTTAGATAAATCTGATGAGTTGATACTTGATTTTTTTTTCTCTATATAAGTAGTTAAATTGACAGCAAAACTATCTGCTCTATTTGACTCGTCTAATTTTTTGTTTCTAAAACTAACATTTTCTGAGACAGAGTGGATTACTTTTACACCCACATCTTTAGCTCCTAGTTTTTTTGAGTTTTCAATACAAAAAGACGCTATATCTTTTAAAAATTCCTGATCCTTTATCATTTAGATTAAAGTTTTGTTCCACCAACAGTCATCTTATTGATAAGAATTGACGGCTGAGCTACTCCTACTGGAACACCTTGTCCAGCTTTCCCGCATGTTCCAATACCTGGATCTAATTTCATATCATTACCGACTAATGAAACTTCTTTTAAAATTGATGGTCCATCTCCAATTAATGTAGCACCTTTGATTGGTGATCCAATTTTACCATTATTAATTTCATATGCTTCTGTGCAATTAAAGACAAATTTTCCTGAAGTTATGTCTACTTGTCCTCCTCCAAAACTTACAGCGAAAATACCTTTATCAACTGAACTTATCATTTCATCTTGTGAATATTTACCTGACAACATCATTGTATTTCTCATTCTTGGTAAAACGACATGTTTATAACTTTCTCTTCTTCCGCTGCCTGTAGACTTAGTTCCCATCAAACGAGCGTTTAATCGGTCTTGCATATAGTTTTTTAAAATTCCATTTTCTATTAAAACTGTATTTTCAGTAGGCGTTCCTTCATCATCTATCGTTAAACTTCCTCTTCTTTGATTTAAAGTGCCGTCATCTACAATCGTGACTCCTTCACTTGCTACTTGCTGCCCCATTAAATTATGAAAAGCTGAAGTTTTTTTTCTATTGAAATCTCCTTCAAGACCATGTCCAATTGCTTCGTGTATTAAAATCGCTGGCCATCCAGGGCCTAAAACAACTTTCATTTCTCCTGCTGGTGCTGGTTTGCTTTCTAAATTCACATTAGCGATTCTAAAAGCTTCATCACAAACATCTTTCCAGCTTCCATCTTTTAGATAATCATCATAACTTTGTCTTCCTCCAACTCCATAAACACCTGTTTCTTTTTTTCCATCTTTCTCTAATACGACGGAAACGTTGAATCTGACTAATGGTCTATCATCTTTCAAGACTTGATTATCAGACCTAATAATTTCTATTGATTTATGTTCACCTAAAAAATTTGCAGTTACTTGATTTACAATTGAGCCTTTTGATCTTAAATAGTTATTAACACTGTTCAGCAAATCTATCTTTGAGTCGAAAGTCTTGCTTTCAATAGGATTAATATTTTCGTAATATTTGTTGTTAGTTTTAGGAATTTCATGATTATAGGTTCCTTTTTTTGACTTTAATGTATCTTTTAAATTATCGCTTGATTTTCTTAATGATTCCTTTGAAATATCATTAGAATGAGAGTAGGCAACAACCTCTCCTGTCACAGCTCTGAAACCATATCCTTGATCAGAATTATAAGTTGAACTCTTTATTTTATTATCATCTAAAACAATAGACTCAGATTTATGATTTTCTAAATATAATTCTCCGTCATCACAATTTTTTAAGGTTTCAGTAACAATTGCCTCAGCTTGTGACGTATCTATATCTGTTTTTTTGAAAAAATTTGACACTTAAAGAATGTAGTAGTGATTATCAATATATCAACTGCTTATTTGGCACATTTGTAAAAATAAAATATTCAAATATAGTTTGATTATGAAGGTTTTTTTCAACAATTCATGCAAGATCTGTAGAGCAGAAATTAATATTTATAAGAAAGAAAACATAGAAAATTTGAATTGGATAGACATTACTAAAAATAAAAATGCTGAATTAGAAACAAAAAAAACTGATAAAGAGCTTTTAAGAAGACTACATGTAGAACAAGATGGAAAAATCTATGTAGGTATTGATGCTTTTTTACTTATTTGGAAAAGTATTCCAAAATACAAGCTTCTTTATAAATTTTTTAAACTCCCAATTATTTACCAATTATTTTATGTTGGATATGAAATTGTAGCGTTCTTTTTGTATTTAAAAAATAGACACCAACTAAACTAATGTTGAATAGCGTATAAAATCTGGGTTACAAAAGATAAAAATATAAAAAAAGAGAAAAATAAAATAAAATACATAACTGTAACTGCTCTATTTCTCTTTCTTCTTAAAATAACAAATTTTTTATCATCAAGAAAAGAAATGTCTCTATTACCTGGCACTGGATAATCATAACTCCATCTCCATAAAGACGAACCAAATCTTTTATCAAGTTTATTGTAATAATTTACCCAAGCCAATGACCACATAAACATTAAAAATAAAAATGTTAAAGCTAAAAAAGTTGAGAACATAAATATATTAAATTATATTAAATTTTTTTTATATGTCTATCTGGGGAAGTTTAATTGGTGGGATGATCGGTTTTTCTTTGGGAGGACCGTTTGGAATGCTATTAGGTTCCTTAATTGGTGGAAAAGTATCAAGATCAAGATCATCATTTAAATCTTTTGCACAACCTCAACAAGTTTTTGCATTAGCTCTTATAGTTTTATCAGCTAAACTGAGTAAAGCAGACGGTCAAGTTAGTAGAGAGGAATTAATAGCGGTAAAAGATAAACTCAAAATTCCAGAACATGAATTAGATCAAGTTGGAAAAATTTTTAATAAAGCTAAAGAAGAAGGTACTGGTTACGAACCATATGCAAAACAAATAGCTCAGATCTATCAAGGAAATATAAATGTGTTGGAAGAAGTTATTAATATATTATTTTATATTGCAGAAGCTGATGGAAATATAAGTGATCAAGAATTTAGAATGATACAACATGTTTCTCAATTATTTGGTCTTAGTGATGCGCAGTTCAATGGAATAGTTGAGGGTAGGAAATCATCAGATAAACTCAATCCATATGTGGTATTAGAGAGCAAACCTGATGATAATCTTACAGATATTAGAAAAAGATATTTAAATTTAAGTAAAGAACATCATCCTGACTTACTTCTAAGTAAAGGAGTTCCTCAGGAAGTTATTGAGGAAAGTAAAAAGAAAATGAGAGCTATTAATTCAGCCTGGGATCAAATCCAAAAGTTAAAGAGTAACTAAAATTGCTCAGATTCTGTTGAGCCTTCCATTGCTGTTGTGGAGCTCTTTCCAGAACTTATTGTATTGGAAACTGCATCAAAATAAGAGGTACCAACTTCTCTTTGATGTTTAACACTGGTGTATCCATCTTTTTCTCTAGCAAATTCATTTTGTTGTATTCTAGAGTAAGCAGTCATACCTTCCTTTTTATATTTTTCTGCAAGCTCGAAAATAGCAATATTTTGCGTATGAAAACCTGCTAAAGTTATAAATTGAAATTTATACCCCATCATTCCAATTTTAGTTTGAAATGTTGCAATCTCATCATCAGATAAATGTTTCTTCCAATTAAATGATGGAGAGCAATTATAAGCTAACATCTTGCCAGGAAATTTTGCATGTATTGCATCAGCAAACTTTCTTGCTTCTTCTAAATTAGGTGTTGCAGTTTCACACCATATTAAATCCGCGTAAGGTGCATAAGCTAACCCTCTTGAGATTGCTTGATCAATACCATCTTTTACATAATAAAATCCTTCAGGTGATCTGTCTCCTGTTAAAAACGGTTTGTCATTTTCATCAAAATCGTTTGTTATTAGTTTCGCAGCGTTGGCATCTGTTCTTGCAAGAATAATGAGAGGAACGTCGGCAATATCAGCTGCCAATCTTGCTGCTTTTAGATTTCGGACCATGGTTCCAGTAGGAACAAGTACCTTGCCACCCATATGTCCACATTTTTTTTCACTAGCTAGTTGGTCTTCAAAATGAACCCCGGCTGCGCCAGCTTTTATAAATTTTTTTGTTAGCTCAAATACATTTAACGGTCCACCAAATCCTGCTTCCCCATCTGCAATAATTGGCAACATGTAGTCAGTTCTCTCACTACTTTTCATATCTCCATCTGCTATTTCCATATGTTGAATTTGATCGGCTCTAATTAAAGAATTATTCATAGACTCAACTAATTTAGGTGCACTGTCATAAGGATATAAAGATTGATCAGGATACATTTCACCAGCACTGTTTGCGTCTGCTGCAACTTGCCAACCACTTAAATAAATCGCTTTTAAACCTGCCTTAGCATGTTGAACAGCTTGATTTCCTGATAAAGACCCGAGAGTGTTAACATATGGCTCTGTATTCAACAATCTCCAGAGTTTTTGAGATTGGTGTTTGCACATTGAATACTCAATTTTTATAGATCCTCTTAGCCTTTCTACTTCATCTGGCTTATAATCCCTTTGTATTCCTGCAAATCTTTTCAACTCGTACGAGATATTCTCGGCTGACATTATTCCCCCTTTAAAAACTAGTTTTTTTATTTTTCGTTATATTCTTTTGTAAACTCATTCATTCCACTTGATCCCCAATCGCAATGGTCGTCTCTTAAATAGACACCTTTGCTTCTTTGTTCTTGATACTCTTGGTGGTCAGTCATTTGTGAGCTAGTTTCAGAGTGATTTATTTTGTTTTTTTCCATAAATTACTTATAATTTACAATATTTACAAAATCTACAAAAATGATGATTTTGCTTGTAAATTTCAATAATTTTTTGTAAATTTAAATTTACAAAATTTACATGAGCCAAATAGACAAAGAAATAGGAAGTAAAATAAAAGAATATAGAAATAAGCTTGGTTTACAGGCGAAAAAATTAGCAGAGCAAGTTGGTATATCTCCAAGCTACTTGAATTTAATAGAAAGCGGAAAAAGAAAAATTGATGGAGATATTCTTTTAAAAATTAGCCAAGAACTTAGAATTGATTTTACAGACATAAGCACAGATTTAGACAAACAAATAAATAACTCAAAGATGGCTATCGCGAATTTTAGCTCAAAAAAAAATGTTAATGATTTAAATTTAAAAATTGGTCCAAAAATTAGAGCTTTTAGAAGAAGATTGGGTATTCAAGCAAATAAATTAGCTGAAGAACTAAGAATCTCACCCAGCTATTTAAATCTTATAGAAAGTAGTAAAAGGAGAATTGATGGAGATTTAGTTTTGAAAGTTTGCAAAGTTTTAAAAATAAATTTATCTGACTTAACAAGTAGAAGTGACTTAAATCTTGAAAATAATATTTCAGAACTTTTAAGTGATGAATTATTCGAAGATTTAGATATTTTAGGGCCAGAAGTAAAAGACTTAGTGAATTCTAATCCGAAAATTGCAAAAGCCTTAATAAAACTTGGAGATAACTTTAAACAGAAAGATATAGAGATTGTAAATAAAGTTGAAAATATATCTGGTAAAATAATAGATAGTAGAAAAGCAGCATTTCCTGGTGAAGTAGTATCTGATTTTTTACAAGAAAATAAAAATTTTTTTCCTAAATTAGAAAATTTTGCAAATAATATATTTGAAGAAGTTAAACAAAATAATAGAACAAGGTATATTGCTTTGTGTGATTTTCTTAAAAGTAAATATAATATAAAAGTAATAGATATTATTCCAGAGGAAAAAAAACCATTTTCTAAAATATTTAAAATTAAAAGTAGGGAATTATTACTTTCGGATTATTTATCTCTTGAGACAAAAAAACTTCATGCTGCTGCTCAAATTGCTCAAGAAGGTGCTTCAAAAGATATAGATGAATATCTGTCAACATTTACTTTTCCAACAAAAGAATCAAAAAAATTAACCAGAGTAGCTTTATTGAATTATTGTGGGGCAGCAATTTTGATGCCTTATAAACTTTTCCACAAAGAATGTAAGGCATTAAAATACGATTTAGAACTTCTTCAAAATACCTTTGCGACATCTTTTGAGCAAGTTGCACACAGAGTAACATGCTTGCAAGATCCCGGGTTACCAGGGATACCATTTCATTTTTTAAGAGTAGATGTTGCAGGTAATATCTCCAAGCGATTTTCTTTGTCGGGAATAGAGATACCGCGATATGGTGGTGCATGTCCAAGATGGAATGTTTATTCTGCATTTTCTAGGCCAGGAGTAATTCAAGCAGCCGTTAGTAAAATGACTAATGGTGAAAAATATGTTTGTATTGCAAAAACTGTCGAAAAAGGAGTTGGTAGATATGGTCAAAAAAAGAGCATGCTTTCTATTGGTCTTGGGTGTGAAGCTAAATATGCAAAAGAATTTGTTTATACAGAGAATCTAGATCTTTATGATAAGAAATCTGAATTACCAATAGGAGTATCATGTAGAACTTGCGATAGGCTAGATTGCTCTCAAAGAGCCTTTCCACCATTGCATAAAAAGTTTGATGTGGATTTAAATTCAAGAGGAGTATCTGTTTATGTTAGTGATTAAGAAAATATTTTATTTCATAATTTTTTTTATATTTTGTAATTCTGTAAAAGCATCAGACAATCTAAATAAACTATTTGATGAACTTTATTACGCAAAAAATTTAACCCAAGCCGAAAAAATTGAAGACAAAATTTGGAAAAATTGGAAGAAACATCCGAAAAGTGAGTATTTAACCAGTAAGTTGGAAAACGGCACCTATTCAATGTACCATCAACAATACAGGATGGCTTTAAAACTATTCACAGATGTTATCAATGAAGACCCAAAATGGGCTGAGGGATGGAATAAAAGAGCAACTTTATTATTTATTATGGGAAATTATGAAAAATCTTTAGATGATATTGAAAAAGTATTAGACTTGGAACCAAGGCACTTTGGAGCATTATCTGGAAGGGCACAAATTTATTTATCTTATAAACAATATGAAAAAGCAATTGATGATTTAGAAAAAGCTCAATCAATATATCCTTTAATAAAAAGTGGTGAAAATATTAAGATTATTGAGCAGATTATTAAAGACCAACAGATCTAATTATTCTTAGATCTTTTTTTTGCAATCAGCTGTGTTAATGAATCTACCATTAAATCTGAGGCTCTAAAAATTTCACTTGGTTTAAATTCATGTGAAATATTTTTTTCTTCATTTGTTTTATCTTCAATGACTATACCTTCGTCTGGAGAATTATTTTTAATATAAATTAGTATTAACCACTCATCATCAACTGTCTCATCCCATTTTATGAAAATTTCTCCGGTTTCGAATCTTCTATCTATGCATCTTAAGATAGACATATGTTTAGTTATATATCTTTTATTAAGTTGAAAAACTAAACTATTTGCACTTCTGTAAAAGCTTTCAAGTGCAATCTCAATTTTTTGCCTAGCTAAAGTATACTCCCTTTCTCTTTGAAGTAATTTTGCTATATCGTCTCCTTCTTCTGTTTCTACACCTAACGCCTCGACTCGTTCTCTTATTTTCTGATCTCTTATTTGTTGATATTTTAATTTTAGTTTTTCGATACGCTCTTGTAATCCTGAATAATCCTCTCTCTTTTCTCTTAAAGCTAATTTTTCCAGTTGTTCTAATTCTTTTACCTCTCTTATTCTAAACTTTTCTATTTGTTTTTCTAATTTTAATTCTTGTAAAAATTTCTTTTGTCTCTCGGCCTGCTCTTTTCTCAGTATGGCCTGTTCTTTTCTTAAAAATAATTTTATATCTTTTGCTCTTTCTTTTTCTAATTTTTGTTCTTGTTTTAACTGAATTTCTTTTTCTTTTAAAAAAGCTTCCTCATCTGATTTCTTTTGTTTCTCAATTTCGATTTTTTCTTTTTCTGCCTGTTCTATTTTCTCTAATTTAATTTGTCTTTTTTCCTCAGCTCTTATTTCTTTAAAACGAATTAATTTAGTTTCTATACTTTGAAAAAATTTTTGAATTAATTTATCAATTACTAATAAATTAAAACTAAATTTGAAAGAAAACTTATTTTTTAAATCTTCCTCAAGTCTGACTGTTCTTGAAATAATACCCTTTTTAGTACTTGTCTTTAACTCAACTTTTTTTATTTTTTTTCTTTGATTTAATCTTTTTGTTGTTTTTTTTTTTAATTTTATTTTTTTTTTTTTAAATTTTAACTTAGATTTATTTTTTGATTTTTTAATCTTTATTTTTAGATTTTTTTTTTTTGGTTTTTTTTTCTTTTTTTTCATTTAAGAAGTAAAGCTTTATCAGCTAATTTTTAATAAATATAGTCTCTAGTATTAGGAACAGATCTTATATCTTTAGTTAACTGAAGTTGAAATACAACTTGATCTCCCCATTTAAAAGCCAATTCACAACTTGTAAGATAAAATTCCCACATCCTTAAAAATTTTTCGTCAAACATTTCTAAAACTTGATTTTTATTTGATAAAAATCTCTCTTTCCAATTTCTTAAAGTGTGGGCATAGTGCATCCTTAAAATTTCTATATCTGTAGCTATTAGTCCAGAATCCTCGATTGGCCTTATTATTTCGCTTAAACTAGGGGTATATCCGCCAGGGAATATATATTTTGTTATCCAAGGCTGTGGGTCTCTAGGCGGAAGATTCGATCCAATTGTGTGTATCAGAGCTACTCCTTCTTTTTTTAACATTTGAGACACTCTATTAAAATAGGTTTTATAGAATTTTTTTCCAACATGTTCGAACATACCAACACTAACTATCCTATCAAATTGTTCATTCAATTGTCGGTAATCTATTAACTTAAATTCAACTTGGTTATCTAAATTTAATTCTTTAGCTTTTTCTTGACTATATTTTAACTGATTTTCAGAAAGTGTAATTCCAGTAACTGAGGCTTTTGTTTTTTTTGCAATATCAATTGCTAGTGTTCCCCAACCTGAACCAATATCTAAAACTTTTTGGTTAGGTTGTATATGAAGTTTTTTAATTATGTGATCGATTTTATTTTCTTGAGCAATTTCCAAAGTGTCATTTTCACATTTGAAGTATGCACATGAATATTGTCTTTTTTTATCAAGAAATAAATCATATAATTTTTCAGAAATATCATAATGGTGTGAAACATTTTGTTTTGATTTATTAATTTTATTAAAACTTGTTAAGTAATTTAAAGTTCCCTTTATTTTATTTAATGTCTTTCCATAAATATTGATATCTGCTCTTCCAATATTTTTAAAAGCTATATCAAGAAATTCTGTCAACGTTCCATTTTTTAATCTTAAAGAGCCATTGGTATAAGCTTCACCAAAATATAAATCAGGATGAAAAAGTAACTTTTGTTGCAAGCTTTTATCTAGTAATTGCAATTCTACCGGGGTTTCTTTCAAAGGTTTCCCTATAACATACCTATTAGAATTATAATCTATTAGGATAAAGCCATCTTCTTTAATCAAATCATTTAAAAAATTTATAAGTTTCATTATGCTGCTTTTAAGTGCTTAAAGTCAAAATCAATTTTTTGAAGTTCAGAAAAAAATATTTTTTTTTCGTTTTCATTTAATAGTTTCAATGGTGGAATTAAATTCTTGTAGTCCTGATCAATTTGCACCATGAAGGTATGTAATCCTGAAATCAAATTAAATTTATCGAAAATACTTCTTACTAAACATAATTTCTCGTTTGAAGATTGATCTGAGCCATTTTGAAATTTATCGTAAACATCTCTTGCTAAAATTGAAGTAACATTTGTTGTTGCTGTAATTATTCCAGAGCATCCTAATTCGAGTCCTTTTAACAATTTTAACTCTGAACCAGGCATAACTGAAAAATTATCTATTTTCAAATTTTCATATAAGTTATAAGAACTGTCCTTTACTCCAACAATTTGACTTGGAAATTTTTTTACCAACTCTTCGACACAATCAATACTAAATTTATATCCTGAGAGTTTTTCAAAATTATATAATATTATTTTACATTCATTAATTTCATCTATTATTCTTGAGTAAAAATTAATCACATCGTCATCGCTATACTTATAATAGGCGGGAGGCATAATTAGAAATTTATTAAACCCATTGGATTTAGCTATTTTTATCAAATTAATATTATCAGCTAGCGAATTAAGACCAGTTCCAATTATAAATTTATCCCTGTAATTACTCTTTGGTAATAAATTAATTAATTGAATTTTTTCCGAAAGAGATATGAGTTGTGATTGTCCAGTACTTCCAAAAAAAACGACTCCATGGCAACCTTTGTCCATTAGGTTTTCTGCATATTTGATCGTTTTTTCTGTATTTAGTGCCAGATTTTTATCTAATACTGACAATGTAGCTGCATATATTCCATTAATCATAACTTAATTATATGAGTATATTTATAGAATAGATTTAAAAAAAAAATAATAAAAAAATATATTCTAAATACTTATGAAAGTTTGTGTTTATCTTAGCTATATAGGTCTTGGAGCAAATTTGTTACATCTAAGTTATGTGCATCAACTATCTGAAAAGTTTGGACCTGTAACAATTTTTACGTTATGCAAGAATTTGTCGGATGCATTGGAAGATGACCCTAAAATTAAAGAAGTCAAAGTAATAGATAAAAAATATAATAAATTTAATAATATATTTAGTTTTTCCTCAGAATTAAAAAAATATAATTTTGATAAAATATTTATTTTTTATCCAAGTCCTAGAATATTTATCGCATGTAAGTTAGCTGGGATCAAAGATGTTTATCACTATCCTGTATTTAAAAAGAAAAATCTTCATTTGATCAACGCAGCACAAAAATTTACTGCGAGTGTATTAAATATAGATAAGTGTCAAACATATACAAAAATTTATATACAGGAAAACAAACTTAAAGGAGTCTCAACTTATTTTGATAAGTCAAAATTTAACATTGTAATAGGTGCTGGATCTTCGGGTCCAACAACAAAGTGGGGTACTGATAATTACTCAAATCTAATAAATGAGTTAAATAAACTTAATAAATTTAATTTTTTTATTTTGTGCGGTCCTAATGAAAAATTAATTGCACAAGAAATAATTGATAAGGTTGAAGGAGATAATATTACAGATCTTAGTGACAAAAGTATCTCAGAAGTAATACCTTTTATAGCTTCTGCAGATATGTATGTGGGAAATGATTCATTTGGTTCTCATATTTCATCACAATCTGGTAAACCAAGCCTTGTAATTTTACTGGACTCTCCAAAAGCATATACAGATTATACTCCTAATCATATTAGAATTATTCCAGAAGGTTATGATATTAATAATATTACACATGGAAGTAAAATTGATCCAAATTTAATTAAGGTCGAACAAGTATACAAGTCAATATTAAGTTATACTTAAACAACAGATTTTAAAACTGTATCTTTGGCTTGGTTCACTAAAGTGGCAATATTATTTAATTCTGGACTTCTATCTGGATGAATTTTTTTCATAATTTTTTTGTAAGAATTCATCACTTCATCTTTTGTATATTTTTTTTTAGGATCTAAATTTAAAATTCTATATGCCTCATCTAAACTCATGTTCTGAGATGACATATTTTGATTGAATTGATTAAAATTAAATCTACCGGAATTTTTTAGAACTCTTAAAAGCCCCCATAATCTAAATAACTGAAATAGAGAAATGCCAGCTTTTGTTTTAATTAAAGGCAAAATAGCCAACATAAATGGTAAGGAAAATATGTATCTTCCTGCATATGCCATTATTACCGCTAACAATATTGAAGAAATTATAATAAATGTTCTTACAAATTTTGATATTTTTTTTGTTGAAGTTTTGGCAAACCAATTCAATAAAATATAAAGAATTATAAAAATTATTAGTATTGCAAAAAAAATATTCATAAATTAATTAAATTTAAATGAAAATACCACAGCTAAAAAAAAAACCAGAATTAAAATCTTGTCACAACGTGACTTGGGAGGACAATTATAGTTGGATACATCAGGAAAATATACTTGAGGTACTGAAGGATAGTTCAAAATTGTTGCCAGAGGTGAGAAAATATCTCGAAGAGGAAAATGTTTATTTTGGTGATCAAATGTCAGATACAAAAGAAATTCAAAAAGTTTTATTCGATGAGATTAAAGGAAGAATTAAACTTGATGATGAGTCCCTTCCATTCAAGGATGTAAGATATAGCTATTGGACAAAAACAACCACAAAAGGAAACTATTCTATAAAGTTAAGAAAAAAAATAGACTCTGAAGAAATAGAGGAAATTTGGAATGGTGATCTAGAAAAAGAAAAACTTAAAACAGAATATTTTGGGCTTGGAGACTTGGAAGTTAGCTATAATGATAAATTATTAGCTTACTCATTAGATTTAAAAGGATCTGAATATTACACTATACATATAAGAGACATTAAAAGTAGAGAACAAGTTAGTGAAAAAATTGAAAATACTAGTGGTGGAATAACATTTAGTTTAGACGATAAATATATTTTTTACTCAAAGCTTGATGACAATCATAGACCGAAAGAAATTTACAGGCACGAAATAGGAGCTCCTACTAGCAAAGATATAATTATTTTTAAAGAGGAAAGTGAAGCATTTACTGTAGGAATTGGACTAAGCTCAGATGAAAAGTATTTTTTTATTACCTCATCTGACCATAATACTTCCGAACAATATTATTTTAAAGCAGATGAAATTATTCCAAAACCGAAACTAATAGATAAAAGGAAAAGAGGGATAATTTATTCTGTAAATTCATGGAATGGTAATTTCTACAAACATACAAATGAAGATGCAGAAGATTTTAAGATTGAAAAAACAACTGATTTAGAAAAAAAGGACTGGGAAATATTTATACCTGCTCGAGAAGAGGTCTTAATTGGTGGATTAATTTTCTTAAATGATTGGATTATAAGATCTGAAACTTCTAATGCATTATCAAAATTAATATTAAGAAATCCAAAAAATGATGAAGAAGAAGAAATATTTTTTTCAGATGAAAAAGTTATAGTTCCTGGTGTATCTTTAACCCAAAGAGATAGAAATACTGATGCAGTATATTTATCATATTCGTCACCCAAAACACCTGGGAGGACTTACATTTATAATCTTAAAACAAAAAAGAAAAAATTAGTAAAAGAACAAGAGATACCTAGTGGCCACAATTCTGATGATTATATAGTTGAAAGACTCGAGTGTGCTTCTCATGACGGAAGAATGGTGCCTATAACTATAACAAGACATAAAAAAACTAAATTAGATGGATCAGCAAAATTATTATTATATGGATACGGATCATATGGAAGTTCTATGACACCAAGTTTTTCTTCAACTAGAGTAAGTTTAATAGAGCGAGATATTATATGGGTAACTTCTCATATTAGAGGCGGTATGGAAAAAGGAATGAAATGGTGGAAAGAAGGAAAATTATTAAAAAAGAAAAATACATTTGAAGATTATATTGCTTCTGCAAAATTTTTAATTGAAAAAAAGTATACATCTAAAGGTAATATTATTGGAATGGGTGGATCTGCCGGAGGTCTTTTAATGGGTGCAGTTGTTAACCAAGTGCCTGATTTATTTTTGGGGATTGTTATGGCCGTTCCTTTCGTAGATTCGTTGACCACGAACCTAGACCATTCGTTACCTTTAACAGTTGGCGAATTTGATGAATTTGGAAATGCTAAAGATAAAAAAGAACACTTTGATTACATATTTTCATATGCACCTTATAACAATATTAAAAAGATGGATTACCCAAACATTTTGATAACAACAAGTCTAAGTGATAACAGGGTATTGTTTGATGAGCCAGCAAAATTTACCGCAAAATTAAGAGAGTACAAAACTGATAACAATTTACTTTTATTAAAAACAGAAATGAATGCAGGTCACGGAGGAAAATCTGGAAGAGACGGAGCAATTGAGGAGATTGCAGTAGACTACGCATTCGCTTTGAAAATAGCTGGAAAATTAAACACTTGATCTTGAAATATCAAAATTAATTACCATATAAATTTGGTTAGTCGCCTAATGGGGCTAGCAATTAATAAACTTGCTTAATTAAAGGAGGAAAATATGACAAGTAAGGATCTATCAATTTTCAACTCACTTCGGCCTTTTTCAATTGGTTTTGACGATATGTTTGACCAATTCGAAAGTATGTTGGGCAATGGTGGTTTAAGTATGCAATCAAACTACCCACCTTACAACATAAGAAGAACTGGCAAAGATAACTACTCAATTGAGGTTGCTTTAGCTGGTTTTAGCAAAAAAGATGTTGAGGTAGAGTTTGAAGATAATCTATTAACTGTAAGAACTAAACAAGTTGATAGAAATGAAAACAAAAACCAAGATGGAGAGATAATCCACAAAGGTATATCGCAAAGACAATTTGTGAGATCATTTACAATTGCTGATGATGTAAAGGTGAATGGTGCAGAGTTAAAAGATGGTCTTTTAACAATTGCATGTGAAAGGATTATTCCGGACCATAAAAAAAAGAAGCTTATTGAAATTAAATAAGCACCTTGCTTGTGGGGCTAGTCCCCACAAGACTAAATACATCCGCTTGAGCTAAATCCAATAATAACTCCTGATGCATTCACTTCAAATTTTCTTTCACAAGGAATTCCATATTTTTTTGTTTTGTAGATAAGCATTTCATTTCCAAGTTCATTGACAAAATCTTCTGAAGGTGAGCCTAATTCTAATCTCATCTCATTAACTTCTTTTCCAACAAATTGACCAAATTTTTCATTCTCTTTTTCAGCCACTTCATCAGATTTCTTTTTAATTGTCTGGCATCCAGTTAAAAAAATTATTGTTAATGTGATTAACAGAGCAATAAATTTTTTTGATAAAGTATTATTTTTATAAGCAATAATCATTAATACATACCTAAAGTTGAATTATGTTAACAATTTGTTCAAAACTTTCATTAAATTGTTTGAATTTAATACAAATTTGAAAAGATAGGAGATTTTAAAGATTATTAAGTTATTGATTTATTATATTAAAGAAATGCTATGGCAACAGACTTAAGAATATCAAATATATCAAAAATATATCCTGGATGTATAGCTAATGACAATGTATCTCTTCAATTTAAAAGTGGAAAAATATACGCACTTTTAGGAGAGAACGGAGCTGGTAAATCTACATTGGTTAAAATTTTGTCTGGTGTAATAAGCCCAGATAATGGTGAGGTTTATTTAAATGAAAAAAATTTAAAATTAAGTTCTCCTCTCGATGCCAAAAAAAATAAAATTGGAATGGTTTTTCAGCATTTTAATTTATTTGAAACTTTATCAGTATTTGAAAACTTAAGTATAGATGCAACCGAAGACAATAAAAGTTTAAGAATAAAAATTAATGAAATATTAAAAAAATATAACTTTAGTATTGACCTTGATGTTCCAGTATTAAATTTATCAGCAGGACAAAAGCAAAAGGTTGAGATTATAAGATGTCTTTTAAGAAGCCCAAAAGTTCTAATCATGGACGAACCTACGTCTGTTTTGACTGAGCAAGAAACTGAGGAATTATTTATATCTTTAAAAAAATTCTGCGATGAAGGAATATTAATTATTTACATTACTCACAAATTAAAAGAAGTTTTGTCTTTATGCGATGAAGTGGCAGTCATGCGAAAAGGTAAAGTTATATCTGTTAGCCAAACACAAAATGAAAAAGTTGAAACTCTTGCAAATAAGATGGTTGGTCAAAAACTAGCGAAAATTAAGAAAAAAATTAATATTTCAAAAATTAAAGATGAAATATTTAAAGTAAAACATCTAAATTTTCATAGCGATGATCCTTTTGAAACTAATTTAATAAATCTAAATTTTTCTGTAAAGAAAGGTGAATGTTTAGGTATAGCAGGTATTTCTGGCAATGGTCAAAACGAACTCTTTCAAATTCTAAGTGGGGAAATAATTACACCTGATACATCAATCATTTTTCGAAATAAAGAAATTGCTAAATTAAATCCTAAGCAACGACGAGAGTATTTAATGGCTTTTTCTCCAGAAGATAGAATATCTCAAGCGGCTGTACCTGAATTAAAAATCTATGAAAATGTAGCTTTAAATAATTTCAAATCATCAAATTTTTTTGAAAAAGGTCTCGTAAATGAAAGAAAAATTAAAGAGCATTCAAAGAAAATATTATCTGACTTCTCAGTAAATACTGAAAATGTAGAATTAAAAAGTCAATTTCTATCAGGGGGAAATTTACAAAAACTTATTTTAGGTAGAGAATTAATTACAGCTCCAGAATTATTAATTTGTTACAATCCAACATGGGGACTTGATGTGGGTGCAATCAATTACATTCATGAAACACTTATAAAAATTAATGATCAAGAAAAATCCACGATTTTAATTTCTACAGATACTGAGGAATTATTAAAACTCAGTGATAGAATTGCAGTTATTTACAAAGGTAAGCTTTCGAAAATAATGCCTTCAGAAGAAGTGACCCCGGAAAAACTAGGAGTTCTTATGGGTGGAGGTTCCATTGATTAAAATTGAAAAAAGAAATGATGCGCCAATGGCATTATATTTTTTTACTCCTTTTATTGCAATCATACTTACAATTTTAGGTGGTGGTATTATTTTTTATATTTTAGGTTTTAATCCAATAGAAGCACTTAAGTTTTACTTTATAACTCCAATTTCAAATTTATATGGGTTCAGTGAACTATTACTCAAAGCAACACCCCTTTGCTTAATTGCTATAGGATTATCATTTTGTTTTAAGAGTAATAATTGGAATATTGGTGCAGAAGGACAATTAACTTTCGGTGCGATTATAGGAGGTGGAGTTGCTCTTTTATTTTATAATCAAGATGGTTTTTATATATTGCCTTTAGTTATACTTGCTGGAGCAATAGGAGGTATGATTTTTGCACTTATCCCTGCAATCCTTAAAACATATTTTAATACAAATGAAATTTTAGTTAGTCTGATGTTAGTATATGTTTCAAAGCTACTTTTAGATTACTTAGTTGTTGGACCATGGAGTAATCCAGAAGGTTTTAATTTTCCTGAAACAAGACAATTTAGTGACTCTTCTAGAATGCCATTATTGTTTGAGGGTTTGAGAATTCATGCTGGTATTTTTTTAGCTCTTGCGGCAGTTATGTTAAGTTGGTTTATTCTTTATAAAACTTATTTAGGCTTCCAAATAAAAGTGTCTGGTCTAAGTTTAAAAACCGCAAAGTATGCTGGGTTTAAAGGAAAAACAATGATTTTGGTTGTTTTTATGATTAGTGGTGCTTGTGCAGGAATAGCTGGAGTTGGGGAAATTACTGGACCTATTGGACAACTGCACAGAATGATATCCCCAGATTACGGATTTACCGCAATTATTGTTGCTTTTTTAGGTCGTCTTAATCCTTTTGGGATAATTTTTGCATCTTTGGTTGTTGCATTGACGTACCTTGGCGCTGAAACAGCTCAAATTTTTTTACAAATACCTAAATATACTGGCCAGGTCTTTCAGGGAATGATCTTATTTTTTTTACTCGCATCTGATTATTTGCTTTTTTTCAAAGTTAAAATTTTAAATTTAAAAAAAAATGAGCTTAGACATTAGTTTTATTGGAATTCTGATAGGATCAATAATGGCTTCATCGGTGCCATTAATACTCGCGGCGTCTGGTGAATTAATTACTGAAAGATCGGGTGTTTTAAATTTAGGTGTCGAAGGAATGATGATAATCGGAGCAATATCCGGTTTTGCTTTAATGGTATTAACAGACAACCTTTTTATAGCAATAGTAGGCTCTATGTTATCTGGGATTATAATTTCACTCATCTTTGGATTTTTAACACAATCTCTGCTTACAAACCATGTTGCAACAGGTTTGGCATTAACTATTTTTGGCATTGGTTTATCCGCAATGTTAGGAAAAAATTATGTTGGTATCCCTGGAAAAGAATTTCCGGTGTTATTTTCAGGTTTAAAAGAAATTATTCCGTTTTTTGGTCCAATATTATTTGGACACTCTGTAGTTTTATATTTTGCTTTTACTTTACCATTTTTAACTAATTATTTTTTAAAAAAAACTAAGTTAGGTTTGGTTGTTAGAGCTGTTGGCGATTCACCTGTCTCAGCATCTAATCAAGGTATAAATGTTATTCTGATCAGATACTCTTGTATTCTTTATGGAGGAGCCATGTGTGGGCTAGCAGGTGCATATCTCTCATTAATATACACTCCACAGTGGATTGAAAATATGACAGCTGGAAGAGGATGGATAGCTTTGGCTTTAGTTGTCTTTGCAACCTGGAGTCCTATAAAAGTTTTAATTGGTGCTTTAATTTTCGGTGGAATTACAATTCTGCAATTACATATGCAAGCAATTGGGTTTAGAATACCAGTTCAATTTTTAAGTGCATTGCCTTATCTGATGACAATAATAGTTTTAGTTGTAATCTCTCGTGATAGTAGAAAAATAAAACTGAATACCCCAACTTCCTTAGGAAGAATATTCTATAAGGAAAAGTAATGTTAGCTATTCGAAAATAAATATTTTTTTTTTTTTTAATTCTGATTAACTAAATTACCAAAAATAAAAATTATAGGGGAAATTCAAAATGTATAAAAACTTTTTAAGATATCTAATTTCTGCATTTTTTTTACTCGGTTTAGGTACGAGTGCTAACGCAGAATTTAAAGTTGGTTTTGTTTACGTTGGTCCAACAGGTGACCATGGATGGACATATCAACATCATGAAGGAAGAAATGCTGTTGAGGCTGCAGGAATAAAAACAACATTTGTTGAAAGCGTTCCAGAGGGCGCTGATGCAGAGAGAGTAATAAGACAATTAGCTCAATCAGGTCATGATTTAATATTTACAACTAGTTTTGGATATATGGATCCAACCAATAAAGTTGCAAAAGACTTCCCAAATGTAAAATTTGAGCATGCTACTGGATATAAAAGAGAGCATTCTAATGTGTCTACTTACTCTGCAAGATTTTATGAGGGAAGAACTCTTTTAGGACACATTGCTGGCAAGATGACCAAAACAAATACAATTGGCTATATTGCTTCTTTTCCAATTCCGGAAGTAATAAGAGGTATAAATGCAATGACCCTAGCTGCACAAAAAGTTAATCCAAACATTAAAACTAAAATTGTTTGGGTATTTACATGGTATGATCCAGGTAAAGAAGCTGAAGCAGCACAAGCTCTAATTGACCAGGGTGCAGATATTATTATGCAACATACAGATAGTACTGCTCCGGTCCAAACTGCAGAAAAAGCAGGGGTATGGTCATTTGGACAAGCAAGTGATATGCAAAGGTTTGCACCTAAATCAATCTTAACTTCAATTATAGATGATTGGGCGCCTTACTATGTTGAAAGAGCAATAGCTGCTAGAGACGGAACATGGGGTCAACAAGATACATGGCATGGATTAAAAGAAGGAATGGTTGCAATGGCACCATACAATTCAGCAATGGGTTCCGATTTGGTAAAAGAGGTGGAACAACTTCAAAAGGATCTTGCTTCAGGAAAAACTCATTCATTTACAGGTCCAATTTATGACCAAAAAGGTAACATGCTTGTCGCTGAAGGCAAAGTTGCAGACGATGGAATGTTAGCAGGTATGAGTGTTTATGTGAAAGGTGTTGAGGGAGATATACCGAAATAATTTTTAGTTAACTAGAATAAAAAAGGCCAACATAATGTTGGCCTTTTTTTATGAATGCTTTTTCTTTAAATCATCGATATCTATTTCGTCATAATATTCAGATGGCTGAACAATCCAAGGATCACTATCCAATAATATTGGACAGTAATCTGGAGTAAAGGTTGATGATTTTTTTTTCCAAAGACAAGCGGTTTTTATTTCTTTAATATAGTTTTTTACTGGCGCATAATTTCTTAACCACTTAATGCTCTCATTTAATGTTAGTCCAGTGTCAGATAAATCATCAATTAATAAAACATTTTTAAAATCTTCATTTTTAGCTATTGAGCTTATGTCTCTAGCAAAAATAAGCTCACCTTGTTTATTTTCAACAGTTTCTCCTGAATAACTCTGAATGACAACATATGCAGTGGGCAATTTAAATATTCTTGATAACATATCAATTATAGGTGCTGCACCCCTCATTATTCCAACTAAAACAGATGGTTTATAATTATTTTCAATTGTTAGAGCTAACTTTTCAACTGCTAATTTATAATCTTCATAATTGATTATTAATTTTTCTGCCATAAAATTTGGTAACATAAAAAAAAAAAATTAAAAAGGAGAATTATGAAAGGTTATTGGATTGCAACTTACAGTGAAATTAAAGACCCTGAAAGAATGAAAAAATATGCAGATAAAGCAAAAGAAGCTGTATTAAAACATTATGGAAAAATTTTAGCTCGGAGTGCTAATAACATTGCACTTGAGGGTAGAGAAATGATTAGAATAGCACTTGCAGAGTTTCCGGATGTGGAAACCGCTCAAAATTGTTACGATTCTGAGGAATATGTTGAGGCAAGAACATATCTTAAAGACAATGTAATTAGAGAACATATGATATTTGAAGGAATGGAATAACATAGAAAAGGGACAAATATGAAGG
Source organism: uncultured Pelagibacteraceae bacterium (assembly GCA_902524595.1). Taxonomy (GTDB): domain Bacteria; phylum Pseudomonadota; class Alphaproteobacteria; order Pelagibacterales; family Pelagibacteraceae; genus Pelagibacter. Next base: position 48,713 of record CABZDS010000004.1, on the reverse strand, counting down.
CATATTGGGTGAGTTTGTATACAGAGATTTTAGACCAAGATAACCTAAAAAAATATGGTGAAAATGCAATACCAGTTATCAAAAAATTTGGTGGTACTCCTGTAGTTAGAGGCGGAAAACTAAAATATTATAGTGGTGACAAAATATTAAGGACTGTCATTTGGGAATTTCCTAGTTATGACAAGGCCATATCTTGTCATGACTCAGAAGATTATTTAAAAGCTTGGTCTTATGCAGAACAAACTACAAAAAGACATATGTTTATCGTGGAGGGTGCTAATACTGAATAGTATCGTCATCAATTGAACGCCACAAATACCAAGTTGCAACAGAACAGTATGGAGAAAATCTTTTTTGAAGTCTTTTAACAAAAATTTCAGGGGGAAAATATTTTTTTTTATAGTTGTTTGATATTGCTCTTAGTAATCCAATATCCTGAACTGGCCAGATATTAGACCTATTATAAGTAAATAATAAAATCATCTCTGCTGACCATCTTCCTATCTGTCTTAAAGTTGATAGATATATAATAGCCTCTTCATCGCTCATTTTGGAAATTAATCTTGGATTAAAAGTTTTATCTTTAAATTTTTGGGACATTTCCAAGATACCTTTTATTTTTTGACGACTAAGACCACATTTTTTAAGTTGGGATGTTTTAAGATTAGAAACAATTTGTGGATTAATTTTTTTTTTACATACTAATTCAAATTTTTTGAAGACAGAGTCTGCAGCGGCAACACTTATTTGTTGTCCTATTATACTTTTGCATAAAGAATAAAAGACATCTTTTCTAGTAGTTAAATTATTGTCTTTATATTTTTTAATCAATGATCTCATAATACTATCTTTTTTTGAAAGATATGTTCTAGCTTTTATCCAATACGGTGGTGCCTTACTCATTTCTACTTACTGTTACTTGTTTATTTAAATATATTTCTCTTCGAAATATAATGATCGATGATATTATTACCAGTGAAGCACCCATCAAAGTTTTAATTGTGGGAATTTCATCCCAAATAAAATATCCAAAAGATATTGCAAATATTAATCCTAAATATTTAAGAGGTGTAACCAGAGAAACCTCAGATAATTTATATGATTGACTTAATAATAAATTAGCTGTTCCTCCTAGCAAGCCAATTGTACATAAAAGAAAGAAATCATTGAAAGTTGGCATTATCCAACCAAATGGTATTGAGAAAACTCCAACAATTGTTATTGCAAAAGAAAAAAAAAATGAGATCAACCAAACTGGTTCTGTGGATGAAAGTTTTCTAATTGTAATTGCAACGTAAGACATTCCAATACAAAAGATTATTGGAAATAAATAATAAATATTTAAGCTAGAAAATCCCGGTTGGGTAATTACTAAAACACCAATAAAACCAACAAATACTGCGGCCCATCTATATACTCCTACTTTCTCACTTAGTAAAAATATTGATAGCAAAGTTGTAAATATAGGTGCAGCAAATGAAATACTTGTAACCGTTGCGAGTGGTAGGTTTCTTAGTGCCAAAAATATTGCAGCTAAAGCTATCAGTCCTGAACAACATCTAATTAAATGTAATCCTGGTCTATTTGTTTTATAAAAATCTCTAAATCTTGTCTTAGGAACTAAAAAAATAATTGGCAAAATACCAAATAGACCTCTAAAGAACATAACCTGTCCAATTGGATAATTTGATGACCACTTGACAATTACATCCATAATTGAAAAGGCACATATTGATAAAAACATGTAAAAAAAGCCTAATTGATTTTTGGAAAGCATGATAATAACTTTAGATTAATTAAAATTTTTAGCAATGGAAATAGCAACTTTAGCACTCGGATGTTTTTGGGGACCCGAAATAAAATTTAGCAAGTTAGATGGAGTAATAAATACAGAGGTTGGATATTGTGGAGGTAATACTGAGAAGACATCGTATAAAGAAGTATGTTATGGTGACACCAATCACGCAGAAGTAGTTAAGGTCGAATTTGACAATACTAAAATTTCTTATGAGGAAATAATAAGAAACTTTTTTGAATTTCATGATCCAACTACTTTAAACCGGCAAGGTCCAGATGTAGGTACTCAGTATAGAAGTGAAATATTTGTTCATAATGAAAATCAAAATAAAATCGCTAATAAAGTATTGCAAGAAATTAATGAAAAATTTAAAGGTAAAATCGTTACCAAAATATCAAAATCAAAAAATTATAACAAAGCCGAAGATTATCATCAGAAATATTTGGAAAAAAGTTTCTAATGTCACTTATATCAACTGAGTGGCTAGAAAAAAATCTCTCAAATGTAAAGATAATTGATGGCTCTTGGCATATGCCCGCAACGAAAAGAAATGGTAGAGAGGAATTTAATAAAGACCATATACCAAATGCAATTTTTTTTGATATTGATGAAAATTGCAATAAATCAACCGACTTGCCACATATGTTAACAGACATTAGTTCGTGGGAAAATATACTATCATCTATGGGTATATCTAACGAAGACGAAATTGTTATTTATGATAATTCTGATGTTTTAAGTGCTTGTAGAGTATGGTTTAATTTAATTTACTTTGGCCATGATAAAAAAAAAGTACATGTTTTAGATGGAGGTTTTAATAAATGGAGAAGAGAGAAAAGAATAACTTCTGCTAATAATATAATTATTCAAACTACTAGCTATAAAGCAAAAGAAAATAATGGAATGGTTAAGAGCAAAGATCAGATTGACCAAAATATAATTAAAAAAAAATTTGATTTAATTGATGCGAGAAGCAAAGATCGTTTTATTGGTACAACTCCTGACCCAAGAAAAAATGTAAGAAGTGGTTCAATACCTAATTCAATTTGCTTACCGTTTAAAACCCTTATCAATGAAGATTTTACTTTTAAAAGTAAATCTGAAATTTCTTCTAATTTTAACGATTTATCTTTAAATGACCCAGTGAATGTTGTGTTTTCGTGCGGTTCTGGAATCACAGCATGTGTTTTGGCACTTGCATATTCTCAAGTAAATAATAAGTATCTTCCAGTCATTTATGATGGCTCATGGGCTGAATATGGTAAAATATAAAATATGAAAAGATCAACAAAAATTACAAGCATAATAATAATTTTCTTTTTAATTATAGCTACAGTGATTGTTGGTAGAACAATGATTGGAAATCATTTTAAGAAAAAATTTAGTAAAAGACCACCTCCAGGAATAATTGTTACTGCTGCTGAAAATAGAGTTTTTGAAAATTTAATAAGCACATACGGAACAGCAAGACCATTTAAAACACAATCCTATAAAATCGAGAAGTATGAAATACTTAAACCTATCAACTTTAATCAAAAAGTAAAAAAAGGTGACGTAATTGCAGAACTTAAAAATAGAAAAATTACTGCTCAGTTTGATGGAACAATTGGAAAAAGAGAATTTTCAGAAGACATCGAAGTTTCAAAATCTTCAATCTTAGTTAATCTCGAAAATACCAGTATTATCTATTGTGATGTAGATATACCTGAAATGTTTGTACCATTTATTAAAGTTGGTTTACCTGTTGATATAAAATTTTCTGGATACAAAGATAAAACCTATAAAGGTAAAGTTGACTCGTTAGCTAGTCGAATTAGTGAGGATACAAGATCATTACCAACAAGGATAAAAATGGATAATACATCTGGTGAAATTTTGCCTGGCTCATTTTTAGAAATTTCAATAAAATATGATACAAGAGAAAGCTTAAGTATTCCAGATACCAGCACAATAGTGGAAGGTGATAATATATTTATCTATAAAGTTGACAAAAAAAATAAAGTATTAAAAACAAATATTGATACCGGCGATAGATACCTGGGTTTTGTTGAAGTTTTAAATGGTCTAAAAGTTGGTGACAAAGTTGTTGCTGAGGGTACAAAAAAAGTCAGACCAAATTTAATAATAAGACCTATAAAAAAAGGTGCTAAAGTAGGAAATCAAAACAAATCTAGTTGGGGCGGAAAAAAGAAAAAAGATATAAAAGAAAACAAGAATGGTATGTTTGCGTGGTTACAAAAATTAAATATATTTAAAAAGTCTGACTCTGAAAAACAAGAAAATAAAAAATAATTAATACATGTATATAACTGAAGTTAGTATTAAAAGACCTGTCGTTGCATGGGTAATGTCAATGATACTAATTATTTTTGGAATTTTTGTATTTTGGGAATTACCTGTTAGGGAATTACCAGATGGCATTCAGCCTCCAGTGGTACAGGTACAAACCGATTATAAATCTGCTTCAGCTGAAATTGTTGATGAAGAGATAACACAAAAAATAGAAGATGTTATAGGAGGAGCAGAAGGAATTAAGAACATTGATTCTAGTTCGCTTAATGGAAGAAGTAGAATAAATATTTATTTTAATACAGATATAGATTTAGATGATGCAGCAAATGATATAAGAGAAAGAGTATCAAGAGTTGCGGACAATTTGCCAGATCAAGCAAACCCACCTCAAATTTTGAAACAAGCAGCAGGTTTTACAACTACAATGTGGGTTGCGTTATCGTCACCAACTTGGAATGATTTAGATTTGGGTGATTATGCAGAAAGATATCTTATAGATGCCTTTTCGAGTGTACCAAATGTTGGTAGAATTTTAGTCGGTGGATTAAGAGAGCTAAGTGTTAGAGTTTGGGTAGATCCTATTAAATTAGCAGCCAATAATCTTACTATTCAGGAAGTCGAGAGAGCATTAAGAAATGAAAATATTAATATTCCTGCTGGAACTTTAGAAGCTAGTAACAAAGATTTAACTCTTAATATTGATAAATCTTACTCTAACATTGAAACAATCAAGCAGCTTCCTATTAAAAAAAATAAAGATAAAGTCACAACTCTTTCTGACATTGCAAATGTTGAGTTTGGGCCAGTTTCTGAGAAAACTTTATTTAAGGCTCAAAGAAAAAACGCGACTAATTTAAAAACAGTTGGGATTGGAATATATGCAAAGAGTGGAGCATCAACAGTAGAGCTTTCAAAACAAATAAAACAAAAAATTAATATTTTAAATAATTCTCTTCCAGATGGACTAAAGCTGGAAATAGCATTTAATAGAGCAACTTATGTAGGGACTGCAATACAAGAAGTTTATAAAAGTTTAATCATTGCTTTTATTTTAGTTGTAGTAATAATTTACTTGTTCTTAGGAAACCTAAAAGCTGTAATAGTACCAGCCGTTGCATTGCCAGTTAGTTTAATAGGATCCTTTTTAGGTTTATATATTTTTGATCTTTCAATTAACATTTTTGTACTCTTAAGCTTTATTTTAGCGATAGGAATAATTACAGATGATTCTGTGATTATGACCGATGCAATTTATACAAGAATTGAAAAAGGAGAAACGCCACTTGTGGCTGCTTATAAGGGCTCAAGACAGATAACATTTGCGATAATAGCTACAACTTTAATCTTAGTTGCAGTTTTTTTACCTTTAATTTTTATTGAGGGTATAGCTGGTACCTTGTTTAAGGAAACTGCAATAGCACTATCTTTCTCAATTGTTGTTTCTTCATTTGTGGCACTAACCCTTTCACCAATGTTAGGAAGTAAGTTTTTAAATAAAGAAGAAAAAAATAATTTTTTTGTGAAAAAATTTAATAATGGATTTAAATCTTTCACTGAGTTTTATACTGATACCTTAAAATATTGGATCAATAAGCAGAAAACAATCTCGATATTTATAATTTTATTAATTGCAGCATCTGTTTATTTATTTAATTTCACAAAAAAAGAATTGATACCATTAGAAGATAGAGGAGCTTATTTAATTATAGGTTCCACAGACGAAGGAAGTTCATTCGAGTATACTCAGGAAAAAGCACAAATAATTGAGGGAAGAATATTAAAATTACTACAAGCAGAAGATAGTCCTTACCAAAGATTAATTATGAGGGTCCCAGGATTTGGTAAATCTGCAACCTCTTATAACTCTTTTATTATAATTGCGCTGTTAGATGAATGGAAAAATAGAGAAAAGAGCACACAAGTTATTTTAAGAGAAGCTATTGGTCAAGTCGTTAGTGTGCCAGAAACGTTTGCGTTTCCTATATCACCTCAATCTATAAGAGTTTCTAGCTACAATAAACCAGTTCAAATGGTGATTTATGGGACAAGTTATGAAGAGTTAGAACAAATTCAAAGCCAAGTTTTAAGAGAGCTAAGAAGAAATAGAAATATGTTTAGAATTGAAAGTGATTACACAAAAAATAAACCTGAAGTAAAATTAATTACTAACAAAAATAGAGCAAATGATTTAGGAGTTTCAATAGAAAATATAGGCAGAACACTAGAAACATTATATGGTGGAAAGAGGGTTACAACATATAATAAAGAAGGAAGAGAATACCCTATTATTCTTCAGCAGTACTTAGCAGATAGAAGAGATAAAGATGGCTTATCAAAGATTTTTATAAGATCTGAAACTACAGGAAAATTAGTGTCTGTTGCAAGTTTGGTAGAATTTGAAGAGAAAGGAACTGCTGAGTCATTACCTAGATATAATAGACAACGAGCAGTAACTATATCGGCAGCTTTATCTGAAGAATACACATTGTCTGAAGCTATAAAATATTTAGAAGACGTAATGTTGAGAGTTGCTCCTCAAAATCAAATAACTTGGAAAGGTAAGTCCGAAGAACTAAAAGAGACTAGTAACGAAATATTTCTTATTTTCGCTTTAGCATTAATAACTGCATATTTAGTAATGGCTGCTACTTTTAACTCGTTTGTCCATCCTTTTATAATTATATTGACTGTGCCTCTTGCAGTTTTTGGAGGTCTTGTATTCATTTTATTTCTAAATAGTTCGATAAATATATTTTCACAAATCGCCTTGATTATATTAATCGGTATATCCACTAAAAATAGTATTCTTATTGTCGACTATACTAATCAAATTCGAACAACAGGTGCAAAAATTGAGGAAGCATTGATGGAAGCTTGTAAATTAAGAATAAGACCAATCATAATGACTTCATTAAGCACCATGATTGCAATGTTGCCTCTTATAGTAGGTAACATAGGTCCAGGTGCAGGTGAGGCGTCTAGATTAGCAGTTGGATCAACAATTTTTGGTGGAATGATTATTTCAACATTCTTTACATTATATGTAACGCCAACTATGTATTTAACACTAGCAAAAAATACCAAGAGAATAGATGCAGTAGATCTGGAGCTAGAAAAGCAATTGATTAAAAAATAATATATTTTCTAGTAGTCAAAGATTTACTACATTTATTAAGCTGCTTCTTGAATTTATTTGAAAAACCCTCTACTTTTTTTGCCAATACTATAACTTTCTGATTGTTTTTATAATTTTTATAATTTCCCCAGCCTTCATGATAAGCAATATATTGTCTGAAAGCATCTTTTTTTGAAACCTTTAAAATTTTTTCCGTTTTATTTGTATACCAGCCAATAAAATCAACACTATCTTTAAATCTAGTTCTTAAAGCATATTTATTCCCAGTCTCATCTTTATATTGTTTCCAAGTACCTTTAATGGCTTGTGAGTATCCAAATGAACTAGAGGGTCTTTTATAAGGTATAACTTTAAATAATTTTTGACGAGCAGGCTTAGCGAGCCAATCAAAATCAGATTCCATTTTTATTATTGCTAATTGTAAGTTGATTGGTGTCCCCCACTTTTTTTCAGTTTTTTTTGCGTGTTTATACCAAAGATATCTTTCAGAAAATATTGAACAACCATCTGATGTATTTTGAGGTATCGATGAACAAGCAGTTGAAAATAATAGACCAAAAACTAAAAAATACTTTCTAAAAAGAATCACAGTTTAATATAAATTATCTATTATTTTTTCTCCATATCCATGGATAATCAAATTCCATACTCCATAAACCTAACTTATTGTTTTTTGCATAAATTTGATCTTTAGAATATTTTTTTTTAGAATATTTTGGATAGTCGAAGGCTAATCCATTTCTTACCATGTAAGCTGAAACACTCTCATTATTGATAAAACACTCACCTAAATACCTACCAAAATAGTCTTTTTGGGGCTCGATTAAACATTTTAATTTTTTATTTACAATTTTTTCTGTAAGAGAATTTTTTGAAATTTTTCCACAATTAATTTTTTTTTTATTTTTTAAACAAAACTGTTGCTTTCCTTTAAATTTAGTTTCTGGAGCATCTATTCCTGAAAAACGAATTTTTTTATTATCTAATAAAATTGTATCACCATCGATTATTTTAATATTATCTGAAATTAGGATTGTTTCTGATAGTAAGTAATTTGTTGCTACAAATGTAAATAAAAATAGAAAACTAACTAACTTCAGTAGTTGCTTTTTCATTATATTCTTGCATTTTTTTTCTGATTTGGTCTTCCGATATATTTTTGTCTTTTAAATCTCCATAAAGCTTTCTATAAACATCTTCATCACCTGCCTCAGCAAAATCTGCTTTAATTACATCTTGAATATATTGATTTTTTTTTTCCTCATCATATCCCAGAATTTGTGAGGCCCACTCTCCTAAATATTTATTTTTTCTTGCATTAATTTTAAATTGTTTTTCCTCTTCATGAGCAAATTTTTTTTCAAAACCTTTTTTTCTTTCATCGAATGAACTCATTGCAATCTACCTTTATAAATTATTTTAAAAACTAAAAATGATATAAGTACACCTATTATATTACCAAACAAATCGCCTAATTCAAATCCTCTTTCTGGAATAATTAAGTGCAGAATTTCTAAAATGATAGAAATACAAATAAGATAAATAAATATATTTTTTAATTTATGCTTAAAAGCAATTAATCCTAGAATTGATATAATAAAAAAAACATAAACGTGATTTGAAGATACTAAAAAATCTCTTGTTAATTGCGGTTGAATTTTGCAATCATTATATATTAAACATCCCAAAATACTTCCAGGGTACAAGTAAAAAATAAATAAAACTACGTTAGACAGATAAAAAAACTGCTTTATGTAATTCATAGTTAATCTATATTAAATTTTCATAAATGAGTCACTTAATACTTGTTAGACATGGTCAAAGCGAATGGAATTTAGAAAATAAATTTACAGGATGGGTCGACGTTAAACTCGCGCCACAAGGAAAATTGGAAGCCTGTAAAGCCGGAGAGTTAATAAAAAAATTAAATTTAGAAATCAAACATTTTTATACTTCTTATCAACTAAGATCGATTGATACTTTAAAACTCATTTTAAATACAATCAGAGTAAAACCAGATAATATGATTAAAGCCTGGCAATTAAATGAAAGGCACTACGGATCGCTGACAGGATTAAACAAAGATGAAATGAGAAAAAAATTAGGAGAAGAAGAAGTTCACAAATTCAGAAGATCTTGGGATAATCCACCAAAACCTTTAAATATAAATAGTCCATACCATCCAAAAAATATAGGTATTTACAATGATATACCCCGTAACCTAATTCCAGATACAGAGTCTCTTAAAGATACTTATGAAAGAGTTGTGCCCTATTTTGTTGAAAACATAGAGAAAAATTTGCATGATAATATAATTATATCTGCTCATGGTAATTCTATTAGATCACTTTTAAAATATTTATTTAAAATTGATGACAATGAAATTTCTAAACTTGAAATACCAACAGGAAATCCTCTACTTTTGAAATTTGAAAAAAAGAATATAAAAGAAGCTAAATACCTAGATCAGAGTAGATCTAGGGATTTAATTAAATTCTAACCTTTTTGAAGAAGTTTTTCGTAAATATCTTTATCTGTTAAATGAAGAAACTCAATACTACTCTCGAAACCATACAAATTTTCTTTTTTAATGTAATTATCCCAAATTTCATTCATTGAAAATATTTTTTTTGATAAATTTTTAAATATTTTTTTATTTATAATTTGACACCCTGTATAAATATAATTTTTATCATTGTTCTTTTTTAAATTATTGCCATCCAGAGAAAAATCGCCTTTAAATCTTTTATCAAAACTTAAATTTTTTTTTACAACCATTAAAATATTTTCTAAGTTATTTTTAAAATATATATTTTCCATCTGCTTAATTTCATTTGCATATTCAGCGTTCCAAATTGTATCAGGATTAAAAACTATAAAATCTGTTTCAACTGAATTATTTACTACATTTAAAAGACCGCCCCCTGTATCTAATATTTCTTTACCATCTTCTATAATTTGAATTTCTAAACCAAAATTATCTGAAAAAATGAAATCTTTTATTTTATCACTTAAATAGAAAGTATTAATTTTTAGAGATTTTATTTCTAATATTTTTATCAAGTTTATAGTATTTTCTAATAAGCTAATCTCATTAATTTTTAAGAGTGGTTTTGGTGTTTTCTCAGTTAATGGCATTAATCTTTTTCCAAATCCTGCACATAAAATTATTGCTGTTTTAATTTTCATATTTTTTTTATTCTTGGGTTTTTTTGTAGAATATTTTTTAAATCATGAAAATTTGGATTATTTTTAATACGATTATCGATTAATTTCCAAGCATAAGGTATTAATTTTAGATATTTTCTTTTTTTATCTCTTTTTGCAAGTCTTGTGAATATACCAATTATTTTTAGATTTCTTAAAACAGATAAAATTTCAAAATCATTAATAAAATTAGATTCATTTTTATACTTAAATTTAATAAGAAATACTTTTAAAATGTTTGACTTAAATCTATTTGAAGTTTTAATTCTTACATCATCTATAAGTGAGGCCAAATCATATGCTGGATTGCCTAGGACAGCATCTTGACTATCTATTAAAGCGATTTTATTTTTATAAAACATCATGTTTGAGACGTGAAAATCTCTATGAACAAACACTTTGTGTTTGATTTTTAAATTTAAATACAAATTATCTATTATTTTTTTGAGATTTTTTTTTAAATATCTTTTTTGAATAATTAATTTATTTGCTGATAAGTACCAATCCAAAAAAAGGTATGACTCTTTAAGTATTTTAGCTTTTGAATAGTTTGATAAATTAAATTTTTTTTTAAGAAAATTTTGAGTTTTAAAATTTTTAATTTTTTGAATTTGATATAGAATTTTTAGTATTTTTTTGTATTCATTTAATTTAGTTTTTGAGGATTTGATTTTATCCAACATATTTTTATTTCCAAAATACTCAATCTCTATGAAGTTTTTTTTATAATTATGGCTAATTAAACATGGTGCTAATATTTTATTTTTTATCAATATTTTGTTAACTGCATCATAATTTAACAAATTTGATCGCTTTTGAATTTTGCTATAAACTAATACTGAATTATTTGTTCTAAAAAATTGTCTAAAAGATGCATCTCCTGATAGTTTTTTAAATTTTTTCAAATTCATTAAAATCAAACTCAATATTATTAGATATAATTAAGTACCTATTTTCAAGCTTTTCATCATATTCAAATTTTAATGTAAAAGTACTTTCTATATTTTTACCTAAGATTTCAGGCCATTCAATTAATCTAGCATAATCTTCTAAGTTTTCATTAATTCCTAAATTATTTAATTCTTTTTTATCTTTAATTCTGTAAAGATCAAAATGTCTAACGATCAAAGAATTAATCTCATATTCATTTATAATATTAAAAGTTGGACTAGGTATTTCTGTTGTTTCTAAACCATTTTTTGTTTGAAGATAATTGATTAGATATCTAATAAATGTAGTCTTACCTACACCGATGTTTCCATAAAAAAGCAAAGTTGAATTTTTGCTAACTTTACTTGCAATTTTTTCAGCAATTTTTTGTGTGATAATTTCTTTTGAAATATCTATTTTGCTACTTTTAGTAGCGATAGGCATCTGGTTTATAAGGTCCTTCTGGTGTTACGCTTATATATTTTGCTTGATCATCAGATAACTTCGTTAATTTAGCTCCAACTTTTTCTAAATGAAGACTAGCTACTTTTTCATCTAAATGTTTAGGCAAAACATATACTTTTTTCTCATATTTGTCTGAGTTATTCCATAATTCTATCTGAGCTATTACTTGATTTGTAAAAGAAGCGCTCATTACAAAACTAGGGTGTCCTGTCGCACATCCAAGATTAACCAATCTGCCTTCTGCTAATAAAATAATTCTTTTTCCATCTGGCAATGTTATTTCATGAACTTGTGGTTTAACTTCATCCCATTTATAATTTTTAAGAGCATCTACTTGGATCTCATTATCAAAGTGACCAATATTACATAGAATTGCTCTGTCTTTCATTTCTCTCATATGATCAGCTGTAACAATATCTTTGTTTCCTGTTGCGGTAACAACTATATCGGCTTCTTTAATCATCTCATCCATTAAGACAACTTCATAGCCTTCCATTGCAGCTTGGAGAGCACAAATTGGATCTGTTTCTGTAACCATAACTCTTGCACCGCTTTGACGAAGAGAAGCAGCGCTTCCCTTTCCAACATCTCCAAATCCAGCTACAATAGCTACCTTTCCTGACATCATCACGTCAGTAGCTCTTTTAATTCCATCAACTAAGCTTTCTCTGCAACCATATAAATTATCGAACTTAGATTTTGTTACTGAGTCATTAACATTTATTGCTGGGACAAGTAAATTGCCTTCACTTTCCATTTTTTTTAATGCTAAAACTCCTGTAGTTGTCTCTTCTGATAAACCTTTAACATCATTTAATAATTCTTTATAATCTTTGTGCATCAATGCTGTAAGATCGCCACCATCATCAAGTATCATATTTGGTTTCCAGCCATCTTTTCCTTCAATAGTTTGCTTTACACACCACCAATATTCTTCTTCTGTTTCGCCTTTCCAAGCAAATACAGGAATACCAGCTTTTGCAATTGCTGCTGCTGCATGGTCTTGTGTCGAAAAAATATTACATGAGGACCATCTTACTTCGGCTCCTAACTCAACTAAAGTTTCTATTAAGACAGCTGTTTGTATTGTCATGTGTAAACACCCAACAATCCGAGCTCCATTTAAAGGTTTCTTACCCTTATATTCTTCTCTAAGAGCCATTAATCCTGGCATTTCAGTTTCAGCCAGTGAAATTTCTTTTCTTCCAAATTCCGCTTGGGATATATCTTTTACTTTAAAATCTTCCATAGAAAAAGGCTTTTAACAATTTCACTTAATATATCAACAAAGATTTATGCTTCTGGGAAAATTATTTCAATTCTTGCCCCTTTATCTTTATTATTAGATGCGTTGATTTCGCCACCATGAATTTCAACTAAATTTTTGACAATATTTAATCCCAAACCCGAATGTTCTCCAAAGTTTTCAGGTCTATTACTATAAAATCTATTAAATATCTTATTTGTATCCTTTTCACTAAATCCAGATCCCTGATCAACGACAACTAATTTAATTTTATCATCCTTATCTTTTGATATTTCAACGGTAATTTCTTGATTATTTTCACTAAAAGAAATTGAGTTTTCTAATAAGTTTGCAATAATTTGTTCAATTCTATTTTCTATCCCTAAGATACTATAATTTTTAATTCCATTAGATTTCAATTTAATTCCAATCGATTTTTTTGTTTCATAGATACTGTTAAAATCATCAACAACAGATTGAGCAATCTCTTTTAAATTTAATTTTTGCATTTTCTCAGAGGAAATTGCAGCCTCATCTCTTAGCATTTGAGAGTAATCAGTAATTAATCTTTCAATTCTCTCTACGTCATGTGATACTATATTAATTAATTTGTTTCTTTGAGATTTATCATTTGTTTCAGAAATTATCTCAGAGGCGCTTTTTAGAGATGCCAAAGGATTTCTGATTTCATGCAAAAGATCTGTTGAATAATTTTCTGCTGTAGTAATTCTTTTGTTTAATTCATTAGTCATTTCATCAAGAGAATTTGATAATTTTCCTAATTCGTCATTTCTTTTTTTTATATTTGCAATATTGGTCTTTTCCTTGCTTTTGTTTTTTATAATGTTTGTATATTGAACCAAATTTTTAATTGGTTTTAAGAAGTATCTATTTAACACATATGAGAAAATTAAAATTACTAATGCGACAAGCAAAGCAGTTCTGATTATAAAATTTCTTCTTTCATCTATTGCAACCTTTATTTCATTGGCATTTTCAGTAATAGCTAAATAGCCTATTGTTTTGTTTTCACTAACTACATTTTTAACAGTTACTAATAAAAATTGATCATAGTTTTCTTTAGAATAAGTTAACGGTTTTCCATAATCTGATGAATATGAATACTTTTTTAAATCTTCAAATATTTCTCTACTTTCAAAGCTTTTATTACTCTCTTCCAAATTCTTATTTTGAATACTTTGATTATTTAAGTCACTCATTTCAATTATGTTTAGACTTCTTGAGAAAGCATTAGGATCTAAGTCTAATGTATCGGTATCTCCTAATAGATTAAATTCATTATCAAATATCTGTACTCTATCTATACTTTGAAATAAAAATTTAGTGGAAAACAGAAACTCTCTGATTTCTTGAGTTGAGAAATTTATTTTCAAACGATCAATATTTTCTGTTGTATTATCAATAATTTTTATGTGCGAGGCAGTTTTATTTTTGATGAGTGTAGGTTTTACCGTGTTAAGGTAAAATAAAGTTAATACACCTATCACTAAAAAAACAATAAAGTTAATAACTAAGAATTTTTTTAAAATTGATTGATTATTAGATTTTAAAGTAGCCATTATTTAACATTCCAACGATAACCACTACCATATCTGGTTTCTATCGCTGAAAAGTTATTATCTACTTTTTTAAACTTTTTTCTAATCCTTTTTACGTGACTGTCTATTGTTCTATCTTCAATATCTGTGTCTTCTCTGTAAGCAATATCCATTAATTGAGATCTTTCTTTAATAATTCCAGGTCTTTTTGCTAATTCTTTTACAATTAAGAATTCTGTTGTTGTTAACTTATCTGGTAATTGCTTACCATCCCATTCGCACTCTAGCTGTGAAGGGTCAAGTTTTAATTTTCCATGTGAAATTATATTTCTATTATCCTCTAAATTATAATCTTTTTTTCTAAGTTGGACACGAATTCTTTCAATAAGAACTTTAGTTGAAAAGCCACCTGATTTTTTTACAAAGTCATCTGCCCCTAGTTTTAGTCCTAAAAGCTCATCCACCTCTTCATCTTTTGAAGTTAAAAATATAACAGGCATAGATGTTTTTTTTCTCAATTTTTTTAACAATTCTTCTCCATCCATTCTCGGCATTTTAATATCTATAACAGCAAGGTCTGGAGGATTTCTTGACAAACCTATTAAGGCACTTTCTCCATCCAAATAAGTTTGAATATTAAAACCTTCTTTCTCTAGAGCAATACTTAAACTAGTTAATATATTTCTATCATCATCAACAAGGGCAATTGTTTGTTTCATGTTTAACTATAAAAATACTAAAATGTTTAAATTTGGGCAATTAAATGTTTATTAATGAAGCTCTCCCCAGTTATCACCTATATTTATATCTACCGATAATGGTATTGAAAATGAATGCAAATCACTATCTTTCACACTTGTCATAATATCTTTAATTTTCTTCGAAGCAGATTTAGTACCATTAACAATTACCTCAAAAATCAATTCATCATGAATTTGAAGCAACATATTAAATTCATTTGTTTTTTTAGTATCTAGCTCATCGTTGATTCTAATCATAGCAAGTCGCATTATTTCTGATGCAGATCCTTGGATGGGTGCATTTATAGCTGCCCTTTCTTGAAAATTTCTAATATTAAAATTTTTGTCATTGATTCCAGGAATATGAGTTTTTCGTCCAAAAATATTTCTTACATATCCACTTTTTCTACAGAATTTAATTGTGTTATTCATGTATTCTCTAATTTCTGGAAATTTAATAAAATATGAATTTAGAAATTCTTCGGCTTCATTGTTTGATACACCAATTTGTTTAGCCAAACCATATTGAGATATTCCATAAATTATTCCAAAATTAATAGCTTTCGCTTTTCTCCTCATATCAGCATCAACTTTTTTTATGTCTGCACCAAAAACCTGGCTAGCGGTTAATGAGTGAATATCCTCATTATTTTTAAAAGCTTTTTTTAGTTCTTTTACGTCAGCTAGATCAGCCAAAATTCTCATTTCGATCTGATTATAGTCTGCTGATATAAGTTTTTTATGTTTTTCTGAGATGAAAGCTTTACGAATATCTTTGCCCTCCTCAGTTTTAATTGGAATATTTTGTAAATTTGGATCGCTAGATGCAAGTCTACCTGTTGTAGTTGCTGCTAACAGAAAAGATGTATGCACTCTTTTTGTATTGGGATTTAAATGCTCTGGCAAAGAATCTGAATACGTATTTTTTAATTTACTAGATTGCCTCCATTCTAAAATCAATTTAGGAAATTCATTCCCTTTGTAAGCTAAATCCTCTAGAACTGCTGCACCAGTTGCAAAACTCCCTTTTTTAGTCTTTTTTAGCGACGCAATTTTGAGGTCATTATACATTATTTCACCCAACTGTTTAGTCGATGCAATATTAAATTTTTTTTTTGAAATTTTAAAAATTTGTTTTTCTAAATCTTGAATTTTTTTTTCAAACTTAACAGATAATTTTTTAAGAAAATTATTATCCAATTTTATGCCATTGATTTCCATTGATGCTAAAATTTTAATTAAAGGTTTTTCGAAAATTTCATAAATATTTAATAATTTTTCTGATTTAAGCGATTTAAGAAATATTTTATATAAACGGTAAGTTATATCGGCATCTTCTGCCGCATAATCTTTTGCAACATTTAACTCTACTTGACTGAATTTAATTTCTTTTTTTCCAGATCCAACGAGATCTTTGTATTTAATTGTTTTGTGACCTAGATGAATATCTGAAAGGGTATCCATGTTATGTCTATTTTTTCCAGCATCTAAAACATATGACATCAACATTGTATCTTCCATGCTTTGAATATCTATACCCCTTTTACGAAATATAATGTAATCGAATTTAATATTTTGCCCAATTTTTTTTAAAGTTTTATCCTCTAAATATGGTTTTAAAATTCTCAAAACATCTTTTTCATTTAGATTATTTTCATTAATATGACCTGTCGGAATGTAACAAGCTTTACCAATTTTGCTAGAAATTGAGATACCAACTAAATTTGCCTGATGTGGATCAAGAGAATCTGTTTCAGTATCAATAGAAAATTCACCAACCTCTTCGGCTTCTTGCATCCAATCTTTTATTTCAGATAAATGTTTTGTCAAAACATACTTATCTTTTGATATTTTAGATGTTTCTTTTTTTACTTCTATTTCATCACTAAATTTAGATTGCCCATATGTCGAAATTGCCGAACTCAATAACCTATTAAATTCCATTTCTCTCAAAAAATTGTATAACTTGTCTACGTCTACTTTTTTTAGGGTAAAGTCAGTTAATTTGTCTTTCACTGGAACATCATTTTTTAATGTGACCAGTTTTTTACTTACCAGAGCCTTATCTTTATTTTCTAAAAGTGTTTCTCTTCTTTTATTCTGTTTTATTTTATTTGCGTTTTTAAGAAGGTTTTCTAAATTTCCATATTCCTTAATTAATTCTGCCGCTGTTTTAACACCAATACCTGGAACTCCAGGTACATTATCTGTACTATCCCCTGCTAGTGATTGAACATCAATTACTTTATCCGGACCAACCCCAAATTTATTGATTACATCGTCATTAGATATAAATTTATTCTTCATTGGATCGTATATACGAACCTTTTTTTTGAAAAGTTGCATTAAATCTTTGTCAGATGATACAATTGTAACCTTGGCACCTTCGTTTAATATTTGCTCTACATAGGTGGCTATCAAATCATCAGCCTCGTAATTTAACATTTCTATAGAGGGTAAATTGAATGCTAATACTGACTTTCTAATATAATCGAATTGTGGAATAAGATCATCGGGAGCATCAGACCTATTTCCTTTATAATCTGAATATATTTCATTTCGAAAATTCTTTCTTGCAGAGTCAAAGATTACGGCAAAATGAGTTGGTTTTTCTAAATTTTCGCTAGATTTAGAGTCCTCTAATAATTTAAACAGCATGTTACAAAATCCACTTACCGCTCCTACTGGCAAACCGTCACTTTTTCGTGTTAATGGTGGCAATGCATAATAGGCTCTAAATATGTATCCGGACCCATCAATAAGATAGAAATGATCTGTTTTTTTTATTTTACTCATAATTTAATTTATAATAAATTGACGTATTATAGTAAGAATAAAACATCCTGTTAATAAATATTAGTGGATTAAACTTTATTAAAATAGTAATTTAAAGCTAATGGAATTAGTAAATTCAATTTCTAATAATAAAATAATTAAAATCATAATACTTGCATTATTAGGTTCTATTTTATTGACAATATCTGCAAAAATTAAAATACCTTTTTATCCAGTTCCTATGACTATGCAAACATTTATAGTTTTGTTTTTAGGAATTTCCTTTGGATATAAAGTTGGAGTACTTTCGGTAGTTTTTTATTTGATAGAAGGAATTATGGGATTGCCAGTATTTTCTAACTCACCAGAGAAAGGAATAGGATTAGCTTATTTTGTTGGTCCCACAATGGGATATTTAATAGGTTTTATATTTGCATGTCTGATAGCAGGAATGTTTACATACGATAAAAACCATATATTAAATTTTTTAAAAATTATAATTGCAACATCAGTAATATATATTTTGGGTATTTTGTGGCTTGGAAATTTAATTGGTTGGGATAAACCAATATTAGAATTTGGTGTTTACCCATTTCTTTATGCTGAATTATTTAAGATATTATTGCTAACAGCTTTAGTTAAAAAAATTATTAAACTTAGAAAATATATTTAGAATTACCTTGGAGATCTTTTTGATAGAATTCTTTGAAGTGTTCTTCGATGCATTTTAAGTCTTCTTGCAGTCTCAGATACATTTCTGTTACATAATTCAAAAACTCTGTGTATATGTTCCCATTTAACTCTATCAGCGGACATTGGATTTTCTGGTGGAGCAGCTTTTTTATTTGGATCAGCTAAAAGTGCTTTTTCTACGTCATCTGCATCTGCTGGTTTAGCCAAATAATCAATTGCACCTTCTTTAATGGCTGCTACTGCAGTTGGTATATTTCCATAACCAGTAAGCATCACTATTCTACTCTCAGAGTTATTTTTCTGGATTTCTTTTACAACTTCTAGTCCGTTTCCATCGTTTAGTCTCAAATCAACAACTGCGAAAGCAGGTTTTTTTGATTTCACAGACTCTATTCCAATTTTTACACCCTCAGCTTGTGAAACGGAAAAGCCCTTTTTCTCCATTGCTCGAGCTAGTCTTTCTCTAAAAGGGTTGTCATCATCTACTATAAGTAGAGATTTATCCTCAAATTCTGTTATTTTTTTTAATACTTCTGCTTCAGGCATGGGCCTTATATGGAAACATTCTAAATTATTTCAAGAGTACATTTTTACTTTACATTGGCTCATTTTCAGCATAAATGCTCGTTTTATATAAACTTGCATAGCAGTTATGCCGGTTTTTTTTGTTAAATTTTTTTTGGAGCTTTAAATGCAAAAATTTAAATCGGTTGATAAATTAGTTAACCAACTGAAACCAACAGAACCTGTTTATTGTATTAGAAGAGATTCTATAAACACAGCTTCTAAATTTTTTCAGAATAAATTTTCTGGTAAAATCCTATATGCAGTTAAAACTAACCCGCATCCATTAGTGTTAAAAACTATCGTGGAAAGCGGAATTAATGATTTTGATATCGCTTCAATTAAAGAAGTTGAGGCAATTAGAAGTGTTAGCCCAGATGCAAAATGCTCCTACATGCATACTGTAAAAAGCAAAGAAAGTATAAACGAAGCATATTTCAAATATAATATTAAGACTTTTTCAATAGATACAAAAGATGAATTAATAAAAATTCTTAATAGTACTAATCAAGCTAAGGATTTAGAGTTATTTGTGAGAGTTGCAGTTTCTAATGAACACGCAGAAATAGATTTATCTAAAAAATTTGGTGCACAAACTTCTGAAGCAATAGGGCTTTATAGATTAACAAAACAGTATGCAAAAAAAATAGGATTAAGTTTTCATGTGGGTTCACAATGCATGCATCCAATATCCTATTCAAAAGGGATTAACGAAATTAAATATATAATAAAAAAAACAAAAATAGTTCCAGATGTTATAAATATAGGTGGAGGATTTCCAACAATTTATCCTGACTTAGTTCCTCAATCATTAGACTCATATTTTGAGGAAATAAAAAATTCACTAAATAAATTAAAATTAGAAAAAAAACCAGAAATTATATGTGAGCCTGGTCGAGCAATTGTTGCAGAAAGTGGTTCGACAATTGTTAGAGTAAACTTAAGAAAAAAACAAAAACTATATATTAATGATGGAACATACGGAACTTTATTTGATGCAGGGGTGCCTAATATAGTTTATCCATCAAGGATAATTACAAGTGGGAGAATTATATCAAAAAAATTGGCTTCATTTGATTTTTATGGACCAACTTGTGATAGCATGGATTATATGAAGGGACCTTTCATTCTACCTAATAATATTAAAGAAGGTGATTACATTGAACTAGGTCAATTAGGAGCATACGGTTTGACATTTAGAACTCAATTTAATGGATATTATTCTGATAGTATTTACGAAGTTTGTGATGATCCAATTATGACGATGTATGACAAAGAAACAAACAAAGAGTTTCTTGTTGCATAATGTCAGATACAAAAAATCTTAATCATAACAGAAAAAAAGACTTTTTAAGTAAAGAAGTTGAACATATTGATATTACATCATTTGACTCTAGAAAAATTATATCTTCTATGGAAAAAATGTCTTTTGTTTCAAGAGAAACTGCTAATGCATCTAAGATATATAATGAAATGCTTAAAGATAAAGATTGTACAATATTCTTAACGCTTGCAGGGTCTACTTCTGCTGCTGGATGTATGCATATTTATAGAGATATGGTTAAATATAACATGGTAGATGCAATTGTAGCAACTGGAGCATCTATAATAGATATGGATTTTTTTGAAGCACTTGGATTTAAACATTACCAAGGATCACAATATCAAAATGATAATGAACTTAGAGACAATTATATAGATAGAATTTATGATACTTACATCGATGAAGAGGAGCTCCAAGTTTGTGATAAAACAATAGGAGAAATAGCAGACAAACTTGAGCCGAAGGCTTACACATCAAGAGAATTTATTAAAGAGATTGGTAAATATCTAAAAACTAATTCTAAAAAGAAAGATTCTTTAATTGAAACAGCTTTTGATAACAATGTACCTATATTCTGTCCTGCATTTACAGATTCAAGTGCAGGTTTTGGATTAGTCATGCATCAAGAGAGAAATCCAAAAAATCATATTACAATAGACTCAATTAGAGAATTTAGAGAATTAACAGAGATTAAAATTAAATCTAAAGGGTCGGGATTATTTATGATTGGTGGTGGAGTTCCTAAAAACTTTATACAAGACACGGTAATTTGTGCTGAACTTTTGGGAAAAAATGTAGATATGCACAAATATGCAATACAAATTACTGTTGCTGACTCAAGAGACGGAGCTTGCAGTAGTTCAACATTAAAAGAAGCAAGTTCATGGGGTAAGGTTGATACTACCAAAGAACAAATGGTATTTGCTGAAGCTACCAGTGTTTTACCATTAATAGCAAGTGACGCCTATCATACTGGAGAGTGGAAAAATAGAGGTAGAAAAAACTTTTCCAAAATATTTTGATTGATGATCAAAAACGTAAAAATTGGAATTATTCAAAGTAAAATTTCAGATAATATTCAAAAAAATATAAATTCAGCTATTAAAAATATAAAAAAAGCAGCATCAAAAAAAGCTAAAATAATTTGTGTGCCAGAACTATTTTTATCAAATTATTTTTGTCAAACTGAAAGTCATTCCAACTTTAAGCTAGCAGAAAAAATACCTGGCAGAACTACAAAAATATTTTGTGAATTAGCCAAAGATTTACAAATAGTATTAATGATTTCATTATTTGAAAAAAAAACACATGGCTTCTATCATAATACTAGTATTGTTATTAGCGAGAAAGGTAAAATTTTATCGAAATATAGAAAAATGCATATACCAGATGATCCTGGTTATTATGAAAAATTTTATTTTACTCCTGGAGATTTAGGTTTTAAATCTGTTAAAACAAAATTTGGTAAAATTGGACCTTTAATTTGTTGGGATCAATGGTTCCCAGAGGCTGCAAGATTGACTGCACTTAAAGGTGCACAAATAATTTTTTACCCTACTGCTATTGGATGGCATCCTAAAGAGAAAAAAAAATTTGGAAAATCTCAACTAGACTCTTGGATAACAATGCAAAAATCTCACGCAATCGCCAATGGTACTTATGTGGTTGCTATAAATAGAGTTGGAACAGAAAAAAAAGGTAAGAAGAAAATAGAATTCTGGGGAAACTCAATGATAATAGATCCTAGTGGGCAAATAATTGGAAAACTTGGGAATAAAAAAGAAGAAATTTTAATTCGTGAAATAAACTATAAAAAAATTGATTCAGCCAGAGAGCATTGGCCTTTTTTAAGGGATAGAAGAATCGATTTTTATAAAGGCATACTAAAAAATCCTGCAGATGAATGAAAACTTTAATGGATTTAGAATGCCAGCTGAATGGGAGCCTCAAAATTCAGTTTGGATTGCTTGGCCTTATAATAAAAGTGATTGGCCAGGATTATACCAATTTATTCCTGAAGTGATTTTAAAGATTATAAAAAAAATTTCAAAAAATCAGAAAGTTAACTTAATCGTTAGCAAAAATATTAAAAATATAAAAAATTTAATAAAACTTAATAAAATTAAAAATATCAACTTCCAATATATTAAAACTGATAGAATATGGTTAAGAGATTCTGGACCCATATTTATAACAAATAAGATTGAAAAGAAAAAAGTAATACTAAATTTTGGTTTTAACGGATGGTCAAAATATAATAATTATAAAAATGACAATAAAATCAATAATAATATTAGTAAAATTGCTAATTTTAAAAAGATTGATCCAATAATCAAAAAAAAAGGCAGAATTAGAAAAATAATCATGGAAGGAGGGGCGTTTGATGTAAATGGGTCAGGTACAATTCTATTAACTGAAGAATGTTTGTTAAGCAAAATTCAAGAAAGAAATAAAAATTTTAAAAAAAAAGACTACGAAAAAATGTTTAATAAATACTTAAATATAAAAAACTTTATATGGCTTAAAAAAGGAATTGAAGGCGATGATACACATGGACATGTCGATGACATAACAAGATTTGTTTCAAGAAATACGATTATGACTGCGGTTGAAAATAATAAAAAAGATATAAATTACAAAAATCTAAATAAGAATTTAAATATATTGAAAGAAAGTAAATGTGAGAAAGGAAAGAAATTCAAAATTATAAAAGTTCCTATGCCTTCACCAATTTATATTGAGAATACAAGAGTTCCTGCAAGTTATATGAATTTTTATATTTGTAATAAAAAAATAATTCTTCCAATATTCAGAGTAAAAGAAGACAATATTGCAATTAAAATTTTCAAAAATTACTTTAGAAATAGAAAAATCGAAACAGTTGACTGTAGCAAATTGATATGGGGATTTGGTGCAATACATTGCATGACCCAACAAGAACCTAAAATTTAGTTATGCTGCTTTTAGTGTGCCGAGTAATAATCTAAAAGGTATCAACATCACAAGAGCAACAAGTATTTTTACCGCAAGATCTCCTAACGATAAAGTTACCCAAGGAATTCCCGTTCCATAAAATGATATTGAGAAAAATAAAAAAGTATCAACAGTTGAACCTATCAAAGAAGATGTCAAAGGTGCTATAAACCACTTCTTTTGTCTTAATTGATCAAATATCTGAACATCTAAAAGTTGAGCAATTATAAAAGCTGTTCCTGAACCAATTGCTATTCTTATAGAAATAAGATCAGTAAAATTAGTTGAAAATATTAAAGTAAACAAAATTCCAATTGTGAAGCCTATATAGACAATTTTTCTTGCTACTAATTTTCCAAAGGATCTGTTGGCTAAATCTGTAATTAAAAATGCAATTGGATAACTAAAAGCACCGTAAGTTAAAATTTCCTCTAAACCGTAATATTTTATAGGAAATTGAACTAAATAATTAGATGCTAGCACAACTAATCCCATTAAAAATGAGAGAGTGAAGAAAACTTTATTCATTATGCTGTTTTTGTGATTATTGTTTTTTTAAGCTTTTTTAATCTTAACGATAAATCTCTTGATTTTGCAGATTTTAAAAAATTATCAAAGCTACCTTTTTTATCTACAGATCTAACACCTGCATTTGAAACTGTTAATCTCATAGATTTCTTTAAAAGTTCACTTTTAAATTTTACTTTCTTTAAATTTGGAAGAAATCTTCTTTTAGTTTTATTGTTAGCGTGACTAACATTATGGCCTTTTAAAGGGATTTTACCAGTAAGTTCGCATTTTTTAGACATAAATTTTCAAGATGTATATGGTCTTAAAGAATACCAGTCAAGATTAATTTTTTGTTCCAATAGCTTCAGAAATATTTTTAAAACCTTCTCTTTTTACAATTTCGTCGAGATCTTTATTAATCTTTGAAGCAATAGTTGGTCCTTTATAAACCATGCCTGTATACAATTGCACAAGAGTTGCACCGCTTACAATTTTATTAAAAACGCCTTCGGCAGAGTCAACGCCTCCTACTCCAATTATTAAGATTTTTTTTCCAACTAATTTAAAAAATTTATTAATTAATTCATTAGAGATATTTTCAAGTGGTTTTCCAGACAAACCGCCTATCTCTAATTTATTTATATTAGATATATTTTCTCTATTTCTATCTGTCGTATTTGAAACTATAACTATTTGAACATTATATTTTAAAAAAAGTTCTGAGATTTCATCAATACTTTTTTCATCAATATCAGGAGATACTTTGACTGCTATTGGTACATTTGAATATAAATTTTTCTTTTCTTCATTTATGCATTTTAAAAGATTATCTAACTCTTCATTTTTGTGAAAGTTTCTTAAATTTTCTGTGTTAGGAGAAGAGATATTAATTGTAATATAGTCTCCTAAATTATAAAATTTTCTGAAACAAATTAAATAATCTTCAACTCTGTTTTCAGTATCTTTATTAGGTCCTATATTAATACCAAGTAATCCATTAGGTAAATTATTTTCAATATTTTTTTTACTTTCTTCTGATCCAATATTGTTAAATCCAAGTCTATTAATTAAAGCTTCATCTTCTTCCAATCTGAACACTCTTGGCTTCGGATTTCCTATTTGTGGTTTAGGTGTAATCGTACCTACCTCAACAAAACCAAATCCTAGTTTATATAAAGGATTATAAACTTCTGCATTTTTATCAAATCCAGCAGCTACACCTAGAGGAGAATTTAAGGTTTTGTTCAAAAATTTAGTTTGTATAGTAACTCTGGTTGTTTTATCTATAGCTGGTATCTGATTTAACTTTAAAGCCTTTATTGCTAGTGAGTGTGCAACTTCAGGGCTAAATTTAAATATAAAAGGTCTTATAAGATTAAACATTTTCAACCTTTTTTCTTATCAATTCTTTGGTTTCATTTACTCCAAAAAAACTAATGAAGAAGCCCATTCTGGGTCCATTTTCGTCACCAAATACAACCTCATAGATAAGCTTAAACCATTCTCTTAAATTTTCTTTATAACCATTTTCTTTTCCTACGGTAAAAATATTTGTCTGAATATCTTCAGGAGCCATTTTATCATTACAATTATCTAAAGACTTAATTAATGCTTTCAGTGCAACTTTCTCTTTTTCATTTGGAGTTTTGTAAATTTTTTTTATTTTTATAACATCATTGAAATATTTTATTGCATATTCAATTAAATTATCAAAAATTGGATGATCATTTTCATTAATTTCTGACTTGTATTTTTTCACAAATTTCCAAAGTAATTGTTTGCTGTCCGCATTACTTGTTTCAACTAAATTTAAAAGCATTGAAAAAGTCATAATTGTATTTTCCTCTGGAATTGATCCATTATGTACATGCCAAACTGGATTCATTAACTTCTGTAAATCATTTTGAGTTTTACCTTTTTCTATAAAATCTAGATATTCATCAACAGCTTTTGGAACAACTTCTCTGTACAATTTTTTTGCTCTTTTTGGATTTTGATACATGTAAAGAGATAGACTTTGAGGAGATGCATAATTCAGCCATTCATCTATAGTTACTCCATTACCTTTTGATTTAGATATTTTTTCACCTTTTTCATCCAAAAAAAGTTCATAAGCAAAACCAGATGGGTTAGATTTACCTAATGTTTTAATAATCTTAGTTGAAAGAATTGCACTCTCAATTAAATCCTTTCCATACATTTCAAAATCAACATCTAAAGCGTACCATCTCATTGCCCAATCAACTTTCCATTGTAATTTGCAGTTCCCGTCTAAAATACTTTTTTCCAATTTTGATCCATTATTGTCAAATATGATTTTAAAAGATTTAGCATCAATTTCTAAAACAGGTATTTCAAGAACTTTTCCAGTTTCTGGGCATATTGGTAAAAAGGGGGAGTAGGTTTTCTGTCTTTCTTTGCCTAAAGTTGGAAGAATTATTTTCATAATTTTTTCATAATTTTCTAGAACTAATTTTAGAGTGTCATTAAAATAACCAGACTTATAGAGTTCTGTAGAACTTTTAAATGAATACTTAAATTTAAAATTATCAAGAAATTGTTTCAACATATTATTATTATGTTCTCCAAAACTACTAAACTTTTCAAATGGATCAGGGACATCCGTTAAAGGTTTGTGAAGATTATTTTTGAGCTGTTCTTGATTTGGAACATTTTCAGGTACTTTTCTAAGACCATCCATATCATCAGAAAATGTAATAATTTCTTTTGGAATATCTGTTAAATGATCAAGAGCGTTGACAATCATTGTCGTCCTTGCAACTTCTCCAAATGTACCTATATGAGGTAGACCACTAGGGCCATAACCAGTTTGTAAAACTATTTTTTTTTTTTTTTCTATGTTTGATTTTCTCTCTATTAATAGCTTTTTAGCCTCAACAAATGGCCAGGCGTTTGTTTTGTCAAAATTTTTTTTGTCTATCACAACTACTTAAATATCCTTAATATTAGCCTTTTTAATAATTCATATAGAGTTGAAATTTATTTACCATAAAATAATGTCCATTCAAAATGTCCAATTATAAAACTGTCTTTTTTACATTAGGGGTTTTGCAAATTATTTTAGGTCTTTCAATGATTGTACCTATTTTGGTTCAACTAATATTTGATCAAATTGATGCAGGATTTATCGGATCAATGATTGTTACTATTGTTTTTGGATTTTTATTTTTCATTTCTAATTATGATCACGATAAAAAGATAAGTTTACCTCAAGCTTTTTTGCTCACAGCACTTTCGTGGTTAAGTATTGCTATATTTGGTTCTTTACCTTTAATTTTTTCTAGCACAGATTTGAGTTTTACAGATGCATTTTTTGAGAGCATGTCTGGTATTACAACAACAGGATCTACAATTATCACAAATCTAAATGAAACATCTAAAGCGATATTACTTTGGAGAGGAATGTTACAGTGGTTTGGTGGTATTGGAATTATCGTAATGGCAATCACATTAATGCCTTTAATGAATATAGGGGGTATGCAACTTTTCAATATTTCATCTAATGATACTTCAGAAAAAATTTTTCCTAAAACTAAAGAAGTTTCTTTGAGATTATTGTCTATATATTCCTTATTAACTTTAACTTGTGCTTTTTTTTATTTTATATTTGGGATGAGTTTTTTTGATAGCATCGTGCATGCTATGACAACAATAGCGACTGGAGGTTTTGCAAATTATAATGAATCTATAGGTTATTTTAATAGCTCGTTAATAGAAATTAATGCAATAATATTTATTATTCTAGGAAGTATACCTTTTATTAGTTACATCAAATACTTAGCTGGAGATAAGAAAATATTTTTCAAAGACACACAAATAAAAACTTTTATAATTTTGGTTATTATTTCAATTCTTATAATGTTTTTTTATTTATCTTTTATAAATAAAAGCTTAACTGAGATAAGTTTTTTATCTGTTAGCTTTAATATAATTTCTATTTTAACTGGAACAGGATATGCTACAGAAAATTTTAGCAACTGGGGTCAATTTCCATTAGTATATTTCATAATTTTAATGTTCATCGGGGGGTGTGCGGGCTCTACAACTTGTGGAATAAAGATTTTTAGAGTTCAAATTTTGTACCAATTTATATCAAACCAGCTGAAAAAAATAATTTATCCTCGAGGAATTTTTAAAATTAAATATCAAAACAATAATGTGGATGAAAAATTTATGGACTCAATTATTTCTTTTATATTCCTTTATATATTAATATTTTTTGTTGTGACTGCGCTTCTATCGCTTGATGGATTAAATTTTATTACAGCAATTTCAGCAGCTGCCACGTCAATTTCAAATGTTGGTCCAGGTTTAGGTGATATTATTGGTCCAAACAGAAGTTTTTCAAGCCTTTCTGATTTCTCTAAGTGGGTTCTAAGTGCTGCAATGATACTTGGAAGGTTGGAATTATTTGCAATTTTAGTATTATTTATTCCATCTTTTTGGAGAAAATATTAATGTTTGAAAAAAAACAAACCTGGTCAGAATCTATTTTAGTTTACAAGGATATTCGAATGCTAAGAATATTACTTCTTGGTGCAATTAGTGGATTTCCTTGGGTTTTAATTGCCAGCAGTTTAAGCCTTTGGCTAAAAGAAGAGGGTTTAAGTAGATCGACTATTGGATGGGCAGGTTTAATATTTGGGGTGTACGCCTTTAATTATTTGTGGGCACCAATAATTGATAGAATACAAATTCCATTTTTAACAAAAAGATTAGGCCATCGACGAGGCTGGATTGTCTTTATGCAAATTATAATTTTATTTAGTTTAATTGTGTGGAGTTTTATTAACCCTACAGAAAATTTGGCGTTACTAATTAGTGTTGGATTAGTTATAGCAATTGCTTCAGCTACACAAGATATTACAGTTGATGCGCTGAGAATCGAACAAATTAATGCTGATGAAGGAAAATCTATGGCAGCAGGTGCTGCTATGGCTGTAGTTGGATGGTGGACCGGATATAAGTTAGGTGGTGTTATAGCATTGTTTACTGCAGAATTTTTTCAAAACATTGGAATTGAAGATTACTGGCAAACTACTTTTTTAGTTCTTGGCGTTGTAGTAATCCTGATGAATATAGGTTTAATGTTTATACACGAGCCTATAACAACAGATAGGCAAAACAAACAAAAAGAAACAGACGAAATAATACAATCAAAACTTGGATCAAATAATGTAATAACAAAATTTGTTTCTTATATTACTGGTACAATAGGAGGTCCAATAATTAGTTTCTTCAAAAAAAATGGTTTCTCAATTGCAGTTGGAATCCTTGGCTTTGTCTTTCTTTTTAAAATTGGAGAAGCCTTTCTTGGAAGAATGTCCATAGTTTTTTATAAAGAGGTTGGATTTTCAAAAGGTGAAATAGCGATATACTCTAAAACTCTAGGCTGGATAACGACAGTTGTATTTACATTATTAGGTGGAATATTTGCTATGAGAGCTGGCACAATAAAAACAATGTTTGTTGCCGGTGGATTTATGGCAGCAACAAATTTATTATTTGCTGCTCTCGCTTGGTCAGGAAAATCTGAATGGTTGTTTGCTTTAGCGGTTATCGCTGATGATATATCTGCAGCATTTGCAACTGTTGCTTTCGTAGCCTTTATCTCTCTTTTAGTGGATAGGACTTATACCGCTACACAGTATGCACTTCTAGCTTCAATTGGGACTGCAGGGAGAACGACACTTGCTTCTTCATCGGGTGCTTTAGTTGATTGGCTAAATGGAGACTGGGGAACCTTTTTTATAATTACCACTTTAATGGTTATCCCATCTTTAATTTGTTTATGGTTTTTAAGGAATAAAATTAAAATTGGTGCAAAATAGTTTTTTTTTAAAGGAGCCTTTTGTCGATATATTAGAGAAACCAAAGAAAAACTCTAATATTAGCTCTCAACTTATCTACGGTGAGAGTTTTAAAATAATTAGTAAAAAAAATAATTATTTTAAAATAAAGACTTCATATGACAAATATTCAGGCTTTATAAAAAAAATTGATAGCTACAAAAAATTCAATCCAACTCACAAAGTTGGAATTTTAAAAGCTAGAATTTATTTAGGAAATAAAAAAGAGAAATCAAAAAAGTTTTTACCATTTACGAGCAAGATTCAAATTTTAAAAAGGGATCAAAATTTCATTATGTATAAAAAAGATAAATGGCTAAGATCAAAAGACATATTTCCAATCCAAAAAAAAAAATCCGATTTTGTAAAGATATTTAAAAGTTTTCTAAATTGTAAATATAAATGGGGTGGAAAAACATTCGGAGGAATTGATTGTTCAGCTCTATTACAAATATTTTATAAATATAATAATAATTTTTTTCCAAGAGATACAATTGATCAAGTTAAATTAAAAAAAAGTGTGGGATACAAAAAAAAATTTAAAAAAGGTGATATTATTTTTTGGAAAGGACATGTTGCTATATGCATCAATACAAATGATCTTATCCACGCTTATGGTCCAAAAAAAAGAGTGATCATAATGCCAATTAAAAAAACCATAAAACTAATTAAAGAAACCGCGAAATTAGATGTAAAGAAAGTAACAAGGATCTGAATTATTCTCGACCAAAATCAGGTTTAGAAATATCTTGTTTTTGAGAAATTATTTGTTTTCTTACTACTTTAGAATTGATTAATTTTTTTATTATCTTTGAATTTTCTTTCTTGCTTATATTCTTCTTAAAATCTTTTAAATTTTTCATAAAAAGATTTATTGCTTCAATTATATTAGTTTTATTCTCGAAAAATATATCTCTCCACATTATTTCGTTGGATGCAGCAATTCTTGAAAAATCTCTTAATCCACCTGCACTAAATTTAATTAAATTTTTATTCTTTTTTTTCTGAAAATCCTGAGCAGTTTTTATTAAATTGTAAGCAATCAAGTGAGGTAGATGGCTAGTTACTGAAAAAATTTTATCATGACCATCAGGGTTCATAATAATTATTTTAGATCCTAAAGATTTCCAAAATCTCTCTACTTTTTTTTGTTTTAGAACATTTTTATCTTTTATTATTATGCACCACTTGTTTTTGAACAAATTAGCATTACCATATTTGGGCCCACTAACTTCAGATCCTGAGATAGGATGACTCATCACCCAATCAAGATTTGTTGATAATTTTTTTTTTTTTAAAGAAATAAGATTTTTTTTTGTTGAACCAACATCAGTTATAATTGAATTATGATTGAGATTTTTATTTAATGAAGAAAAAAATTTGGGATATTCACTCATAGGAGTGCTTAAAATCACAAGATCAATTTGTTTTAAATTTTTATCTAACCTTGTTAAAAATTTAATTTTTTTGTTAAATTTTTTAATAATAGATTTATATTTTTTAGATTTTTCAAATACAAAAAAATTTTTAGAAATTTTTTTTTGTATTGATGCCTTTAATATTGACGAGCCTATCAATCCACAACCAATAATAAGAATATTATTAAACATTTTTAAAAATAGTATTCATTCTTTTAAGAAATATTTGGTTTTCTTTTGTGTTGCCAATTGTAAGTCTTAGACAATTTTTTATGCCATATGAATTCATTTCTCTTAGTATAATTCCATATTTCTGTAATTTTTTTAAAGTTTTATCTGCGGTAAATTTTGCTTTTTTGAAATCTAATAAAAAGAAATTTCCAGATATTTTGTTTGTAACAATATTATATTTTAACATCTCATTTTTAATTTTTTTGCACCATTTAAGATTGTGTATTACTGACTTTTTAACAAATTTATTGTCTTTAAGTGATTCAACAGCACAAATTTGAGCAAATTTATTTACGTTAAAAGGTGGTTTAATTTTATATAATTCTTTAATTATAGATTTATCACCGTATCCCCAGCCTATCCTTAATGAAGCTAGACCATAGATTTTTGAAAATGTTCTTAAAATAAATACATTTTTATAGTTTTTAAATAACTCAATTCCAGATTTGTAATCCTTATTCTTCATATATTCAAAATATGCATCATCAACAACCATTAAAATATTTTTATTTAATCTTCTCCTTAAGTCTAATAACTCGTTTTTTGTTAAATAAGTGCCTGTTGGATTATTTGGATTTGCAATAAAAACAATTTTTGTTTTTTTTGATGTCTTTTTAAGAATTTCTTTAACTGAAACTTTAAAATTAATTTCTTTAGCTAATTTTACATTTGCTCCAACGATTTTGGAGTATATCCTATACATGAGGAAACTGTACTGAGGAACAACAACTTCATCATTTTCTCTAAGGAACAATTGGCAAAGCATTTGAATTACTTCGTCAGAACCAGAGCCACAAATTATCTTAGATTTATCACAACCATACTTCTTTGATATTTTTTGTGTTAACTCCGAAAATTTACTGTCTGGATATTTTGATATATCAAATTTAGACTTAACAATTTTTTCGACATTTTTACTGACACCTAAAGCAGATTCATTTGCAGATAACTTAATAATATTTTTATTACCAGCCAATAAGGATTTTCCTGGTTTGTAACTCTGTAATTTTATGTTTTTAAATCTTAGCAATGTCATAGTAAATATTTCACTATAAATAGTCTTTTAACTAGATAAAACAATAATTAATTGAGCAATATTTGACATATAAATTCCTTTGAAGTAAAAGCTGCATGCGCTGATTTATACTGAATTGCGAGCGCTATAAAAAAACCGCTAAAATGTTTTTTTTCTCACAATTCGATCAGTACAATTATTATGAATAAGAATATTGATACAAAAAAAATAATTATATCAAATCCCCTTAAATTGGATTGTGGTAAGAAAATTGATAACTTTCCAATAGCATATGAGACATATGGGGAATTAAACAGTGAAAAAAGTAATGCAATATTAGTTTTCCATGCTTTGACTGGAGATCAATATGTTTCTGGAAAAAACCCAATAACTAATAAAGATGGTTGGTGGAGTTATGTTGTTGGAGAAAATAAGCCAATTAATACAAATAAATTTTTTGTGATTTGTGCAAACGTAGTGGGAGGCTGCATGGGATCTTACGGACCTAGCACAATAAATGAGTCCACTGGTAAACAAATAGGAACTGATTTTCCAATTATAACTATTAATGACATGGTTAACGCTCAATATGAGCTAATTAAATATTTAGAAATTGAAAAACTTTTTGCTGTAGTAGGTGGTTCAATGGGTGGAATGCAAGTTCTACAATTTGTTGCCAATTTTCCAGATAAAGCAAAACTTGCAATACCGATTGCTTGTACATCTAGTCACTCGGCACAAAACATAGCGTTTAATGAATTAGGAAGACAAGCAATTATGGCTGACAGTAAGTGGGAAAATGGATTTTATAGTAATTATAAATTAAATCCTGACAAAGGTTTAGCAGTAGCAAGAATGGCAGCACATATTACTTATCTTTCTGAAAAAGGATTGCAGGAAAAATTTGGAAGAAAATTGCAAGATAGGGATAGCCTAAGATATGGATTTGAGGCAGATTTTCAAATTGAGAGTTATCTTAGATACCAAGGATCTGTGTTTGTTGATAGATTTGATGCTAATAGTTATCTATATATAACTCGTGCAATGGATTATTTTGACTTATCCAAACAGTACAAAGGAAATTTATCTGATGCATTCAAAAAAACTAAAACAAAATTTTTTGTAATATCATTTACATCAGATTGGTTGTATCC
This sequence comes from uncultured Pelagibacteraceae bacterium, assembly GCA_902524595.1. GTDB lineage: Bacteria > Pseudomonadota > Alphaproteobacteria > Pelagibacterales > Pelagibacteraceae > Pelagibacter. The sequence goes on along the minus strand of CABZDS010000004.1, from coordinate 14,813 downwards.
AACGTCGGAGAATAGAGAAATAGTTATAGCATTAAATTCTATTGGTGCAGATGTCGGATTTGTTGAAATAGAATCTGATAAGGGACATGACTCATTCTTGCTTGATGTTCCAAGTTTCCTAAAGACACTTGGCGATTATATTAATTCAACCTACAAAGTAATAAATGAAAGAAGAATTTAATATTATATCAAATTTGATAGGGGAAAATAGTAGAGTTCTCGATGTTGGTTGTGGCAATGGAGACTTAATGAAATTTTTACAAGAAAACAAAACTAAAGATATTCGTGGATTAGAAATTTCTAAAGAAAAAGTTCAAAATTGTTTATCAAAAGGATTAACTGTTATAGAAGGGAATGCTGAAAGCGATTTAAAACAATTTCCTAAATCGTCTTTTGATTACGTAATTTTAAGCCAAACATTGCAAGCATTTCTGAATCCTGAATTAGTAATTAATGAATTACTTAAAGTAGGAAAAAAAGTAATTGTTACCATACCTAATTTTGGTTACTGGAGAGTTAGATTACAATTATTGTTCAAAGGCACAATGCCTGTAACGGAAAATTTACCTCATGAGTGGTACAACACACCAAATTTACATATGTGCACAATTAAAGATTTTTATAATTTTTGCAGTACTAAGAATATTAAAATATATAAGTCTATTGCTTTAAAAAAAAGTCGAATTTCAGAAATAAACAAATCAAATTTAAATTATAAAAATCTTGACTCTCACTTAGGGATATTTTTAATAGAAAATTAAATGAAAGTAGAAATTATTAAGTGTCTGGAAGATAATTTTTCTTACATTTTAATTAATGAAGCTAATAGAAATTGTTGTGTTGTTGATCCTGGTGAAGCAGATCCAATTATAAATTATTTAGAGAAAAATAAATTAAATTTAAAATATATATTAAATACACATCATCATAATGACCATGTTGGTGGGAATGAGGAATTAAAAAAAAAATTTTATGCAGAAGTAGTAGGTTATATTGGAGATAAAAACAGAATACCTCAAATTGATGTTTGCTTAAATGATGGTGAAATTTGGAAGAAGGATATTTTTGAAGCAAAAATATATCATGTCCCTGGTCATACAATAGGTCATATATGTTTTTATTTTTTTAAAAATAAGTTAATTTTTACAGGAGATACTTTATTCTCTTTGGGATGCGGAAGAATTTTTGAAGGGAGTTATGAGCAAATGTACAACTCACTACAAGTTTTAAAAAATTTAGATAAAGATACAAAAATTTATTGTGGACATGAGTATACTTTAAAGAATTCTGAATTTTGTTTAGCGCAAGATTCCAATAACAATGAATTACTAAACAAAATTAAAGAAATTAAAGAAAAAATTAAACAAGGTAAAACTAGTATGCCATCGACTATTGGTATGGAACTTAATTGTAACATTTTTCTTAAGTCAAACGATCTAGAAAATTTTAAAAAATTGAGGGATTTAAAGGATAATTTCTAAGTTATTAATCTTGACTATGATGCAACCCAGACTATATTGTCGTCTATAAAATTAGGGCTAACTATGTCATTCGCAGTAATTCAAACCGGTGGTAAACAATATAAAGTGAAAGCTGGAGAGATTCTCAAAGTTGAAAAGCTCGAAGATTCAAAAGAAAATTCAAAAATAGAGTTTAATGAAATACTAGCTTACGGAGATGATAAAAATTTAGAGTTAGGGGAGCCGACTATTAGTGGAGCTAAAGTTGAAGCTGAATTAATAAAAAATGGAAAAAATAGAACAGTTCTTATTTTTAAAAAAAGAAGAAGACAAAATTCGAGAAGAAAAAACGGTCATAGACAAAAATTCACAATGGTAAGAATAAGTAAGATCTATTCAAAAGATGGTAAAGTTATTTCTGAGGCAGAAAAAAGGAAAGAAATACCATCAAAAAAAACAGTTGAAACTAAGGAAGCAGCTAAATAAAAAGTAACTTATGGCAACGAAAAAAGCAGGTGGATCGTCGAGAAACGGAAGAGATAGTGCAGGTCGAAGACTGGGCGTGAAAAAATATGGTGGCGAGATGGTTATGCCTGGCAACATAATTGTAAGACAAAGGGGAACGAAAATATTTCCCGGAGAAAATGTTGGCATGGGTAGAGACCATTCGATTTTTTCAGTTGTTAAAGGTAAAGTAGAGTTTAAAAAATCAAAATCTGATAGAACTTACGTTTCTGTAAAGCCCAATTAATAGATACAACACTCACATAATTGTTATATGAAATTTCTAGATCAAGTTAAGATATATGTAAAAGCTGGTAACGGAGGCTCAGGGTCTCCAAGTTTTCGTAGGGAAAAATTTGTAGAGTTTGGTGGCCCTGATGGCGGTGATGGCGGCAAAGGAGGATCTGTAATTCTTATTAGTGAGAGAAATCTTAACACTTTGATTGATTACAGGTACCAACAACACTACAAAGCTGAAAGAGGAAAGGATGGCAGTGGAAAAAACAAAACTGGGAAAGGTGGTGAAGATTTATATTTAAAAGTACCTTTAGGAACACAAGTATTTGAAGAAGATAATAAAACACTTATTTATGATTTTAAAAGTCAGAAAGAGGAATTTTTAGTAGCAAGCGGAGGTAAAGGAGGATTTGGAAATACAAGGTTTAAGTCTTCAACCAACAGAGCCCCAAAGAAATTTACAAAAGGGGGTCAAGGAGAGGAATTTTGGATTTGGCTTCAACTAAAAACAATTGCTGATATCGGTATCATTGGATTACCTAATGCTGGGAAATCCAGCTTGCTTGCATCAATGACGAGTGCAAATCCAAAAATAGCAAACTATAAATTTACTACAATTAATCCAAATCTTGGGGTTGCTAGTTATGATGACAAAGAAGTTACTTTAGCAGATATACCAGGCTTAATTGAGGGCGCTCATACCGGAACTGGTCTTGGGATAAAATTTTTAAAACATATAGAAAGGTGCAAAACTTTGCTGCATTTAATAGATATAACTGAGAATGATTTATTTATTTCTTACAATCAAGTCAGAAAAGAATTATCAAAATACAGTAAAGATTTAGTTAAAAAAAAAGAAATAGTAGTTTTGAATAAAACTGACTTAATAGATGAAGAGGAAAAAAAAGAGAAGATAAAAAAACTCAAGAACAAATTAAAAAAAAATATATTTTTCATGTCAACAATGGATAAAAAATCAGTATCAGATATAAAGTCAAAGTTGGTAAACTATGTATCTTAAGGACTCCAAAACTGTAGTAATAAAAATAGGTTCATCTTTATTAATAAATGACAATAAAATTATTAGAGAAAAATGGCTTTTGGAATTTGCTAAAGATATTAAAGAGTTACAAAAACTTAAAAAGAACATTGTTGTAGTGAGTTCTGGAGCAATTGCTTTAGGGTGTAAAAAATTACAATTAAATATGAAAACTTTAAAGCTTGATAAAAGCCAAGCTGTTGCATCAATTGGACAAATAGAATTAATGAATCTTTTCAAAAAGACATTTAGCTCAAACAAAATAAATATTTCTCAAATTCTAATTACTTTAGAAGATACTGAACAAAGAAGAAGAGCTATAAATGCTAAAAGAACTTTCGAAAATTTATTTGAGCTTAATTTTGTACCTGTTGTTAATGAAAATGATAGTATTGCAACTTCTGAAATTAAATACGGAGATAATGACAGATTAGCATCTAGAGTTGCTCAAATATCAGGTGCAGATTGCTTAATATTATTATCCGATGTTGATGGATTATATTCTAAAAACCCAAAAATTCATAAAAATGCTAAATTGATTAAAGAAATAAAAAATATTGATTCTAAAATTGAAAATTTTTCAAGTAAAAGCACAAGTGAGTATGGTACTGGTGGAATGAAAACGAAAATTGATGCTGCAAAAGTATGTCAAGTCTCGGGTTGCTATATGGCTATTGCAAATGGTTTAATTAAAAGACCAATTAAAAATATACTGGAATATAATTCTGGGACATGGTTTTTACCAAAAGTATCTAAATTAGATGCAAGAAAAAAATGGATAATTAGCTCTATATCTCCAAAAGGAGAAATTATTATAGATGATGGTGCTTTAAATGCTTTAAAAAATGGAAAAAGTTTATTAGCTGCCGGTATTAGAAAAGTTTCAGGAAAATTTGTTAAAGGTGATCATGTTAGAATTTTAGATAAAAATAACAAAGAATTTGCCAGAGGATTGAGCAGTTTTACATCTGATGAAATATCCAAAATAAAAGGAGAACATTCTAACAAAATTAGTAATCTTTTAGGCTATGTTACAAAGTCTGAAGTCATACATAAAGATGATATGGTTAAAATTTAATGAGTAAACTACTTAAAAAAATTGGATTGAATTCTAGAAAAGCTTTGAATTCAAGTATTAGTCCAAAAAAAAAAAATAAAGTTTTAAAAGATTTTGTAAAATTAATTGAGATTAATAAGAATAAAATTATTGGTGAAAATAAGAAAGATATTTTTTATGCAAGAGGAAAAAAATTAAAAGAAAACTTAATTCAAAGACTCGCTCTTAATAATAATAAATTAAAAAGTATAATTGACTCTGTCAAAACTATTATTTCATTTAAAGATCCAGTTAATCAAGTAAGTTCCAAATGGAAAAGGCCAAATGGACTTGAAATTAGAAGAGTTACAATACCAATAGGAGTTATAGGTGTAATATTTGAAAGTAGACCCAATGTTACCTCGGATGTATCAGCACTATGCTTTAAATCTGGAAATGCTGTTATATTAAGAGGTGGTTCCGAAGCCTACAATAGTAATAAAATTTTAGTAAATTTATTTAGGAAAGCTCTAAAAAAAAATAAAGTAAACGAAAATTACGTCCAGTTTATAAACAATAAGAGCAGAAAACTCGTCGATTATTTATTATCAAAAATGGAAAGCTCCATTGATGTTGTAATACCAAGAGGCGGAAAAAATTTAGTAAAAAAAGTTAAACTACTTTCAAAGGTACCAGTTATTGGTCATTTGGAAGGAATTTGTCATACATATGTTGATAAAGAGGCAGAAGATAATATGGCAAACAAAATAGTATTAAATGCTAAGTTGAGAAATACTAGTATATGTGGTGCAACTGAAACTCTTTTAATACATAAAAGTAAATCAAAATCAGTAAATTTAATTTTAAATTCACTAGCTGAAAGTGGTTGTAAAATTTTAGCTGATAGAAAAATAAGTAAATTATTTAAAGGCAAAACATATCCTGCAAATAATAATACTTGGTCAAAAGAACATCTTTCACCGATTATTTCAGTTAAATTAGTTAATGATGTCAAAGAAGCAGTTGCCCATATCAACAAATATGGAACTATGCATACAGATGCAATAGTAACCAAAAACAAAAATACAGCAAAATTCTTTATTAAGAATGTTAAAAGCTCTATTGCTATTCAAAATTCGTCAACACAATTTGCTGACGGAGGAGAATTTGGTTTTGGTGGAGAGGTTGGAATTTCAACAAACACCTTGCCACCAAGAGGGCCTGTCGGTCTAAATCAGTTAGTAAGTTATAAATATGAAGTTTATGGTTCAGGGCAAATTAGAAAATAAAAAGATTGGTATACTCGGTGGATCATTTGATCCAGCACATGTTGGTCATGTAAGAATTTCTAAATTAGCAAAAAAAAATTATAATTTGAGCCAAGTTATATGGGCTATAACAAAACAAAATCCATTTAAAAAAAATAATCCAAATGATCTATATAAAAGAATAGCTTATGCAAAAAAAATTAATAAAAATAATAAATTTATACAAGTTAAATGTTTTGAAGAAATAATAAAATCTAATCGTACAGTAGATTTAATTAAATATTTAAAAAAAAAATTTAAACATTCAGAAATATTTTTTTTAATGGGGGCAGATAACCTAATAAATTTTCATAAATGGAAAGGGCACAATTCAATAACTAAAATGTGCAAAATATTGGTATTTGATCGAAATGGATACAAATCAAAGGCTTTTAGATCTAAATCATTTAAGAAATATAATAAAAAAGCAGTTGAATTTATAAAGTTTAATAAAGTCAATATTTCATCTTCTCAATTAAGAAAAATTTGATACTCTTAATTTAATTAATGGAAAAAATATCAGCTCTTAAAGATGAAATAATCAAAACGCTTGATATTAATAAAGCCTTAGACATAGTTTCAATCGATCTCGAAGGAAAATCATCAGTTGCGGACTTCATGATTATAGCTAGTGGTACATCATCAAGACATATTCAAGCTTTGTCTGAACAAGTTTTTGAAAAATTAAAAATTAATGGTGTGAATAATTGTAAGATTGAAGGAAAAGATAGCAATGATTGGAAGCTTGTAGATGGAATAGACTTAATAGTTCATATTTTTAATCCTGAAAAAAGAAAATTTTACGAATTAGAAAAAATGTGGTCAGAATTAATTCCTAAAGAAAAACTGATCATATGAAAAAAGTATACTTAATAGCTTCTTTATTTTTTTTCATATTTACAAATCCAATTTTTAGTAATGAAAACGATATTTACAAAAAAATTGATTTATTCAGCGAAGTCTTAGATAAAATTAATAAAGAATATGTTGATGAAGTAAATCAGAGTGAAGCAATGGATGCTGCTATAAACGGTGTTTTACAATCTTTGGATCCCTATTCAGCATATATGTCTCCGGACTCATTTAAAAATATGCAAACTGAGACTAGCGGAGAATTTGGAGGATTGGGCATTGAAGTCAGTATGGAGGCTGGTGTCGTAAAAGTAATTTCTCCAATTGATAACTCACCAGCTGAGGAGGTTGGTGTTAAAGCTGGAGATTACATTGTTAAAATTGATGATGTTCAAGTTCAAGGAAAAACTCTTTCTGAAGCTGTAGAATTAATGAGAGGCCCAGTTGGATCTGATATCGAAATTACTGTTAGAAGAAGGGGAGAAAGAAAAGCACTTATATTTACAATTACAAGAGAAATTATACAAGTTGCATCTGTAAAGTCAGAAATTAAAGATGATCAAACAGCTTATATAAGATTAACATCATTCAATGAGAATAGTAGTAAACAAATAAAAAATAAAATCAAAGAATTTAAGAAAAATAAGAAAATTAAAAATTACATATTAGATTTAAGAAATAATCCTGGTGGATTGTTATCTCAAGCAATAAAAATTTCAGATTATTTTTTAGAAAATGGAGAAATAGTTTCAACAAAAAGTAAAAGAAAGTATGAAAATAGAAAATGGTTTGCAAAAAAAGGAGATATTATTGATGGAGAAACAATGGTTATTTTGATTAATTATGGGTCTGCATCAGCATCTGAAATTGTTGCAGGAGCACTACAAGATCACAAAAGAGCAATATTAGTAGGAGAGAGTACATATGGAAAAGGGTCAGTTCAGTCAATTATTCCTTTAGAAAATGAAGGTGCCATAAGACTTACTGTTTCTAAATATTATCTCCCATCAGGTAAATCGATTTCAAGAGTAGGTGTAAATCCAGATATAGTTATTGCTGAAGGTTCAGATGAATTTAGAATAAATACAGATACCGATAACCAGTTGGAATTTGCTCTTAAATTATTAAATGGTTAGGAATGAAAGAAAAATTTCAAAACCTCCCATTAAGAAATGGTGTTGGAATCGCAGTCTTAAATAAAGAAAATAAGATATTCGTGGCAAAAAGAATTGATAATCCTGCTGATTTTTGGCAGATGCCTCAGGGCGGTATTGATGAAGGTGAAAATTATTTTGATGCAGCGTTGAGGGAACTTAAAGAGGAAACAAGCATAAAATCAGTAGAGCTAATTAAAGAAATAAGCAAATACACAACTTACGATCTTCCTGATCGCCTCTTAGGAATTATTTGGAAAGGAAAATATAAAGGCCAAAAGCAAAAGTGGTTTATTGTAAAGTTTAATGGAGAGGAAAATGAAATTAACATTAAAACTAAACATCCTGAATTTTTAGATTGGAAATGGATAGATATTAAAGATTTAACAACTAAAGTTGTAGATTTTAAACTTCATGTTTACCAAGAAATTCAAAAAGAACTAGAAAAAGTAGTTAATTAATACTGATAGATTTTAGAACTTCGACTTTGTGATTTAAAAGAAATCTTTTTTGATCATCGATATTATCTTTTGATAATTCTACTTCAGCGCTGCTTATCGACTCAGATACAAAATTTTTATCAGCATCTTTTAAATCAAAAATTGAGCTAGTTAATACAGATAACGTATTATCTTTAAATTCGACAATACCATCTTCAACATAGAAACTTTGTTCCTCAGACTCAGAGAATACTCTAATTATACCTGGTTTTAAAAAAGAGATAATTGGAATATGGTCTTTAAGAATACCAATCTCTCCTTCTACAGCAGGAATTACTACTTCAAATACATTATCTTTAGAAAGAAAAGATTGTTCTGGATTTACAATATCTATATTAAAAAGATTACTCATTAAGCAGCTGCGTCTTTTGCCATTTTTTCAGCTTTTTCTATTGCTTCTTCTATTGTGCCTACCATATAAAAAGCAGCTTCAGGCAGATGGTCATATTCTCCTTTGCATATTGCGTCAAACCCTTTAATTGTTGACTCTAAATCTACTAGTTTACCCGGAGATCCTGTAAATACTTCAGCCACAAAGAAAGGTTGTGATAAAAATCTTTGAATTTTTCTAGCTCTAGCAACAGTAAGTTTATCATCCTCTGATAGCTCATCCATTCCTAGAATTGCAATAATATCTTGCAAAGATTTGTATGTTTGTAAAATTTTCTGAACAGATCTTGCTACTCGATAGTGTTCATCACCAACAACTCTTGGATCTAAAATTCTAGAAGTAGAATCCAAAGGGTCAACAGCTGGGTAAATACCTAATTCAGCAATTTGTCTTGAAAGTACAGTTGTTGCATCTAGGTGTGAAAAAGAAGTTGCTGGAGCTGGATCTGTTAAATCATCTGCAGGTACATAAATTGCTTGAACAGATGTAATTGATCCTTTATTAGTTGTTGTTATTCTTTCTTGCAGGTTTCCCATATCTGTTGCAAGAGTAGGCTGATAACCAACCGCAGAAGGGATTCTTCCTAGAAGAGCTGATACTTCTGAACCTGCCTGAGTAAATCTAAAAATGTTATCAACAAAGAACAAAACATCTTGACCTTCTTGATCCCTGAAATACTCTGCCACAGTAAGACCAGTTAAAGCTACTCTAGCTCTAGCTCCTGGAGGCTCATTCATTTGTCCATAAATTAATGCTGCTTTAGATCCAGTTCCCTCTGGCTTAATCACTCCTGACTCGATCATTTCGTGATATAAATCGTTCCCTTCTCTAGTTCTCTCTCCAACTCCAGCGAATACTGAAAATCCGCCATGGGCCTTAGCTATATTATTTATAAGTTCCATTATAATTACAGTTTTTCCAACTCCTGCTCCACCGAACAATCCAATTTTTCCACCTTTGGCATAAGGTGCTAATAAGTCGATTACCTTTATTCCAGTTACTAGAATTTCTGTTTCTGTAGACTGATCATTAAAAGAAGGAGCTTGTCGATGTATAGGCCAATTTTCTTTAGTAGAAATTTGTCCTTTCTCATCGATTGGTTCACCTATTACGTTCACAATTCGTCCTAATGTTTCTGGACCTACTGGAACTTGAATTGGAGCACCTGTATCTTTTACTTCATCACCCCTTTTGAGTCCCTCTGTACTATCCATAGCAATGGTTCTAACACTTGACTCTCCAAGGTGCTGCGCAACTTCTAAAACTAATCTATTACCTTCATTATCACACTCTAAGGCTGTTAATATTTCTGGCAGTTCTCCATCAAATTTTACGTCAACGACTGCACCAATTACTTGTGTTATGTTTCCTTTTTTGCTCATAATTATAAACTTTCTGCTCCTGATATAATTTCAATTAACTCTTTTGTTATTGCTGCTTGACGGCTTCTATTATACTCAATTGTAAGCCTATCAACCAATTCGCCTGCGTTTCTGGTTGCATTATCCATTGCTGTCATCCTCGAACCTTGCTCACTGGCAGAATTCTCTAACATTGCTTTAAATATTTGCGTTGAAATATTTTTCGGCAATAAATTACTTAAAATCTCATCTTCATCTGGTTCAAACTCATAGTCATTATCATTACCAGATTCATCTTTATCATCTTTATCTTCATTAAGCGGAACTATTTGTTGTTCTTGTGGAATTTGTGTAATTACATTTTTAAATTTATTGTAAAATATTGCGCAAACATCAAATTCATTTTTTTCAAATTTTTCAATTATAATTTTTCCTACTTTATCAGCATCAAAGTAATTTATATTTTTTGACTCTTTAAAAGAAATGTTCTCTACAATATAACTTTTATACTGTCTTTTAAGTTGATCATATCCTTTAGATCCAACAGTAATAATCTTTAAAGTTTTATTTTCAGATATTATTTTTTCGAAATAACTTTTTGCTTTTTTAATAATGTTAGTATTAAAACCTCCGCATAAACCTCTATCAGCAGTAAGCACAATACATAAATGAACTTTCTCTTCACCTGTTCCAACCAGTAACTTGGGAGAATTTTCTTTATCTGTTATACTTTTTGAAAGATTTAAAATTACATTATTCATTTTTTCAGAATAAGGTCTGCCTTTTTCAGCATTCTCTTGCGCTTTTCTCAACTTAGCTGCGGCCACCATTTTCATAGCTTTTGTTATTTTCTGAGTTGATTTAACACTCGTAATTCTTTTTCTGAGATCGTCTAAACTTGGCATTTATGATTATTTAATTCCTTTAATTAATTCTACTAATTGTTTTTCAATGTCTTCCTCAATCTTCCCAGTTTTGGCAATAGACTCCATAATCTCATGCTTATCAGATTTACACTTTTGTAGAACTTTATTTTCAAAGTCGGCTACATCTTTAAGTTCAATATCATCCAAATAACCTTTTACACCACAGAAAATTGATATAACTTGTTCTGCAACTGTCATGGGAGAATATTGTCCTTGTTTTAAAAGTTCAGTTAACTTCGAACCTCTATTTAAAAGTTTTTGAGTAGATGCATCTAAATCAGATCCAAATTGAGCAAAAGCTGCCATTTCTCTGTATTGAGCTAACTCTAATTTAATTGATCCAGCCACAGATTTCATGGCTTTAGTTTGTGCAGCCGATCCTACTCTAGATACGGATAATCCAACGTTTACTGCTGGTCTTATTCCTTGATTGAATAGTTCAGTTTCTAAAAATATTTGCCCATCTGTTATAGATATTACATTTGTTGGAATATATGCAGAAACATCACCTGCTTGTGTTTCAATAATTGGTAGCGCAGTTAAAGAACCTCCGCCATTTTCATCACTTAATTTAGCAGCTCTTTCTAATAATCTACTATGTAAATAAAACACATCCCCAGGGTACGCTTCACGCCCCGGTGGTCTTCTTAATAATAATGACATTTGTCTATATGCGACTGCTTGTTTAGATAAATCATCGTAAATAATTAAAGCATGCATTCCATTATCTCTAAAATATTCTCCCATAGTACATCCTGTGTAAGGAGCTAAAAACTGAAGAGGCGCAGAGTCTGAGGCTGTTGCGGAAACTATAGTCGTATATTCCATTGCACCAGCATCCTCTAAAGTTTTTACAATCTGAGCAACCGTTGATCTTTTTTGTCCAATCGCAACATATATACAATAAAGTTTTTTACTTTCATCGTCTGACTCATTAATTTTCTTTTGATTGATAATTGTATCGATAGCTACTGCGGTTTTACCAGTTTGACGATCTCCAATTATAAGTTCTCTTTGCCCTCTTCCAACAGGGATTAAACTATCAATTGCTTTTAAACCTGTTTGCATTGGTTCACCAACTGTTTGTCGCGGAATAATACCCGGAGCTTTAACTTCAACTCTTTTTCTTTCTAAACTTTTATCTAAAGCTCCTTTTCCATCAATTGGATTTCCTAATCCATCAACAACTCTTCCTAAAAGTTGTTTTCCAACTGGTACATCAACAATCGCACCAGTTCTTTTTACAGTATCCCCCTCTTTAATTTCTCTATCATCGCCAAATATAACAACACCAACGTTGTCACTCTCTAAGTTTAATGCCATTCCTTTAGAGCCATCGGAAAACTCAACCATTTCTCCTGCTTGAACATTATCCAAGCCATAAATTCTTGCAATTCCATCTCCAACAGACAATACTTGTCCGACCTCTGAAACTTCAGCTCTATCGCCAAGTTTTTTTATCTGTTCTTTTAATATTTTTGTTACTTCTGAAGGATTTATTTCCATTTATGCCTCTATCATTTGTTTTTGGATTTGTTGCAGTTTATTTTTAATAGAATTATCTACCATTGTACTTCCCACTTTTAATACCAAGCCACCAATTAAACTTGGATCAAATTTATAATTTAACTGTATTTTTGCTCCAAAGTTTTTAGATAGCTCTTCTTTAATTTTAGAAATATCTGTTTCATTAAGTTCTTTAGCCGAAAAAAGCTCTGCTTTTATTTCACCTCTAGCTTTTGAACATACCTCTATAAAGTCACTTAAAATTTTTTCTAAATAAAAAAATCTTCTTTTTTGAATTAAGAAAACTAGAAATCTTTTTAAAAGATTATCAAAATTATTTTTTTCAGAAATTGTTTCAATAACTCTAGTTAAATCCTCAATGCTTGTCGTGGGGTTTTTGATTAAATATCTAAATTCTTCACTTTCATTTATGAGTCTACTTATTGCAACGACTTGTTCCTCTACTTTTGCTAGAGATTTATCTTCGTTAGCCAGTTCAAATAATGCTTGGGCATAACTGTTGTTAGAAGTTATTGATATTTTATTTTGGCTCAATTTATACTCTCAATTGTGATGATGTTTAAAATTTCGATTAGATAACATACGAATTATCAGTCTTCAAGGCTCAGATTGTGAAAAATGGTAAGATTTAATGGGCTAATTGAAGCTGATAGGGTCAACATCAACTGAAAGTTTCATTCCTTTGGAGAGTTGAAAATCTTTTAATACATCTTTCAATTTTTTCTGAACACTAGATGTTTTTTTTGCCCTTATTAATAGTCTATTTCTGAATTTTTGATTAATTCTATATATTGGAGCGTTTACTGGTCCTAAAATTTTTGCATCTATAGACTTTGATAAAATATTTTTAAGTTTTACGGCATCTATATCAAGTTTTTTTTCATTTGATGAAGATAAGATTAAAGCGATAAATCTTTCGTAGGGTGGTAAATTATTCCTCTTTCTCAAATTTAATTCATTTTCTAGAAATTTAAAAGGATCTTCATTTGTAATTTGATTTATAACTTCTGGTTTTAAATTGTATGTTTGGAAATAAATATTAGCTGGTTTACCGGTTCTACCTGCTCTTCCTGATAACTGGTGGTAAAGTTGTAAATTTTTTTCAGTGCTCCTAAGATCGTGTCCTTGAGAAGTTAAATCAATATCTAATACTACAATACAATTCAATTTTGGAAAGTGAAATCCTTTTGATATTAATTGAGTGCCTACAAGAATATCTATTTCACCAGATATAATTTTATTCAATTTATCTCTGCCAGATGCTTTATTCATTGTGTCGCTAGAAAAAATTATTGTTTTTTTATTAGGAAAGAGGTTTTTAACTTCCTCTGCAATTTTTTCTACCCCAGGTCCACTAAATACAAACTCACAAACATTTTCTTTTTTACAGTCTCTATGTAATTTTGAATTATATCCACAGTAATGACACAAAAGAATTTTTTTATTTTTATGAAATACTAAATTTATAGAACACCTTGGGCATGTAAAAACATTTAAACATTTTTTACATAAAACATAGGGTGCAAAGCCTCTTCTATTTATGAAAAAGAGAACTTGATCTTTTTTATTTAAATGTTCTTTTACTTTTTCAAGAGTTTTGAGAGATATAGAACTTTTGGTCGCTAGTTGATTTTGATAAAGATCGATAACATGGTGTTTGGGTAAATTTGCACCCTTATATCGATTTAGCAATCTTGAGTAATTATATTTTTTAATTTTAATATTTTCATATGTTTCGATTGATGGAACTGCAGTTACTAAATTTATTGGAATATTTTCGTGTTTAGCTCTTGATATTGCCATATCTCTAGCATTATAGATAATTCCTTCATCTTGTTTATAAGATTGATCGTGCTCTTCATCTACAGTTATCAAACCTAATTTTTTGAATGGCAGAAATAAGGATGATCTTGCTCCGAGTACTACTTTAATTTTTCCTGCTGATAATCCATTCCATATAATTTTTCTTTTTTTTGGGCTGACTTTTGAATGCCAAACTGCAGCTTCAAATCCAAAATAAGATTTAAATTTTTTTTCAAACTCATTTGTTAGTCCTATTTCTGGTAATAAAATTAGAGCTTGTAAACCTATATTTATAATTTTTTCAATAGCTTTAAAATAAACTATTGTTTTTCCTGAACCGGTTGTACCTTGAAGTAAATGAACTCTAAAACTGCTATCATTTTTAGATAACTCTTTATAGGCCTTATCTTGCTCTTCAGAAAGTTGATAGCTTTCTTTTTTGTTTGATTGAGCATATTTTAAAAGATCGCTGTCATTTTTTATTTTTAAATTTTCGTCATTAATTAAATGTAGTTTTAAACACATTCCTAGGGGTACAAGATTGTAATTAGAAAACCACTTTAGAAAATTCATTGTCTTTTTACTTAGTGGTTCGATTTCAATTTTTTCAATTATAGATTTTAATTTAAATTCCTTATTATTCTTTTCTTCAAAAAAATCCCAAATTACACCAATAATATTTTTCTTACCAAATGGAACTTTTACATAATCTCCTG
>CABZDS010000003.1 GCA_902524595.1 uncultured Pelagibacteraceae bacterium | reverse complement strand
AAATTATTTTCATTTGCCCTCTATTTCTTAACTCTCTAGTAACTGGTCCAAATATCCTAGTGCCTATTGGCTCTCCTTTATCGTCTGTTAAAACAGCTGCATTGTTATCAAATCTTACTTTAGACCCATCATTTCTATGAATTCCTTTTTTTACCCTTACAACAACCGCTTTATGGACCGCACCTTTTTTAACCTTTCCTTTTGGGATTGCTTCTTTAACTGCTACAACAATTATATCGCCAATACTTGCATACCTTCTTTTTGATCCACCTAAAACTTTAATACATTCAATCTTTTTTGCACCAGTATTGTCAGCTACAAATAACTCTGTCTGAACCTGTATCATTTGAATTCTCCTATTACCTCAAACTTTTTTGATTTTGAATAAGGTCTACACTCTTGAATGGATACTTTGTCTCCACTCTTATATTTATTTTTTTCGTCATGAACACTGTATTTTTTTCTTGCCTTAATTACTTTTTTTAATACTGGATGTTGATATTTTCTCTCAACTAAAACTGTTATGGTTTTATTTGGTTTATCACTTACAACTATTCCATTTAATACTTTTTTAGGCATGTTTTCTCGCTATTAATGTTTTTAATCTTGCTATATTTTTCTTTGTTTCACTTATTTTAGAAGGACTTTTTATCTGACCATTGATTTTTTGAAATCTAAAATTAAAAAGATCTTTTTTTAATTTATCAACATTTTTTAAAGCTTGTTCTTTGGTCATTTTTTTTAATTCATTCTTTTTCATTTAAATTCTCTTAATAAATTTACATTTAATCGGTAGCTTTGCCGAAGCTTTATAAAGTGCTTCTTTAGCAATTTCCTCTGTTACTCCATCTACCTCAAATAAAATTCTTCCTGGTTTAACTCTACATGCCCAATATTCAGGAGAACCTTTACCTTTACCCATTCTTACTTCAGTAGGTTTTTTTGATACTGGTATATTTGGAAACATTCTTGTCCAAACTCTGCCTTGTCTTTTCATGTGCCTAGTTAACGCAACTCTTGCTGCCTCAATTTGTCTTGATATAATTCTTTCAGGCTGGATGGCTTTCAAACCAAAAGATCCATAATTCATGGCATTACAACGTGAAGCGCTACCATGTATTCTTCCCTTGTGAGCTTTTCTGAACTTTGTTCTAGTTGGCTGTAACATTATTATTTTTTATTCCTTTCTTGACTAAATTCTTTTGTAAAAATTTCGCCTTTATATATCCAAACTTTTATACCAATTATCCCGTAAGTGGTTAAAGCTTCAGCTTCAGCATAATCAATATCTGCTCTTAATGTATGAGATGGGATACTACCGTCTCTTAACCATTCTGTCCTTGCAATTTCATTTCCACCCAATCTTCCACTGCAAGATACTTTAATTCCTTTTGCTCCTAATCTTAATGCTGATTGCATTGCTCTCTTCATTGCTCTTCTGTATGAAACACGTTTAACTAATTGTTGAGCAATATTCTCAGCAACTAAAAACGAATTTGTCTCAGGTTTTTTTACTTCTTTGATATTTAGCACTATTTCGTTAGCACTCAATCTTGATAATCTTCCTTTTATTTTTTCAATATCACTCCCTTTTTTTCCAATTACAAATCCAGGTCTGGAAGTATAGATTGTTACAAAACATTTTTTTGCTGATCTTTCTATCATCACTTTTGACACTCCAGAATTAATTACATTTTTTTTAATGAACTCTCTAATTCTGAAGTCTTCAATTAAATAGTTTCCAAAATCTCGTTTCTTTGCGTACCAAACAGAATCCCAACCTCTATTAATTCCTAACCTTAAACCAACTGGATTAACCTTTTGTCCCATGTTCCTTCTCTTTTTGTTTCATTTGTTCACTCAAAACTATTGTTACATTTGAGTACGGTTTCATTATTTCTGCAGCACGGCCCTTTGCTCTTGCTCTAAACCTTTTCATTATTATCTGTTTTCCACAAAATGCTTCTTTAACTACTAAATTGTCAATATCGTATTGAAAATTATTTTCGGCATTCGCAATTGCTGATGAGATGGTTTTTTTGACATCTTTTGATATTCTTTTTTCAGAGAAAGATAAATCTCTAATAGCAGTTTCTACTTTTTTACCAATTATTGATTTAAGTATTGGTTTTAACTTTCTTACACTAGATCTAACATTTTTATTTATCGATCTAACTTGCTTTAAATCTATATCTTTTTTCTTATTCATATTTATTTCTTATCAGCTCCTTTTGCTCCACCCTCAACTTTTGCTTTTTTGTCAGCTGGCGTATGACCGAAAAATTGTCTTGTTGGTGCAAATTCTCCGAATTTATGCCCTACCATATCTTCAGATACAGTTATTGGTATAAATTTTTTGCCGTTATAGATTAAAAAACTAAATCCTACAAAGTCTGGTATTATTGTAGACTTTCTAGACCAAGTTTTAATTGGTTTTTTGTTAGGATCGTTTTTAATCTTTTCTACTTTTTTTATTAAACTTTCCTCAACAAACGGTCCTTTCCAAACAGATCTTGCCATAAATTAAGCTCTCTTTTTCTTTCTTCTTCTAATTATAAATTTATCAGTTCTCTTATTGTCTCTTGTTTTTAACCCTTTGGCTGATTGTCCAGTTGGAGAAACAGGATGTCTTCCACCTGCGGATTTACCCTCACCTCCACCATGTGGGTGGTCTACAGGATTTTTAACAACTCCTCTGGTATGCGGCCTTCTTCCCAACCATCTTGATCTACCTGCTTTACCAATTTTAATATTTTTTTGATCTGGATTAGACAATACTCCAATTGTTGCAAGTGATCTTGAGTCAATTTTTCTAACTTCACCAGAAGTCATTTTTATAATTGAGTAATTTCCATCTATACCTGAAATTGTAACTGAAGAACCTGCTGCTCTTGCTATTTTTCCACCTGCACCTGGTTGAATTTCAACATTATGAATATCTATACCTACTGGAATGTCTTTTAATGGTAAGCAATTCCCAATTTTAATTTCTGCAGAAGATCCATTTTGCACATGATCTCCAACTTTTATTTTTTGTGGAGCCAGGTAATAAAACTTTTGATTATCCTCATATTTAACCAACATTATGTGACATGATCTGTTTGGATCGTATTCAATTCTCTCTACAATTGCCTTCATATCATTCTTTTTTCTATAAAAATCAATTTTTCTATACTTATGCTTATGTCCACCACCATGATTTCTTGAAGTTATTCGTCCATAATTATTTCTTCCCTTAGATGAGTAATTTGCGCTTGTTAATGGTTTAAACGGCTTACCCTTCCATAAACCCTCTCTACTAGTTAAGATAGTGCCCCTGGTCGATTTTGTATAAGGTTTAAATGTTTTTAATGCCATAAGTTAAATTCCTGTTGTCAAATCAATATTTTGTCCTTTTTTAAGAGTAATAATAGCTTTTTTAAAACCTTTCTTTTTAATTTTTTTTCCTCTAGTAGCTTTAATTAGTGTTTTTTTATTAATAATATTTATTTTTGTTACATTAACTTTAAAAATTTTTTCAATTGAACCTTTTAAAGTTTTTTTATTAGCACTTTGAGGTACCTTAAAAACAATTTTATTTTGTTCTGATAAATTTGTTGATTTTTCAGTTACAACAGGAAATAAGATTTTATCGTACAAGCTTAGTTTATCCATTATTGATACCTTTTTTCCAATTCTTTAACTGAACTCTCAGTAAAAATAATTTTTTTATATTTAACTAAATCAAATGCACTAAAATGATTTGCATCTGTTAATTTGACATTAGGAATATTTTTGGTTGATCTTAAGATATTATCTTTTGATTTTGTATCTACGATTAATAATGAGTTATTTGCATCAAATTTCTTTAAAAGTTCAAACATTTCTTTTGTTTTTTCAATTTTTTTACCAAAATCATCAAAAATAATTACGTTATTAGATTTATTTTTTTTAGTAATTAGTGAGGCTATACTCATTTTTTTTTCACTCTTGTTCAACTTTCTAGTTTTATAATTATCCTGACCTTTTGGTCCATGAGCTATTCCTCCGCCTACAAATATTGGAGCCTTTTTACTAGAGTGTCTTGCATTACCAGTTCCTTTTTGTGAGTAAATTTTAGATGTTGAGCCAGTTATTTCATTTCTTTGCTTTGTCTTTGCTTTTCTACCTTTAAAGTTTGAGTTTAATTTATAGATAGCACCACTTACTAATTGATTGTTAACTTTAGCACTAAAAATTTTATCCAATACTTCTATGCTCTGTTTTTTTCCATTAATACTTAATTTATCTATTTTCATTTATTTTTTCTTTTTATCAGCTGATTTTTTTTGTTTTTCAATTTGTTCAATTTTTTCTTCAATTGACATTCGATTAATATTTTTGACTGATTTTTTGATTAAAACTTCTGTATTTTTTGATCCAGGAATAGAACCTTTCAGAAATAGTAAATTGTTTTCTTTGTCAGTTTTTATGATTTCAATATTTTGAATAGTTCTAATTTTATCTCCCATATGGCCAGCCATTTTTTTTCCTTTAAACACTTTGCCTGGATCTTGATTCTGACCAGTTGAACCATGAGCTCTGTGTGAGATCGATACACCATGCGATGCTCTTAAACCACCAAAATTATGTCTTTTCATTGCCCCTGCAAATCCTTTACCAATTGTTTTAGATCTAACATCAACAAATTTAACATTCTCAAATATTTCTAGTCCAATTTCATTTCCTTCTTTGAAATTCTCAGTGTTTTCTAGTCTAAACTCCTTTAAAGTCTTTTTTGGTTCTGTATTTTTCTTTGTAAAATAACCTTTCATAGATTTTGTTAATTTAGAGTTTTTAATTTTTCCAAACCCTATTTGTACAGCGCTGTAACCACGGGTTTCTTTATTAATAACATTTATAACTCTACCAGTTTCCATTTTTAACACAGTCACGGGAACGGATTGACCAGTTTTAAAAAATTCTCTGGACATTCCAATTTTTTTTCCAATTAAAGCTAAATTATCCATTATATCTTAATCTCCACATCAACACCTGATGCTAAATCAAGCTTCATTAATGCTTCTACTGTAGCAGGTGTGGGTTCGATTATATCGATTAATCTTTTATGTGTTCTGGTTTCGAATTGTTCTCTACTTTTTTTATCTATATGAGGTGATCTTAGAACTGTATATCTTTCTATTTTTGTGGGTAATGGTATTGGACCTTTGATATTGGCTCCCGTTCTTTTAACAGTATTCACAATCTCCTCAGTGGATTGATCAAGAACCTTATTGTCATAAGCACGTAGTTTTATTCTAATATTTTGTTTGTCCATAATTAACCTGTTTTCTTGATTACCTCGTCTTGCACATTTTGTGGAACTTTATCGTAATGATCAAAAAACATTGAGTATTGAGCTCTACCTTGTGACATTGATCTTAAGCTGTTTATATAACCAAACATATTTGCTAATGGTACCATTGCAGTAATAACTGTTGCATTTCCTCTTTGTTCCTGGGTATTTATTTGACCTCGTCTACTATTTAAATCTCCAATCACATCTCCCATATAGTCCTCAGGTGTAACAACTTCAACTCTCATAACTGGTTCTAAAAGTTTTAAAGTTCCTCTTGCACATGCTTCTTTAAAACATTGCCTTGAAGCTAGCTCAAAAGCTAATACACTTGAGTCAACATCGTGGTGTAAACCATCTAAAATTGTAACTTTATAATCAATTAAAGGAAATCCAGCTAGAATACCACCATCAGCTATTGTCTCTACTCCTTTTTCAACACCCGGTATAAATTCCTTTGGTATTGCTCCACCTTTTATTTTACTTTCAACTTCTCTACCTTTGCCTGGTTCTAGTGGTTCAACAGATAATTTTACTCTGGCAAACTGTCCTGCTCCACCACTCTGTTTTTTGTGTGTATAATCAAACTCAGCAGCATTTAATATTGTTTCTCTGTATGCAACTTGAGGTGCGCCTACATTTGCCTCAACTTTAAATTCTCTTTTCATTCTATCAACAATAATATCTAAATGTAATTCGCCCATTCCTTTAATTATTATTTGACCTGACTCTTCGTCTGATGAAACTCTAAAAGAAGGATCTTCTTTAGCTAATCTTCCTAATGCTTCACCCATTTTTTCTTGATCGGCTTTTGATTTTGGCTCAACTGCAATTTCTATAACTGGATCTGGAAATTCCATAGGTTCAAGTAACACTGGAGCATCTTTATTAGCTAATGTATGACCAGTTATTGTATTTTTAAGACCTGCTAGAGCAACTATATCACCTGCACTTGCTTCTTTAATGTCTTCTCTTGAATTTGCATGCATAAGAAGCATTCTTCCAACTCTTTCCTCTTTATCTGATGATGTATTATAAACTCCAGTTCCTGATTTAACTGTACCTGAATAAATTCTAATAAATGTAAGACTTCCAACAAATGGGTCTGTTGCTACTTTGAAAGCTAAAGCGGAAAATGGAGCACTATCCTCAAATTTCATTTCAATTTCTTCATCAGATCCTGGTTTTGTGCCCATAATAGAACCTAAATCTTCTGGACTTGGCAAATAATCTACGACCGCGTCTAATAAAGGTTGCACACCTTTATTTTTAAAAGCAGAACCCGTTAAAACTGGCACAAACTCAAAATTTAAACAGCCTTTTCTCACACATTTAATCAAATCCTCTTGTTTAATTTCCTCACCACTTAAATAGGCTTCCATTAGTTTTTCATCTTGCTCAACAGCTGTCTCAACTAATTCTTGTCTGTATTTATCACATGTTTCTTTGAGATCATCTGGTATATCTTTTTCTTCCCATTCAGCGCCAAGGTCTTCATTTTTCCAAACAATTGCTTTCATTTTAACTAAATCAACAACACCTTGTAATGATGCCTCTATTCCAATTGGCACCTGCATAACTAAAGGTTTGGCTCCAAGTCTATCTTTAATCATATCCACACATCTAAAGAAGTCTGCACCAGTCCTATCAAGTTTATTTACAAAACAAATTCTTGGAACTTTATATTTATCAGCTTGTCTCCAAACTGTTTCAGATTGTGGTTCGACACCGGCAACACCATCAAATACTGCAACAGCACCGTCTAAAACTTTTAAAGATCGTTCAACTTCAATTGTAAAATCAACGTGTCCAGGAGTATCAATAATATTTATTCGGTGCTCTCTCCAAAAACAAGTAGTTGCAGCTGATGTTATTGTAATACCTCTTTCTTGCTCTTGCTCCATCCAATCCATCGTGGCAGCACCATCATGAACTTCACCAATTTTATGACTCTTGCCTGTATAATATAAAATTCTTTCTGTAGTTGTGGTTTTACCAGCATCTATATGGGCCATGATACCAATATTTCTATATTTACTTAGTGTATGAGTTTTTGCCATATCATTTACCATCTAAAATGTGCAAAAGCTTTATTTGACTCTGCCATTTTATGTGTATCCTCTTTCTTTTTTATTGCTGAACCTCGTTTTTGATAAGCATCAAAAATTTCGTTAAATAGTTTATCAGACATTTTTTTGTCTTTTCTTTTTCTTGATGCATCAATAATCCATCTCAATGCTAATGCTTGGGATCTTTTAGCTTTAACTTCTACAGGAACTTGATATGTGGCTCCTCCAACTCTTCTAGATCTAACTTCAACGTTTGGTCTTACATTATTTATTGCATCATTAAACACTGTAAGAGGTTCATCTTTAGATTTTGATTTTATCTTGTCAATAGCATCATAAACTATTTTTTCAGCAATAGTTTTTTTACCATCTAACATTATTGAATTTATTAATTTTGGTATTATTACAGATTTGTATTTAGGATCAACAATAGGAATTTTTTTTGGAGCTTTTCTTTTTCTAGACATCTTTATTTACCTTTTTTTGTTCCGTATAGAGAACGTCTTTGTTTTCTATTTGCAACACCTTGGGTATCTAAGTTGCCGCGAAGAATATGATATCTAACACCAGGCAAATCTTTAACACGTCCACCTCTTATCAGTACTACAGAATGCTCTTGTAAATTATGGCCTTCTCCAGGTATATAAGCTGTAACTTCAAAACCATTTGATAATCTAACTCTTGCTACTTTCCTTAATGCAGAATTTGGTTTTTTTGGAGTCGTTGTATAAACTTTAACACAAACACCTCTTTTCAGAGGTTGTTTTTGAAGTGCAGGAACTTTGTTCCTGGAAATTTGTTTATCTCTTCCTTTTCTTAACAATTGGTTAATTGTTGGCATAAAATTTTTATATTAGTTTGAATTTAGAGGAAATAACTGTCATGTTATTTGTGGCAGCGTTTAGTGAACAAGACACTACATTCCAACCAAAAACACGCACAAATTACTATAGAAATTCCATTTGTCAAATTAAAAGACAAGGAAAAATGACGTTTTTTTATTGATTTACAGGGTTTTCTGCTTGCTCTATCTTTTCATTTTCAGCAATGAATTTTTCATCATCTAAACGAGCTTTTTTGTTCCACAAATTTTTAACAGATCCAGTTCCAGCAGGAACTAATCTACCAACAATAACATTTTCTTTTAATCCTGATAACTTATCTACCTTACCTTTAATAGCAGCGTCTGTTAGAACTCTTGTAGTTTCTTGGAAAGAAGCAGCTGAAATGAATGACTCTGTTTGAAGGGAAGCTTTAGTTATTCCCATTAAAACCCTCTCTCCAATAGCAGGATTTTTACCATCTTTAACAAGTTGCTCATTCATATTTTCAAATCTTATTCTATCAATAATTTCTCCAGGAAGTAATGAGCTGTCACCTTGGGTTTTAACTTCAACTTTTTTCAGCATTTGTCTAAGGATAACTTCTATGTGCTTATCATTTATGATTACACCTTGTAATCTGTAAACATCTTGTACCTGATTAACGAAATATTCAGTTAATTCTTCAATACCTAATATTCTAAGAATATCATGTGGTAATGGTTGACCATCTAACAGGTACTCACCTTTTTTAATTTTTTCCCCTTGATTAAAATTAATATGTTTTCCTTTTGGAATTAAGTAACTTGAAGTATCACCATTTTCGGATTCAATTGTTACTCTCTGTTTACCTCTTACCTCTTTGCCAAATATTACTTTACCATCATTTTCTGCAATAATTGCACTATCTTTTGCTTTTCTTGCTTCAAATAATTCAGCAACTCTTGGGAGACCTCCTGTAATATCTTTAGTCTTCGTTGTCTCTTTAGGTAATCTGGCTATTACATCACCAGCTGAAATTTTTTGACCATCTTTAACAGATAAAATTGAGTCTGGTACTAAGTAGTATCTTGCTTCATTGTCATCAGCTTTTTTAACTACATTTCCTTTTGCATCTCTTAATGTAATTCTTGGTTTTAAATCAGTATTCTTAGATTGTGTTTTCCAATCAACTACAGCTTTTGTAGAAATTCCAGTTGCATCATCAGTTGTTTCCGCAATTGATACACCATCTATTAAATCTACATAATTTGCTATTCCATCTTTTTCAGCAATAACAGGCGTTGTATATGGATCCCATTCACATATTTTTGATCCTTTTTTAACTTTATCTCCATTCTCAAAGAAAAGTTTTGATCCATATGGAACCTTATAAGCAGCTACTTGTAATCCATTATCATCTTCTATAGATAATTCTGTATTTCTTCCCATTACAATTAAATTCTTTTTTGAGTCTACTAATAGATTTGTGTTAACAATCTTTAATATACCATTATTGTTAGATACTATTTGAGAGTCTTGTTTCACTGATGCAGTTCCTCCAACGTGAAAAGTTCTCATTGTAAGCTGAGTTCCTGGCTCGCCAATAGATTGAGCTGATATCATTCCAATTGCTTCACCAACATGTACCATTTTACCTCTTGATAAATCTCTTCCATAACAAGTTGCACATACACCTTCTTTCAAACTACATGTCATTACCGAATAAACATTCAAGTTTTTTACACCTGCAGAGTCAATTTTTTCACATGCAGCCTCATCGATCATGCTATTCTTCTTTATTAAAACTTCACCTGTTAACGGATTTTTTACATCTTTTGCTGTTACTCTTCCAAGAGCTCTTTCAGATAAGCTAACCATTATATTTCCACCTTCTAAGACCTCTGTAAGTTTTATGAAACTTGGGTTATCACATTTAACTTGAGTAATTGTTAAATCTTGAGCAACATCACAAAGTCTCCTTGTTAAGTATCCAGAACTTGCAGTCTTTAATGCAGTATCAGCTAGTCCTTTTCGAGCACCATGTGTTGAGTTAAAATATTCTAATGCAGTTAACCCTTCTTTAAAGTTTGATGTAATTGGAGATTCTATTATTTCTCCAGATGGTTTTGCAATTAAACCTCTCATACCAGCTAACTGTTTCATTTGAGCTGCTGAACCTCTAGCTCCACTATCTGCCATCATAAATACAGAATTAATTTTTAGACCATCTTCAGTCATTTCTGTTGCAGAAATTCTTTTCATCATTTCTGAAGCTACTTTATCTGTGCATTTCGACCACGCATCAATAACTTTATTGTATTTTTCACCTCTAGTTATTAATCCTTCTGCATATTGATTTTCATAATCAGAAATAAGTTTTTTAGTTTCATCAATTAATTGTTGTTTGTTATCTGGTATTACTAAATCGTCTTTACCAAATGATATTCCTGCTTTAAAAGCGTGTTTAAATCCCAGGTCCTTTAATTTGTCACAAAATATTACTGTACTTTTCTGTCCAGAAAATCGGAAAACATGATCAATAACTTCAGAAACTATTTTCTTTGGCAATAATCTGTCAACTAAAGCAAATTTATTATTTATATTTTTTGGAATTAAGTTTGCTAATAAAAATCTTCCAGCTGTACTAATATGTTTTTCATATTTGGAATTGCCTTTTTCATCAATTGTAGCAAATCTTGAAACAATTCTTGAATGAACTTTAATTTGACCAATTTCTAGAGCATGTTCTATCTCTGAGGTATTTACAAAATATCCTTCTACTCTATCTGTTTGATATGGAGGTTGAGAAAGATAATATATACCTAAAATCATGTCCTGACTTGGAACAATAATAGGTTTGCCATTTGATGGGCTTAAAATATTGTTTGTAGACATCATTAATACTCTTGCTTCTAATTGTGCCTCTAAACTTAATGGTACGTGAACTGCCATTTGATCTCCATCAAAATCTGCATTAAATGCTGCACAAGTTAATGGATGCAGTTCAATTGCGTTACCTTCAATTAATTTTGGCTCAAATGCTTGAACGCCTAGTCTATGTAATGTTGGAGCTCTATTTAATATAACAGGATGCTCTCTAACAATTAATTCCAAAGCATCCCAGACTTCATTTCTTTCTCTTTCAACAAGTTTCTTGGCTTGTTTTATTGTAGATGCTAATCCAAGTTTATTTAATCTTGCATACAAAAACGGTTTAAACAATTCTAGAGCCATTTTTTTTGGTAGACCGCATTCATGTAATTTTAAATCTGGTCCAACTACAATCACAGATCTTCCTGAATAATCTACTCTTTTACCTAATAGGTTTTGTCTAAATCTACCTTGCTTACCTTTTAACATTTCAGCTAAAGATTTAAGAGGTCTTTTTCCTGTACCTGTGATTACTCTCCCTCTTCTACCATTGTCAAATAATGCATCTACAGACTCTTGAAGCATTCGCTTTTCATTTCTTACAATTATATCAGGAGCTTTTAGATCCATTAATCTTTTCAAACGATTATTCCTATTTATTACTCTTCTGTATAAATCATTTAAATCAGATGTAGCAAATCTACCTCCATCCAATGGAACTAATGGCCTTAGTTCTGGCGGTATCACGGGTATTGTTGTTAAAATCATCCATTCAGGTTTGTTTCCAGTTTCTATAAAAGACTCTATTAATTTTAATCTTTTAATTGATCTTTCTTCCGAAACTTTTGATTTAGTCTCTTTAATTGATTTAATTAAAACTTCTTTTTCCTGTTCTAAATCAATCGACTTAAGTATTTCTAAAATTGCCTCCGCTCCTATACCTGCAGTAAACGATTCTTCACCGTATTCATCTTGGTATTTTATAAGTTCCTCTTCACCTAAAAGCTGATTCTTCTTAAGTCCAGTTAAGCCTGGCTCAATAACTATAAAGTTTTCAAAGTAAAGTACTCTTTCAACCTCTTTTAACTTCATATCTATTGCAAGAGATATTCTACTCGGTAACGATTTTAAAAACCATATATGAGCGACAGGTGTTGCTAAATTAATGTGACCCATTCTTTCACGTCTTACGTTTGATTTTGTTACTTCTACACCACATTTTTCACATATAATTCCTCTGAACTTCATTCTCTTATACTTACCACATAGACACTCATAATCCTTTATAGGTCCAAATATTCTTGCACAAAATAATCCATCTTTTTCTGGTCTAAAGGTTCTATAATTTATTGTTTCAGGTTTTTTTATTTCACCATAAGTCCAAGATTTAATTTTTTCTGGACTAGCAAGAGTTATTTTAATGCTATTAAAATTTTGCGCTTCTGAAATTTCTGATGATTTAAATAGATCTGTTAATTCTTTGCTCATATTAATTTAACTCAACATTTAGTGCTAGAGATTTAATTTCTTTAACTAAAACGTTAAATGATTCTGGTATACCGGACTCAAAGTTTTCCTCACCTTTTACAATAGTTTCGTAGACTTTAACTCTACCAGCAACATCATCAGATTTAACAGTTAAAATTTCTTGAAGTGTATAAGATGCTCCATAAGCTTCTAATGCCCAAACTTCCATTTCTCCAAATCTTTGGCCACCTAATTGAGCTTTTCCACCTAAAGGTTGTTGTGTTACCAAGCTGTATGGTCCAGTAGATCTAGCGTGAATTTTATCTTCTACTAAATGATGAAGTTTTAACATATAAATAGTCCCAACTGTAACTGGTCTATCAAATTTCTCCCCTGTTCTTCCATCCCAAAGAGTAGTTTGTCCCGAATTAGGCAACTCTGCTAATTCTAACATTTTTGTAACATCATTTTCTTTAGCTCCATCAAATACTGGTGTTGCTATTGGAACTCCATGTCTTATGTTTGAACATAAATCCTCAAACTCTGATTGATTTAATTTCTCAATATCTTCGTCAAATATTTCTTTTCCATATACATTTTTTAAAAATGATTTTATTTTTTCTGTTTTTTCTATTTTCTTTTGGTTTTCATTTACCAATTGATTTAATTTTTCTCCAAGTTCTGTGCATGACCATCCTAAATGTGTTTCTAATATCTGACCAACATTCATCCTACTTGGAACACCTAAAGGGTTGAGAACTATATCCACTGGTTTACCATTTTCTCTGTATGGCATGTCTTCGACTGGAACTATTTTACTAACCACTCCTTTGTTGCCGTGCCTTCCTGACATTTTATCACCTGGCCTCAATCTTCTCTTTATAGCAACAAATACTTTAACCATTTTCATAACACTAGGTAATAAATCATCTCCTTGTCTAATTTTTAAAACTTTATCCTCAAATCTCTCTTGAATATCTTGTTTTGCACTGTTGTATTGGTCTTTTATCTGAGACAAAGAAGATTGTTTGTCCTGGTCTTCCATTGTAATTTTAAATAAATCAGAAATGGGGAGATTATTTATTATTTCTTCTGATAAAGCTGTATTAACTTCCACATCTTTTATTTTTTTATTAGTTTTTATACCATTTAAAATTGATGAAAGTCTTTGTTTAATACTTCTTTCTAAAATTTCTTCCTCGACTTTCTTATCTTCTTGAACACTTTCAATTTCAGCTCTTTCTATAGTTATTGATCTTTCATCTTTATCAATACCATGTCTATTAAATACTCTTACATCTACTACAATACCCCCACTACCACTTGGCATTTTTAATGAGGTATCAGTTACATCAATAGCTTTCTCTCCAAAAATTGACCTTAGTAATTTTTCTTCAGGACCTGAAGCGGTGTCTCCTTTGGGTGTTACTTTTCCTACTAAAATATCTCCGGGTTTTACTTCCGCTCCAATATAAACTATTCCAGATTCGTCTAAGTTTTTTAAAGATTCTTCATTAACATTTGGAATATCTCTTGTAATATCTTCCTCACCCAATTTAGTATCTCTGGCCATTACTTCGTATTCTTCGATATGAATTGACGTAAATACATCATCAGTTACACATCTCTCTGAGATCAATATTGAATCTTCAAAGTTATAACCTTGCCATGGCATAAAAGCTACGGTCACATTTTTACCTAAAGCAAGTTCTCCAACTTTAGTGGATGGACCATCAGCTATAATATCACCAGATTTAACCTTATCACCAACTCGTACTAATGGTTTTTGATTTATACATGTATTTTGATTAGATCTTTTAAATTTTTGTAAATTATAGATATCTACACCTGATTTAGAATAATCTTTTTCACTAGAAGCTTTAATAACTATTCTTTTTCCATCAATTTTATCAACAACTCCGTCTCGTCTTGCAACAATAGTTACACCTGAATCGAGAGCAACATCACTTTCGATACCAGTTCCCACAAGTGGAGCTTCAGGTTTTAATAATGGAACTGCCTGTCTCATCATGTTTGAACCCATTAATGCTCTATTAGCATCATCATTTTCTAAGAACGGTATAAGTGAAGCAGCAACTGATACAAGTTGCTTTGGTGATACGTCGATATAATCAATATTTTCAGGTTTGGCTAATATAAAATTTAAATTTTGCCTACATGAGACAAGTTCTTCAGTAAATTTGCCGTTTTTATCAATCAAGGAATTTGCTTGCGCAATTGTGAATTTAGTTTCTTCCATTGCAGATAGATACTCTATATTGCTCTGAACTATTCCATCTTTTACTTTTTTATAAGGACTTTCAATGAAACCATATTTATTTATTTTTGAATAAGTAGACAAACTATTTATTAAACCAATATTTGGACCCTCAGGAGTTTCGATTGGACAAATTCTCCCGTAATGAGTTGGATGAACATCTCTTACTTCGAACCCAGCTCTTTCTCTTGTTAAACCTCCTGGGCCTAGTGCGGACACTCTTCTTTTATGGGTTATTTCAGATAAAGGATTAGTTTGATCCATAAATTGAGACAATTGCGAGGTAGCAAAAAAATCTTTCAAAGAAATTGTAAGAGGTTTTGCGTTAATTAAGTCTTGAGGCATTACTGACTCTACATCAAGAGTTGTCATTTTTTCTTTAATTGCTCTTTCCATTCTATAAACACCGATACGTGCTTGATTTTCAACGAGCTCTCCTACAGACCTTACTCTCCTATTTCCTAGATGGTCAATGTCGTCTACTTCATCTTTTCCATCTCTAAGATCTAACATTTTCTGAATTATTGCTAATATGTCATCATTTCTTAATATTGTAATCTTATCAGAACAAGTTAATTCCAATCTTGAATTCATCTTTACTCTACCAACATCTGAAAGGTCATATCTATCAGAACTAAAAAATAAATTGTTAAATATTTGAGTTGCTATTTCTATTGTTGGAGGTTCTCCTGGTCTTAAAACTTTATATATTTCAGTAATTGCATCATTTTTATTTTCATTTTTATCATTAAAAAGACTCAATAGTAAATATGGACCTTTATTTATTGAGTTTGTTTTAGAAATTTCAATAGTTTTTATATCAGATTCAACAATTTTACTTAAGATTGTTTCATTTAATTCAGTCCCGATTTTAAAAGTGTCTTCTCCAACAATAATGTCTCTATGTAAAAATTTACCATAAAGAGCTTCACTTGAAATAAATATCTCTTTTAAACCATCATTTGAAAGTTTTTTTGCTGTTAAAAAATTAATTTTTTCTCCTAATTTTACAACAATCTTATTATTTTTTGCATCAATTACTTCTTCTGAAAAATTTTTAGCTTTATAATTTTCTGGATCAAATTTAGTTTTCCACTTTTTTAAGTTTTTATCGTATATTAATGTTTCTTTTCTATAAAATTCATCAACAATATCATTTTTATTAAAACCGAGAGCTTGTAATAAAGTAGATACTAATATTTTCTTTTTCCTATCTATTCTAAAATATAATAAATCTTTAACATCAAATTCAAAATCTAACCAAGAACCACGATTGGGAATTACTCTACAATTAAACAATAACTTTCCACTAGCATGAGATTTACCCTTATCATGATCAAAAAATACACCTGGACTTCTATGCATCTGATTAACGACAACTCTTTGAACACCATTTGTTATGAATGTTCCACTGTTTGTCATCATTGGAACTTCACCCATATATACTTCTTGTTCCTTTGCAGATAAAACATCTTTAGTATTATTCTCTTGATCAATTTCGTAAACTACTAACCTAAGGGTGCATTTCAAAGCTGCAGAATATGTAAGACCCCTAGCAATACATTCTTCAACATCAAACTTTGGTTTTTCTAGTTTATAAGAAACATATTCCAGCGTTGCCTTATCATTTAAATCTTCAATTGGGAAAATACTTTTAAAAACTCTGTCAAAACCTTTGACTAAATGTTGCTCCACATCCTTCTTAAATTCTGTTAGTTCTTTATAAGAATTCTTTTGTACCTCAATAAGATTAGGTATTGATAAGCTTTCCTTAAGTTTCCCGAAACTTTTTCTTATATTTTTTTTTTCTGTAAAAGATAATTGCATCTCAACTACTGATTAATAATATAACCAGTGAATAATCCTATCTAATTTATTTTAGTTCTACTTTTGCGCCAGCTGCTTCAAGTTTTTGCTTAATCTCTTCGGCTTCTTTTTTATTAACACCTGTTTTGACTTCTTTCGGTGCACCTTCAACTAAATCTTTTGCTTCTTTAAGTCCTAAAGCGGTAATAGATCTTACCTCTTTTATAACATTAATTTTTTTATCTCCAGCTGCAGTAAGCATAATTGTAAATTCATCTTTTTCTTCTGCAGGTGCTTCTCCACCTGCTGCTGGTGCTGCTGCTACAGCTGCTGCTGCAGTCACTCCCCATTTTTCTTCAAGTTGTTTTGAAAGTTCAGCTGCCTCTACAACAGTTAAACTTGATAAGTCGTCTATAATTTTATTTAAGTCAGCCATAATAAATCTTGTCCCTGGTTATTTTTTTGATTTTTCGAGCGCTAAAATAGCGATTTTTGACGCTGGCGCAAGTAAAATACTTGCCATTTTTTGTGCTGGAGACCTCAATATTCCTACTATTTTTGCCCTTGCTTCGTCCAAAGAAGGTAAGGTAGCTACATTTTTGACACCAGCCACGTCTAAAATTTCAGAACCCATGATTCCACCTAGAATCTTTAAATTTTCATTTTCTTTTGAAAAATTTGATAAAATTTTTGCTGAAGTAATTGCATCTTCAGACAAAGCTACGGCTGTAGGGCCTGAAAACAAGTCTGAAAGATCTTTGCATCTTGTTCTTTCTAAAGCTAATTTTGTTATTCTATTATTTGTAATTTTAAATTTTATACCATGTTCTCTCATTTTAGCTCTTAAGTCATCAAGTTGATTCATCGTTAAACCTTGATAATGAGTGACTATTACAGCTTCAGATTTTTCAAACTGATTTGTCATATCAGATATATATTGTTTCTTTTGCTCTTTATTCATCATAACTAAAAACTCTTACCTAATTTAATTTTGTATGAAACGCCCATTGTAGAAGTTATAAAAGCTTGTTTAATTAAATCACCTTTAATTGTATTGTTTGCTTTTTCCTTTTCTAATGCATCTATTATTGCATTAAAATTCATTATTAACTTATCATTAGCAAATGATTTATTTCCAATACTTACACAAATATTTCCATCTTTGTCATTTCTTATTTCGACTTGTCCAGATTTTGCATTAGTGACAGCTTGTTTAATATCATTTGTAACTGACCCCAATTTAGGATTTGGCATTAATCCTTTTGGACCAAGAACTTTTCCTAATTTTGAAAGTTTAATCATCATTCCTGGAGTACAAATTAATTTTTCAAAGTTTATGTTTCCTGCTTTAATTTCCTCTACAAGATCGTCTCCACCTACAATATCTGCACCTGCATCTTTTGCTTCTTGAAATTTGTTCTCTTCACAAACTACAGCTACTTTTACTTTTTTTGAGGTTCCACCTGGCAAATTGATTGCCGTTCTAATTGCAATCTCACTTTTCTTTTGCTTATTATTAATTTGTAAACTTAAATCTAAAGACTCATCAAATTTAGTAGTACAATTTTGTTTTAAAATTGGAATTAGCTTATCAACTGTATCAGCATTTAAATCTCGAGTTTTTTCAGGCAATTTTCTAAATCTTTTCGATGACATTATTCCACAACCTCAATTCCCATAGATCTTGCAGATCCCGCAATAATTTTTGCTGCTTCATCAACGTCATGAGCATTCAAATCTGCCATTTTTTTTTCCGCTATTTCTTTTAATTGTTTTTTTGAAATCTTTGCAACAACATTTCTACCAGGTTCTTTTGATCCACTTTTTAATTTAACCGCTTCTTTAATAAAATGAGAGGCTGGTGGTGATTTAATAATAAAGTCAAATTTTTTATCTTTATATACTGTGATTATAACCGGGACTGGTTTACCAGCAAATGATTTTGTCTTCTCATTAAACGCTTTACAAAACTCCATAATATTTATCCCTCTTTGACCCAAAGCTGGACCCACAGGTGGAGCTGGATTTGCCTGACCACCTTTAATTTGTAATTTAATATATCCACTTATTTCTTTTTTTGCCATTAGCTCGCTTTCTCTACTTGACTATATTCTAAGTCTACAGGTGTTGGTCTTCCAAATATTGATACAGAAACTTTTAATCTTAATTTGTCCTCATCTATATCTTCAACCAAACCACTGAATGACGCAAAAGGTCCATCTATAACTTGCACCTTTTCACCTACATTATATTCAACACCAGATTTTGGTTGTACTACACCATCTTTAATTTGACCAAGTATTTTCTCAATTTCTTTTTCAGATACAGGTATTGGAGTACCTTTTGTTCCCAAAAAACCACTTACTTTTTTTAAATTCTTAATCATGTGATAAATTGTATTATCCATTTCGCTCTTCAACAAAATATATCCAGGAAAGTATTTTTTCTTTCTTTGGACTCTTTTTCCTCTTTTAACCTCAGTAATATCATGAGTAGGAACGATAATTTCTTCAATTTTATCTTCAAGATTTGCTTTTGATGCTTCTTCTTTTATTTCCTGTGCAACTTTATTTTCAAAGCTTGAGTGAGATTGTACAATATACCAATTTTTCATTACAGATTAACCTTTAAGACTAGTTCTAAAAAAAATTGAAGGACCTGATCCAACAAAAGAAAAAATAAAGCTGCAACGATTGCCATTGCAACCACCATCAAAGAACCCTGTATAACTTCTTTACCAGTGGGCCAAGTAACTTTAAAAGCCTCTTGCTTTACTTCCTGAATAAATTTTAATGGGTTTTTCATAATTTTTACTGGCAGGAGCGGAGGGAATCGAACCCCCAACCTCCGGTTTTGGAGACCGGCGCTCTACCAATTGAGCTACACTCCTATGGAGTTTACTCTATAATTTTAGTTACTACTCCAGCTCCTACTGTTCTTCCACCTTCTCGAATAGCAAAGTTTAACTTTTCTGCCATTGCAATTGGTGTAATTAATTTAACTGTAAATTTAGCATCATCACCTGGCATCACCATTTCAGTACCAGCTGGTAACTCTACCTCACCTGTAACATCAGTCGTTCTAAAATAAAACTGAGGTCTGTATTTTGTAAAGAATGGAGTATGTCTTCCTCCCTCTTCCTTTTTTAATACATATGCTTGTGCCTCAAATTTAGTATGCGGAGTTATTGAACCAGGTTTACATAATACTTGACCTCTTTCAACGTCAGTCCTTTCAACTCCTCTCAAAAGAGCACCAATATTATCTCCGGCTTCACCAGAGTCTAAAAGTTTTCTAAACATTTCTACACCAGTACACACTGTTTTTTTGGTTTCTCTTATTCCAACAATTTCTATTTCATCACCAGTTTTAATAATACTATTGTATCTATTGCTGATACTAATGGAAATATAATTTCTTGGGCATCTGCTGGTCAAAAAGGGTTTAAAGGTTCTCGTAAATCCACACCATATGCAGCACAAGTTGCTGCAGATGCAGCCGCTGCAAAAGCTTTAGAAGTTGGTATGAAAATTCTTTCTGTTGAAGTTAAGGGACCTGGATCTGGAAGAGAAACTGCTTTAAGAGCTTTACAAGCTAGAGGTTTTAAAATCATATCAATTAAAGACACAACACCAATGCCACATAATGGAACGAGACCACCTAAAAAAAGGAGAGTTTAATGGAGCAAACAGAAGTAAATACAAAAAATTGGAAATCATTAATTAAACCTACAAAACTAGATGTTCAATTAAGTGATGATAAGGCATTTGCAAAAATTACCGCAGAACCACTAGAGAAAGGATATGGCTTAACACTTGGTAATTCATTAAGAAGAATTCTTTTATCCTCAATTAGAGGAACTGCAGTTACATCTATTCAAATAGATGGTGTATTGCATGAATTTACATCGATAAAAGGTGTAAGAGAAGATGTGACAGATATAGTATTAAATATAAAATCTTTAGCTCTTAAAAGTTCATCTGATCAACCAAAAAAATTAATACTTGATGCGAAAGGTCCTGGAGAAATAAAGGCATCTGATATAACACCTGTCGCTGATATTGAAATTTTAAATCCAGATTTAGTTATTTGTAATCTAGATGAAAATACTAAGTTTCATATGGAAATGACAGTAGGGACTGGAAAAGGATATGTTTCAGCAGATATGAATAAACCAGAAGAACCACCATTAGGCTTAATTCCAATAGACTCATTATTTAGTCCAGTTAAAAAAGTTTCCTATTCTGTAAGTACAGCTAGAGAAGGAAAAGCCTTAGACTACGATAAGTTAACAATGGAAGTAGAAACAAATGGATCAATCTCAGCAGAAGATGCTGTTGCATATTCTGCAAGGATTTTCCAAGATCAACTAGGAATGTTTGTTAACTTTGATGAACCTCAAGAAGTTATTATTAAAGAGCAACCTTCAGAGCCAGAATTTAATAAGAATTTGTTAAGAAAAGTTGATGAGTTAGAGCTTTCTGTAAGATCAATGAACTGCCTGAAAAATGATAATATTATCTATATTGGTGATTTAGTGCAAAAATCAGAAGGTGAAATGTTAAGAACACCTAATTTTGGAAGAAAATCATTAAATGAGATTAAAGAAGTATTAACAGGGATGTCATTATATCTTGGAATGGAAATTCCAAACTGGCCACCAGATAATATTGCTGAATTATCTAAAAAACTAGAGGAAGCTATCTAATGAGACATAAAATGGGCTATAAAAAGCTCAACAGAACTTCAGAACATAGAAAAGCTCTAATTAAAAATATGCTTAATTCATTAATTAAGTATGAGCAAATTACAACTACTTTACCAAAAGCAAAGGTTTTAAAACCTCAAGCTGACAAAATCATAACATTAGGCAAGAAAGATACATTGTCTAATACAAAAACTTTAATTTCAAAGTTACAAGATATTAAATCTACAAACAAAGTAAAAAAAACTCTTTCTAAGAGATATGAAAATCGAAAGGGTGGATATACAAGAATTATCAAGGCTGGATTTAGATATGGTGATAACGCTCCAATGGCTGTAATTGAGTTTGTAGACAGGGATGTTGAAGCAAAAAGAGTAGATAAAAAGAAGAAAGATCCAGCAAAAGATCAAAAAAAAGAACCTCCAAAAGAAGCAACTGCTTAAAATTAAATAAATGAAAAAGCTATTAAACGTTGATAAGACGTTCAATGGTATGCGGATTGATAGATTTTTAAGAAATTATTTTGGTCAAATTCCACAAAGCTTAATTGAAAAAAACTTAAGGAATGGAAGAATTAAGTTAAATAAAAAAAAAATTAAAAGCTCAAAAAAAATTCAATTTAACGACAAAATTGAACTGCACAATATTCAATTTAAAAAAATTATAAAGCAAAGTAAGGAAAAATATAATCCTAGCAATGAAATTATAAAAGAAAACGAAAATTTAATAATTGAAAATAATGATAACTTTGTAGTTCTAAATAAACAATCAGGAATTTCAGTACAGGGTGGCACAAAATCTAAGAAGAATATAATTGATATATTTGCAAAAAGTAATTTATTTAGAGATGAGAAACCATTTTCCGTCCATAGATTAGATAAAGATACTTCGGGTGTCTTTGTAATTGCAAAGAATAGAGAAACAGCCCAGTTACTAACTTCACTATTTAGACTAAGAAAAATTTATAAAACTTATTTAGCAATATGTAATGGTGAATTAATTTTAAATGACAAAGGTATGATTAAAGATGACTTAATAAGATTTGAAAATAAAAAAAAAATTATTGAAAAAGCTGAAACAAAATATGAAATCTTAGATAAAAATAATAATGCAACCTTTATTCAACTAAATCCAATTACAGGGAGAAAACACCAACTAAGAAAACAATTATTTAATTTAGGAAACTCCATTATTGGTGATAAGAAATATAATTCAACAAATATCTCAAAAATAAATAATAAAAATTTAATGTTACACTCTTATGAAATAAAATTTAAAATAAATGAAAAAAAATTTACCTTTAGAGCCACTCCACCAGATTATTTTAGAAATATGCTAAAAATAAAAAGACTTAATTTTTAATATTTGATAAAAAATTTTTTATTAAATCATCTTCAATATTTTTATAATTTTGTTTTTTTATCTTATTTAAATTTGAAACTCCTCTTTCTCTAATTCCACAAGGAACTATCTTTTTATATACATTAAGATCATTAGAAATATTTAATGCAAAGCCGTGATAAGCAATCCATTTCTTTACTTTTATGCCTATTGCTGCAATTTTATCTATTTTACCAGATTTGTGCTCAAACCAAATTCCAATATTTTTTCTATCAGCAAAACACTTTATATTATAATTTTT
Organism: uncultured Pelagibacteraceae bacterium; assembly: GCA_902524595.1. Classification (GTDB taxonomy): domain Bacteria; phylum Pseudomonadota; class Alphaproteobacteria; order Pelagibacterales; family Pelagibacteraceae; genus Pelagibacter. The sequence goes on along the minus strand of CABZDS010000003.1, from coordinate 66,813 downwards.
TAAAGTATCTATAATTGTCTTTTCTATAGCAGTTATAATTTTTTTTATATTCTTACCTCTTTTGTTTAAATCTATTACAAAATAAAAAACTAATTGACCAGGACCATGATATGTTATTTTTCCACCTCTATTCGTTTTAATAAAGTTTATAGATTTATCTAAAATCTCATTATCACTAAAACTTGTACCACCAGTGTAAATCTCTTCATGTTCAAGTAACCAAATAAGTTCTTTATTTTTATTTGCCTTGATTTGGTGCAATCTATCTTCAAGTATACCAATCGCAGATTTGTATTTTATTGGTTTTACTGACTTTTTGATCTCTATTGTCATTATAAATTTGTATTATTTTTATTTTGTATTAATAGTGCCAACTAAATTAAAGGTAAATTTTATGACTATAGTGAAAAAAATAAAAGATAAAAAAGTTAACTTTGAATTTAACAAAGAATTTATCAAAGTTGTCACAGATAAAATTGCCACAAATGATGCTGGATTTATTACAAATTCGTTCAATGCAATGCACCCAGCAGATGCTGCTGACATAATTGAACATTTAAGTCAAAATGATAGAGAAAATTTAATAAAATTAAATAGTTTCAAGGTTGATCCTGAAGTTTTTGTTGAATTAAATGAGTCAATTCAGTCTGAGATGATTGCTTATTTATCATCTGATTCAATAGTAAACATACTAAAAAATTTAGAGTCAGATGATGCAATTAAAATTTTAGAAAATGTAGATGAGAAAGATAAAAATACAATCCTTGGTTCATTACCTCCAAAAGACCGATTTGCATTACTTGAAAGCTTAAGTTATCCAGAAGACTCTGCTGCTAGATTAATGCAGCGTGAATTTACAGCTATACCAAGTAATTGGTCTGTAGGACAAACGATAGACTATCTCAGAGAAAATAAAGAGCTTCCTGAAGAATTTCTCGAAATATTTATTGTTGATCAAGAATTCAAACCAATTGGTACAGTTCCTTCATCAAGAGTATTAAGAACTCCAAGAGACACAAAAATGATGTCTATTATGGCCGAATCTCAAACATTAATACCGGTTGATATGGATAGAGAGGAAGTCGGTAATTTATTTGAAAATTATAATTTGAGTTCAGCAGCTGTAGTGGATAAGTCTGACAAATTAGTTGGGATGATAGCTTATGATGATGTTTTAACTGTATTAAAAGAAGAAGCTGAGGAAGATGTACTTAGATTAGCTGGAGTAGGTGACGAAGAAATTACTGATGGAGTAATAACAAAAACGAAGAGAAGATTTAATTGGTTGTTATTAAACTTGTTTACTGCATTTCTTGCAACTTATTGCATTAGTTTATTTGGTGCCACTATAGAACAAATGGTAGTATTGGCTTTTTTAATGCCAATCGTAGCATCAATGGGCGGTAACGCTGGTATGCAAACATTAGCTGTGACAGTAAGATCTTTAGCAACACAGGATTTAACAAAAAATAATTTTACGAATAATATTATTAAAGAATTTAATATTGGAGTTTTAAATGGAGTTATTTTTGCAATTATTAGTTCATTGATAGTTCAACTATGGTTCAATGATATTCAGCTCTCCCTAATAATTTCAATTTCAATGGTTTTAACTATGATAGTTGCAGGTCTTTTTGGTATTTTAGTGCCGGTTACATTGAATAAAATGAAAATTGATCCTGCAATTTCGTCTAGTGTATTTGTTACTACAATAACAGATGTAATTGGATTTGTGTCTTTCTTAGGTGTGGGAGCTTATTTTTTGTAATCAAAAATTATCAATCAATCTTACTCCATTAATATAATAAGCAATAAATAGTCTGTATCTAGATTTAAAATTGTCTAATTTCATTTTTTTTTCATCTCTAAATTCAAGATAATCGATTTTAATTTTAAATTTATTTTCAAGCTCATTCTTAAATTTTGACAAATCCACAGATTTATTCATTTTTGATAATTTTTTTAAATTATCTACTTTGATGGCTATTTTTGATGCTTTTTTTATGTATGATTTATTTAACAATTTGTTTCTTGTGGATAAAGCAATTTTATTATTTTCTCGAATGGTAGGACAACTAATAATATTTATTTTATATTTTTTACCTAATATTCTTTTAATTAACATGTATTGTTGAAAATCTTTTTCACCCATATAAACGTGTTTAGATTTAACAATAGATAACAATCTATTCATCACGTTTAGTACACCCTCAAAATGACCTTTTCTATATTTAGCACATAAAATTTTATCAGATTTATTGAGTTTAAAATTTTTCATTTTATTTTTATATATTTCATTTACCTCGGGTAAAAATAAATAATTAACTTTTAGTTTTTTTAATATTGAAATATCTCTTCTTATATTCCTAGGATAATTCTTAAAATCTTTTTTCTGATTAAATTGTGTTGGATTGACAAAAATACTTACTATTGTTTCTTTGTTATTTTTTTGTGAAATTTTTATTAAAGATATGTGGCCTTTATGAATACCCCCCATTGTAGGTACAAATCCAACATTTTTGTAATTTTTTACTGCCTTATTTAGTTCAAAAATATTTTTTAAAATTTTCATTTTTAATAAATATGATTATAAGTAAAACATCTTAATGATTAAACAAGCTATAATTCCTCTTGCTGGTTTGGGTACGCGTTTGCTACCTTTGACAAGTGTTTTTCCTAAAGAACTGCTTCCAATAAATGGAAAACCAGGAATTGAGTATATTTTAGATGAATGTATTGAAGCTGGTGTAAGTGAAATAATTTTTATTATTTCAAAAAAAAAAGAGATGATAAAGAAATATTTCAATAATGATAATTTTTACAAATCAATTATAAGAAAAAAAAAAGATGCTAGAATAATAAAAGAGTATAAAAAAATTCTTTTTTTTAAAAAAAAAATTAAATTTGTTTATCAAAATAAACCCATGGGAACAGGAGATGCTGTACTTAAAACTAAAAAATTTATAAAAAATAATTATTTTTTAATGTTGTTACCTGATGATTTAATTATGAAAAAGAATTGTTCAAAAGATATGATAAAAATTCATAAAAAATTAAAAGGATCTGTAATGGCTAGTATGAAAGTTAAAAAAAACAATGTAGATCGTTGGGGAATTTATTCAATTAAAAAAAATATTGATAAATTTAATTTTAAAATTGCCGATGTAATTGAAAAACCTAATACTAAAGATGCTCCTTCAAATAACGCTGTAGTAGGAAGATACATTTTATCAAAAAAAATTTTTCATTATTTAAAAAATCAAAAAAAAGGTAAAGGTGGAGAAATACATATTACAGATGCAATAAGAAGAATGATATTAGATCAAAATTTATTCATCGGACATAAATTTAAAGGTAATTATTTAGATTGTGGGTCTTTGAAAGGTTATATTAAATCTGGAATTGAAATTTCTAAGCTATGAAAATTTGTATTATTGGATCTGGTTATGTTGGTTTAGTTAGTGGGGCCTGTTTTTCTGACTTAGGTAATACAGTTACATGTGTTGATATTAACAGAGAAATTATAGAAAAATTAAATAAAGGAATAATCCCAATTTATGAACCTGGTCTTCAAGAAATGGTTGTAAGTAATTTAAAAAAAAAAAGACTTTTATTTACAACAGATATTTCTAGCTCAATAAAAAAGTCAGATATCATATTTATTTGCGTTGGAACTCCTACCAAAAATAATAAAGCTGATTTGAAATATGTATTTAATGTTACCAAAAGTATAAAATCTAATCTAAATAGGTATAAAATAATAGTTACTAAATCTACAGTCCCAGTTACAACAGGTGATAAAATTACAAAAATCTTAAAATCAAATATAAATAAAAATAAGTTTGATGTTGTATCTAATCCTGAATTTTTAAGAGAAGGTGAAGCTATTAGAGATTTTCAATTTCCAGATAGAGTTGTTGTAGGTACTAGCAGCAATAAAGCGAATAAAATTATGAAAAAATTATATCTCCCTTTAATTAAGAAGGGTGGAAGATATTTTCATACTTCTAGAAGATCGGCGGAACTAATTAAATATGCATCAAACGCTTTTTTAGCGACTAAAATTACATTTATTAATGAAATAGCCAATTTATGTGAAAAATCAAATATAGATGTTAAAGAAGTAGCAATTGGAATGGGTTTAGATGAAAGGATTGGAAGCAGATTTCTACGTGCTGGTCCAGCCTATGGTGGATCATGTTTTCCAAAGGATACAAGGGCACTGGTTTCAACTGGTCGAATGTTTAAAACAAATCTTTCAATTGTAAAATCAGTAATAAATTCAAATGATAAAAGATCTAATTTATTATTAAATAAAATTAGCAAAATAATGGGTAACAAAATTAAAAATAAAAAAATTACATTTTTAGGTGTTACTTTTAAACCAGGTACTGATGATATGAGAGATTCTTCCACATTAAAAATGATACCAGCATTATCAAGAAAAGGTGCATATATAAATTATTACGATCCAACTGGTAAAAAAAAAATTTTTAAATCCAAAAATATTAAATTTTTTGAAAATATAAAAGATGCCTGCAAAATGGCAGATCTAATAATTATTCACACAGAGTGGAATGAATTTAAGCAACTAAACTTTAAAAAAATTACAAAAAAAAGAAATTTTAAAGTTTTTGATATGAGAAATCTTTACTCAACTTCTGAAATGAAAAAAAATAAAATAAATTATTTTAGTATTGGTAGATAATTAATTAAGATCAAATATTGCATCAACTTCAACTGCAACTCCTAACGGAAGGCTGTTAGCACTAACAGCAGCTCTTGCATGTGAGCCGGCTTCGTGAAATACGCTTTTTATTAGATCTGAGGCTCCATTTATTACTTTTGGTTGCTCAATAAAATCATCAGTAGAATTAACATATCCAGTAAGTTTCAAACATGATTTAATTTTGGATAAATCATCACCACATGCTTTTTTTGCTTGAGATATTATACTTAATGCGCATCTTTTAGCTGCCTCATAACCTTGCTCAGTATTATAATCTTTTCCGAGTTTTCCCTTAATTAAATTTCCATTCTCATCAATTGATATTTGACCAGATATATATAGTAAATTTCCAGATATTCTTGTAGCGGCATATGATCCAACAGGATCATTGGCTTTTGGAAGAATAATATTTAAATTCTTTATATTTTCATCTGCAGACATTATTTGCTTTTCTTTTTCTTTTTATTTCTATCGTATTCTTTTCTTTTCTCAATTAAAATTAATGCTTCTTCCATAGTTAATTCAGCAGGATCTTTTTCTTCGGGAATAGTCGCATTTAACGATTTGTATTTAATGTAAGGACCATACTGACCTTTCATCACTCTAACTGGCTTTTTATCTTCAGGGTGCTCTCCTAAATCTTTTATCATAGATGATGAAATTCTTCCTGGTTTAGCTTCAGCAATTAATGTAACAGCTCTATTCAACCCAATCGTGAACAATTCATCTACATTTTCTAGTCTAGCAGATTTATTTTCACATTTAAGATAAGGACCAAATCTTCCAACATTCACAGTAATATCTTTATCATTTTCAGGATTTTTACCTAAACTTAACGGTAACGAGCATAAGTATTTTGCCTTTTTTAAATCAATATTTTCAATCTCAATTCCTTTAGGGATAGAAACATTTTTTAAATTATTTTCCTCTTTCTTTAATTTTCTTTTTTTCTTTTTAATTTTTTCATCTTCCTCTATGATTTCTTTCTCAAATTGCAAATATGGACCAAATCTTCCATTTTTAAGAAAAATATCTTTACCTTTATCATTTTTTCCAATGAATTTAGGTTCTGCTAGTGTCAATTGTTGTGCTGCTTTAGATTTTGATAGTGGTCTTGTAAATTTGCATTCTGGATAATTTGAACACCCAATAAAAGCACCACCTCTAAAACTATTTTTTAAACTTAATTGTCCAGATTCACAAAGCTTGCATTTTCTATCAATATTTCCATCCTTATCGACCTCAAATATTAGTGATCCAAGACTTTCATTTAATAGGTCTAATACTTCTCTGGTTCTTTTTTCTTTCACACCTGAAACATTAGAATTAAAGTCTTTCCAAAAGTTCTCTAAGACTTTTATCCAATTTTCTTTACCTGATGTTATATCGTCTAATTGATCTTCTAATTTTGCAGTAAAATCATAATCAACATATTTGGTAAATAATTTTTCTAAAAAAGCAGAAAGTAATTTCCCTCTATCAGTTGGGAAAAATCTTTTATTATTTATATCAGCATAACCTCTATTAGCTATTACTGAAATAATACTTGCATAAGTAGATGGTCTTCCAATTCCTAGCTCCTCTAATTTTTTAACTAGACTTGCCTCTGAATATCTAGGTGGTGGTTGTGTATAGTGCTGTTCATCAATATGATCTTCAAACATTACATCACCTTTTTTAACATCTGGCAAAGTATTTTCATTGTCATCATCATTTTCATCGATCTTATACAGTTTAAGGAAACCATCAAATTTTAATGTTGAACCACTAGCTTTGAATATATTTTTATCGTCATCTGAATTGATGGTAATAGTTTTTCTATCAAATTTTGCTGACTGCATTTGTGATGATAAAGATCTAGACCATATTAAATTATAAAGTTTATATTGATCAGTACTTAAGTATGTTTTCATATCTTCTGGTTTTCGAATTATTTCTGTTGGACGTATAGCTTCGTGAGCTTCTTGAGCATTCTTTGCTTTTTTACCACTATAATTTAGAGGTTGTTCCGGTAAATATTTATCACCATAATTCTGCATTATAAAATCTCTGAAAGTTGTTATCGCATCTTTTGAAATATTAGTTCCATCTGTTCTCATATAAGTAATTAATCCTACGGTTTCACCTTCAATATCAATTCCTTGATATAGTCTTTGAGCAATTTGCATTGTCCTTGATGCTCCAAAACCAAGTTTACTTGATGCTGTTTGTTGTAATGTTGATGTAGTAAAAGGGCCTGATGGATTTCTGTTATAAGTTTTTGAGCTTATGTCTGTTATATTGTATTTTTTATTTTTTATTCGAGATAAAGCATCGTTAATATCTTGTTTGTTTTTAAATGAAAATTTTTCAACCTTATTTCCATCTAATTGTGAAATAGTTGTATTTATTTTTTCATTTTTGTTATTTTTAAAAATTATATTTAAAGTCCAAAATTCTTTTGGTTGAAAAACTTCTATTTCATGTTCTCTTTCGGTTAAAAGTCTTAGAGCTACAGACTGAACTCGACCAGCAGATTTAGAACCTGGTAATTTTGTCCATAGAATGGGGGAGATATTAAAACCTACTAGATAATCTAAAGCTCTTCTTGCCATATAAGCATCAACTAAATGTGGCTCTATTTTTCTTGGATTATCTATTCCATTTGTAACTGCTTTTTTTGTTATTTCGTTGAAAACAACTCTTTCAACTTCTTTATCTTTTAATAATTTTTTTTCTTCAAGAAACTCTTTTACATGCCAAGCTATTGCTTCACCTTCTCTATCAGGGTCTGTAGCTAGGATAATTTTTTTTGAATCTTTAGCACTATCTGTAATTTCTTTTAAATATTTTTTTGAAAAACTATCTACTTCCCAAATCATTTTAAAATCATTTTCAGGATCAACTGAACCATTTTTTGAAGGAAGATCTCTTATATGCCCATAGCTTGCAAGAACTGTATAATCTGATCCTAAATATTTATTAATTGTTTTTGCTTTTGCTGGACTTTCAACAATTACTAGATTCATAATTAGTGAACGTACTTAAAACAGTTAAACTGTCAAATTATTAAATTTTTGTCTTAGTTTCTTCTTTATTTATCAAGCGTTTAACGTTTTCTCTATGAGTGTAAAAAATTAAAATAAACATTATGAAGTAAAACATGATGTTATCATTGCTATAAAAAATTATAAAAATAGGAACACTTAATGATCCAAGAATTGATCCTAACGATGAATATTTAGAAATTAAATATGTAATTACCCAAACAATACCAAAAACAATACCCAAAAAATAATTTAGAATAATCAACATTCCAACATATGTTGCAACACCCTTACCACCTTTAAATTTTAACCATATTGGAAATACATGTCCTAAAAAAACAGATAATGAACAAATGTAAATAGATTCTGGATAATTTAATTTAACATAAATTATTGGCAAAACCGCTTTTAAAATGTCTAGTAATAAAGTTGAGTAACCTAAAAATTTATTACCAGTTCTTAAAACATTGGTGGCGCCTATATTACCCGATCCTGTTTCTCTTATGTCTTTTTTTAAAAAAATTTTTGTTAATAAAAATCCAAAAGGAATAGAACCTAATAAATATGATAAAAGTGATAAAATAAAAATTTCCATTTAAATATTGTAAAGCTCTTGTCCTTTTACGTATGTATTGGTAACTTTTCCTTGTAATCTTTTATTTTCAATTGAAGTATTTTTTGATTTAGAAACCAAATTTTCTTGCTTTACTACCCAAGGTTTATTTATATCCACAATACAGAAATCTGCATCATTACCTACGGATAAATTACCTTTATTAATTTTCAAAATTTTTGCTGGATTTGAGGTTATTGCAGCAATAATTTTTTCAAGTTTTACAGATCCATTGTGATATAATTCTAATGACAAAGATAATAACGTTTCAATACCAGTTGCTCCTGTTGCGGCTTGAGCAAATGTTAATCTTTTTTGCTCTTCATCTTCAGGTTTGTGATCTGAAACTATTACATCGATTGTACCATCATTTAATCCTTGCACTAAACTTAATCTATCATCTTCAGTTCTAAGTGGCGGTGACAATTTTAAAAAAGTTCTAAAGTCACCAATATCATTTTCATTTAAAGATAAATTATTTATTGATACCCCACAGGAAAATCTTACTTTATCTTTTCTATCTTTAATAATTTCAACTGCTTTTCCTGATGAAATCTGAGAAATGTGATAACGACAATTATATTCTTCTAATAATGTTAAATCTCTCTCTATAATTATTAGTTCTGCTATTTCTGGGATACCTTGTAAACCAAGTTTTGTCGAAATTATTCCATCATTTATCATGCCATTTTCAGCCAATTCTTGATCTTCGGCATATTGCATTATTAAAGATCCCAAATCTTTTGCTGAATTCATTATTCTGGACATAACTCTTGTATTCTGAATTGTTTTAATTCCATCTGTAAATGCTATTATCCCTTTACTTTGTAGAAGACCAAACTCTGTCATATTTGTACCTTCAGTACCCTTTGTTAGAGATGCTGTGGGAAATATATTTATTTTTGATTTATCTCTACCTCGTCTTTTTAAAAAATCTACTATTGAAACGTTGTCAATTATTGGATCAGTATTAGGCATTGTTACAACTGAGGTTACTCCCCCGCATAATGCAGCATTGCTCAAAGTTCTAAAATTTTCTTTATATTCATAACCTGGCTCACCTACAAATACTCTCATATCAACTATACCAGGGAAAATATAATTCTCTTTTAAATCAATAACTTTTTCTCTACTAGGAATATTGTTTTTATTCACCTTTTTGCCAACACCTTCAATTTTTCCATCTTCACCTATTATTAATCCTCCTATTTCACTTATGTTGTTATGAGGATCAATTATATTTGCGTTAATAAAGTATTTTTTTTTCATCATTCACAAAAAATTTTTAAACATGCCATTCTTATAGCAACACCTAATTCAACTTGTTCTTTTACAACACTCATATTGGTGTCATCAGCTAGTTTTGTATCAATTTCAATACCGCGGTTCATTGGACCAGGATGCATAATAATTGAATCTGATTTTGCATATTCTAATTTATCCTGTGTTAGTCCATAGTATTCATAATACTCTCTATTAGATGACAAGAATGAACTACTCATTCTTTCATTTTGAAGTCTAAGCATCATTACTATGTCGCAATCTTTTACGCCTCTCTTCATATTTGAAAAAATATTAACTCCAAATTTTTCTATATCTTTTGGTAAAAGGTTTGACGGAGCTACAATATTAACCTCGGCACCCAACATGTTTAGCAAGTAAATATTAGATCTTGCTACTCTTGAATGTAGAATATCTCCACAAATTGCAACTTTTAATCCTTGAATTTTTTTTTTCCTATTTAATATAGTTAATGCATCAAGTAATGCTTGGGTAGGGTGCTCTCTTCTTCCATCACCAGCATTTAAAACAGCACAATTAACTTTTTGAGATAAAAGATTACAAGCTCCTGAATCTTGATGTCTAATAACTATTATATCAGGATGCATTGCATTTAATGTCATTGCGGTGTCTATTAGCGTTTCACCTTTTTTAATTGCTGAGTTTGTTATATTCATTGACATAACATCTGCACCTAATCTTTTTCCTGCTAGTTCAAATGAGCTTTGTGTTCTTGTTGATGGTTCAAAAAAAAGGTTAATTTGTGTTTTTCCCTTAAGTAAATCCAATTTTTTATTTTTACTTTTGTTTAACTCAATAAATTTTTCAGCTTCTTTTAAGATTAAATTAACATCATTTATTGATAAATCTTGAATACCCAGGAGATGTTTTTGAGAAATTTTAATAGCTTTGGTTTTAGTTGCCATTAAAACCAACTCTATAGCCACAAAGGTTGATTAATGCAAGTATTAATTATTAATAAAATCTATGGCACCTTGTAAGATAAATGCGGCAGCATTTTTATCTATATTTTTTTCTCTTTTAGTTACATTAATACCTAAATTTTCAGTTAATTTAAACGCCCCAACTGTTGATAATCTTTCATCCCAAAGACTTATTGGAAGATTAATTTCTTTTGATATTGCTTTTGACACATCATTGACTGATTGAGAAGATTTACCAAAGGTTCCGTCCATATTTATTGGATTACCAATAATTATTCCCTTAATATTATTTTCTCTAATAATATCCTCTAATTCATTGATCAGATCCTCAAATTTGGATTTGTTTATTGTTTTAAGCGGTGTGGCAATTTTTTGATTTTCATCACATATAGCTACACCAATTCTCTTTGAACCTAAATCAAGACCAATCAATCTAGATGTATTTAGCTGTTTCTTTTTAAACTCCTTAATTGTGATCATATTGTATATTATTTACTTAAGTGATAGTTTGCGGCAATATTTTTACCATATGAGTATAGATCTTAAAACAGTAAAGCACATTTCGAAATTAGCAAGAATTTCTATTGATGATGAAAAAGCCAACAAATTAAAGGGCGACTTAAATAATATATTTGAATTTATAGAAAAATTAAATGAATTAAATACTGATAATGTTCAAGCTTTAACATCAATTGCTGAGACCACCCTTAGATTTAGAAAAGATGAAATTAAATCAAAAAATATTAGAGAAAAAATTTTAAAAAACTCACCTCAAGAAAATAAAGATTTTTTTGTTGTACCAAAGGTTGTTGAATAATGTCAGATATAACAAGTCAAAGTTTATTTGAATTAACATCGAATATAAAAAAACAAAAACTATCTTCAGAGGAAATTACAAAAGCATTTATAAACCGTGCTGAAAAATCAAAAAAATTAAATGTTTATGTTACGGATAATTTTGAAAAAGCAATAGATCAGTCAAAGAAATTTGATTCTAATCCTAATTTAGATTTAAAACTACCGGGTATTCCTATTGCTGTTAAAGATTTATTCTGTACAAATGGAGTTAGAACAACAGCAGGTAGCAAAATATTAAATAATTTCTTTCCCACATATGAGTCTACAGTTACCCAAAATTTGTGGAGTCAAGGAGCAATACTTCTTGGTAAACTTAATTGCGATGAATTTGCTATGGGCTCTTCAAATGAAACAAGTTTTTTTGGAAATGTTCAAAATCCGGTAGGAGAAAATTTAGTCCCTGGTGGATCTTCAGGAGGTTCTTCTGCAGCTGTTGCTTCAAATTTAACTCCAGTTACTATTGGAACAGATACAGGTGGATCTATTCGTCAACCAGCATCATTTACAGGAACTGTTGGACTTAAACCTACATATGGAAGTTGTTCTCGTTATGGAATTGTAGCATTCGCTTCATCTTTAGACCAAGCAGGACCTATGACGAAAAATGTAAGAGACTGTTCTATGCTTTTAGAGGTGATTTCTTCATTTGATCAAAAAGATTCAACTTCAATTGATTACAAAAGAAATTATTATTCAAAAGAATTATCAAAAGATATTAAAGGAAAGAAAATTGGTATTCCTAAAGAATATAGAGTTGATAATATGCCTGACGAAATTGAACAGCTATGGAAAAATGGTATCTCATATGCAAAAGATTGTGGAGCAGAAATTATCGATATTTCGCTTCCACATACTAATTACGCATTACCAACTTATTATATTGTTGCACCAGCTGAAGCATCTTCAAATCTAGCTAGATACGATGGTGTTAAATATGGTTTTAGATCTCCTGGTCAAAATTTAATAGAAATGTACGAAAAAACTAGATCTGAAGGTTTTGGTGATGAAGTTAAAAGAAGAATTATGATTGGAACTTACGTTTTATCTTCTGGATACTATGATGCCTATTATCTAAAAGCGCAGAAAGTAAGACAATTAATAAAAAAAGATTTTGATGATGCCTTTTCTAAAGTTGATGCAATTTTAACTCCATCTACTCCAAGCTCAGCCTTTAAAATTGCTGAAAAAACAAATGATCCAGTATCAATGTATTTAAATGATATATTTACAGTTCCAATAAATCTAGCAGGATTACCAGGTATTTCTATACCAGCCGGTAAAGATAAAAATAATTATCCTTTAGGTCTTCAAGTAATTGGAAAACCTTTTGATGAGCAAAATATACTTAATATTTCTTATGCATTAGAAGATAAAATTAATTTTAAAAATGATATTTCAGACTGGTGGTTAAGTGAGTAAAAATAGTGAATATCTTATTGATAGAGAAAATAAACAATATGAAGTGATAATTGGTTTAGAAGTGCACGCTCAAGTTACTTCAGAGTCTAAACTTTTCTCACAATCATCAACAAAATTTGGTGCAGAACCTAACACTCAAGTTAGTCTCGTAGATGCAGCATTTCCAGGAATGTTACCAGTTATAAATGAATTTTGTATTGAACAAGCAATTAAAACTGGAAGAGGTTCATCTTTAGATTTTGATTTTATCTTGTCAATAGCATCATAAACTATTTTTTCAGCAATAGTTTTTTTACCATCTAACATTATTGAATTTATTAATTTTGGTATTATTACAGATTTGTATTTAGGATCAACAATAGGAATTTTTTTTGGAGCTTTTCTTTTTCTAGACATCTTTATTTACCTTTTTTTGTTCCGTATAGAGAACGTCTTTGTTTTCTATTTGCAACACCTTGGGTATCTAAGTTGCCGCGAAGAATATGATATCTAACACCAGGCAAATCTTTAACACGTCCACCTCTTATCAGTACTACAGAATGCTCTTGTAAATTATGGCCTTCTCCAGGTATATAAGCTGTAACTTCAAAACCATTTGATAATCTAACTCTTGCTACTTTCCTTAATGCAGAATTTGGTTTTTTTGGAGTCGTTGTATAAACTTTAACACAAACACCTCTTTTCAGAGGTTGTTTTTGAAGTGCAGGAACTTTGTTCCTGGAAATTTGTTTATCTCTTCCTTTTCTTAACAATTGGTTAATTGTTGGCATAAAATTTTTATATTAGTTTGAATTTAGAGGAAATAACTGTCATGTTATTTGTGGCAGCGTTTAGTGAACAAGACACTACATTCCAACCAAAAACACGCACAAATTACTATAGAAATTCCATTTGTCAAATTAAAAGACAAGGAAAAATGACGTTTTTTTATTGATTTACAGGGTTTTCTGCTTGCTCTATCTTTTCATTTTCAGCAATGAATTTTTCATCATCTAAACGAGCTTTTTTGTTCCACAAATTTTTAACAGATCCAGTTCCAGCAGGAACTAATCTACCAACAATAACATTTTCTTTTAATCCTGATAACTTATCTACCTTACCTTTAATAGCAGCGTCTGTTAGAACTCTTGTAGTTTCTTGGAAAGAAGCAGCTGAAATGAATGACTCTGTTTGAAGGGAAGCTTTAGTTATTCCCATTAAAACCCTCTCTCCAATAGCAGGATTTTTACCATCTTTAACAAGTTGCTCATTCATATTTTCAAATCTTATTCTATCAATAATTTCTCCAGGAAGTAATGAGCTGTCACCTTGGGTTTTAACTTCAACTTTTTTCAGCATTTGTCTAAGGATAACTTCTATGTGCTTATCATTTATGATTACACCTTGTAATCTGTAAACATCTTGTACCTGATTAACGAAATATTCAGTTAATTCTTCAATACCTAATATTCTAAGAATATCATGTGGTAATGGTTGACCATCTAACAGGTACTCACCTTTTTTAATTTTTTCCCCTTGATTAAAATTAATATGTTTTCCTTTTGGAATTAAGTAACTTGAAGTATCACCATTTTCGGATTCAATTGTTACTCTCTGTTTACCTCTTACCTCTTTGCCAAATATTACTTTACCATCATTTTCTGCAATAATTGCACTATCTTTTGCTTTTCTTGCTTCAAATAATTCAGCAACTCTTGGGAGACCTCCTGTAATATCTTTAGTCTTCGTTGTCTCTTTAGGTAATCTGGCTATTACATCACCAGCTGAAATTTTTTGACCATCTTTAACAGATAAAATTGAGTCTGGTACTAAGTAGTATCTTGCTTCATTGTCATCAGCTTTTTTAACTACATTTCCTTTTGCATCTCTTAATGTAATTCTTGGTTTTAAATCAGTATTCTTAGATTGTGTTTTCCAATCAACTACAGCTTTTGTAGAAATTCCAGTTGCATCATCAGTTGTTTCCGCAATTGATACACCATCTATTAAATCTACATAATTTGCTATTCCATCTTTTTCAGCAATAACAGGCGTTGTATATGGATCCCATTCACATATTTTTGATCCTTTTTTAACTTTATCTCCATTCTCAAAGAAAAGTTTTGATCCATATGGAACCTTATAAGCAGCTACTTGTAATCCATTATCATCTTCTATAGATAATTCTGTATTTCTTCCCATTACAATTAAATTCTTTTTTGAGTCTACTAATAGATTTGTGTTAACAATCTTTAATATACCATTATTGTTAGATACTATTTGAGAGTCTTGTTTCACTGATGCAGTTCCTCCAACGTGAAAAGTTCTCATTGTAAGCTGAGTTCCTGGCTCGCCAATAGATTGAGCTGATATCATTCCAATTGCTTCACCAACATGTACCATTTTACCTCTTGATAAATCTCTTCCATAACAAGTTGCACATACACCTTCTTTCAAACTACATGTCATTACCGAATAAACATTCAAGTTTTTTACACCTGCAGAGTCAATTTTTTCACATGCAGCCTCATCGATCATGCTATTCTTCTTTATTAAAACTTCACCTGTTAACGGATTTTTTACATCTTTTGCTGTTACTCTTCCAAGAGCTCTTTCAGATAAGCTAACCATTATATTTCCACCTTCTAAGACCTCTGTAAGTTTTATGAAACTTGGGTTATCACATTTAACTTGAGTAATTGTTAAATCTTGAGCAACATCACAAAGTCTCCTTGTTAAGTATCCAGAACTTGCAGTCTTTAATGCAGTATCAGCTAGTCCTTTTCGAGCACCATGTGTTGAGTTAAAATATTCTAATGCAGTTAACCCTTCTTTAAAGTTTGATGTAATTGGAGATTCTATTATTTCTCCAGATGGTTTTGCAATTAAACCTCTCATACCAGCTAACTGTTTCATTTGAGCTGCTGAACCTCTAGCTCCACTATCTGCCATCATAAATACAGAATTAATTTTTAGACCATCTTCAGTCATTTCTGTTGCAGAAATTCTTTTCATCATTTCTGAAGCTACTTTATCTGTGCATTTCGACCACGCATCAATAACTTTATTGTATTTTTCACCTCTAGTTATTAATCCTTCTGCATATTGATTTTCATAATCAGAAATAAGTTTTTTAGTTTCATCAATTAATTGTTGTTTGTTATCTGGTATTACTAAATCGTCTTTACCAAATGATATTCCTGCTTTAAAAGCGTGTTTAAATCCCAGGTCCTTTAATTTGTCACAAAATATTACTGTACTTTTCTGTCCAGAAAATCGGAAAACATGATCAATAACTTCAGAAACTATTTTCTTTGGCAATAATCTGTCAACTAAAGCAAATTTATTATTTATATTTTTTGGAATTAAGTTTGCTAATAAAAATCTTCCAGCTGTACTAATATGTTTTTCATATTTGGAATTGCCTTTTTCATCAATTGTAGCAAATCTTGAAACAATTCTTGAATGAACTTTAATTTGACCAATTTCTAGAGCATGTTCTATCTCTGAGGTATTTACAAAATATCCTTCTACTCTATCTGTTTGATATGGAGGTTGAGAAAGATAATATATACCTAAAATCATGTCCTGACTTGGAACAATAATAGGTTTGCCATTTGATGGGCTTAAAATATTGTTTGTAGACATCATTAATACTCTTGCTTCTAATTGTGCCTCTAAACTTAATGGTACGTGAACTGCCATTTGATCTCCATCAAAATCTGCATTAAATGCTGCACAAGTTAATGGATGCAGTTCAATTGCGTTACCTTCAATTAATTTTGGCTCAAATGCTTGAACGCCTAGTCTATGTAATGTTGGAGCTCTATTTAATATAACAGGATGCTCTCTAACAATTAATTCCAAAGCATCCCAGACTTCATTTCTTTCTCTTTCAACAAGTTTCTTGGCTTGTTTTATTGTAGATGCTAATCCAAGTTTATTTAATCTTGCATACAAAAACGGTTTAAACAATTCTAGAGCCATTTTTTTTGGTAGACCGCATTCATGTAATTTTAAATCTGGTCCAACTACAATCACAGATCTTCCTGAATAATCTACTCTTTTACCTAATAGGTTTTGTCTAAATCTACCTTGCTTACCTTTTAACATTTCAGCTAAAGATTTAAGAGGTCTTTTTCCTGTACCTGTGATTACTCTCCCTCTTCTACCATTGTCAAATAATGCATCTACAGACTCTTGAAGCATTCGCTTTTCATTTCTTACAATTATATCAGGAGCTTTTAGATCCATTAATCTTTTCAAACGATTATTCCTATTTATTACTCTTCTGTATAAATCATTTAAATCAGATGTAGCAAATCTACCTCCATCCAATGGAACTAATGGCCTTAGTTCTGGCGGTATCACGGGTATTGTTGTTAAAATCATCCATTCAGGTTTGTTTCCAGTTTCTATAAAAGACTCTATTAATTTTAATCTTTTAATTGATCTTTCTTCCGAAACTTTTGATTTAGTCTCTTTAATTGATTTAATTAAAACTTCTTTTTCCTGTTCTAAATCAATCGACTTAAGTATTTCTAAAATTGCCTCCGCTCCTATACCTGCAGTAAACGATTCTTCACCGTATTCATCTTGGTATTTTATAAGTTCCTCTTCACCTAAAAGCTGATTCTTCTTAAGTCCAGTTAAGCCTGGCTCAATAACTATAAAGTTTTCAAAGTAAAGTACTCTTTCAACCTCTTTTAACTTCATATCTATTGCAAGAGATATTCTACTCGGTAACGATTTTAAAAACCATATATGAGCGACAGGTGTTGCTAAATTAATGTGACCCATTCTTTCACGTCTTACGTTTGATTTTGTTACTTCTACACCACATTTTTCACATATAATTCCTCTGAACTTCATTCTCTTATACTTACCACATAGACACTCATAATCCTTTATAGGTCCAAATATTCTTGCACAAAATAATCCATCTTTTTCTGGTCTAAAGGTTCTATAATTTATTGTTTCAGGTTTTTTTATTTCACCATAAGTCCAAGATTTAATTTTTTCTGGACTAGCAAGAGTTATTTTAATGCTATTAAAATTTTGCGCTTCTGAAATTTCTGATGATTTAAATAGATCTGTTAATTCTTTGCTCATATTAATTTAACTCAACATTTAGTGCTAGAGATTTAATTTCTTTAACTAAAACGTTAAATGATTCTGGTATACCGGACTCAAAGTTTTCCTCACCTTTTACAATAGTTTCGTAGACTTTAACTCTACCAGCAACATCATCAGATTTAACAGTTAAAATTTCTTGAAGTGTATAAGATGCTCCATAAGCTTCTAATGCCCAAACTTCCATTTCTCCAAATCTTTGGCCACCTAATTGAGCTTTTCCACCTAAAGGTTGTTGTGTTACCAAGCTGTATGGTCCAGTAGATCTAGCGTGAATTTTATCTTCTACTAAATGATGAAGTTTTAACATATAAATAGTCCCAACTGTAACTGGTCTATCAAATTTCTCCCCTGTTCTTCCATCCCAAAGAGTAGTTTGTCCCGAATTAGGCAACTCTGCTAATTCTAACATTTTTGTAACATCATTTTCTTTAGCTCCATCAAATACTGGTGTTGCTATTGGAACTCCATGTCTTATGTTTGAACATAAATCCTCAAACTCTGATTGATTTAATTTCTCAATATCTTCGTCAAATATTTCTTTTCCATATACATTTTTTAAAAATGATTTTATTTTTTCTGTTTTTTCTATTTTCTTTTGGTTTTCATTTACCAATTG
The DNA here is from genome assembly GCA_902524595.1 of uncultured Pelagibacteraceae bacterium. Taxonomy (GTDB): domain Bacteria; phylum Pseudomonadota; class Alphaproteobacteria; order Pelagibacterales; family Pelagibacteraceae; genus Pelagibacter. Next base: position 48,212 of record CABZDS010000003.1, on the reverse strand, counting down.
ATTTAATTTTTCTCCAAGTTCTGTGCATGACCATCCTAAATGTGTTTCTAATATCTGACCAACATTCATCCTACTTGGAACACCTAAAGGGTTGAGAACTATATCCACTGGTTTACCATTTTCTCTGTATGGCATGTCTTCGACTGGAACTATTTTACTAACCACTCCTTTGTTGCCGTGCCTTCCTGACATTTTATCACCTGGCCTCAATCTTCTCTTTATAGCAACAAATACTTTAACCATTTTCATAACACTAGGTAATAAATCATCTCCTTGTCTAATTTTTAAAACTTTATCCTCAAATCTCTCTTGAATATCTTGTTTTGCACTGTTGTATTGGTCTTTTATCTGAGACAAAGAAGATTGTTTGTCCTGGTCTTCCATTGTAATTTTAAATAAATCAGAAATGGGGAGATTATTTATTATTTCTTCTGATAAAGCTGTATTAACTTCCACATCTTTTATTTTTTTATTAGTTTTTATACCATTTAAAATTGATGAAAGTCTTTGTTTAATACTTCTTTCTAAAATTTCTTCCTCGACTTTCTTATCTTCTTGAACACTTTCAATTTCAGCTCTTTCTATAGTTATTGATCTTTCATCTTTATCAATACCATGTCTATTAAATACTCTTACATCTACTACAATACCCCCACTACCACTTGGCATTTTTAATGAGGTATCAGTTACATCAATAGCTTTCTCTCCAAAAATTGACCTTAGTAATTTTTCTTCAGGACCTGAAGCGGTGTCTCCTTTGGGTGTTACTTTTCCTACTAAAATATCTCCGGGTTTTACTTCCGCTCCAATATAAACTATTCCAGATTCGTCTAAGTTTTTTAAAGATTCTTCATTAACATTTGGAATATCTCTTGTAATATCTTCCTCACCCAATTTAGTATCTCTGGCCATTACTTCGTATTCTTCGATATGAATTGACGTAAATACATCATCAGTTACACATCTCTCTGAGATCAATATTGAATCTTCAAAGTTATAACCTTGCCATGGCATAAAAGCTACGGTCACATTTTTACCTAAAGCAAGTTCTCCAACTTTAGTGGATGGACCATCAGCTATAATATCACCAGATTTAACCTTATCACCAACTCGTACTAATGGTTTTTGATTTATACATGTATTTTGATTAGATCTTTTAAATTTTTGTAAATTATAGATATCTACACCTGATTTAGAATAATCTTTTTCACTAGAAGCTTTAATAACTATTCTTTTTCCATCAATTTTATCAACAACTCCGTCTCGTCTTGCAACAATAGTTACACCTGAATCGAGAGCAACATCACTTTCGATACCAGTTCCCACAAGTGGAGCTTCAGGTTTTAATAATGGAACTGCCTGTCTCATCATGTTTGAACCCATTAATGCTCTATTAGCATCATCATTTTCTAAGAACGGTATAAGTGAAGCAGCAACTGATACAAGTTGCTTTGGTGATACGTCGATATAATCAATATTTTCAGGTTTGGCTAATATAAAATTTAAATTTTGCCTACATGAGACAAGTTCTTCAGTAAATTTGCCGTTTTTATCAATCAAGGAATTTGCTTGCGCAATTGTGAATTTAGTTTCTTCCATTGCAGATAGATACTCTATATTGCTCTGAACTATTCCATCTTTTACTTTTTTATAAGGACTTTCAATGAAACCATATTTATTTATTTTTGAATAAGTAGACAAACTATTTATTAAACCAATATTTGGACCCTCAGGAGTTTCGATTGGACAAATTCTCCCGTAATGAGTTGGATGAACATCTCTTACTTCGAACCCAGCTCTTTCTCTTGTTAAACCTCCTGGGCCTAGTGCGGACACTCTTCTTTTATGGGTTATTTCAGATAAAGGATTAGTTTGATCCATAAATTGAGACAATTGCGAGGTAGCAAAAAAATCTTTCAAAGAAATTGTAAGAGGTTTTGCGTTAATTAAGTCTTGAGGCATTACTGACTCTACATCAAGAGTTGTCATTTTTTCTTTAATTGCTCTTTCCATTCTATAAACACCGATACGTGCTTGATTTTCAACGAGCTCTCCTACAGACCTTACTCTCCTATTTCCTAGATGGTCAATGTCGTCTACTTCATCTTTTCCATCTCTAAGATCTAACATTTTCTGAATTATTGCTAATATGTCATCATTTCTTAATATTGTAATCTTATCAGAACAAGTTAATTCCAATCTTGAATTCATCTTTACTCTACCAACATCTGAAAGGTCATATCTATCAGAACTAAAAAATAAATTGTTAAATATTTGAGTTGCTATTTCTATTGTTGGAGGTTCTCCTGGTCTTAAAACTTTATATATTTCAGTAATTGCATCATTTTTATTTTCATTTTTATCATTAAAAAGACTCAATAGTAAATATGGACCTTTATTTATTGAGTTTGTTTTAGAAATTTCAATAGTTTTTATATCAGATTCAACAATTTTACTTAAGATTGTTTCATTTAATTCAGTCCCGATTTTAAAAGTGTCTTCTCCAACAATAATGTCTCTATGTAAAAATTTACCATAAAGAGCTTCACTTGAAATAAATATCTCTTTTAAACCATCATTTGAAAGTTTTTTTGCTGTTAAAAAATTAATTTTTTCTCCTAATTTTACAACAATCTTATTATTTTTTGCATCAATTACTTCTTCTGAAAAATTTTTAGCTTTATAATTTTCTGGATCAAATTTAGTTTTCCACTTTTTTAAGTTTTTATCGTATATTAATGTTTCTTTTCTATAAAATTCATCAACAATATCATTTTTATTAAAACCGAGAGCTTGTAATAAAGTAGATACTAATATTTTCTTTTTCCTATCTATTCTAAAATATAATAAATCTTTAACATCAAATTCAAAATCTAACCAAGAACCACGATTGGGAATTACTCTACAATTAAACAATAACTTTCCACTAGCATGAGATTTACCCTTATCATGATCAAAAAATACACCTGGACTTCTATGCATCTGATTAACGACAACTCTTTGAACACCATTTGTTATGAATGTTCCACTGTTTGTCATCATTGGAACTTCACCCATATATACTTCTTGTTCCTTTGCAGATAAAACATCTTTAGTATTATTCTCTTGATCAATTTCGTAAACTACTAACCTAAGGGTGCATTTCAAAGCTGCAGAATATGTAAGACCCCTAGCAATACATTCTTCAACATCAAACTTTGGTTTTTCTAGTTTATAAGAAACATATTCCAGCGTTGCCTTATCATTTAAATCTTCAATTGGGAAAATACTTTTAAAAACTCTGTCAAAACCTTTGACTAAATGTTGCTCCACATCCTTCTTAAATTCTGTTAGTTCTTTATAAGAATTCTTTTGTACCTCAATAAGATTAGGTATTGATAAGCTTTCCTTAAGTTTCCCGAAACTTTTTCTTATATTTTTTTTTTCTGTAAAAGATAATTGCATCTCAACTACTGATTAATAATATAACCAGTGAATAATCCTATCTAATTTATTTTAGTTCTACTTTTGCGCCAGCTGCTTCAAGTTTTTGCTTAATCTCTTCGGCTTCTTTTTTATTAACACCTGTTTTGACTTCTTTCGGTGCACCTTCAACTAAATCTTTTGCTTCTTTAAGTCCTAAAGCGGTAATAGATCTTACCTCTTTTATAACATTAATTTTTTTATCTCCAGCTGCAGTAAGCATAATTGTAAATTCATCTTTTTCTTCTGCAGGTGCTTCTCCACCTGCTGCTGGTGCTGCTGCTACAGCTGCTGCTGCAGTCACTCCCCATTTTTCTTCAAGTTGTTTTGAAAGTTCAGCTGCCTCTACAACAGTTAAACTTGATAAGTCGTCTATAATTTTATTTAAGTCAGCCATAATAAATCTTGTCCCTGGTTATTTTTTTGATTTTTCGAGCGCTAAAATAGCGATTTTTGACGCTGGCGCAAGTAAAATACTTGCCATTTTTTGTGCTGGAGACCTCAATATTCCTACTATTTTTGCCCTTGCTTCGTCCAAAGAAGGTAAGGTAGCTACATTTTTGACACCAGCCACGTCTAAAATTTCAGAACCCATGATTCCACCTAGAATCTTTAAATTTTCATTTTCTTTTGAAAAATTTGATAAAATTTTTGCTGAAGTAATTGCATCTTCAGACAAAGCTACGGCTGTAGGGCCTGAAAACAAGTCTGAAAGATCTTTGCATCTTGTTCTTTCTAAAGCTAATTTTGTTATTCTATTATTTGTAATTTTAAATTTTATACCATGTTCTCTCATTTTAGCTCTTAAGTCATCAAGTTGATTCATCGTTAAACCTTGATAATGAGTGACTATTACAGCTTCAGATTTTTCAAACTGATTTGTCATATCAGATATATATTGTTTCTTTTGCTCTTTATTCATCATAACTAAAAACTCTTACCTAATTTAATTTTGTATGAAACGCCCATTGTAGAAGTTATAAAAGCTTGTTTAATTAAATCACCTTTAATTGTATTGTTTGCTTTTTCCTTTTCTAATGCATCTATTATTGCATTAAAATTCATTATTAACTTATCATTAGCAAATGATTTATTTCCAATACTTACACAAATATTTCCATCTTTGTCATTTCTTATTTCGACTTGTCCAGATTTTGCATTAGTGACAGCTTGTTTAATATCATTTGTAACTGACCCCAATTTAGGATTTGGCATTAATCCTTTTGGACCAAGAACTTTTCCTAATTTTGAAAGTTTAATCATCATTCCTGGAGTACAAATTAATTTTTCAAAGTTTATGTTTCCTGCTTTAATTTCCTCTACAAGATCGTCTCCACCTACAATATCTGCACCTGCATCTTTTGCTTCTTGAAATTTGTTCTCTTCACAAACTACAGCTACTTTTACTTTTTTTGAGGTTCCACCTGGCAAATTGATTGCCGTTCTAATTGCAATCTCACTTTTCTTTTGCTTATTATTAATTTGTAAACTTAAATCTAAAGACTCATCAAATTTAGTAGTACAATTTTGTTTTAAAATTGGAATTAGCTTATCAACTGTATCAGCATTTAAATCTCGAGTTTTTTCAGGCAATTTTCTAAATCTTTTCGATGACATTATTCCACAACCTCAATTCCCATAGATCTTGCAGATCCCGCAATAATTTTTGCTGCTTCATCAACGTCATGAGCATTCAAATCTGCCATTTTTTTTTCCGCTATTTCTTTTAATTGTTTTTTTGAAATCTTTGCAACAACATTTCTACCAGGTTCTTTTGATCCACTTTTTAATTTAACCGCTTCTTTAATAAAATGAGAGGCTGGTGGTGATTTAATAATAAAGTCAAATTTTTTATCTTTATATACTGTGATTATAACCGGGACTGGTTTACCAGCAAATGATTTTGTCTTCTCATTAAACGCTTTACAAAACTCCATAATATTTATCCCTCTTTGACCCAAAGCTGGACCCACAGGTGGAGCTGGATTTGCCTGACCACCTTTAATTTGTAATTTAATATATCCACTTATTTCTTTTTTTGCCATTAGCTCGCTTTCTCTACTTGACTATATTCTAAGTCTACAGGTGTTGGTCTTCCAAATATTGATACAGAAACTTTTAATCTTAATTTGTCCTCATCTATATCTTCAACCAAACCACTGAATGACGCAAAAGGTCCATCTATAACTTGCACCTTTTCACCTACATTATATTCAACACCAGATTTTGGTTGTACTACACCATCTTTAATTTGACCAAGTATTTTCTCAATTTCTTTTTCAGATACAGGTATTGGAGTACCTTTTGTTCCCAAAAAACCACTTACTTTTTTTAAATTCTTAATCATGTGATAAATTGTATTATCCATTTCGCTCTTCAACAAAATATATCCAGGAAAGTATTTTTTCTTTCTTTGGACTCTTTTTCCTCTTTTAACCTCAGTAATATCATGAGTAGGAACGATAATTTCTTCAATTTTATCTTCAAGATTTGCTTTTGATGCTTCTTCTTTTATTTCCTGTGCAACTTTATTTTCAAAGCTTGAGTGAGATTGTACAATATACCAATTTTTCATTACAGATTAACCTTTAAGACTAGTTCTAAAAAAAATTGAAGGACCTGATCCAACAAAAGAAAAAATAAAGCTGCAACGATTGCCATTGCAACCACCATCAAAGAACCCTGTATAACTTCTTTACCAGTGGGCCAAGTAACTTTAAAAGCCTCTTGCTTTACTTCCTGAATAAATTTTAATGGGTTTTTCATAATTTTTACTGGCAGGAGCGGAGGGAATCGAACCCCCAACCTCCGGTTTTGGAGACCGGCGCTCTACCAATTGAGCTACACTCCTATGGAGTTTACTCTATAATTTTAGTTACTACTCCAGCTCCTACTGTTCTTCCACCTTCTCGAATAGCAAAGTTTAACTTTTCTGCCATTGCAATTGGTGTAATTAATTTAACTGTAAATTTAGCATCATCACCTGGCATCACCATTTCAGTACCAGCTGGTAACTCTACCTCACCTGTAACATCAGTCGTTCTAAAATAAAACTGAGGTCTGTATTTTGTAAAGAATGGAGTATGTCTTCCTCCCTCTTCCTTTTTTAATACATATGCTTGTGCCTCAAATTTAGTATGCGGAGTTATTGAACCAGGTTTACATAATACTTGACCTCTTTCAACGTCAGTCCTTTCAACTCCTCTCAAAAGAGCACCAATATTATCTCCGGCTTCACCAGAGTCTAAAAGTTTTCTAAACATTTCTACACCAGTACACACTGTTTTTTTGGTTTCTCTTATTCCAACAATTTCTATTTCATCACCAGTTTTAATAATACCAGATTCTACTCTACCAGTTACAACAGTACCTCTTCCTGAGATTGAAAAAACATCCTCAACTGGCATCAAGAAATCCTTATCTTTTGGTCTATCTGGCTGTGGAATGAATTCATCAACAGATTTCATAAGCTCCATTATAGAATTCTTTCCTATCTCATCATCCCTACCTTCAACCGCTGCTAATGCCGAACCTTTAACAATGGGTGTTTTATCTCCTGGAAATTTATATGACGTGAGTAAGTCTTTTATTTCTTCTTCAACAAGTTCTATCATTTCCTTATCATCAACTTGATCAACTTTATTTAAGTAAACAACAATAGCTGGTACACCAACTTGTCTTGCTAAAAGAATATGTTCTCTTGTTTGAGGCATTGGGCCATCCGCTGCGTTAACAACTAAGATTGCACCATCCATTTGTGCAGCACCTGTAATCATATTTTTTACATAGTCAGCATGTCCTGGGCAATCTACATGTGCATAGTGTCTTTTCTCTGTTTCATATTCTACGTGAGCGGTTGATATTGTAATTCCTCTTTCTTTTTCTTCTGGAGCTTTATCAATTTGATCATAAGCAGTAAATTGTGCACCACCTGACTCTGCTAAAACTTTTGTGATCGCAGCAGTTAATGTTGTTTTACCATGATCGACATGACCTATGGTACCAATATTACAGTGCGGTTTATTTCTTACAAACTTTTCTTTTGACATTACTTGTTTACCTCTTTTTTTTATCCTTAATTTAATTTTTTGGAGCGGGTAAAGGGAATCGAACCCTTACATCCAGCTTGGAAGGCTAGCGTTCTACCATTGAACTACACCCGCAACACCCAAGTACACTCCGTGTTATAAAAAAAATTATTGAATGGTGGAGGGGGAAGGATTCGAACCTTCGAAGACCGAAGTCAACGGGTTTACAGCCCGCCCCATTTGACCGCTTTGGTACCCCTCCTTAATATAATTTTAGGGGGAAGCACCCCATGTACAATAAAGCTTTAAACAACATGCGTTTTATATATTTTTATTGTACAAATGCAATACGTGAAATATAGGAAAATAGCTTAAAAAATAGTGTAAATTCATCAATTATCATGAACAAATCATCTTTTTTTATAGTTGGAAAACACGCGGTGATAGAGGCTTTAAAAAATCCAAAAAGAAAAGTTTTAAAAGTTTTTCTTACAGAAGAAAGTAAAAAAAATATACATAGAGTAAGTCCAAAAAAAAATCTAATTAAAGATATAAAAATTTATTACAAAACAAGAAAAGAGCTAGACAAGTATTGTTCAAAAGATGGAATTACACATCAAGGATATGTTGCTGAAATTGAGCATTTTGAAAAAATTAATTTTAAAGAATTTATCAGATCAAAAAAAAATTTAACAATAGCATGTTTAGATGAAGTTTCAGATCCTAGAAATATAGGTTCAATAATTAGAAGTGCTGCATCCTTTGATATAGATGGAATAATTATTAAAGAGAGACATTTTCCTTCGGAAAGTAAACTTATGTATAAGTCTGCTAGCGGATGTATGGAACATATGAAAATTCTTGAAGTATCAAATATAAATACTACTCTTAAATTCTTAAGAGAAAACAATTTTTGGATTTATGGTTTTGAAGCAAATTGTGAGAAAAAGTTTAATGATATTAAATGGGATGGAAATAATATTTTATTATTTGGTTCAGAAGGATTTGGTATGCGAGAACACACAAAAAAATATACAGATTTTTCTGTAAAAATAGACATTAATAAAAATATTGAGAGTTTAAATATATCTAATAGTGCTGCAATAGTTTTTCATCATATAAATCAATACAAAAATAAAACTTGATAATATTAAAAATCGTAATACAAAACTCTTAATGCCCTTGTAGCTCAGCTGGTAGAGCAATTGATTTGTAATCAATAGGTCCGCGGTTCGAGTCCGTGCGGGGGCACCATCACTCAATAAAATCAACACTAATTATTTTTGCTAAAACTAAAAAATTTAAACTATTGTGTCGAGAGTGTGTCGAGGTAGTGTCGTGATCAAGTAGTCGTTTAACTTAGTAACAAAAGGTTCTGTTATATCCACCAACTTTTCTTGTAGAACAATTAACTGGTCTAGTTTTTAAATTATTAGATGTAGTATTGCTTCCAAGATGTTCGAGATTACCTTTTAATTTTTCATAATACGCATTTGTTGCCTCACCTTTTATTATACCCTCTTCTTTGTAAGGCGAACAATCAATCCCACGCTCTTCAATCATTTCTCTTCTAGGGGTAGAGTGTATGTTTCCAGTTATCAAAGCTTCATAGTAATCAATGCATAAAGTAGACTCGGGTGTATTAACATATCGATTTTTATCTGTAGTAAAACTTATTCCAGCGCCTCCACAACCCTGTAAAAATAAACCCAGAACCACAATCCCTAAAATTTTTTTCATTTATCCTACCAGTTTAAACGATACTTCGTATTTCATAAACCTTATATTTGGAGCAACAGACAATGCATCTCTTAAATTCTTATCGTCCTCTAATGCAATTATAAGCCCTTTTACGTTTTTGCCACCAGCTAAATTATTTTTTATATGACCCATATATCTTTGTATTTGTCCTAAAACTACATCGCTAGCTCTACCCTTTTTTAATTCAATTACTAAGAATTCATTCTTATCTTTGCTAATTGCTAAAATATCTAATGGTCCTGAACCTGTTGAATACTGTGTGCATAATTTATTGTTTTCTCTATGAATATCATAATCATCATTTAACTCGATATTGGTCCAATTCTTAATAATATAATCTTCAAGATGTTTCTCTAGTAGGAACGAAGACTTTGGAACTAAATTATTATCTACTAAACTATCTTTTTGTTTATCAACATTTGTTTGATTTTGAATTGGAATTATTTCACCAGAATCTTCAACAGTTAATTTTAATTCTATTGTCTCAACTTCTTTTTTATTTCCATCTAAACAAGGTACTCCATCTTTATAGCTAACAACTTTGCCAATACCTAAATATGCAAATTGCGGATCTTTGTTATCCCATCTTGCAAAAAAATGTGGAGTCATTTCCCCAGATAACAACTTTTGAAAAGTTGGTTGTTGAGAGTGGGACTTTGGTTTTCCATACCAAACAATTACTCCCTTTGAATGGTCATAATGATTGTCAAAATCGTGTTCAGTAGTTCCTGGAACACCGATGTTCATAAAGATTATTAGGTTATCTTCAACTCGAACATAACCAGTATCCCAATCACCACCAGCAGGTCTTCCCTTATCTGGATAACAGACCCAACCAATATCTTTTCTTGAGTACTTTGAACCCTTTTTAAATTCTAATTTCACAAAAAAATTCTACCATTGTGTCGTACGTGTGTCGAGATTAGTGATTATTGTTTATAAGTATTGCAAAACCATATCTATCTAATCAATGATACAAGATTTGTAATCAATAGGTCCGCGGTTCGAGTCCGTGCGGGGGCACCATTAATTTATTTCATTTCTTATCTGTTCGATTTTAATTTTTTTCTGAAGACTTCTATTTTTATCAAATATTAAATTAAATTTAATTTTTTTATTAGTTTTAATTGATATTAATTTTGCATTTCTTACCTCAATATTATCAGCAACAGCACTTATGGGTCTCTTTATATAATTTAAATTCTTAATTGTAATTTTAGATTTATCACTTACTATTTTTCCCCTCCACCTCCTAGGTCTAAAAGCACTTATAGGACTTATAGATAACTTATTAGAATCTATACTGAGAATAGGACCATGAACAGAAAGATTATAAGCTGTACTACCAGCGGGTGTTGATACCAATACACCATCAGAAATTAAATGTTTAATAATTTGTTTTTTACCATTTAGAATAGTTAAAGATGCAGTTTGTCTACTTTGTCTTAGAACTGAAATTTCGTTAATTGCAATACATTTTTTTTTTATGTTTGATTTATTTTTTACACTCATTTCTAATGGAGATATAGAGACCAATCTTCCTTTAATTAACTTGTTATAGTTTGTTTTTTTAGAAAATTTATTCATGAGGAAACCATAGTTTCCTGAATTTATTCCATAAAATGGTTTATTGTATTTGTTATATTTTTTTAATGTTTCGAGCATAAAGCCGTCACCACCTATCACAATTATTACATTAGATTTTGACAAAGAATGCGTCTTTATTCTTTTTAAAACCGCTCTTTTAATTTTGGATGATCTAGTATTTTTATCAGAAACTATAAAAGGATTAACCATTAATGGTGCCCTCGGCCAGACTCGAACTGGCACTCCCAAAAGGGCAAGGATTTTAAGTCCTTTGTGTCTACCAATTTCACCACGAGGGCATTAATGAATTTCATGAGTGTTTATGCTAATATTTATAATTCAACAAGGGTAATAAGTAAAATTTTTTTATTTTATCTCTATAGTTTCTAGTTTGTTTCTAGTTGTCCTATAAAATCCTATTTATTATTGATTAAATCAATACACTTAAAATTAGGAAAATAAGAGTTAAAAATATAAAAAATCTTCACTTCTTACTCGATAAAAATTTTTCATTAAAAATTTTTATTTACAAATAAAGTTGCTGTTTGATTTTCATTTTCGTTAAGTAAATCAGAATTAATATTAAATTTAAGATTATAATTATTAATATTTTTACTTACACTAAATTCTGTAAAAATATTATTTATACCGTTTAAAGTTAGAGCATATTGAGTTTTTTTATTTGATATCCAGCCTGCAGTAAAATACATGGTATCCGTGTGACCAGAATCTTTTTTTTGAAATCTTTCGTAATTAGCTATAACAGAAAAACCATTATCTGTAGAAAGATCAAACCCTAAACCTGCTCTAAGGTTGTGACTTGCTTCATTACCAACAGTCAAATTATAATCTGTCGCTGGATCTGATAGATATGAAAGTTTTGTATTTGATGAAGGGCTAAAATCAGCACTATATTCTAATCGAGCTATTTTTTTTAATATAATCCCTTTTTTGAACTGATTAATATTATCAAATAACATTCCGATAGAAGTTATTCCTGTTAAAATTTCATGCTTGTCATAAATTAAAGCATTTTTTCCTCTTTCGCTGTAACCACCCAATTCTGTATACCCAAAATCAATTCTTGCAGTTGGATTAAAATTAAAATCATCTTTATAAAATAATTTACTTAAGTTGATTGAACTAAATATTTGTTTACCATCCCTTTTGCCAGTTAGCGTATCAGAATTTTTCTTTCTTATATGATCAGACTTTAAAGTGCTCATTCCTAGTATACCATCCAAAAAATTATTGTCTTTTGAAGATAAAGTTCCATACAAACTTAAGCTGTATGCATCTGTATCTATCGTAGTTCCAGAAGAGCCAACTTCAATATCATCTTCACCAAATCTAAGTGCAAGACCATACATTTTGTTTGAATTTAATCTATTATCTGCTCCAATGGTTATTCCATTTGTATCTGCTTTTTTTGCTGAAGATGATAGACCCTGTTTAATTCCAGATTTTCCAATACTTATATCTCCTTCACTCCAAAGAAACCAATTATTGGATAAATTTTTATCTATTGACTCTTTTTTGTTAGATATTGAGATTGCTTTTAAAATAGATGAAAACATTGTATCAGAAAATTGAAAATTAATATTTTGGTTTGTTAAATTTTCTCTATCTTTATGTCTTCTTAACCATTCAATTCGATGCATTACTGTAGTTGTTGTTTGTCTAATAACTCGATGTGACATCTCTACTTGGCCTTCTATAGCTCCTATAAGATCTTTATCATCCAAAAGAGGGTTAGTTTGACCAGCAGTAAAATTGCAAGTTGTTGAGTCATTGATACCTGTATACGAAGCGCTATCTACATCATCAAAAGCTGATGCATCGATTGTTATGTAATAATCAGTGTCTATTACAAATGTTTCTGTAGGATTTATAGTAATTACAGTTGTCCCTGTTCCAGAAACTTTTGAACCTGTGATATCTATTGACTCAAAAACTGAGTCATCTGATGATTTTTTTATAACTACATTTCCGCTTTCTGCATCTACAATCTCGCTGAAAGTAAGCACAATATTATCATTAAGCCCAACCCCTGTAGCTCCATCTGCGGGTGAACAGGAAGACAAAGTTGGATCTGCATTTATAAAATAATGTTTAATTGTATTAGCTCCAGAACTTATATCATCTGTAATAAAGAACTTTGCAGCATGGCCTAAGGAAGTAACGCTAGAATTGTCAATAAATACAAAGCCCCTCATTTCATTCGATTGAGCACTTACATCATAAGTAGTAGCTGTTTGAGAAGTATCTAATGAAGAAGAACTAGTATCATAAGCTGTGCTTAATGTAAGTTTGTTTATCTCATCATCATCAGACCCAGCAATATAAATCACGGTTCCATCAGAATTAAACTGCAAATTTCTTGAATTATTTTCATAACTATTAGTACGATCTGAAGAATTTGCACCTGACTTTCCGCTATCTATATCAAAAGCTGTTGCTAGTGTCCACGAACGTACTCTGTCAGTTTCTTTACCTATCACAAAAAGTTTAGTGCCATCTGAATTAAAATCTATTCCTCTTGGTTCATCTTCAGTTGGTATACTATAATCCCCATTATGAGTTATATCAGTGGTATCCCAAGCAGTACTCAATGTATATTCCTCGACCTTATTATTTTTATTATCGATAATAAACATTTTGGTACCATCTGAATTAAATTCTATAGCATGAGCCAAGTCTGCTGCCGATATGGATGTTGCTGCATCCAAGGACATTGTACTTAAATCATAAGCTGTACTTAATGAATATTGAAGAATTGTATCATTTTCACTTTCAGTAATATACATTTTAGTACCATCAGGTTTAAAATTTATACCTCTAATTGAATTTGATGTACTCTGAATATCTGCTGATGATTGTTTAAAAGTAAATGCTAAAACATCTGATTGAATTAATAAAATATATAAAAATATTAAAAATATTTTTTTCATGAAAAAAGTTTAAAATGTTAACTTTAAACATGATAAATACAGATGTTGCAATGACTATATAGGGACCAAAATTGATTAAACTGTGGTTTTTTTAATATATCCGGAACAACTAAAGTTGGTTATCTACAAAATCTGTTTACAAAAAAAATAATGAAGCTATTTCCATCTTTAAGTAAAAATAAAAAACTTTCGCTACTTACTCGATAAAAATTTTTATTTACATTCTTATTCATATTAATTGATTGAAAAACAGCTATTTGATTTATCTCTCTGGTTTCTAGTTTGTTTCTAGTTTAGCAAAATTTATTATTCAAATTTTCCAATAAAAAAAATCTATCAATTTCTAAAGTTATAGGATTATAAGGGATTAAGACTATTAGAGACTATTAGAGACTCTGAAATACCTGAATGCAAACTATTTTAAGTCCTTTGTGTCTACCAATTTCACCACGAGGGAATTAATGAATTTCATGAGTATTTATGCTAATATTTATAATTGAACAAGAGTAATAAGTAAAATTTTATTTATTTTGTTATAATTAATTTAAAATTATAGATGTGAGTAAAATTAATCAAATTATTGAATATATTAAAAAAAAAAATTTTGACTTAGCACTAACAATTTGTGAAGAAATAGAAAACAATAATAATAAAGAAATTATTTTTAATTTCAAAGGAATTATCAGCTTTAATAAAGGAGAATTGAGTAATGCTGAAAATAACTTTATACAATCACACAAAATTAAAAATGATTTTACTGATCCTCTAAAAAATCTTTCTGCATTATATATGAAAAATAAGAATTTTGATAAAGCAATATTTTACATAAATAAAATTTATAATTTAGACAAAAAAAATTTGGATATAATATTAAATCTTGCATATGCATATGAATTAAACAATGAATTTAATAATGCCATAAAGTTCTATAATGAATATCTAAATATAAACGGTAATGATAAAAAAATACTTAATCAAATTGGTTGTATATATCAAAATAGAAATGAACCTGATAAAGCTCTAAATTATTTTATAAAAGGATATAAATTAGATGAAAACGACAAGTTATTAATAAATAATATTTTTCTAAGTTATATTAAAAAAAAAGATATTAAAAATTCAAATATTTTTTATAAAATTGCTAAAAAAACAGATGAAGATTATATAGAATTCAAATATAACTTAGCCGAATACTATTTATTAAATAATAAAATTGATAAAGCAATTGATATACTTCAAGAAAACCAAAAAAATATAAAATTTTTAGTCAAATTAATTAATCTATATTTCAACATAGGAAAAAGGGAGAAAGGTTATAATATTTTAAAAGAAAACAATTCTGAAATTGAAAAGAATAAATTTTTTCACAACTTTCTTGCACTAAGGTATTTATACCAAGGAGAGTTTGAGATGGGTTGGAAATATTATTCCTCTTTTGACCCATCAATTCCAAACCTTTATAAACAAATAAAAGAATATAAAGATTTAAAGAATATTAATTTATCTAATAAACATATTCTTGTTTATAATGATCAAGGAATTGGTGATGCAATTCAATTTTCTAAATATATACCCCAAATTCTAAAAATAGCAGGAAAAATAACATTTTCAGTACAAGACAATATTTATAGTTTATTCAAAAATGATATTAAAAATTTAAAAATTAAAAAAAGAAGTTTAGAAATTGTTGAGGATATTGATGGTAAAATTGCTTTAAGTTCTTTGATAAAATATTTTTATACAAAGAAGCTAAATAATAACAATCATATATTAAAAATTAAAAATGAAAAAGATTTAAACTTGGATATTATTAAATCTAATAAAAAATTTAATGTTGGTCTAGCGTGGTCTGGGTCATCTGTCTCTAGGTCAGTACCATTACAATCTTTTGAAAAAATCTTAAATATAGATTGTAATTTTTATTGTCTACAAAATAAGGTAAAAAATGAAGATATAGATTATTTTAATTCAAAAAATATAACCAATCTTGGTAATTTTAAACTAGATGAATTAACTGCTGTTATTGAAAAATTAGATCTTGTAATAACTATTGACACCTCTTTATTGCACCTTTCATCGACACTAAATAAAGAGACGTGGGGTATTTTAAATATAGATCCAGACTGGAGATGGGGTGCTATGTATAATTACAATCCTTATTCTTCCTTGAATATATTTAGACAAAAAACTTATAATGATTGGAACGATGTGACAGATAAAATTTATAAAAAATTAAAAGATAAATTTAAATTAAATTAATAATTTTTTTCATAAGTTTTTAAATTAAATTGTATTGATATTCTCTTGCTTCAATAATTTGTTTTGGTAAATTCAGTTCTACATCATCTAAACTTATAAATTCATCTTTCTTGATGTCTTTTTTTAAAGTAGCATTATCAGTATAACCCATAGGTAAAATTCTTTCCTTTTTTGATCTCTTGGATGAAATTAATCTTCCTCTTGCACAATAACCCCCTTCTCCATCAAGTTTTTGTCCTGCCTTTAAATCTTTTTTAGCAACAGTAGCTATTTCAGCATTAAAATTTTTTGTATGACCTGTTGCTTTGTTATCAAGCACTATGGAATAAATTGATTGAGCCAATTCTAATCCAATATAATGATAAGGTCTCCAAATGGCTGAGTAACTTCCTGTTGTATCTGTTACCATTCCATAGTCTTTAAAACAGTTTTTTACATATTCATTTTGAGCTTTAATAACAATATACACTCCCCATCTAAGATCGTTAGGTATATCTTTTTTATCTAAATCGATGCATGAAATAACTTCTACCTGACCTGAATAATCTAATAAGCCTCCTTCAGATTTTGGAATTAATTTTTTAGCAATGTCATAAACACCTATTGGAGGATAAGTTAGTCCACTATTTGGGCACTTTAGGTCTGTAGCATTACTAACAGCACACATTTCAATTGATGATTTGTCTCCACATAAAAAACTGTTAAACATTTTAGGGTTCATTCCAGATTCATTTTCAGCTCTTTTCTTAGTTAAACCATAGTGCCCCCAGACAGTTTCTGGTGTCGAGTATTCAAATGATGGGTGATATTTTGTTCCTTTGCCAGCACAAATAACTTCAAAACCATTTAATTTTGCCCACTCAATTTGTTCTAATATTAAAGATGGTTGATCCCCATAAGCCATGGAACAAATAACATTATTTTCTTTAGCTAAGTCAGATAAATATTTTCCACACAATACATCTGCCTCAACATTGACCATTATTACATGTTTCCTATTTTCTATAATTTTTTTTGCATGAATAGTGCCCGCTATAGGATTGCCTGTGGCTTCAATATATACATCAATTTCTCTATCTAAAACTTTATCTAAATTATCTGCAAAATTAATCTTCTTTATCGTTTCATTTGATAATCCACTATTTGAACAATTTTTTTTCGCTCTCTCTAAATCAAGTTCAACAATGGAATCTAAAATAATTTTGTTTAATTGATTGTATTGGGCAAGAAACATTGAAACAAATTTTCCACAACCTAGAAAAGCAATACGGATAGGTTTTTTAAAATTTTGAAGCTTTGAGTATAAATACATAAATTCTACTCTATAAATTGATAATAAAATTATTAATATTAATATTAATTTTTATATAAAATACTATAATACTTTAATAAAATTACATGAAGTATGTAAAAATAATTGGGTTTTTCGGAATAATTTACTTGGTTTATGTTGGTTTAAGTAAATTCATGGATACAAGCTTAGATGTTGCAAATAAAATATCTAATATAGATGATTTAGATAAAATCGAGGAAGTAAATAGTAAGGAAGTCATAGGATTAATGATGTTTTTAGGAGATCCCCCAGAATTGAAAGAGCATTTACTGATGAGTAACATTGATGATTGTTCATTTAAAAAAGAAATTGCTGAGATGAATTCAAATGCAATGTACAAATGTATATTGGTTGAAGCTGAAGTCAAAGATAAAAAAATAGTAAAAATTTTTAAAGAAATACAAATTTTAGAAGAATAGTTTTAATTTTTAGATATTTTTTTGTTATATAAAAGTTTACGTCTTAAACCAACAAATAATGAGTTATTATTTTTAATGGAGATATTTAACTCGGTATTATTATTTGGTACCCAACCTGCAGATAAGTATAAATTGTCAATACTACCATTTCCATTAGCGTTTTGAATTTCGTAATTTGTAATAATTGACCATCCAGAAATAGTTGATAGATCAAAACCCAGCCCAATTTTATAATTATGAGCAGATTGATTACCAATTCTTATAAAATAATCTGTATTAGGATCACTAACGTATGAAACGTTGGTATTAGTAGATGGGCTAAAATCGTTTGAATATTCTATACGAAAAATATTTTTTAATTTGGTACCTTGATTAAATATCTTAGTATTATCTGCCAATAACCCTAATGTGGCTACACCTTTTGGAATTTGATGTTTATCATAAATTAATGAATGAGCATCACCACTTTCTTGAAATTCATCAAGTTCTGTAAAGCCAAGATCAAATCTTAATAAAGGATTAATATTAGTATTATCTTTATTGTATATTTTGTTTAATTTCATTGATCCAAAAGCCTGCTTGCCATCTCTTTTTCCAGTTAAATTCGAATTAGGATCTCTCGCTTGATCTATTAAATTATTAGTTCTTAAATGATTAGTTTGTAGAGTGCTTATGCCTATAGCTCCATCTAAATAATTTCCTTCTTTTCCAGATAATGATCCATAATAAACCAAACTATAATTATCAGTATCTAAAATTGCAGAGGAAGATCCTATGTCGCTACTATCTCTTCCATATTGTATTGCATATCCATACATTTTATTTTCACTTACTTTTTTATCGACTCCAAAAATTATACCATCGGTATCTATTTCTTTTTTTAAAGATCTAGAATTCGACTTAATATCACCAAAACCAATTTGTCCCTCACTCCAAAAAAACCAAGTACCTTTTTGGTATTTTTTTATTGAATTTTTCTTGTTTCCAACAGGTATGACTTTAGATAATGCTGAAAGTTTTTCATTAGAAAAGTTAAATTTTAAATTTTGATTTGTTAAATTATCTTTATCTTTATGTCTTCTTAACCATTCAAGACGATGCATTACTGGATGTATATTATTCTTCATAACTCTTTTGGACATTTCAGTGTAAGATTCTATAACTCCTATTAATGCTTTATTGGAGCCCGAAACTGGACTTTCGCAATAAACAATTCCATATGGACAATCTAATTCATATTCCATTACGTAATGAAAATCATTTGTTTTTATCCTCTGACTCATGGTAATAAAAAATTTTGATCCATCATTGTTGAACTCTAGACCTTGAAGAGCACTTTCGCTCGATGCAGTAACATTATCTGAAGTACTTATATTTTGCCAATCTGATCTAGTACTATAAGATCCACGCAAAGTTATCGTAGAAGTTAAATCAAATGCTGATGATAAACTCCATTGAAAAATTTTATCTTCTGTTTGGTCATTGATAAACATTTGTCTCCCATCTCTACTAAATTTTACAGCACTTGCTGCTGCTGTTCCTCCTATAATGCTACTAAAATCAAATGAATTTCCTGTATATTCTGCTGAACCAAAATTCCATGCAGTGTGTAAAGTAAAAGAATAAATTTTTTTTTCTAGGAGGTGTGTAATAAATACTTTTGTACCCTCTCCATTAAAATCTATTCCGCCCATACCATTAATTGTTAGTCCACTTCCAACATCTGTATTGTGACCATCTGCTGAAGTTGAATTTGTAGTAGTATCGAAACTGTTATCAAAATCATCAACCAAATTATCAACATCAATAACATACGGATTGTTTAAAGTAATTTGACAAACTTTTTTTAAATCTGTATGATTATTATTAGTTGTGCCATCTACTACAAAAAGTCTAGTTCCATCATGATTCCAGTGTAAATCATCTGGATTTACTAGGGCTCCAGTTCCACTTCCACATTTTTGACGCACTTTCATTTCTGCATCAACACTTGAGTCATTGGATGTAACTCCTAGTAAACTAAAATTTGTACTTAAACTATATTCGGTAACACTATCATTTGCATTACCATGAAATCCACCATTATCTTCTTTCCGTCGAGAAGAAAGAAGATACATCTTACTTCCATCTTTATTAAAAGTTACTCCAGTTGCGTTACGAGAATGATGTACTTCTAGAGCTCTGATATATGTCGCTTTAGCAAAAACATTTGTCTCAACAAGAAGAAAAATAAAAATAAATAAAAAATAAAACCTATGTTTAAGTACAATCATTTCAGTAATTTATATTGTATTTAATATTTATTATTTTAATATTATAAAAATAATAAACCAATAAGATAATAATCCTGAAAAAATTGTTGCAATGACGTTTTTTGAAAAAAATCCAACAACTAGTGCAATTATTGCTCCATAAATTTTTGGATCTGTAATTTGGACCAGTGAACCAAAGTCATTAAAAAATACACCAGGAAATATTATTGCAGGAAATACAGCTGCTGGGACGTAATTTAGAACCTCTTTGACTTTTGCTCCAAGCATTTCTCTATCAATTAAAGCTACCATGGCCATCCTTGAAAAATAAGTAACAATTCCTGATATAAGAATTGAAAACCAGCTCATTTTTTTAGCCTCAGCATTATAAAAGCTGCAATTAAAGCAACTATAGGAGATAATATTATGTAAGATTTAAATGGGGTATCAAATAATATTAATGACGCAAATCCAGATACCAACATAACAAAAACATGGTCTAATTTTCTCAAGTCATTTACAATGAGTGCTAGAAAAGTAAGAGGAATCGCAAATTTTAAACCCAATTCTTCCGGAATAAATGAGCCCAATATAATGCCGCTAATTGTCGATAATTGCCAACAAAGCCAAAGGGTTACCCCTGTGCCGAGGATATAATAATGTGGATTGGGTAAATTTTTATTCTGTTTAATGTACTTATTAGATTCTGCAAAACCTTGGTCTACAATAAAATAAGATATAAATAATTTTTTTATAAAACTAAGTTTTTCAAGATATTCAGATAAAACTGCTCCATATAACAAATGTCTCGAATTAATTACCCCAACTGATGTAATGGCTACTAATGTTGAAGCTCCACCTGATAAAAGTTGCATGAATATAATCTGTGATGCTCCTCCAAAGATAATTAAAGAAGTTGCATAAACTAAAATTGGATCAAAACCTAATTCAACACCAATGGCTCCAGTTATAATTCCAAAAGGAATAACTGATAACATGTGAGGTAAAACAGCAGCTGTACCTTTAAAAAATATTTTAGATTTTGAAAGCATTAATTAAAAATTCACTAAAGCTTTTTTGAGATATTTTTGATCTAACTTACAATCTTTATATCCTTGTCTTACCACATTTAGATATCTTACAGTGGGATATCTAAAAATAGTTTTTTTAGGCATTATATAAGTCATGACAGTTTTGTTGTAATAATTAAAATAAATCTTTTTATAGAGAATTGGATAATCCTCGTAAATATCTAGTTTTTTTTCATCGCTTTTCGATATTTCATACAATCCACCTGGCACAATAGAATTATTTTTTTTTTCAATATCTGCTGCTCGATATTTGCTTCTAAAATTAAGAGTATATCCTTTTAAATTTATTTTCTTGATAAATTTGGAGTCTTTACACCTTCTTTTCATTTGAAAATGATTAAGATTACTTCCATAAGCAAAATACAACATTAGATTTAGTAAATAAATTTTTTTTCTACTACATTTTTGAAAGGATTTTCCTCTGGATTAAAACCTTTTTTTAAAAATATTAGGTGTCTATAGAAGGTTAACGCAACTAAATTTTTAATATCTTCACTATTTTTTAAATCAATATTATCATATCCAGGCTCATCAACAGTCGCTTTGTTGGTTGGATAATAATTTACACCATATGCGTATCTTGTAAAAAAATTTGTAGTTTCATAATTATTTATAACGTCTTCGACAACATAATAACCATTATTATTTAAGTAAGGATATAAACTTGTAAATGACTTAATTATATGATCATGCATGTGTGAACCATCATCTATTATAATATCAAAAAATCTGTTTTCTTGACCAAATTTATCTAAAAATTTAGGATCGGATTGATCACCAATAGTAATTTTAATTCTATCATCATTATATTTTAAACATTCTTTATTTATATCAAGCCCATGTATTTCAGCATTTGGAAAATATTCTTTCCAAATTGTTAAGCTTTCCCCTCTATCAACACCTATTTCTAAAATTTTTTTTACTTTTTCTCTTATAGGAAAAAAATGAAAATTATATCTTTTTAAATAATCATGACGCCTTTTGGTAGGGCTATAATTAAGTGATAATTGATATAGCAGATCATCTTTATACCAATTTTTATATTCTTTGCCATTTTTTAATTCATCACTTTGTCTAATAAATTTATTTGAATTTGAAACTGATTTTATTGTTGAGCTTAAATTATTTAACAGTTTTTTTTCTAAGATATTTTCTTTGTGATACTTATTTTTTTTTAAATCAAAGTCATCTTTAAAAAAATATTTTCTAATATTAATTAAATTAAGTATAAAGTATATAAATTTTATAACTAAAAACTTGATAATATGTGTATTATAAAATTTCATAACGCTTTTAATATATCTATTTTATTTTATCCAATTCAATATTTTTTTCTTTTACAAATTTAAGTATTTCATTATTGCATTTATCAATTTTATTTTTACTAACTGATCTAAGTACTATTGAAACACCAAGTTTACCTGATTTAAAAAACGGGTAACTTCCAATATCTACATCAGTATTATTTTTCTGAACATCAGCTAATGATTTAGCTATTTCACTTTCAACGGTTCTTAAATTAATTGTTTCACTCAATATTGGTTCCCCTCCAATCAAAAGGTTATTTAAATTTCCAAGCATAGCTTTCATAATAGATGGAACTCCTGGAAGACAAAATACATTTTCAACATAAAAGCCAGGGGCACCACTAGATGGATTTAAAATTAAATTAGCGCTAACAGGCATTCTAGCCATCTTTTGTCTACCTTCATTAAATTCTCCTGGCTTATAATAATTTTCTAGTATTGAAAAAGCTTCTTTATGAAAACCGTATTCAATATTAAATGCTTTAGAAACAGACTCTGCTGTAATATCATCATGAGTGGGCCCTATTCCTCCTGTTGTAAATATATAAGAATATTTTTTTCTTAGTTCATTAACTGTATTTATTATAATACTTTCATCATCAGGAATAACTCTAACTTCTGCAACAGGTATGCCTAATGAATTTAACCAAATTGCTAATGTGCTTGTATTAACATCTTGTGTTCTACCCGATAGAACCTCATTACCGATAATTAAAATACCAGCATTTATCTCTTTTTTATTTTGCATATGTAAATATAAATAAATTTATATGAAATTTACAAATAGCCTTATTAAAGGAAAATTATTAAAAAGATATAAGAGATTTTTCGCTGATATAAAAGTAAATACCAAGATTATAACGGCACATTGTCCGAACACTGGATCTATGCAGGGTCTTTTAGATCAAGGTAATGAAGTTTTACTTACAGAACACAATGATCCAAAAAGAAAATTGAAATTCACATTAGAAATTATTAAAGCAAAAAAAAGATACGTTGGAGTAAACACTCATAGAGCTAACAAAATTGTTAATCACGGATTAGAAAATAAATTAATATCAGAATTTAAAACTATAAAAAATATTAAACCGGAATTTAAATTTAGTGATGATACAAGATTCGATTTTTTATGTGATAGTAATTTAATAGAAGTTAAGAATGTTACATTATTTAGAGAGAATGATATTGCAGAATTTCCTGATGCGGTAACATCAAGAGGAACAAAACATCTAAATATGTTAATTAAATCAATTAAAAAAGGATACAAACCATATGTCTTATTTTTAACGCAAATTCAAAATATAAATAATTTTAGAATTGCAAAAGATATTGATCATATTTATTTTGAAAATTACAAAAAAGCAAAAAAAGCAGGAGTAAAATTTCTCGCTTATAGATGCAAACTGAGTTCTGAAGAGATAAAAATTGAAAAAAAAATTAATATTATAGATGATTGATTATAAAGAAAAATTTGAAAAGATGAGAGTTGCTGGAAAGCTTGCATCAAAGACTTTGGACATGCTTACAGATTATATTAAACCTGGAATATCAACAGATAAAATTGATAAGTTAGCTTATGAATTTATAAAAGATAATGGAGGCTATTCAGCGCCATTATTTTATCGAGGATTTGAAAAATCACTTTGTACATCATTAAATCATGTAGTTTGTCATGGAATACCTTCTGAAAGAGTTTTGGAAGATGGTGATGCGGTAAATGTTGATGTAACAGCAGTGGTTGATAATTATTATGGGGACACAAGCAGAATGTATGAAATTGGTAATGTACCAGTTAAGGCAAAAAATTTAATTGAAGCAACCTATGACTCATTAATGAATGCAATATCAATTTTACAACCAGGAAAAAAACTTGGTAATATAGGGTTTGAAATTCAATCTTATGTTGAAAGCAAAGGTTATTCAGTTGTAAGAGATTTTTGTGGGCATGGAATAAGCAATGTATTTCATGAACCTCCTAATATACTTCATTACGGATCTAAAAATACTGGCAAAGAACTAATACCTGGTATGACTTTTACTATTGAACCAATGATAAATTACGGAAAATATGACACAAAAGTTTTAAATGATGGTTGGACAGCAGTAACTAAAGATAAATCTTTATCAGCACAATTTGAGCATACTGTTGGTATCACTGAAGATTCATATGAAATTTTCACAGAATCTGTTAAAGGTTATACGAGGCCCCCATATAATTAATGATATCAAGATATTCTAGAAAAGAGCTTGTCAGTATTTGGTCTGAAGAAAACAAATATAAAATTTGGCTAGATGTAGAAATTGCTGCAGCTGAGGCAATGGAAAAATATAAAATTATTCCTAAAGGAGTTGCGTCATTAGTTAAAAAAAAAGGTAAAATCAAAGTTAAAAGAATTCATGATATAGAAGCAAAAGTTAAGCATGATGTTATTGCTTTTTTGACATCAATTACGGAACAGGCGGGTCTTAAAGCAAGATATCTTCATCAAGGCATGACCTCATCTGATGTTTTAGATACAACTTTAAATATTCAATTGGTTCAGTCAGGAAATATCTTATTACGAGACATTGATAAAATTTTAACTGTTCTAAAAAAACAGGCAAAAAAATATAAATTAACTCCATGCATTGGAAGAAGTCATGGTATTCATGCGGAACCAATTACATTTGGACTAAAATTAGCGTCATTTTATGAAGAATTTAAAAGAAACAAATTAAGATTAAAAGATGCAATAGAAAATGTATCAACATGTGCAATTTCTGGGGCTGTAGGAACGTTTGCAAATATAAATCCTAAAATTGAAACTTATGTTGCAAAAAAATTAAAATTAAAAGCTGAGCCAATTTCAACTCAAATTATACCAAGAGATAGACATGCACATTATTTTGCGGTTCTTGGGATTATTGCTGGATCTGTTGAAAGAGTAGCGACAGAAATAAGGCATTTACAAAGATCAGAAGTTTATGAATTACAAGAATACTTTTCAAAAGATCAAAAGGGCTCATCTGCTATGCCTCATAAAAAAAATCCAATATTAAGTGAAAATCTCACCGGACTTGCAAGAATGGTAAGAAGTTATGTAATTCCAGCTTTAGAAAATATTTCTTTATGGCATGAAAGAGATATTTCTCATTCTAGTGTTGAAAGAAATATTGGTCCGGATGCAAATATAACTTTAGATTTTGCTTTAGTTAGACTGTCAGGAATTTTAGAGAAAATGATTGTTTATCCAAAAATGATGATAAAAAATTTAAACTTAACAAGAGGTCTTGTTTTTTCTCAAGAGGTAATGTTAGAACTTACTAAATCAGGTATCGCTAGAGAGAAAGCGTATAGATTGGTTCAGTCTCATGCAAAAGCTAGTTTTGCTAAGAATACAAACCTTTTAAAACTTTTAAAAAATGATAAATCAATCACTGACAAGATAAGTGAAAAAAGATTAGATAAAATCTTTACATATGACAAACACTTAAAAAATGTAAATTATATATTTAAAAGAGTATTTAAATAATGAAAAAAGGAAAAAAATTATATGAAGGTAAAGCAAAAATAATTTTTGCAAGTAATGATAAAAAATATGTTATCCAACATTTTAAAGATGATGCAACTGCATTTAATAATCAAAAAAAAGCAGTGATGGATGGTAAAGGAATTTTAAACAATAGGATTTCTGAGCATATACTAACTCAATTAAATAATGTTGGTATCAAAAATCATTTAGTAAAACGGTTAAATATGAGAGAGCAACTAGTTCAGCATGTTGAAATTATACCTATTGAATTTATTGTAAGAAATATTGCAACTGGATCGTTAACTAAAAGATTGGGTATTGAAGATGGGACGGTATTAGACAATCCATTAATAGAGTATTGCTTAAAAGATGATGCTTTAGGAGATCCTTTAGTAAGTACTGAACATATCTTAGCTTTTAAATGGATGGAAAATGATGAATTAAATATAATTAATAAAGAATTAAATAGAATTAACGATTTTCTTCAAGGCATGTTTAGAGGTGTTGGAATTAAACTTGTAGATTTTAAAGTAGAATTTGGAAGATATGAGAAAAATGGAAAAAAAGAGATCATACTCGCAGATGAAATAAGTCCAGATACCTGCAGACTATGGGATGTAAATAGTGATAAAAAATTAGATAAAGATAGATTTAGAAAAGGCCTTGGAAATCTAATTGAGGCTTATCAAGAAGTTGCAAGAAGATTAGATATACTTCATGAACAATCAAATATTAGACCATTAAAATACACCAAACCACAAGCTGTAAAAATTAAAAAAAAATAATGAAAATTAAAGTAATTGTAACTCTTAAAAATGGAGTTTTAGATCCTCAGGGAAAGGCTATTCAACAAACCCTTAATGGAATGAACTTTGGAAATGTAGAAGATGTGAGACAAGGTAAATATTTTGAAATTGAAGTTAAAGAGAAAGATGAAAAAAAAGCAAAGTCTTTGGTAGATGATATGTGTAAAAAACTATTAGCAAATCTTGTTATTGAGGATTACAAAATAGTTTAATAAATGAGATCATCAGTCATTATTTTTCCAGGATCAAATTGTGATAGAGACATGGATGTAGCTCTAAAAAAATTTGGTTTTAAAAATCAAATGGTTTGGCATAATGATCAATCTATTCCAAAATCAGATTTGATAGTATTGCCTGGTGGCTTTTCTTATGGTGATTATTTAAGGTGTGGAAGCATTGCTTCTAAATCAAAGATTATAAAATCAGTAATTGATTTTGCTAATTCCGGTGGTTTAGTATTAGGTATTTGTAATGGATTTCAAATTTTAACTGAAACCGGCTTACTAAAAGGAATTTTGCAACAAAACAAGTTTCTTAATTTTATATGCAGCAATGTTTTTGTAAAAGTTAAAGATAAACAAAATAAATATTTTAAAGATTTAAAAAAGGATGTTTTAGAACTTCATATTGCACATAATGAAGGAAATTACTTTTGTAGTGATGATGAATTAAAATCATTGGAAGATAATAATCAAATAGCTGTAACGTATTGTGGAGAAGATGGTACAGAAAATGAAACAACTAATCCAAACGGAGCAATTAAAAATATAGCTGGAATTTTTAATAATAATAAAAATGTTCTTGGAATGATGCCACATCCTGAAAGAATGATAGACAAATATTTATCAGGTGAAGACGGTTCATTATTTTTCAAAAATATTTTAGATAATTTTAAATAATGGAAGTTACAGAAGCAATTGCAATAGACCACGGATTGAAAAAAGAAGAATTTTCTAAAATATGTGAACTTCTTAAGAGAACACCCAATTTAACTGAGCTTGCAATATTTTCTGCAATGTGGAACGAACATTGCTCTTATAAGTCTTCTAGAAAACATTTAAAAAAAATGCACACCAAAGGAAAACAGGTCATCCAAGGACCTGGAGAAAATGCTGGTGTCATTGATATTGGAGATGAAGATGCAATTGTATTTAAAATTGAAAGCCACAATCACCCTTCATTTATTGAACCTTATCAAGGTGCGGCGACTGGAGTTGGTGGAATCATGCGTGATGTATTTACAATGGGAGCAAGGCCAATAGCAAATCTAAATTCAATTCATTTTGGTTCACCACAACATAAAAAAACAAGAAATTTATTAAGAGGAGTTGTCAAAGGGATAGGTGGATATGGAAATTGTATTGGAGTTCCAACTATTGCTGGTCAAACAACTTTTGATGAGTCTTACAATGGCAATATATTAGTAAATGCCATGACTCTCGGCTTAGTAAATAAAAATAAGATTTTTTACTCAAAAGCAGCTGGATTAGATAAACCAGTAATATACGTAGGTTCAAAAACTGGAAGAGATGGAATTCATGGTGCCAGTATGGCTTCAGCAACTTTTGATGACAAAATTGAAGAAAAAAAACCAACAGTTCAAGTTGGAGACCCATTTACTGAGAAATTATTACTCGAAGCGTGCCTAGAATTAATGGCTGATAATTCAATCATTGCAATTCAAGATATGGGTGCAGCAGGATTAACATCTTCGAGTGTAGAAATGGCATCAAAAGGAAACCTTGGAATTGAATTAAATCTTAGTGAGGTTCCTTGTAGGGAAGAAAAAATGACTCCATACGAAATAATGCTGTCTGAAAGTCAAGAGAGAATGCTTATAGTTCTTGAAAAAGGAAAAGAAGAACACGCGAAGAAAATATTTGATAAATGGAACCTAGATTTTGCAGTTATAGGTAAAACAACTAATTCAAAAAAAATAGAATTAATATTTGATAATAAAAAAGTTGCTGAAATACCAATTGATCTTCTTGCTGAAAATGCTCCAATATATGATCGTCCTTGGAAAAAAACTAAATTACCTCAAAAATTAAAATTTGATAAAGATGAATTTAAAACTCTAAAATTATCAGATTGCTTGAAGAAGATTTTAAGTAATTCAAACATTTCAGATAAAAAATGGATATGGGATCAATACGACCATACAGTAATGGGTGACACAATTCAGAAACCAGGAGGTGATGCTGGTGTTGTAAGAGTTCATGGGACCAATAAAGCGGTAGCAGCATCAGTAGACTCGTCTGCATTATATTGTTTCTCACATCCATTAACTGGGGGAAAACAAATAGTTTGTGAGAGTTATAGAAATCTTATTTCAGTTGGAGCCAAACCTATTGCTATTACAAATTGTTTAAACTTCGGAAACCCAGAAAAAGAAAAAAATATGGGTGAATTTGTAGAATGCGTAGAAGGAATTACAGAAGCAAGTAAGTATCTAGATTTTCCAGTCGTATCTGGAAATGTTTCGTTTTATAACGAAACAAAAGATAAAGGCATAAAGCCTACACCGACAATTGGAGGTGTTGGACTAATCTCTGACTATAAACAAATGCTTACTATGGATTTTAAAACTGAAGGAAACTTAGTTTATGTAATTGGTAAAACTGATGGGCATTTAGATCAAAGTATTTTTGCAAGAGAGCTTTTAAATGAAAAAAAAGGTCCACCACCAACTGTTAATTTATTTAATGAAAAAAACATTGGTGAGACTGTATTAGATTTATCTAGAAAAAATCTTATTGAGAGTTGCCATGATGTATCATTAGGTGGAATTTTAACAGCAGTATCGAAAATGTGTATTAAAGGAAAAAAAGGAATAAAAATTAATTCACTTAAAGGTTTAACAAATAAATATGAATATTTCTTTGGAGAAGATCAGGCTAGATATATTGTAGAAATACATGAAGCTAGTTTGAAGAAAGTAAAAGAGATTTTAAGCAAATATTCAGTACATTTTGATGAATTGGGGACAGTTAATGGACAATCAATCGCATATAAAGATGATATCAATTTATCTATTGAAGAATTGGCAGATGCACATAAATATTGGTTAAAGAAGTATATAGATAATTAATGGCAATGGATTTGAAAGAAATTGAGAGTTTAATTAAAGAAGGTTTACCTGACGCAAAAGTTGAAATTCAAGATTTGGCAGGAGATGGAAACCATTATTCTGCTACAGTGACATCATCTGAATTTTCAGGTAAAAGTAAAATAGAACAACACAAAATGGTATATAGTTCTTTAAAAGGTAAAATGGGAAACGAGCTTCACGCTTTAGCAATTAAAACAAAGGAAATTTAAATGGAACAAGAAACAAATGATTTAATAAAAAGTGAAATTGAAAATAACGAAGTATGTCTTTTTATGAAAGGTACACCTGATGCACCGCAATGTGGATTTTCAATGGCAACTTCAAATATTTTAAAAGTCCTCGAAGTCAATTTTAAAGGTGTAAATGTTTTAGCTGATCAAAAACTTAGGGAAGGAATTAAAGTTTACAGTGATTGGCCAACAATTCCTCAACTGTATGTAAAAAATGAGTTCGTTGGTGGTTGTGATATTGTAAAAGAAATGTATGAGAGTGGAGAATTAGTAAAGCTGTTTGAGACTAAAGGAATTAACTATAAACCAAAAAGTTAACTATTTTTTTAACAACATTCTAAATTTTTTTGAAAAATATTTTTTGAAAAGACTAAGAATAGATATATTTTCATACTTTTGATTATTTTCGTTAAATTTAAATTCAATAGTATTCTCCCAGTGTAGTTCTAAGAGTAAACTATCTCTAAAATAATTATTTAACTTTTTTATAGAGCTTACTGCTAAAATTGGTTCAAAAAATTGAATTTTTTTTGAGATATTAATGACCTGATTAACATCATCAAAAGTTAAGTGCCATAAATGAGCTTTTTTATTTTCAAAAACTAAGTTGTCCTCTAGTTTAGTAGGTACCTCTATATATCCCTGGTTTGCAACTCTAGAAATTTCGTTCAAAAATTTAGTAGGATCTTTTACATGCTCTAATACGTGAGATGCTATAACAAAATCAAATTCGTTATCAGAAAAAGGAAGATTCTCGTTATCAAGCTTAACAAATTTTTTATCTGAATACTGTTCTTTCAAATCTAATACATCACAAACAGTTGTGGCGAATTGACTTGGGTTAAAACCACAACCAATATCTAAAATTTTCCAATTCTTTTTTTCTGATAATATTTTGTCTATATGAGATTTAGATGTTCTTTTAATCAAAAGGCTTATCTGGAATAATATTCGATAACAAGGTTTGGTTCCATCACAACTGGATAAGGAACTTCTTCAAAAGATGGAACTCTAACAAATTTAACTTTTTTATTTTTTTCATCTAATTGAATATACTCTGGAACTTCTCTCTCTTTATTTGCAAGAGCAATATCAATTAACCCTAGTTGTTTTGATTTGTCTCTGATTTCAATCATATCCTCTTCTTTAACTTGATAGCTTGCAATATTAACTTTTTTTCCGTTTACTTTAACATGACCATGATTGATCAACTGTCTAGATGAAAAAATTGTATTAGATAATTTCGATCTATAGACCACAGCATCTAATCTTCTCTCTAATAATCCAATTAGATTTTCAGCAGTATCACCTTTTTTCATAATTGCTTTTTTATAAACATTTCTAAACTGTCTTTCATTCATGTTACCATAATAAGACTTTAATTTTTGTTTTGCCTGAAGCTGAATTCCGTAATCTGAAGGTTTTCCAGCTTTTGTTTGTCCATGTTGGCCCGGAGGATAGGCTCTTGTATTAAAAGGGCTTTTTGGTCTGCCCCATAAGTTTACTTTTAACCTTCTATCTACTTTATGTTTAGAGTTTAATCTTTTTGTCATTGATAGAGGGCTTTATAAGCCTAAGTTATGTTTTGTCAATCTACCTTTTCCTTGCTTAAGCCAGCAAATACACTTGATAAAATGCGAGTTTCTTTTTGGGATAGATTTAATTTATAAAAAATACTTCTAAGATTTTCCATCATGATAGGTTTTTTTTCAGGTGGGTGAAAAAAATTCTTATTCTCTAAATTATTAATACATAGATTTAACATTTTTTGAATATCAGTCTTATTTGCGCTTTTAATTTTTTTTGATTTTTCAAAAGTAAATTTTTTCTTTGAGATTAGTCCGTATACTATTTGAGCCACAATAATTAGACTATGAGACAAATTTAAAGATCTAAAATTCTTATTACTTGGAATTTGTAAAGTATAGTCAGCATAGCTAACTTCGTTATTTGATAATCCAGATGCCTCAGATCCAAAAAGAAAGCCAACATTTTTATTGTAATTAATCTTATTAAGATCAGTTATAGAAATATGTTTAATATTTTTATTTCTAAATCTTGCAGATGTGGCAACCAATATATCTAAATTACTTAATGATGTCTCTAAATCGTCATAAACATGTGCCTTTTTGATAATATCTTTTGCACCAACGGATGTTGCAATAATTTTATCATTTGGAAATGAAGGTTTTGGATTCACAATTGACAAAGTGTTGAAATTAAAATTTTTTAAAGCTCTAGCACATGCTCCTATATTTTCTGATAATTGAGGTTTGTGTAAAATGAAGGTTATATTTCTTAATGACATTAAGTACTTGCAGGAGCATTATCCTTAAATAGCTTATAGTCTAAACTGTCAACTAGTGCTTTAAAAGATGCATCAATAATATTTGGAGAAACACCTATGGTAAACCAATTACCATGTTTTGAATCCGCACTTTCTATTGAAACTCTGGTTACAGCTCCAGTTCCAGTGTTTAATATTCTAACTTTATAATCAACTAATTTTAGATCTTTTAAATATTCTGAGTATTTTTCAAGTTTATTTACATTTTTTCTAATTGCATTATCTAAAGCGTTAACAGGCCCGTTGCCTTCCCCTTCACATAATATTTCATGACCGTCCACCTCAAGTTTTGCTTTTGCAAATGATTTTACTTCTCCGGTAGAATCCTTCTTAACAGAAACATCATATTCGTTAATTGAAATATATCTTGGTATTTCCCCAATCAATCTTCTAGCTAAAAGTTCAAAAGATGCATCAGCACCATCATAACTATATCCTATGAACTCTCTATCCTTTACTTCATCAAGAAGTTTTTTTATTTTTGAATCGTTTTTTTTAATATTAATACCAATTGCATTTAATCTAGACATTATATTAGATTGTCCGGATTGATCAGAAATAACAATATTCCTTGCATTACCTACTTCATCAGGATTAATATGTTCATAAGTTTTTGGATCTTTTTGTACAGCTGATACATGCATTCCACCTTTGTGTGAAAATGCAGAAGCGCCCACATAAGGTAAATGTTTATTCGGTTTTCTATTCAATATTTCATCTAATAATCTTGAACATTGAGTTAAATTTTTAATGTTTTCTGGCATGATATTAATTTCATATTTGTCTGAAAAGTCTTTTTTTAAAAAAAAAGTTGGAATCAAAGACATCAAATTTGCATTACCACATCTTTCTCCTAGTCCATTTATTGTGCCCTGAACCTGCCTAACTCCTGCTTGCACAGCTACTAAACTATTGGCAACTGCATTTTCAGTATCATTGTGAGCATGAATGCCAAGGTTTTTACCAGGTATATGTCTTGTTACCTCCTCAACGATTTTAGAAATTTCGTGAGGTAATGTCCCTCCATTAGTATCACATAAAACAATCCATCTTGCACCATTATCATATGCAGCTTTTAAACATGATATTGCATATTGAGGATTTGATTTATAACCATCAAAAAAATGTTCAGCATCAAATATAAATTCTTTACCTGAATTAACTATATGCTTTGCACTCTCGCTTATATTTTTTAAATTTTGATCATTTGAAATACCTAAGGCCACATCAACATGAAAATCCCAACTTTTGCCAAATAAACAAACAGATGAACTCTTTGAATTTATCAGAGATGACAACATAGGGTCGTTTTTTGCACTATGCTCTGATTTTTTGGTCATACCAAAGGCTGTAAGGTTTGCATTTTTAAAGTTCTGATCCTTATTAAAAAATTCTGTATCCATTGGATTTGCTCCTGGCCAACCGCCTTCTATATAATCAACACCTAAGTTATCCAAAGATTTAGCGATTTTTTCTTTTTCATTTAATGAAAAGTCAACCCCTTGAGTTTGTGCCCCATCTCTAAGTGTTGTATCAAATATATAGATTTTTTCTTTACTCATTTTAATTTCCACGAGGTTGTATCATCTTTATCTTCAATTAAAATACCCTTATCTAAAAGTTCTTTCCTAATTTTATCAGCTAATTCATAATTTTTTTCATCTCTAGCTTTATTTCTCTCAACTATTTTTGAATTAATTTCATCTTCTGAAAGAGAAATTGTATTTTTTTTTGTTTGTAGCCACTCTTCTGAGGTATCAGTTAATAGACCTATAAAGTTGCAAGCTTTTACAAAAGTTGCTTTATCTTCGTTCGTTCCAGTTGAAGCTTTACTATATAAAGCATGCAAATTAGCTATATAGCCAGGAGTATTTAAATCATCATATAAAGGAGCTAATACCTTGTCTTGTAATATTGTGCTCTTATCAACAACAGAGTATATTGAATACCATTTACTTAAAGTCTTTTCACATTCTGATATTAATTTTTCATTCCAATCTAATCCTTGTCTATAGTGAGCACTAATTAATGCTAATCTTAAAACTTGGCCATTATATTTATTTTTAAAATCTTTTATTTTTAATATATTTCCCTGAGATTTTGCCATTTTTTCATTAGAAAGAGTTATAAATCCATTATGAACCCAATAATTTGCAAACGAATTTGTTTCATTTGCACACCTTGATTGAGCAATCTCATTTTCATGATGAGGAAAAATCAAGTCTCTCCCACCACCATGAATATCAAATTCTTCCCCTAAATATCTTTTAGACATAACCGAACATTCTAAATGCCAACCTGGTCTGCCTTTTCCCCAAGGAGAATCCCAAGAAGGCTCATTATCTGTTGATGGTTTCCATAATACAAAATCTTCAGGGTTTTTTTTTATTTCTGAAACCTCTACTCGTGAACCAGCTATTAATTCATCTAATTTTTTATTAGATAGTTTTCCGTAATCACTAAATTTTTTAACTTCAAAATAAACATGTTTATCCTTTGAATATGCAAACCCTTTTTTCTCTAGTTCTGTGATCATTTCAATCATTTGTTTTATGTTTTCTGTTGCCTTTGGCTCATTGGTTGGTGTTTCGCATTTTAAGTAATTACAATCCTTGTGAAAATTTTTAGTAATTTTTGAAGTTAAATCATTTATAGAAATATTTTGATCATTAGATGCTTTAATTATTTTGTCATCTATGTCTGTTATATTCCTTATATATTTTATAGATGATGATCCATATTTATTTTTTAGAATTCTATAAAGAATATCAAAAACTACTAATGGTCTAGCATTACCAATATGTGGATCATCGTAAACAGTTGGACCACAAACATACATGCCTATTGATTTTTCATTTTTAGGTATAAATTTTTCTTTCTTCCCACCAAGACTATTTATTAAAAAAATATCTTTAGCCATACAACTAGGAATATACTTAAATTATAGATTTGTGAATCTATTTGATTAATTAGGAATTTTGCATACTGGAATAGGTTCCATTTTATGCAAATTTGCTCTTCGAATTAAATTGTATTTGTCTCTATTTATAGAGTTTTCATTACCCATTGCTTCTTCTAATTCTTTATATGACAAACCAAGCTGACCTTCATCAGTACGACCATCATCCCACAATCCGTCTGTAGGAGGAGCGTCTACAATTTCTTTTAAAATTTCTAGTTCTTTACCAAGCTCCCATACCTCAGTTTTATTGCAATCTGCTATTGGAGAAATATCTACTCCACCATCACCGTATTTTGTATAAAAACCAACTCCAAAATCCTCTACTTTATTTCCTGTTCCAACAACTATTCCATTATTCGCAGCAGCTACTTGATAAAGCGTTGTCATTCTTAATCTTGCTCTAGAGTTAGCCATCCCGTGTTCACTACCAAAATTATTTAGTGTTCCTTCAAATGTTTTGAATAAACTATCTAACTCTAATGTGTGTCCCTCTACATTGCTAAAATTCTTCTTTAACCATTCTTGATGTGCCAAACTTAAATCATGTTGTGCAGATTTTTGTTTAATAGGCATTGATAAAACAATTGTTTTTAAACCAGTCATTGCACTTAGTGTGCTTGAGACAGAAGAGTCTATTCCGCCAGAGATACCAATTACTAAAGATTGAGCTTTTTTCGGCATAGAATTTACATAATCTGATATCCAGTTTTTAATGTGATTCACTTTGTTTTTAGGCGTCATAATCTAAATATAAGAAAAAAAATTTATTTTTAAACTGTTAAGATGCCGCTTTAATTGCAGATTTAGAATACAAACTATTCTTTTTTATCTCATCTGAAATTAAAAATGCTAATTCTATAGCTTGATCAGAGTTCAATCTTGGATCACAGTGCGTGTGATATCTACTTGATAAATCTGCATCCGATATTTTTTTCGCTCCACCTGTACACTCTGTCACATCTTGCCCTGTCATTTCAACGTGAAGACCTCCAGCATAAGAACCTTCTGCTTGATGAACTGCAAATACATTTTTAACTTCACTTACAACATCATTAAAAGGTCTAGTTTTAAAACCAGTAGTTGATTTAATTGTATTGCCATGCATTGGATCACACGACCATACAACATTTAATCCCTCTTTTTTTATATCTCTAATTAATTTTGGTAAGAATTTTTCAACATTCTTATGACCGAATCTTGATATTAAAGTAATTTTTCCTTTTTCGTTTTTAGGATTTATAACTTCACATATCTTTGCAATCTCATCTGGTTTAGAAGTTGGGCCACACTTAATGCCAATTGGATTTTCTATTCCTTTACAAAACTCAACATGTCCTCCATCTAATTGTCTTGTTCTATCCCCTATCCAAACAAAGTGAGCTGAAGTATCGTGATATTCTCCTGTAGTTGAGTCAACTCTTGTCATGCTTTCTTCAAAAGGTAAGTGTAAAGCTTCATGAGAAGTCCAAAAGTTAACTGTGTATAATCTATTATTAAAATCGGATGTTATTCCACAAGCATCCATAAAAGCTAATGCATCTGCTATTTTATCCTCTAATTCTTTGAATTTCTTAGATTGTGGACTTTTCTTAATATAATCTAAATTCCATAGGTGAACCTTATTTAGGTCAGCAAAACCACCTTTTGAGAAAGCTCTTAAAAGGTTTAAAGTTGATGCGGATTGAGAGTAAGCTTTAAACATTCTTTTTGGATCAGGTCTTCTAGCTTTTTCATTAAAATCTATTGCATTTATATTGTCTCCTAAATAACTTGGTAATTCTTTATCACCTTGTTTTTCAGTTGGAGCACTTCTTGGTTTTGAAAATTGTCCAGCAATTCTTCCAAGTTTCACGATTGGTAAAGATGCTGAGTAAGTCATCACCAATGCCATTTGAAGAATAACCTTAAAAGTATCTCTTATATTATCAGGATGAAATTCTGCAAAACTTTCCGCACAATCTCCGCCTTGTAATAGAAATGCTTTTCCATCATTGACCATTGCCAATTGATCTTTTAAATGTCTTGTTTCACCTGCAAATACGAGAGGAGGAAAGGTTTTTAATTTATTTAAAACCATTTCCAATTCTTTCTCATCTACATATTGAGGAATATGTTTGACGGGATATTTTCTCCAGCTATTTATTTTCCAATTTTTCATTTCAACTCAGAATTGTTTTAACAGACTTTATTATTTATTCAACAGTGACAGATTTAGCTAAGTTTCTTGGTTTATCTATATCGTATCCTTTATCTAATGCAGAGTAATAAGCTAACTTTTGCAAAGGAATTGTAGTCAAAAAAGGAATGAGTTCATCAGATATGGCATCAACCTCTATTTGCTCCCAAATATTTTCTGAATAAATTTCATCAGTACTTTTGTTTGTTATTAGTAAAACTTTTGCACCTCTTGATATAACTTCTTGCATATTTGAAATAGTTTTTTTGTAATGTTCATCTCTTGGAGCAATTACCACTACTGGCATACCTTCTTCTATGAGAGCAAGAGGTCCATGTTTCATTTCACCTGCTGGATAACCTTCAGCATGAACATAAGCAAGTTCTTTTAGTTTTAAAGCACCTTCAAGTGCAATTGGATATGAATAACCTCTGCCCAAAAACATTGATCCTTTAGAATCAGCAAAATCTTTTCCAAGTGTTTGAATTTTATCTTCAATGGTAAGTGTATTTTTTGCAGATTTAGATAAAGAAAGTAAATCTTTTATCTTCTTTTGATAGTCCTTTTTATTAATTGATTTTTGATCATAAGAAAGTTTAGTACATAATAAATAAAGTACTAACATTTGTCCTAAAAAAGCTTTTGTTGATGCAACACCAACTTCTGGGCCACAATGAATAGGCAAAACTAAATCTGCGTCTCTTGCAATCGAACTTTCAACAACATTTACTACTGCACAAGTTTTAACATTATTCTTTTTACACAAATCTAATGCTGCAAATGTATCTGCAGTTTCTCCTGATTGAGAGACAAACACATAAACGCAATCCTTTTTAAATTTAATTTTTCGGTATCTAAACTCAGATGCAATATCAACACTTACATCTAAACTTGTATTTTGCTCAAACCAATACTTGGCAACAAGGCATGAATGATATGCTGTTCCGCATCCAATTAAAACCACTGATGAAATTTCACTTATTTTCCAAGGAAAATTGTAAATATTTATATCCTTATTATGTTTGTCGATGTACTCATTAATACAATTTTTTAAAGTGATTGGCTGCTCGTCTATTTCTTTGGCCATATAATATTTGTAATCTCCTTTTTCATAATTTTGATCATCTTTAGAAAGATTTAAAATTTTTTTGTTTACTTTAGTTCCATTAGCATCAAAAAATTCAACTTGGTCTTTTTTTAATATGCAAAATTCTCCATCATTTAAAAATGAAATTTTATTAGTCATTGACTTTAATGCATAAGAATCTGAACCAAGATAATGTTCGTTTGGTCCATAACCAACTGCAAGCGGAGAGCCTCTTCTTGCCCCAACTATCAAGTCTGGTTGGTCTTTGAAAATTATTCCTAGTGCAAAACTGCCATGCAATTTTTTTAGAACCTTTATAATTGTATTTTTAAGATTATTTTTTTTTAAATAATCAGTAACCAAATGAACTATTACTTCTGTATCTGTTTGGGATTTAAACTTATAGCCTTTGTTTTCTAATAATTTTTTTAGAATAGTTGAATTTTCAATTATGCCATTGTGCACTACTGATACATCTTCTGATGAATGAGGGTGCGCATTTATTGTACTAGGTTTTCCATGTGTGGCCCATCTAACGTGTCCTATACCAATAGAACCAGATATTTTTGTTTGTATAATGTTTTTCTCTAAAGCGTCTACCCTACCCTCACACTTTACTTCATTTATATTTCCTTCTGAAAGAGTTGCTATACCTGCAGAGTCGTAGCCTCTATACTCAAGTTTTTTTAATGAACTTATAATTCTAGGAGTGACCTCTTTATAGCTTGTAATTCCAACTATTCCACACATTACTTTTTATCTCCTTTTGTAATTTTTTTTTCTTGTTGCTTTGGTCTTGTTAGTGCTAGAGACCCTTTGGTCACGTTTTTTGTAATTACTGAGCCTGCTCCTATAACACTTTTTTCATTTAAAGTAACTGGTGCTACCAAAGATGTATTTGAACCTACAAATACTTTATCCTTAATATTTGTTTTACTTTTTTTTCTTCCATCATAATTGCAAGTTATTGTTCCAGCTCCAATATTAACATTTCTTCCTACTAAAGCATCGCCAATATATGACAAATGATTAACTTTAGAATTTTTGTTTATTGTGGTTTTTTTTACTTCAACAAAATTTCCAATTTTTGATCCGGATTTAATTTTTGTTCCAGGTCTCAAACGAGCGTATGGACCAACACTCACATCATTATCTATTTTAACACCCTCAAGATGAGAGAAAGATAAAATTTTGACGTTGTTTCCTATCTGAACTTTATTAGCAAATACAACATAAGGTTCTATCTCTACATTTTTTCCAATTTTAGTATCTTCAGAAAAAAAAACTGTCTCAGGACCCTTCATTTTGACACCTTTTTTTAAAAATTTATCTCGAAGTTTATTTTGTAAATTTTGACTATTCATTAGATGCTTGTATATAACCGTGTATTAGTTTAATTAATTCACAATTTATTTCTTATTAATACTTTTTAAATGACACAAAAATTCACAGTTCTTTTTGATTTAGATGGGACTTTAATTGATACAGCTCCTGATCTAATGAATGCACATAATCATGTAATGAAAAAATTTGGATACGAAAGTAAATCCACCAATGAAATAAGAAACTTAGTTGGTAAAGGTGCGGCCTCTATGATTGGGAGATCTTTATGGAATCAAGCTAGAAAAGAACTAAAAAAAATTGATGATGAAAAAATAAAATCTAAAATGGTTGATGAATTTATAGATTATTATGGAAACAATATTGCAGTTGAAAGCAAATTACTTCCTGGAGTTCTAGATTTTCTTCAGTGGTGTAAAAAAAATAATATTTCGATGGCTGTTTGCACTAATAAAACTGAACATTTGGCTGTAGATCTTTTAAAACAAATAAATGTATACGATTATTTTGAATACGTTGCTGGATATAATACTTTTGACTATTGTAAGCCAGATCCAAGACACTTGACAAATGTAATTGAAATTATTCAAGGTGAATTAAAAAAATCAATAATGATTGGAGATAGCGAAACTGACTCTGAATCTGCAAAAGCTGCTGGATTACCATTTATATTAGTTGAGGATGGATATACTGATAAAACTATAAATGAGATATATCATAATCATTTGATAAAAGATTTTAATGGTATTGATCAAATAATTAATAAATACCTTATTAATTAGTATTGATTAAATCTTAATCAGGGAGTATTAAATTTTCTCAATGATTAAACATATTGTAAAAGTTTACCCATCAAAAAAAAATTTACCAAAAAAGAAGCAACTTGCTTGGAAAATAGCAGAGATAGCAAGTGATAGTGCTAAATTAAATAAAAATTCAATAGAAATGGTAATTAATAGAATTATTGATAACGCTTCTGTTGCTGTAGCTTCCTTAAATAGAAGACCTGTAATATCTGCAAGAGAAATGGCAAAAAAACATGTTAGAAAAAATGGAGCTAATCTTTTTGGCATAAACTCAAAACTTAAATTTGATTGCGAATGGGTTGCGTGGGCAAATGGAACTGCTGTCAGAGAATTAGATTTTCATGATACATTTCTAGCGGCTGATTACAGCCATCCTGGTGATAACATTCCTGCTCTATTAGCAGTTGCACAACAATTAAAAAAAAACGGAAATGATTTATTAAGAGGAATTATAACTGCTTATGAAGTTCAAGTTAATCTTGTAAAATCTATTTGTCTTCATAAACATAAAGTCGATCATATTGCTCACTTAGGACCAAGTGTTGCCGCTGGCATTGGATCAATGTTAAAATTAAAAACAGAAACTATATATCAAGCTGTTCAACAAGCATTACATGTAAGTGTTTCAACAAGACAATCAAGAAAAGGTGAGATTTCAAGTTGGAAAGCGTATGCTCCAGCTCATGCAGGAAAATTAGCAATTGAAGCAGTTGATAGAACGATGCGAGGTGAAGGAGCTCCAAGTCCTATTTACGAGGGTGAAGATAGTGTAATAGCAAGAATATTAGACGGAAAAAATGCTAAATATTTTGTTTCTTTGCCCAAAAAAAACGAAGAAAAGAAAGCCATTCTCGAAACATATACAAAAGAATATTCTGCAGAATATCAAGCTCAAGCATTAATTGATATTGCAAAAGTTCTTAATAAAAAAATTGATAATTTAAATACAATTAAAAAAATAGATATATATACAAGCCATCATACTCATTACGTAATAGGAACTGGAGCTAATGATCCACAAAAAATGGATCCGAACGCAAGTAGAGAAACTCTAGATCACTCAATAATGTATATTTTTGCAGTAGCTTTAGAAGATGCAGATTGGCATCATGTAAAGTCTTATACTAAAAAGAGAGCTAAGAAAAAAAGCACAATTAAAATATGGAAGTCCATTAAAACTCATGAGGATAAGAAATGGACGAAAAAATA
Source organism: uncultured Pelagibacteraceae bacterium (assembly GCA_902524595.1). Lineage (GTDB taxonomy): Bacteria > Pseudomonadota > Alphaproteobacteria > Pelagibacterales > Pelagibacteraceae > Pelagibacter. The sequence continues at coordinate 6,174 of CABZDS010000003.1, read as the reverse complement.
TCACGATCCTGATCCAAAAAAGAAATCTTTTGGAGCAAAAGTTGTAGTAACATTAAAAAATGGAAAAAAAGTAATTGAAGAACTAGAAAGAGCAGATGCTCATCCTTATGGCAAAAGACCTTTTGAAAGAATACATTATATAAATAAATTTAAGATTTTAACAGAAAATATTATTTCTAAAAAAGAAAGTGACAGATTTTTAAAAGATGTTCAAAATTTAAAAAAATTAAAAAATAATCAATTAACAAAATTAAATATTGAAGTAAGTAAAAGGTATTTAAAATCAAATAATAAAAAAGGAATATTTTAGTGCACTTTGTTGAAAAAAAACCTGAAGAGAAAAGAATTGATTTGGATAATAAACTTAAATCTAATAAAATTTTAAGAATACCTGGTGCGTATAATCCATTAACAGCAAAAGTAATTGAAGAAATTGGATATGATGGAGTCTATGTATCTGGAGGTGTTATGTCTAATGATTTGGGTTATCCTGATATAGGATTAACAACTCTTAATGATGTCAGTAACAGATCAAAACAAATCGCACGTGTAACTAATCTTCCAACCATTGTAGATGTCGATACAGGTTTTAAATCTTGTAAAGCTACTGTTCAAACATTTGAAAATTTTGGTATTTCAGCAATTCATTTAGAAGATCAGATTGAACAAAAAAGATGTGGTCATCTAGACAATAAAGAATTGATATCAAAAGAGGATATGACAAAAAAAATTAAAGAATGTGTAGAAGCAAGGTCAGACAAACAATTTAAAATCATTGCACGTTCTGATGCTAAAAGCGAAGAAGGTATTGATAAAATGATCGATCGTTGCAAATCTTATATTGATGCTGGTGCAGAAATTATTTTTCCAGAAGCATTAAAAGATGAAGCTGAGTTTGAAAAAGTTAGAAAATCATTAAATTGTTATCTTTTAGCTAATATGACTGAGTTTGGAAAATCCAAGTTGCTAGATTTTAAACAATTGGAAGAGCTTGGTTATAATATTGTTATTTATCCAGTTACTACACAAAGATTAGCGATGAAAAGTGTTGAGGATGGTCTACGTGCCATTTTTGTGGATGGACATCAAAATAATATTATAGATAAGATGCAAACCAGAAAGAGATTATATGATCTAGTAGAGTATGAAAAATATAACTCTTTAGACGAAAAGATATATAATTTTAGTACAGAGGGACATGAATAATGGGTGAAGAAGTAAAAAAAGGTTTATTAGGAATTGTTGTTGATGAAACAGAAGTTTCTAAAGTTATGCCTGAAATTAACTCGTTAACTTATAGGGGTTATGCTGTTCAAGATCTGTGTGAATTTTGTAGATTTGAAGAAGCTGCATATCTTATTTTAAAAGGTGATTTACCAAATAGTATTGAACTAAGACAATTTGAAAAAATTGAACGAGGACATAGAGATTTATCGAAAAATCTTTACGAAATAATTAAACACATGCCTAAAAAGTCTCATCCTATGGATGTTGCTAGAACAGCTGTTAGTGTGATGGGATTAGAAGATAAAGAAACTACAGATAATTCTCAGGAAGCAAATACAAGAAAAGCTTTAAGAATTTTAGCCAAAACACCAACTGCATTAGCAGCATTTTATAGAATTCGAAAAGGTAAAAAGATTATTAAACCAAAAAAAGAACTAACTTTTGCAGAAAACTTTTTCTATATGTGTTTTGGAAAAGTCCCACAAAAAGAAATCGTAAAAGCCTTTGATGTATCTTTAATTTTATATGCAGAACACAGTTTTAATGTATCGACTTTTACTGCTAGAACAATAACAAGTAGTTTATCTGATATTCATGGTGCAATAACAGGAGCTATAGCAAGTTTAAAAGGACCACTACACGGTGGAGCAAATGAAGAGGTTATGCATATGATGAATAAAATAAAAAAACCTGAAAAGGCTCTCAAATGGATTAAAAACGCACTTAAGAATAAAGAAGTAGTTATGGGATTTGGACATAGAGTTTACAAAAGTGGGGATTCTCGAGTACCGACAATGAAAAGTTATTTTGAAAAAGTGTGTAAGATTAAGAAAGACAAAAAATTTTTGAAAATTTATGAAATTGTTGAAAAAGAAATGATAGACAAAAAGAATATATACCCAAATGTTGACTATCCTACTGGTCCGACCTATCACTTAATGGGTTTTGATACCGACTTCTTTACTCCAATATTTGTTATTTCAAGAATTACAGGTTGGTCAGCTCACATAATGGAGCAACATGCATCAAATAAGCTGATAAGACCTTTAGCTAAGTACAAAGGTAACAAGCATAGGCAAGTTATGCTTTTAAATCAAAGATAAGTCTTGGTTTTAAAGATAATGTCTAATTTTAATAAGATTAATAAACTTAACTTAAAAGTATATATCTCATGGTGTATTCATTTATTGACGTGTTCAGGTTTAGTGGCTGGTTTTTTATCACTAATAAATGTTTTTGAAAATAATCAAGCAGGTGCATTTCTTTGGCTAGGAGTGGCATTAATTATTGATGCAGTTGATGGATCACTTGCAAGGAAATTTGAAGTTGCAAAGAATGTTAAAAATATTGATGGTAAAATGCTTGATAGTGTTATTGATTTTTTCAATTACATAATAATCCCATCAATAATGATATATTGGTTCGATATTGTTCCTATGTATTTTGAAATAGTTATACCTTTAATCATTCTTGTTATATCTGCAATTTCTTATTCTAATAACAATTTAATGAGTTCGGATAATTTTTACAAAGGTTTTCCTTGCATTTGGAATATTCTCTTACTTTATATTTATTTTTTTGATTTTAACTCTATAGCAAACTTATTTTTGATTTTATTTTGTATTATACTTAAATTTATACCTTTAAAATATGTTCACCCTCTTCGTGTTAAAAAATATAAAATTCAATCTACAATTTTTATGGCTTTATGGTTTATTTCAACTCTTAAATTACTTATAACTTCCTTTTTTAAATTAGATAATTTATATGATTATTTATTCATAACTATTTGGGTCATATCAAATTTCTATTTTATATTCTTAACAATTTACGAGTTATTAATTGATATATTTAAAAGCACTTCAATAAAATTGAAAAAACTACAATTTTAAATCATTACTTAGATAATAATCTTCCTAAAATTCTAATATCTTTAACTTTTTCTAAATTTCTGACTGTATCAATGATTTTTTTCGACTTTATAGATGGCCACTTAGCAAATTCTGTACATCCTAAAAATTTATCAGCTACTTCATCATATGTCATCGGAATTGCAGGACTTCCTTTACCAAAATCACCTCTGCCAGAAATTCTTTTTCCATTTTTTAAATAGATATCTATAATAGTTGTCATCTTATCGTAACCAGCAGCTTCAGCTATTTTATTTTTATAGAAATTAACTTTTTTTAACATTGCTTGTACATCTGGTTTGTTAATTCTCTTATCTTGGTATTCTGGTATGTAAGCTCTTCTATCCATTAACAATATTGCCATTGAATACTCCATACTGAACTTTGCTTGAAATTCATTTTTTGGTCTATGATGTATTAAAGCGTTTTGCATATTATGATTTGTGCCTACATCGATCTTTAAGACTTGCTCGGGTTTAATATCGAATTTTTTTATTAACTCTAGCATTTTAGTCATCCCAGGATGTGTTAAAGATCCACAAGGATGTGGTTTAATGGAAATTCCAGGTGATTTAAAAGTCCATGGTCTTCCAAGTTTACCTTTCAAAGAATTAATATTATAGCCTCCTCCATGTGCCTGAAAAAAACCTCTTGGAGATTCTAAAATTTTATCAGTAGATGACCATCCATATCTTACTAGATCGCAAGCTATAACACCACTTTCTGCAGCTCTACCTGCATGCAGAGGTTTAGTCATTGTTCCAAAGTTTTCTCTTAGACCTGCGCTAAGTGATGCAGCAATACCTAAAGATTTTACAATTTTATTTAAATCATATTTTCTTATTTTAGCTGCTGCAGAAGCTGACGCAAATGTTCCACAAGTAGCTGTTGAATGAAATCCATGTTGATAATGACGTGGAGACATAGCTTCTGAGATTTTGCATTCAACATCAACACCTATCAAATATGAATTTAAAAAGTCTTTTCCATTTATTTTATTAACCTCTCCTTCAGCAAAAGCACTAGGCAAACAAGGAGCTGTCGGATGTGTTAAAAGACCATAAACTCTATCTTTTGCTACTGCTAATTGTGTATCATCATAATCATCAGAATGTATTCCAACACCATTTGCTAATGCTGCAAAGTTAGTAGGTACTTTCATTTTAGATCCTATAACAGTTGCTTTTCCTTTAGCTGAACTTTTTTTTATATGTGCAAATAAGTAGTTGCCCGTTCTTGCAACCGAACCTGATAATGCCAGACCGAAACCATCTAAAATATGTTTTTTTGCCAATTCAACTACCTCTTTTGGAATACTTTTAAATTTTGTTTTGTATACAAAGTTTGCAACATATTTTGTTAAGTCCTTCCCTCTCTTAGATTTAATATTTGGTGTAAACGATTTGGTCATTATTTTCCTTTCATTATTAGATTTTTAATTGGTCTGTAAAATAAACTTAAAAAAGTTAATGCAAAAAATACTAGTACTATTGGTCTTGTGAAAAACATAAATATATTTTGATCAAAAATTATTATTGACTGAGCTAGTGAATTTTCAACTAATTCTCCAAGTACAATTCCCATTATAATTGGTGCAGGAGAAAAACCATATCTTCTTAAAAAGAAGCCAGCTACACCTGAAATTAACATAATATAAACATCAACCATCGATTGGGATAAACCATAAGATCCAACCAAGCAAAATACAAAAACTGAAGGCCATAAATAGCCTCTTGGTATTAATGATATTCTAGAAAATATTTTTGCTCCGAGTAGACCAAAAATTAAAAATATAAAGTTAGCCAATAACATTCCATAAAAAATTGTGTACAAAAGATCAGGTTGCTGTTCAAAAAGATAAGGGCCAGCTCTTAAACCATGAATTTGAAAACCACCTAAAATCACTGCAGTTGTTGCTGAGCCTGGAATGCCTAAAGCTAGAGTTGGTATCATAGCTCCACCAGTTGCTGCATTATTTGCAGACTCAGGTGCCGCAACACCTTCTATTTCACCTTTACCAAAATTGTCTTTATTTTTAGACCATCTTCTAGCTTCATTATATCCAATCATTGCACTTACCGTTCCTCCCTCAGCAGGAAGAATACCAATAAATGTTCCAATACCTGAAGATCTTAGAATTGTTTTTGCGCAGTTTTTAAATTCTAAAATTGAGGGAAGCTTAATTGCTGAAAATTTTATTCTCTCTAATAATAATTCACTTTTAGATGCTTGAACCAAAATCTCAGACATTGCAAATAAACCTATTAAGACTGGAACAAAACTTATTCCTTCAAATAATTCTGCTACTCCAAATGTAAATCTTGATACACCAGTTGTTAAATGAACTCCTATTGTTGCAACAAATAAACCAATTAAGCCTCCAATTAAATTTTTTACAGGGGATTTTGAACTGATTGATGCAAGCATGGATAATCCAAAAATTGCTAGTGCAAAATACTCCGGTGGACCAAATTTATATGCAATTCTGGCCAAAGTTGGTGCGAAAATAATTAAGACAACAAGAGATAATATTCCTCCAACCACGCTGGATACAGCTGCCATTCCTAAAGCTCTTCCAGCTTCACCTTTTTGTGCCATTGGAAAACCATCAAATGCAGTAGCAGCAGCTGGTGGCGCTCCTGGAGCATTGATCAATATTGCAGTTATTGAACCACCAAAAGTACCTCCGCAATATAAAGCTGCCATTGCAGCAATTGCTTGGCTAGGTTCTAAGTAAATTGTAAAAGGTAATAATAATGCAATTGCCATACCCGAACTAAGTCCTGGTAGTGCCCCTATCAAAACTCCTACTATTGTAGATCCTAAAATTAGACCAAATGTCGTATAATTTAAAATTAGTGAAATATTAGACAAAAAATCCATTAGTAGAAATTCCTTATAATAAATTCCTCAAGAATTCCTTGTGGAAATTTTAGTTGTAGAACTAATGTAAAAAAACAAATACAAATATTGATATTACAAGAGAATAAAAAAATATTTTTATATAATCTTTCCTTTGCCACAAAATTGGCATTAG
>CABZDS010000002.1 GCA_902524595.1 uncultured Pelagibacteraceae bacterium | reverse complement strand
AACTTTAAAAGGCGGTGCAACTTTATTTTTAACAACTTTAACTCTTGTATTGTTACCAATAATTTGTTCCTTATCTTTGATTGCTCCAATCCTTCTGATATCCATTCTAACTGATGAATAGAATTTCAATGAATTTCCACCCGATGTTGTTTCTGGACTTCCAAACATAACTCCAATTTTCATTCTAATTTGGTTAATAAATATAACCATTGTATTAGTCCTTGAAATTGAGCCTGTTAATTTTCTTAATGCTTGAGACATCAATCTTGCTTGAAGACCTACATGATGATCTCCCATATCACCTTCAATTTCAGCTCTTGGCGTTAATGCTGCAACAGAATCGACTACTAGAACGGACATTGAGCCAGATTTAATTAATGTGTCAGTTATTTCTAAAGCTTGTTCGCCAGTATCAGGTTGAGAAATTAACAATTCCTCTGTATCAACTCCTAATTTTTTTGCATAAACTGGATCTAATGCATGTTCTGCATCAACAAATCCACAAATTCCTCCTGCTTTCTGTGCTTCTGCAACTACTTGTAATGCTAAAGTAGTTTTTCCAGAAGATTCTGGTCCATAGATTTCAATAATTCTTCCTTTTGGTAATCCACCAATCCCTAGAGCAAGGTCTAAACTTAATGAACCAGTCGAAACTGATTCAATGTCCATTGCTTTTTGCTCACCAAGCTTCATTACAGAGCCTTTTCCAAAGCTATCTGTAATTTGGCTGATTGCTGCGTCTAATGCTTTATTTTTTTCTTTATTTTCCAAATCTTTGTCTTTTGCGGTTTTAACCACTTTTAGGTTATTTTTAGTCATTTTTTGCCTCTTTTTTTGCTTTTTTTAACACTCGAATCATGGATTTAAATGTACACATTTTGTTCTCATTGGCAATATATTTTTAAAAAAACCCTAAAATTGTTGAATTACCTAAGTTTTAAGTACTCACTATTTAGTAAGCCGATAGCTTTGAGAAGATTATATTGGGCAATAAGATTATTTCTCTCTGACTCTGCTAAAGAAATTTTTGCAGCTAACAATAAAGAATTTGATTGAATAACATCTAGCGTTGTTCTTGAACCTCTTTCATACTCTGCAGCTATTCCTTCATTGGCAATTTTTGCTGCTCTAACTTGGGATCTTACCGAATTTAAAAAACTTTTGGATGCCTCAAGATTTGACCAAGCACTGCCAACATTTTTTTCAGTTGTTTTAACTGCATCCTCAAATAATAAAATTTTTCTAGTTTTTAAATTTGTATTTTTATTTATTTTTGCACGCTTACTTCCGCCAGAATAAAATGGCCAACTAATTGTTGCTTTCAATGTATCCTTTTCTCTTTGATCATATGTCGAACTAAAATCATCGGCATAAGATCTTTCTAAAGATAAAGATGCGCTAGGTTTTAAATCACTTTCAGCTATAGCAATATCCATTTCAGACTGATTTAACTCTATTTTAGCAATTTTTATATCTGGATTGTTATTTCTAGCTAAATTAATTGCCGAACTTAGCTCACTTGGAATACTTACAATTGCTCTATTCGTCTTTTTTAATTCATTAGTATTTAAAAGTTTACCAATAATATTTTCGTAATTTAATTTATTTATCATTAATTCGCTTCTTGCTTGAGTTAGTTGAGCACTGGCACCCGCGAGAGAGGACTCCGTTTGCGATAAATCTGCAGTTTTTATTTGACCTCTATCTAATCTAACTTTATCATTTTCAAGTTGTTTAATAAGTAAGTTTAAATTTTGTCTGTTAATTGCAACTTTTTCTCTAGATAAAATTACTGAAGTAAAAGCTTCGATAGCACTGTAAAGAACGTCTTGCTCTTTTTTAAATAATTTTGCATTTGAAAGTTCTAAACTTACTAAATTCTTTTCATAATTAAGGTCTCTTCCAAAATCTAATAAAGTTTGTTCTAATTTTATAGATGTTGTGAATGGATCTGAGTCGCTGATTGATGCATCACCACCACTCTGGTTAGTTAATTTATTTGTTTCTTCTAAACTTTTAGAGCCACTTAAACTCAAAGAAGGCATATAATCCGCTTTAGAGATATTTAAATCTTCTTCTGATGCTTTTATATTTTCTCTTTCGGCATTTAATTGTTTATTGTTATTATAAGTTTCATTTAATACTTCATATAATGTCACTGCTAATGATTGGACAGTTAAGCAAAAAAAACCAAAAATTATTATTAAAATTTTTTTCATTAGTTGTACTTTACAGAATTAATTTGATGATTAGAATTTAATTTAATGACTATAGATGCGTATTTTGGCGCATACTTAAACATATTTTGTGTAATTCTTTGGTAAGTCTGCATAAAGTTTAAAACTTCTTTTTTTGTCATAATTCTTTGTTTCGTTTTTTTATTCTTATTTTTTAATTTAAGTTTTTTTTCCTGAATAACTCTCCACTTTTGTAGTAAACTAAAATTTTCTGCTCTTAAAAACAATAAACAATCTAATTTACTATAAAGTTTTTTATATCCTTTTTTTAGTTGAGTATTAACGTATTTTCTCCAGATTAATTTATTATCATCATTTTTTTCCATTGTATTTACACTTTTATTTAACGTTTTTAAGCTCTCTGATTTTGCTCCAACACACCAGCCTTCAAATATAATTACATCAGGCTTACTTTTTACTATATACCAACTATTTTTCGTGAATCTATCGTCAATTGACTTATCGAATTTAGGTAACTTGGTTGATCTAAATTTTCTAGAATTTACTTTTTTAATAAAACTAGACATATAACTTATATCATGCGTTCCTGGCACACCTCTCGTTAATAATAATGGATGAATTTTCTTGGATAATTTTATTCTATCTTGCTTGGTTTTATAAATATCATCAATTGATATTTTGAAAACATTTAACTTAAAATATTTTTTTAAAATTATCATTAAGATAGAACTTATAGTAGTTTTTCCTGTTCCCTGTCCTCCCGTTAAACCAACGATATAAGGTTTCTTAAAATTTGTTTTTTTTGCAATCCAAAAACTCATTGGAACAAGATAATCTTTTAACATCTTATCTTTGTTTTTAAATTTATCTGAAGTTGTTTCTTGTGTTTTTATAAACTTATAACAATCTTTTTTTACTTTATTTAAACAATCCTCAACTGAATTCATTTAATTTTATTTTTGGTCAAGTGGATGATTGTTACCGTCATTAATTGAAACATCTTTATATTCGAAAGGATCAACTCCCTCAACACATGCAATATTTATCATATGTAATTTTGGATTACTTCTTGGCCTTGTATGTGTAAAAATTCCACAGATAGAACAAAAATAATGTTTAGCTGTGTTAGTGTAAAATTGATATAATGTTAACTTATCTTCTCCTTTAGTAATTTTCATATCGTTTTCTCCAATCGGAGACATAACATAGCCCTTTCTTTTACATACAGAACAATTGCATCTTAAAACTTTTTCAAATTTATCTGGAACATTAACCTCTGCTTCAACCTCACCACAATGACATGTTAGTTTTTTCATTTTTTTATCCTTTAAATTTTTTGATAATTCTTTGTATTTAAACTTTTAACTCATATTTTCATAAACTATAACTTGTTAAAGTTATCCACAGTCATACTAAATCTTGTTTCGATGTTCTCGTTTTGATTCACTTTTGACTCACTTACAGACTCAAAATACAACCTAATTGACACTATTGTATAACTCATGTACTAATAAGAACAAAACAAGAACACTTATGAAGCTAACGATACCTTATTATTTACACAAAGCAGGAGCTGGTTTTCCTTCCCCTGCAACTGACTACATAGAAGAAGATATAGATTTAAACGTACATCTAATCAAAAATGTTCCAGCAACTTTCATCATAAGGGTTCAAGGAAAATCAATGGTGGATGTTGGAATAAATGATGGTGATTTATTAGTTGTAGACAAAAGCTTAACTCCAAAAAATTTTTCAACTGTCATAGCAAATGTTCATGATGAACTCGTTGTTAAAACTTTAGTTAAAGAAAAAGATAAACAATTTTTAACGTCGGGCTCTAAAGAATTTTCTGATAGAATTTTAATTAATGAAGAACAAGATATTTTTATTTGGGGAGTAGTCACCTATGTCATACATTCAGTACACTAAAAAATTAGCATTGGTTGACTGTAATTCTTTCTATGTTTCTTGTGAAAGACTATTTAATCCAAAAATAAGGAAAAAACCTGTTGTAGTTTTATCTAATAATGATGGCTGTATAGTTTCAAGATCTACTGAAACAAAGGCTTTGGGAATTAAGATGGGTGAGCCCTACTTTAAAGCAAAAGATATTATTGTAAAAAATGATGTACAAGTATTTTCATCAAATTATTCTTTGTATGGAGATTTATCCAGAAGAGTAATGAGAACTTTAAAAAGATTTAATTCTGACATTGAAGTTTACTCAATTGACGAAGCGTTTATGGATTTGTCAAATTTTTCTGACAATGAAGTGGAGAAAGTTGGAAGGGAAATTAGAGAAACAGTTTTAAAGTGGACTGGTATTCCAACAAGTATAGGAATAGCTAAAACTAAAACTTTAAGTAAAATTGCAAATCATATAGCTAAGAAAAAACAATCAGGTGTTACAAGTCTAATTGGAATAGAAAATCTTGATCCTATTTTAGAGAAAATAGATATCAATGATGTTTGGGGTGTTGGGAGACAGATGACAAAGTTTTATCAAAAAAATGGAATTTATAATGCTAAACAATTAAAAAATAAATCAAACACCTGGATTAAAAAATCCTCAAATGTTCTAAGTTCAAGAACAGCAATGGAGCTTAGAGGTGTGCCTTGTATTGATTTAGAAAAAACTGCATCAAAAAGAAAAAGCTGTGTAGTATCAAGATCATTTGGAAAAAGAATAGAAAGATTTCAGGAACTTGAAGAAGCTGTCGCCAGTTACTGTTTAAACGCATCAGAGAAAATAAGATCTGAAAACCTTGTTGCAAAAGCAGTTATGGTGTTTGTTAGAACCAGTCCATTTCAAAAACAATTTGGTTTTTATTCAAACTCTAGAACTGTTGATTTTCCTATAGCAACTAACAATAGTATAGAGATAGTAAAAAATGCTTTATCTGTCTTAAAAGTAATTTTTAGAAAAGGACATCGTTATCAAAAAGCAGGAGTTATGCTAACCGGGTTAACAGATGCTGAGAATAACGAAAACCTATTTTCATCTGCAAAAGATGAGAAAATTAACAGATTAATGAGATCAATTGATAATACAAACTACAGGTATGGAAGATCAACATTAAGTCTTGCTAGTGCTGGTGTTAGAAGATCATGGAGTATGAAAAGGGATTATAACTCAAAAATAGATACAGCTGATTTCTATTGTTTGCCAACGATTAGAGCTTAATAAGCAACTATCTCATCGAAAAAGGATCAAGAGTTGGCTCGTCAGATGTATAGTACCAGGTAGTTTTTACCCTAGTGTAATCTTTAATAGACTCTAAACCAGCCTCTTTTCCGTATCCACTATCTTTTATTCCACCAAATGGTGCTGATGGAGAAATTAAACGATAAGTATTAACAAAAGTAATACCTGCTCTAATAGCTTTTGAAACTCTTAGTCCTTTTGCAAAATCACTTGTGTAAACTCCAGATGACAATCCATATTGATTATCATTCATCTTAGAAATTACTTCTTCTTCTGTATTAAACTTCATTACAGAAAGAACAGGTCCAAACAATTCATTTTCAGCTGCTGGTAAATTATGGTTATCGCATTCAATAATAGTTGGTGGAAAATAAAATCCTTCATTAGAAAAAGGATGTCTTTCACCCCCACATCTAACTTTTCCACCTTGTTCGGCCGTTAGTTTGATATTTTTTTCTATGACCTCTAATTGTTTAAAATTACTTAATGGTCCCATTTCTGTTTCAGGATCCATGGGAGCACCAATTTTTATTTTTTCAGCCCTTGAAATTAATTTATCTAAAAATTCGTTATAAATATTTTTTTGGAGGTATAATCTGGAGCCTGCTATACAACTTTGACCACTTGCTCCAAAAATTCCTGCTGTAATACCATTAATTGCATTCTCTTGTTTTGCATCATCAAAAACAGCTACTGGACTTTTACCACCTAGTTCTAAGCTGACTTCTGATAAATTTTCGGCAGAGTTTCTAATTATATGTCTTGCAGTTTCGGGGCCACCTGTAAAAGCTACTTTTTCAACCAAGTTATGCGTTGTTAATGCTTTCCCACATGGATCACCAAATCCTGTGATAACATTTACTACACCTTTTGGTATTCCTGTCTCTTCTATTAGTTTTGCAAATTCAAACATTACAGCAGGTGCTAACTCAGAAGATTTTATTACAACTGTATTTCCCATTGCCAGAGCAGGAGCTAGCTTCGTTGCTGTTAAAAACATTTGAGAATTCCATGGTACTATTGCTGCAATTACACCTATTGGTATTCGGGTTGTAATAGCCTGGATATTCGGTTTATCTATTGGTAATACAGTACCTTCAACTTTATCAGCCAACCCAGCGTAATAATCATAATATTCAGCAATATATATGGCTTGTTTATTTGTTTCTCTAAAAAGCTTTCCAGTATCTATTGTTTCAATTTTTCCAAGAAGTTCTGCATTTTCTCTTAACTTATTTCCGATTGCCCTTAAAAATTTTGCCCTGTCTCTTGGTAACAACTTTGACCATTCTCCTTCAAATGCGTTATGAGCAGCTTTTACAGCCTTATCTACATCACTGGCGCTAGCTTCAGGTACTCTTGCCCAGGGTTTATTGTTTTCTGGGTTTAATGTTTCAAATGTTTTATCAGTGTTAGAGTCTAACCATTCTCCATCAATAAACATTTTATAATTTTTTAATTCAGTCATTAATTAACTCTTTGATAGCTTTATTTACATCATACGAATACTCGATACCACAAAGATGTTTTCCTTTAGGAATAATTTTAACATATGAATTATTAATAACCTTACTTAAATTATTTGACATTTCAGGAGTTGAGCCATCGTCATTTTCTCCAGTAATTACTAGTGTTTTTATATTAATTTTTTCAAAAACTTCTTCATCTTTATGTGTTACGAATAATTCATAAACTTTAAGAAAATTTTCCACATCGTTTTCATCTAAAATTTTTATTATTTTATTTTTCTCAGATATATGGTTTTCTAAAAAATCATCTGATAACCATCTTGTAAGAGATGAATGAGGTATTTTTTTTTCCTTTTTCATATTTTCAAATCTATCATTAACTAATTTTTGTTGCTCATTACTTCTATTAAAAATTGATCCAAATAATGTTAAACTCTTAAGTCTGTCACAATACTTCGTTGCAAAATTTCTTGCAATTAAAGATCCAATAGAAAAACCAACTAGATGAATTTTATCTATCTCTAAATGATTTAATAAATTTATTAATTGGTTGGTAAAATCATCAAATGAAATAATATTTAAATTTAAAGGTGTTTTTCCGTGTCCAAGAATATCATAAACGAGTACTGTATTTTCAAATTCTCTTATTTGATTATCCCAAATAGAATGATTTAAACCAACACCATGTATAAAAACAATAGGTACATCTTCCTTTTTGTTAATTAGATAAAAAGTACCATTGGAATCAAAACCACTTTCCATTTTTTATTTTGGTTCAATGCCCATCTCTTTCATATCTTGATATCTATCACCTGTTCTTGCATGTGCTCTCCCAGTTGAAGCACCTCCGATCGCAATAACTATTTCATCATCAAAAGGTGCATCATGAATAGTAAATTCATGTGTTAAGTAATAAGGTCTTAATCCTGCATCAGTTTTATGCATCATTGGTATTGAAATTTTTGATCCTGCTGGTCCTCTTGTATTTGTAAAGCTTAAATAGGATGTGCCGCCTACTGCATCTCTAAATTTATTACCAAACCTTAAAGTATGTATAAAAGCGGACGCATGTTCTATTTCACCTTTTAGTCCTACAACACCTGCCTTGCCATAAGCTAAAATTTTTTCAGGAGCTCCTATTTCTTTTATCAATTCTGGAACTAATAAATCTCCTAGCTTAGGTGCTAAATCTAAAATTATAGGTTTCAAATCTTCAACGAAACCTTGTCCATCCCACGGATTTTTAATTACTGCCGCAACTGAAACTAATAAAACGGGATCTTTTGCTTTTTTTCCACCTTCAATAAATGATTTATCTACAAATTTTGTGAATTTTCTGAGTTCTAGTTCCATTAACTAGCTTTTTCTAGGTCTGACGAATTTAAATTAATTTTTGGTATTACTTCATCATTAAATAACTTAATACTTCTCATGCAATCTTCATGGTTCATTCCAGGAAAGTTTGACCAAACTTGAAGGTTTTGTAAATTTAATTCAGATTTTAATTCATTTATTTTATTTACAACATATTCAGGTGTTCCAAATAATAAATTTCTTTTATGTAAAAAATTGTAGTCTAACAAATCTAGTTTATTTTTAGTTTCAGGCAGTTCTTCTCCTGGATCCATATGATTACCAAGACCTCTCCAGTGACAAACCCATTTCATATAATTGATAATGTGTTCACCTGCTAATTTTTCAGCTTCTTGCATAGTTTCTGCAACAAACATGTCTCTGACTAGTGAAACACCTTCGCCAAGAGCAACATCTCTATTCTCAGCTTCAGATTTTGCTTGTTGGTAAATTTCAAATCTCTTTTTTAGAGCTTTTACTGTTGGTATCCACATAATAGTATTTAATCCATTTCGAGCTGCCCATTCAATTGATCTGGCTCCATCCACAACTTGCCAAATCGGTGGGTGAGGAGATTGTTTAGGTTTGGGAACAACACTCAATTTTTTTATTTCGTTTGTTTCAGTATCAACAAATTTTTTATTTGGTGGACTCATATCATGTTGCCAAACAAAATTAGGTGCCGGGTAAGTGTAGAATTCACCTTCATGACTGAAAAATTCTTCAGTCCAAGCTTTTTTCATAATAGTTAGAGTTTCTTCAAATAATCTAAAATTTTTTGCTTGGTCTTTAAGATCTGCCTCTTTATTCATGTTTAAAGCCTCTCTACCATATACGCCTCTTCCTATTCCTACTTCTACTCTTCCATTTGAAAGTTGATCTAATAATGCAATATCTTCAGCTAGTCTGATTGGATTATGAAATGTAATCACATTACATGCTTGTCCAATCCTAATTTGTTTTGTTCTTGCGGCAGCATCAGCTCCCATCATCAAGGGATTTGTACAAGATTCCATTCCTTCATGGTTAAAATGATGTTCGGTATACCAAATTGAATCCCAACTATTTTCATCACAGTAATTTGTGATTTGTCTAGTTTCTTCTAATAAAGTTTTGTATGGTTTATGTTTCCAATTAGTGGTATTACAAAAATATCCAAATTTCATAAAGTCTCCTTTAAAATTTACTTTTAAAGACGACCGATCCCACTTTCGTAATATTTAATAACGACGAGTTATGTATCGCTTTATTAATGAATATTATTATTTTGGTAAAAATTTTCAATAGAATTATTTAATCGTATCAACATTATCTATATTATTTAGTGAATTATTGAGCTCATCTAAGTTTTCTCTTCTTGAAATATAGATTATGTAGAGAGCAAAAATAACCACTGATGCTAAGGGAATTGCAGTTATAATGCTAATGTAATCTGCAACAAGAATTAAATAAATAGCATAAAAAAGAATAGACCGAATGATAACTGTAGATTTAAAAACAGCTATGATTGCTAAAGAATGTTTTATTAAATTTATAAAGCTCATTTTGGATGGGCCAAAATATCTTGTCCCCCTTATGGATGGAGATGATGATCTATCTTTTTCTAATTTTGCCAAAGCTCCAGAGAAACTGCACCAGGTAGATTTGTCATTTATTAATTTCTCAACAGTTGATTTAGGAAGACAAGTATAATTTCCAAATTTAATTGATTGACCTGTAAATACATAAGTAATTATTTTATGTAAATGATAACAAATTTTAAAAATAATATTTTCAGATCTTTTTACTCTCTCTCCTACAATTGGTTTTCCTTCATCATAATTAATATACTCAAGAAAACTTTTAATTTCCTCAGGTCTATCTTCACCATCTGAGTCCATTGGAATTACATAATCAAATTGTTTATTTTGAAATATATGTTTAAGGCCAGTTGCAATACATCTGCCATGGCCTTGGTTATTTTTAATGTTTAAAATTTCAACAGATAGTAAATTTTCTGTATTGGAAATAGAAGTTGGTTTTTCCTCAGTTGATGCATCATTAACTATTACAAGAGAAAATTCAGCATCTAAGTCTTTTACAATTGTATTTATTTCCTCAATTAATTTTGAAGCTGATTTCCAGTCATTGAAAACTGGTGTTAAAATAGTAATTTTCATTTATTTAACTTGCAAGCAACCTCAATAAAGAAGCTACAATTCCATGTCCGGACAACTCTATTATTACGACAATTAAGACGATGAAAAGTATGTTTTTATTGAATTTCATATCTACGATCCGACACAAATCTTATCAATACACATATATTTTTCAAATGAATTCAATTTTTGCTTTGTAACAAGGCCTTTCCAGATAGGCCTTGAATTAATATGGTATGATAAATTTCCAGCTGCCCATTCATCACCCAGCACATATTTAATAGGTTCATCATGTTGTTCATGCCATACCATTTGAACTTTTATAGCTATATCTTTTCCAGGATAATCAGTTCTTTTATCAGTCTTAGAAATGGAGACATAACCATACAAAATTGGAGATAATAAAAATAAAAATATAAATCCTATAAAAAAGTAATTTAGTTTCTTAATGTTTATTTGATCTTTCAAGAGGTAAATAAATAAAGTTCCAAAGAATAAGTAAAAAGGGGTCATCCACATAGTTCTAATTTTTGATCCAGTTATTAGCGCTGTCATAAAAACCAGAACAATTGGGACTAAATTAATAAATATTAAAAATAAAAGTTTTTCATCTTTTAAATTTAATTTTTTAGGAATTTTTTTTACTGTTAGCCAGACTAAAATTAAAAATGGTATTAAAATACCAATTTGTTTTAATGTGAATATCAATGGATATTTAAGATGATTAATAATCTGCCCTTCATCCAAACCTGCACGAGCAAAACCATATTTAATAGTAATATAATCGTTATTGAATAACCAAATTATATGTGGAATTAAAATTACAAAAAATACTTCTAAAGAAACTAAATATTTAAAATCAAACTTTTTTGATTTTTTAAAAAATATTAAATATGCAAACAATAAATCTATTGCTACTAATAAATAAATAAAAAGATACTTAGATAGAATTCCAAACGCTGCTGCAGCTCCTAACAAGATACAATCATAGAGTTCGACTTTTTTACTATTATATATTTTCCAAGTGAAATAAACAGTTAAACACCAAAAAGGTAATTGACAAACATTTACATTAAATTCAGGGGTTGTAAAATTATAGAAGTATATCCCTTCAATAAGAAAAACTGATAACAAACTCAAAGTAACATCATTTAGAATTTCCTGTGAAAGTTTAAAAATAATGAAAAAAGATATCACTACAAAAATTTGACTTAAAAAATAATAAGCCCAATCTTGTGGTCCAAATATTTGAAAAAAAACTTCTGGAAAAAAGGCACTTAGTGGTGGATGTTTATTAAATCCCCAATCTAAATTACTACCCCAAGCTAAAGCTTCAATTGTATCTAAAGGTAAATTTGAGTTAGTGATAGTTGGAACAACTGTCCATAGAATTAAGTGAGTCGTTACAAAAATATAAAAAATATTATTTATATTTCTTTTGTTTAAGGCCATTTTCATCAATCTATATGAATAAACCGTTCTTGACACTCATTTATTCATGAATATATTCACCAACTCAAAATAGCTAGGTATGGTAAGAATTTCAAAAACTTATACTCCAAAAGAAAAAGAGAAATACATGTGCGCTAAACATTTAGCGTATTTTAAGATGAAATTAATGGAGTGGAAAAAAGATTTAAAGAGATCTAATAACGAGGCGATTTTTCAAGCGTCCATGGATGATAATAGTGCATCAGCTGACATAGTTGATCAAGCAAGTTCATACACTGAGAAAAATGTAGAGATGAGAGCTATTAATAGACAAATCAAATTAATTTCTAAAATAGATGGTGCATTAAAGAAAATTCAGGATGGAACATATGGTTTTTGTGAAGAAACTGGTGAACCTATTGGTTTAAAAAGATTAATGGCAAGACCAGTTGCAACTCTTTGCATTGCAGCTCAAGAAAAACACGAAAAAGACGAAAAAGTTTACGCTGACGATTAAGGAAAATCTATTTCAGCATCTTTATTTAGTGCTTTAAACCCTTTTGCTACAGCTGGACGTTTAGCAATTTCAACAAACCACCTAGACAAGTTTTCAAAATTATTTAATCCAATATCATGTCTTTTGTGTCTTGCAATCCATGACCATGTAGCAATATCAGCAATAGAGTATTTATCATTTGCTAAAAACTTACTTTGAGCCAATCTAGCCTCAAGATCTTCATAAATCTTTCTTGTAATTTTGAAGTATCTTTCTTCACCCCACTCACTTTTTCCTTGATGATAATAGTGAAACTGATGATGCTGGCCTATCATTGGACCAACAATGGCCATTTGAGCCATCAACCACTGATTTATCTCTAACCTATCTGCTTCAGGATAGAGTTTTTTACTTTTCTCGCCCAAATACATTAAGATAACTCCAGACTCGAATACAGTCTTATTATTTTCATGATCTATAATTACAGGTATTTTATTAAATGGACTTATTTTTTTAAATTCTGGTTTAAATTGATCACCACTAAGATTAACTTTAGTAAGTTTGTATTTAAAATCAATTTCCTCAAGCATAATGCTAATTTTCCACCCATTGGGAGTATCAGCAGTAAAGAGTTCGATCATTCTTTAACACCCAGTCTATCTTTGATAGTGCTGGATGCAGTTGTAAATTCAAATCTATATTTTTCATCAGGTCTTGCATATTTAAAGCAACCTCTTGCAGCTAAAGCTCCCTCATGAAAACCTGAAAGTATTAACTTTAATTTGCCTGGATAAGTACAGATATCGCCAATTGCAAATATTCCTTTTTTATTTGTTTCAAAATTTTCTGTGTTAACTGGAATTGTTTTTTTATTTAAATTTAGACCCCAATCAGCAATTGGTCCTAATTGCATGATTAATCCAAAAAAACCTAAAACATAATCAGCTTTAATAATTTTGCTTTCGCCTGTCTCACTTTTTATTTCTACACTTTCTAATGAGCCATTACCATTAACATCTTTAATTGAATATTTGGTAATTAAATCAATAGTTTTATTATCACTTAATTCTTTTATTTTTTGAACACTTGCAGGCACACCTCTGAACTCATCTCTTCTGTGTACAAGAGTTACCTTAGATGAATTAGATAATTCTATAGCCCAATCAAGTGCACTGTCTCCGCCTCCAAATATAACTACTGATTTATCTTTAAATATAGTTTTATCTTTTATTGAATATAATACTGATTTTCCGTCATACTTTTCGGCACTTTTTGTTGGAAATTTCCTTGGTTCAAAAGAACCTACACCTCCTGCAATAATAATATTAGGTGTTTCAAATTCTTTACCATTTAAAGTTTTAACTAACCATTTATTTTTTTCATTTTTTAATTCTTGAACTCTATCACTTAAGTGAAAATTAAATTTAAATGGTTTAATTTGTTCAATTAAATTGTTTGTAAGTTCTTCTCCTGTACATATAGGAACTGCAGGAATATCATAAATTGGTTTATCAGGATAAAGTTCAATACATTGTCCTCCAATTTTATCTAGGTTGTCTACAATTTCACATTTTAATCCGATGATCCCTAATTGATGTGCACAGAATAAACCTGTGGGTCCTGCTCCAATAATTACTACATCTGTTTTAATCATTAAACTTGCTTCTCCGGCATATGCACAGTTAAACCATCTAAATCATCTGAAACGATTAATTGACAACTTAACCTACTGTTATATTTGGGTTCAAAAGCTTGATCTAACATATCGTCTTCGCCCATTTCTTTCTCAGGCAATTTTTTGAACCATTCATCATCGTTAATATATACATGGCAAGTTGCACAGGACATTCCACCTCCACAATCTGCATCTATGCCTGGAATATCATTTTGTATAGCACCTTCCATCACACTTAGACCGTTAGTAACATCAGCCTCATGTTCCGTGCCATTAAATTCTATATATTTGATTTTTGCCATATTAAATAAATAATTCTTATAAACTAATTTGCGACTGCGGCAAATTTTTGAAACTTAATATTTTATTTGAACAAAAAAAAAGGCAGGCATGTTTCGGCATACCCGCCTTTTTAAATATTAAAAGCTAATTATTTAGCCTCTAGCTCTCGCTCCACCTTGTGAAACTGCTGCTGACCAGATTACTAGACCAAAAGCAATTTTGTTGATGAAGTCTGCTAAGTTGTAAATGACGTTCAATGAGTTAGCGTCTACTCCACCTACTAGGTAACCAAAAATGTAACCTAATGGGTAAATAGCCCAACCGATTGTTACGATCATTCTCATAGCACCCCATGCAGTTGCTAATGGCTTGTTTCCAGTTTTAGCTGCAATTTTTCCAGCTTCACCAGAGAATACTTCATACAAGATGTAGATCCATCCAGCCATACCGACTATGAAACCAAGCATAGCATTGATGTAACCTGCTTCTCCTAAGTATCCACCAATTAACATCACAAGCGAACCAATTAATAATCTCCAGAAGATTGCTCCTGGGATTTTCTTAACTGCTGCTAGAATTAAGTAAAACTCGATCATCTGTAATGGTACAGTGATTAACCAATCAATATATCTATATACTGTTGGAGAATCTCCAGTCATTACCCATACATCTCTCATGTACATGTAGTGAATGAATGCAACACCAGTTACAAGACCAGCTACTGTTACTGAAGTTTTCCAGCCTGCTGCAACAGTATTTCTTTCCATGAAGAAGAATACTGTAGCTGCTGCCATACCCATCGCGATTACCCAAAAGGAAATCCCAACAAAGTCGTCAGAAGCTAACATAGCAGTTGCTGCGTTTGCTGCACCAGTAAGACCAAATAAAGCCACTGCTGCTAATGCAAACATTTTAAGTTTTTTCATAAAAAACTCCCTCTCGTTAGTTTTTTTTAGTTTAAATTTAAACTACGGACAAACCTCATGGGTTTATCCAAAGTTATGGGCTTAATATCAAATTAATCTCGTTTGTTGAAGGCTTTTTGCCGCGTTATAAGTGTTGATTTTACTTACTTTTTAAAATTAAATACAACCTGTTGCATAAATTCAATGGAAAAATGAGCTCAAAAAGCAAATCAAAATGATAAGAAATTACAAAGAAATATATAACGATTCACTTAAAAATCCTGAGGAATTTTGGCAGAAAATTTCTGAAGATGTGTTTTGGTTCAAAAAACCAACTAAAATTTTAAATAAAGACAATCCACCTTTCTATAAGTGGTTTGAAGATGGTGTAACAAATACATGCTACAACGCTTTAGACCTTCACATTGATCAAGGAAGGGGTGATAAAACAGCTTTAATCTATGACAGCCCTATAACAGGAATTAAGGGAAAGTTCACTTTCAAAGAATTAAAAGAGAAAGTTTCAAAATTTGCAGGAGCCCTAGATAAGCAAGGAGTTAAAAAAGGAGATCGTATAATAATTTATATGCCAATGATACCAGAAGCAGTAGTGGCGATGCTCGCGTGTGGGAGAATTGGAGCAATTCACTCTGTTGTATTCGGTGGTTTTGCGTCAAATGAACTGGCTAGTAGAATTGATGATAGTAAAGCAAAAATTTTAATCACATCATCATGTGGATTTGAGCCTGGAAGAACAGTTGAGTATAGACCACTTGTAAATGGGGCTTTAAAATTAGCAAAACACCAAGTTGAAAAAGTAATATTATTTCAAAGAAAAGGTCACAAAGTAAAATTAAATAAACCATTAGAAATAAGTTGGGATGAAGCACTAAATGAAGCAAATGACAAAGATTGTGTTGAGATGGGTGCAAATGATTACGCTTATATCCTTTATACTTCAGGGACAACAGGTATTCCAAAGGGAATTGTTCGAGATATTGGTGGTCACATTGTAGCTTTAAAATGGACTATGAAAAATATTTATAACATTGATCAAGACGATGTTTGGTGGTCAGCAAGTGATATTGGTTGGATAGTAGGACATTCCTATATTGTCTATGCTCCATTATTCAAAGGTTGTACTACTCTTTTATTTGAGGGCAAACCTGTGGGAACTCCTGATGCTGGGGTATTTTGGAGAATAATATCAGAATATAAAATCAAATCTTTGTTTACAGCTCCAACAGCATTTAGGGCAATAAAGAAAGAAGATCCAGAAGGTAAGTTTTTTTCTAAATATGACTTAAGTTCATTTGAGTCATTATTTTTAGCTGGTGAAAGAGCAGACCCCGATACTATTAAATGGGCTGAGAATTTATTGAAAATTCCTGTAATTGATCATTGGTGGCAAACTGAAACAAGTTGGGCAATAAGTTCAAATTGTACTGGAATCGAAATGCAAGAAACAAAATATGGATCTGCTTGCAAAGCAGTCCCAGGTTATGATGTAAAAATAATTAAACCTGATCAAACAATTGCTAAACCAAATGAAATGGGAGATATTGTGGTTAAACTTCCACTTCCTCCAGGTACTTTTCCAACTTTATGGAATGCAGACGAAAGATATAAAGAAAATTATATGTCAAATTATAATGGCTACTATCAAACTTATGATGCAGGGCATATTGATGATGATGGATATATTTGGATTATGTCTAGAACAGATGACATAATAAATGTTGCAGGTCATAGACTTTCAACTGGTGCAATAGAAGAGGTTTTATCTGAACATCAGTCTGTTGCTGAATGTGCAGTGATAGGAATAAAAGATCAGCTGAAAGGACAATTACCAATCGGTTTAATTGCTCTAAAAGCAGGAGTTTCAAAGGATAATGAGACTATTTCAAAGGAATGCGTGCAAATGGTTAGAGATAAAGTTGGACCTGTTGCAGCTTTTAAAATAGCGATTGTTGTTAAAAGATTACCAAAAACAAGATCTGGAAAAGTTTTGAGAGGAACAATTAGAAAAATTGCTGACAAAGAAGAATATAAAATGCCCGCGACAATTGATGATCCTGCTATACTTGATGAGATCAAAGAAGACTTAACAAATAGTAATATTTTAAAATAATGCTTAAGACATATCTTTTTTTAGTAGGTGCAATTATCTGTGAAGTTTGTGGAACAATGCTTCTTCCTGTTACTCAAAACTTTACAAAAGTAACACCAACTGTATTTTTAGCTGGATTTTATTTATCAGCTTTTTATTTACTTACGTTTGTCGTTGACAAACTACCTATAGCAATTGTTTATGGAACATGGAGCGGTCTTGGGATTTTCACTATTGCAATATTAGGCTATATTTTTTTTAAGCAATCTTTAAGTTGGCAGGCTATATTGGGTATGTTTCTAATCGTTGTTGGAGTAACACTTGTAAATATGTATTCAAGTAAAACTATATAAATCAATCAAAAAGAATTGGTTTACCAGATGGGTCTCCTAAAATTTCATCTTCTTTCATTTTTATATCCCCATTAATAATTGTATAAACTGGCGATCCTTTAAATTTATAACCATCAAATGGGCTCCATCCACACTTGCTATGAATATTTTTATTTTTAATTTCTATAGTTCTATTCATATCTATTATTGTAAAATCAGCATCATAATCTTTTTTGATAAAACCTTTATTTTTAATACCAAATACAGAAACTGGATTTTCACAAAGAAGTTTAATGAGTTGATCTAATGAAAGTTTATTGTCATTAACATGGTTGAGCATGACGGGTAGTAAAGTTTGAACACCTGGCATACCAGATGGTGATTGAGGATATTCTTTTAATTTATTTTCTTTTAAATGTGGTGCATGGTCTGAACCAATAGTATCGTTATAATTATTTCGAATAGCGTACCACAATCTATCATAATGAGGCTTGTCTCTCAAAGGAGGGTTCATCTGCGCAAAGGTTCCAAGTTTGTCATAACAATCTGGTGCATATATTGTTAGATGTTGTGGAGTAATTTCAAAAGTTATGTTTCCTTTATTTTGTGAAAGGAAATCTACTTCTTCTTTTGTTGTAACATGCAATATATGTGCTTTTTTATTAAGTCTTTTCGCAATCCTAACAATCCTTCTTGTAGATGACATTGCACATTCTTCATTCCTCCATACAGGATGAGTATGAACATTGCCTTTTTCAATTAACTTTTTTCTTAAATTAATTATTTCCTCATCTTCAGAATGTACCGCAACTATTTTTGAAGTATTTTGAAATACTTTTTCAATATCTTCTTCTTTATCAACTAAAAGATTTCCAGTTGAGGAACCTGCGAAAAGCTTTACTCCACAACATCCTTCTAAACCTTTAAGCTTTGCCAAATCGGAGGAATTATCTGAAGTTGCTCCAAAATAAAAAGCATAATTTGAATACATCCTATTTTTTGAAAGATTTAGCTTATTATTAAATTCTTTCATATTTGCTGTTGGGGGATTTGTATTTGGCATCTCAAAAACACTTGTTATACCACCAGCAATAGCTGCTTTACTTCCAGTATGTAAGTCCTCTGCATCAGTTGATCCGGGCTCACGGAAATGAACTTGAGTATCCATGCAACCAGGTAAAACTATTAAATCGCTTGCATTAATAGTACCTTTGCTTTGTTCATTATTTAAATCACCAATTATTGAGATTTTTCCATTCCGAATTCCAATATTAGTCTTAGTAATTTTTCCGTCGATATAACACTCTCCATTTTTTATAATAAGATCTAACATTTTATGAAATCGTTATTATATGAATATTGTGAACCAATCAATCATGAAAAAAAATAATGTTTATATCTTAGAGGACAGAGGACTTTTGTATGTCTCAGGTGAAGACTGTAAAGAATTTCTACAAAATATAGTTACAAATAATATTAACAAAGTAGATGAAAAAAATTCATGTTATTCTGCTTTACTTACTCCACAAGGAAAATATTTGTATGACTTCAATATATTAAAACATAAGTCTGGATATTTTTTAGATTGTGAAAAAAAAAATATTGATAATTTATTTAATCAATTAAATTTATACAAACTTAGATCAAAAATAGAAATTTTAAATTTAAGCAATGAATTTGTCATTGCAGTTATTAGTAAAAAAAGATTTTTGGACATGGAAAATTCAAGTTCTACTGCGGGTTGCACAATTAAATTTAGAGAGGATAGTATTTTTTTAGATCCTAGAAATATAGAGCTTGGCGCAAGAATAGTAACTAATTTAGAAAAATTATATTTATCATTAAAAAAACTTGGGCTTCAAAGTGCAGATAAAAATGAATATTACAAATTGTGTCATGAGATCGGTATCCCACAAAATAATACTGAAAAACTTCAAAATAAACTTTTTGGTATTGAATGTAACTTTGATGAATTAAATGCAATAGATTTTAAAAAAGGTTGTTACGTAGGCCAAGAAAATACTGCCAGAATTAAGTTAAAAGATAAATTAAATAAACGTCTTCTACCAATTGAAGTTATAGAAGGAAATTTAGATAACGATATCATATCAGTTGAGAAAGATGAAATAGGAAAAATATTAATAAATGATAATTATCCCTATGCTCTTATCAAAGTAAAGAATGAAAAATTTGATTTTGACAAAACTTTTAATTGTGGTTCTGCTAAAGTTAAAATCAAGAAACCTGATTGGCTACAAATTACTTAATAAATTTAGACAAATCTGGTTTAAAATAATTTGGACCTTTCATAACTTTGCCCTGATCATTAAAAATAGGTTTTCCATTATTTCCTAACTTACTCATATTAGAGTTTTGAACTTCCTGAAAGCAAGAATCTAAATCAATTCCAAATGCATGTCCTGCCCCATATGTAACATACAATATATCTGTTAAAGCATCAGCTGTTTCTAAAAGATTATTATTATCTAACGCTTGTCTAAACTCTTCTAATTCCTCTTTAATTAAATTGTATCTTAGTTCATTGATTTTTTCAGAGCTAAAAGATGGTCTTGATTTTACTTCTTGACCAAAAGTCTCCATAAATTTTTTTACTTTTTGAAAATTTGTCATTTTACTCCTGTAAGATTAATAAAAACTAGTATATAAATTATTTAGTTATTTATTCAAATAAATGAAAACAAGAAAAGAATTTGATAGCATAGGTGGTATTAATGTGCCGAATGATAAATATTGGGGTGCATCTACTCAAAGATCAAAAAAATTTTTTAATATTGGCAAAATATTGGTTCCATCATCAATAATAAGATCTATTGCAATTATTAAGAGAAGTGCAGCAATTGTACACCAAAAAGATAAGTTAATATCACCAAAAATTGCTAGAGCTATTATAAAAGCATCTAATGAGGTTATTAATGGAAAAATGATTAATAATTTTCCATTAAAAGTCTGGCAAACAGGCTCTGGTACTCAAACCAATATGAACGTTAATGAAGTAATAGCAAATAGAGCTATAGAAATACTAAAAGGAAAAAAAGGATCAAAAAAACCAGTTCACCCCAATGATCATGTTAACAAATCTCAGTCTACTAATGACGTATTTCCATCAGCAATGCATATTTCTGTTGCGACAGAGACTATAAATAAACTTTTACCAAATTTAAAATTATTAGAAATATCATTAAGGAAAAAAAGCAAAGAATTTAAAAAAATTGTAAAAATTGGAAGAACGCATCTACAAGATGCTACACCATTATCACTCGGTCAAGAATTTTCTGGATATTGTGAACAGATAAAAAAAAGTTTAGATCGAATTAAGTATTGTTTAGGAGATATTTACTTTTTAGCTCAAGGTGGAACAGCAGTTGGAACAGGAATAAATTCAAAAAAAAACTTTGATAAAAAAATTATAAAAGAGATAGGAAAATTTTGTAATATTAATTTTAAACCAGCGCCTAATAAATTTTCTGAGTTGGCGGCGCATGATGCAATTGTAAATTTTTCAGGATCATTAAATTCATGTGCAGTAGCACTGATGAAAATTTCAAATGATATTAGATTTTTGGGATCTGGGCCAAGAGCTGGTTATGGGGAGTTAATGTTACCAGAAAATGAGCCTGGGTCCTCAATTATGCCGGGCAAGGTTAACCCAACTCAGTGCGAGGCTGTTACTATGGTTTGTGCAAAAGTTATAGGAAACCATACTGGAATAACTGTTGCAGGTACCCACGGTCATTTTGAACTTAATGTATTTAAACCTTTGATAGCTTATAATATTTTACAATCAATTGATATTTTGGGAGATAGCGTGAAAAACTTCAGTTTATACTGCGTTAAAGGAATAAGAGCCAACAAAAAAAAAATCAAAGAACATTTAGACAATTCATTAATGCTTGTAACAGCTTTAGCTCCTAAAATAGGATATGATAATGCTGCAAAAATTGCGAAAAGAGCTTTAAAAAATGGAAAGAAACTTAAAGACGAGGCAGTTAGATCAGGTTTAGTTAATGAAAAAGAATATGACATAATAGTAAATCCCCTAAAAATGATTGGTCCAAATTAATTAATAACATTTCTTATATATGATCTTAAATTTTGAATATTTTTTATCAAAAAAGGTTTATCTAACTTGTTCTCAATTTCTTTATTGTTAATTTTTACATTATTAATAACATAATTTGTATCCTCAACATTTTTTTCTAAATTAAAATTTATTTGTTTTATATTTTTTACTTTATTTGAACCAACTTGAAAAGCTTTAGCAAATTCGATGTGGTTTTCTATTTTCAGTTCGTTGGTTGATATAAATTTAATTTCTCCTTCATCCTTAACAAAGTATATATCAGAATTAATATTACCAATTTGGTTTAAGAAAAAATTAGCATTAATTAAATTTATTTTTTTTTGATTAAATAAAAATTCTAGCGATCCATTTTTTATTAATTTATTGTTTAAACTATTGAATTTAATTTTTAATTTTCCATTGAAATTGCTAAGATATTCTTCATCGTATAAGAATAAATTTAATAAAATATTATCTATAATTTTTTCAATTTTCTTATTTTTTATAGTAAAAATTCCATCAAAGTAAAAAGGGTTTAATGAAATCTTGCTTTCTAAATTAAAATTTGTTTTTTTATAATTGGGAGAAGAAATTAGAATTTCATTATTATTAAAATTAAATTCATATTCTAATTTTTCCTGTAAATAATTTATTTTACTATTTCCTTTAAAATTTTTTTTATTTTCAAACACAAAAATATTTTTCATTTCAATCTTTGGATTAAATATATCTACATTATGAAAACTACTTTTTGGTGTTTCATAACTTCTCTTCCATTCAGATTTAAAATTTAATCCAAAGACTTGCCCATTAACAATAAAATATTTAGTTTTTACTTTATTTTTGATTTTATAAGAAATCTCTTTAATTGTAGAAATTATTATTACATCATCATTTTTATTTTTTATAAAAATTTTACAGTTTTTAAAATTTATTGGTTTATTAACTTTAAGATATAAGTGATTCCTAAAATCCCTGATATCGGACATTTTTAAATCTAAGTTTGTATCAGAAATTTCTGTTGATATTAATTTTTTAAAGTCATGCAGATATATGTTTCTTAAAGAAAGAAAAATTTTTAAATTTGAAGTATTAATTAGGTCTTTATTTTTTTGTAATTTTGATAGATTTAGTGAGGCATTTTCTATCAATAGATGTGGTTTTGGAAATGGCTTATATGAAATTTTTCCAGTTGAATTGAGATAAATTTTAAAATTATTGTAAAAATTTTTTTCAATATTTGTAACTTTGCTTTTATAATTAAATAAAACTGGTAAAGATAAAATAGTTAATGATGAAAAAATTATTACAATTGATGATAGAATTAAAATGAACGTAACTTTATTTTGCTTAATTTTATTCATTAAAATAATAAGACTTATACAGTAAAAAAAATGTTAAAATCTGATTATTTGTTAAATTTAAATGAAAAGCAACAAGAAGCAGTATTATCTCTTGATGGCCCACTCCTAATAGTTGCTGGAGCCGGCTCGGGTAAAACTAAAGTTCTTACTTCTAGGATAACGCACATAATAAGAAGTCATAAGGCTTTTTCTAGCCAAATACTCGCGGTTACTTTTACAAATAAGGCTGCAAAAGAAATGCAAATTAGAGTTTCTAAACTTCTTAGAAAAGAAGCTACTGGATTACCATGGCTAGGAACGTTTCATTCTATTAGTTCAAAAATTCTCAGGAAACATGCTGAAGCAGCTGAATTAAAGTCAAATTTTACAATTATTGATCAAGAAGACCAAATAAGATTAATCAAAAATATTTGCAAAGCAGAAGATATAGATATTAAAAAAATATCTCCAAAATATATATTGGCTGTGATAGACAAATGGAAAAATAAAGGATTTTATCCTGAAGATGTAATAACAAAAAAGAAAGATAATTTAGAAAAAAATTTCTTAAATATATATAAAATTTATCAACAAAAACTTATTGATTTAAATTCTGCAGATTTCAGTGATTTAATTTTACATACAGTTAAAATTTTTAAAAATAATAAAGATATAGTTTCAATTTATTCAAAAAAATTTAAATATATTTTAGTTGATGAATACCAAGATACCAATTTTATACAAAGCGAGTGGCTTAAATATTTATCTGCTGATAACAAAAATTTATGTTGTGTTGGAGATGATGATCAATCTATATATAGCTGGAGAGGGGCAGAAATTAAAAATTTCTTAGAATTTGATAAAATTTATAAAAATACAAAAATAATTAGACTAGAAAAAAATTATAGATCTACTCAAAATATTTTAAATGTTGCCTCAAAATTGATTGAGAACAATCAGAATAGAGTTGGAAAAACATTATATACCAACGAAGAAGTTGGGGAACTTGTAACTTTAGATTGTTTTAGAAATGTAAAAGATGAAGCTATTGAAATAAGTTCAACAATAGAAAATTTTAAAAAAAATAACTCCCTAAATGAAATTGCAATATTGGTAAGAGCTATTTTTCAAACTAGAGAATTCGAGGAAAGATTTTTAAAGGTTGGAATTCCATATAGAATAATAGGAGGTATTAAATTCTATGAAAGAGCAGAGATAAAAGACTGTGTTTCATATTTAAGATGTATATCTCAGCCACTCGATGATCTATCATTTGAGAGAATTGTAAATGTCCCAAAAAGATCAATCGGAGATACTACAATTAAAATGATCATGGAATTTGCAAAAAAAAATAATTTTTCTATGGAAATAGCTTCAAGAAAATTAATAGAATTAAACAAAATTAAACCCAAAACAAAGATTGGTTTAAATTCATTATTAAACTTATTAGATAAATGGAGATATGAACTTAAGAAAAAAATTAATCATAACAAACTCTTGCAAACTGTTTTGGATGAGTCTGGATATAGCGAAATGTTAAAAAGTAATAAAAATTTAGAAAATGAAAGTAGATTAGAAAATATTAAAGAATTATTAAATGCGATGAAAGATTTTGATAACTTAGAAAGTTTTTTAGAACATGTTGCTCTAGCTACTTCACTTGACCAGGATTGGGAAAGTGAAAAAGTTAATTTAATGACTTTGCATGCGTCTAAGGGATTGGAATTTAATGTTGTATATTTACCGGGTTGGGAAGAAGGATTGTTTCCACATCAAAAAAGTATTGAAGAAAAGGGTGAAAGTGGTTTGGAAGAAGAAAGAAGACTTGCATATGTTGGAATTACGAGAGCAAAGAAAATTGCTAAAATTTCTTTCTCTTTGAACAGATTTTATCAAGGAGATTGGATTGATAGCATAGCTTCAAGATTTGTTGATGAATTACCCGATGAGTATATTAAAAAAAATAATAGTTTTACAGACAAAGAAGAAAATGATTTTGAATTTAATCAAGATATGGAATTTGAAAATGAGATTAGAAGTCCAGGATGGTTAAGATTTCAAAAAAAATTAAATGATAAATAAATTTAAAAATTTTATTGTTTCGAATAATCTTGATGGATATGTAATTCCAAAGAATGATGAATTTTTTACTGAATATTCTAGAATAAATAAACTTAAAATAGTTGCAAATTTTACAGGATCAGCAGGTTTTATTCTTATTTTAAAAAACTCTAATCATTTATTTGTAGATGGTCGATATATAATTCAAGCTAAAAAACAATCAGGAAAAAGATTTATTATCCATGAAATACCATATAAATGGCCAAAAGATATTTTAATAAATTATTATTTTAAAAATATTGGATTTGATCCAAAATTATTCACAAAAGATATATTAGAATTATATTTTGGTAGCTCTTGTAACTTAATTCCTATTAATTTTAGTTTATTTAAGGGTCGAATTGAAACTGTAAATAAAGATAATTTAGTTTACTCGATAGATAGTTCGATTACTGGTGAAAGCTCTAATAATAAAATTAAAAGATTAGTTAAAATTATTAATTACGAAAAAATAGATAATTTATTTATTAGTTCAAATGAAAATGTTTGTTGGTTATTGAATATAAGGGGAAAAGATTTACCAAATTCACCAGTAGCTAACTTTCAAGCAATTTTAACTAAAAATAATAAAATTTTTATTTTTGGAAACATAAAAAAATTAAAAAATGTAAAAAAAAAAATTTTGAATAAAAAAATTGTTTTTTTTGAGAAAGAAAAATTTTTTCAAGTTTTAAATTCTTTAAAAGGAAATTCTTTTTGCATAGATAGTAAAACCTGCTCCATCCTTAATGAAAATTTAATAAATTCTAAATTTAAAATAGAAAAAAGGATTGATCCCATTTATATTTTAAAATCGATTAAAAATAGTACTGAGATTAAAAATATGATTAATACACATATTAAGGACGGTGTAGCAGTCACTAAATTTTTACATTGGATTAAAAACTCAAATATAAGTCACTTAGATGAAATAAAAGTTGAGAAAAAATTAGAAAGTTTCAGGAGAAAAAGTAAGAACTTTTTATTTCCTAGTTTTGAGACTATAGCTGGATCAGGTCCAAACGGTGCAATTATTCATTATAGATCAAATAAAAAGTCAAATCGTAAATTAAATAAAAACCATCTTTTATTAGTAGACTCAGGGGGTCATTATAAGTGGGGTACAACAGATGTTACTAGAACAATTGCTTTCAATAAACCTAATAAAAAAATTAAAGAGATTTATACAAGAGTTTTGAAAGGTCATATAGCTGTGGTTACAGCTAAAATTGATAAAGTTCAAAATGGAAATAATTTAGATAAACTAGCTAGAAAAAGTTTAAATTTAGTCAATTTAGATTATAGACATGGAACCGGACATGGAGTTGGATTTTTTATGAATGTGCATGAGGGACCACAAAGTATATCTAAAAATAACTTTATAAAACTTCAAAAAGGTATGATAATTAGCAATGAGCCAGGTTATTATTTAGAAAATAATTTTGGAATTAGAATAGAAAATTTAGTTTACGTTGATGAAAAAAATAAAAGTCCATGCTTGAAAAACCTTACTTGGGTACCATATGAAAAGGATTTAATTGAAGAAAAACTTTTAAATAAGTTTGAAAAAGATTATATTTTTACATACCATTTAGAGGCCTACTCAAAAATATCTCCTTATTTAAATAATAACGAACGAAAATGGTTTGCTAAACTAATATAGTAAATCTGACCATTCTTTTTGTGTAATTATTTTAATACCTAAACTTTTAGCTTGTTCCACTTTACTATTAGTTGGCTTTTCACCAATTATTAAGTAGTCTAATTTTTTATTTACACTACTAACAATACTTCCTGAATTTTCCTCGATTAAACTTTTAGCTTCAGCTCTACTTATATTTTGCAACTTACCAGTAAACATAAATGTTTGATTTTTTAATTTTCCATTTTTTTTTAGATTGCTATCTTTAACATTTAAAATTTCAATTAATTCTTCTACAACTTTTATATTTATTCTATTTTGAAAAAACTTTTCTAAAGATTTAATTTGTGTTTCGCCGATACCATCTATATTTATAAATTGATTTATTTTATTATTTTTAACATAATTTAAAAAATTTCTAATATTTTTTATAAAATCTGCAATAATTTTTGCATTCTCAATTCCAATATGTCTTATACCCAGTGAAAAAATAAATTTATCTAATGCAACTTTTTTAGAATTTTCTATAGAATATTTAAGATTTGAAACTGATTGAGATCCCCATCCATCAAGAGACGATATTTTTTTATAATTTAAATTATAAATATCTTGAGGGAATTTTATTAAATTTAAATCCCAAAATTTTTCAACAACTTTTTTACCTAAGCCATCTATATTTATTGCATCCTTAGATATAAAATGTTTGATTTTTTCAATTGCAATTTTCTCACAAGTAAATCCTTCATTAGTACATCTACGAACTGCATCAAATTTTTTTGTAGTTTTATTATATTCTTTTTCTGTCTTTGATCCACAAGACGGGCATTTTGTCGGAAACAAAAATTTGTTCAATTTTTTTTTTCTTCTTCTTAAATCTACTTCTATAACATGAGGAATTACATCACCTGCTCTTTCAATTTTTACAGTGTCTCCAATTCTTATATCTTTCCTCAGTATTTCGTCTTCATTATGAAGAGTTGCATTAGATACAACAACTCCTCCAATATTTACTGGTTTAACTTTGGCTACTGGTGTTAATGCTCCTGTTCTACCAACTTGGATATCTATATTTAATACTTCTGAGTAAGCATGATCTGCAGAAAATTTGTGTGCAATTGCCCACCTAGGTGCATTTGAGGTAAAACCTAATCTTTTTTGCAATTGTATACTATTTATCTTATAGACAAGTCCATCAACATCATACTTTAAATCAAATCTTTTTTCTTCAAATTGACGGTGAAAATTTACTAAGCCATCAATACTTTTGAAAATTTTATTATATTCACTAATTAAAAAACCCCATGACTTTAACTCTTTTAAAAAATCAGATTGTTTTTTAAATTTATCTTCACTTGAAAATCCAAAAGTATAAGCAATAAATTTAAGTGGAATTTTGCCGGTTTCTTTTGAATCTTTTTGTCTAAGTGTACCTGAAGCGGCGTTTCTTGGATTGGCAAATTTACCTTTTAATTTTTCAAAGTCTTTTTTTTCAATAAAAACCTCTCCTCTAATTTCTATTTCTTTTGGAATAGTGCTATTTTTAATTATGTGAGGAATATCTTTTATGGTTTTAAGATTATTAGTTATTAGTTCACCTTCTTTACCATCACCTCGTGAAACTCCGTAAGCCAATTTACCATTTAAATATGTTAGAGATGCAGATATGCCATCAATTTTAGGTTCCACACTATATTCTAAAGGAATTTTTTTATTAAGATAATTAAGTATTTTTTTTTCAAAATTTATTAGATCATCTGTATCAAATGCATTAGATAAAGATAACATTTGCACCTTATGCTTAAATTTTTCAAATTTTTTCGATGGATAAAAACCAACTGAATTTGATGGAGATTTTATGTTTGTCAGAAAAGTATAATTTTTCTCTAAATTTAATATTTCAGCTTTAAGCTTGTCAAATTCTCTATCAGATATAATTGGTAAGCTATCTTCGTAATATAGTTTATTATGTTTGTTATATTCTTTAATTTTTAAATCATATTTATTTTTTACATCTTCTTTTTTGAACATTTTTTTTAGTGATTATTTAAAAAGTTTTTTAAATTTTTTTATTAAGTTATCATTTTTATTACTTTTTAGATTAGTTGGCTCATAGTTTTTGTTTAAAATTTTGTAACTAGCCTCGTACCATTGACTTGATTGATAATTATAACCCAATAAAGAAGCATATTTTTTGGCTTCATCAATTAATCCTAACTTATAATGTAATTCAACGAGCCTGTGAAGAGCTTCCTCAACGTAAATAGTTGTTTCATATTCTTTTATTATAATTTTAAATCTATTAATTGCTGGGATCCATTTTTCTCTATCAGTATAATATCTTGCTAAATACATTTCTTTAGATGCCATCAGTTCTAAAATTAGCTCTAGTTTAAACTTTGAATCTAAAGCATAATCTGTGTTTGGATAGTTATCAATAATTAATTCAAAATATTTTCTAGATTTATTTATTTCATTAAAATCTTTTTTCTCATCAACAATTTGATTGTAATGACATAATGCCAATAAATAATAAGCATAGTCTGATTGTGAATGGTTTTTATATTTTACAAAAAACCTTTCAAGATCATTTATTGCGTAACTATAATAACCTTGAGAAAAATGACCATATGCAGACATCAATACTGCCCTAGAAGCCCATATAGATTGTGGATATAATAATTCAACTTCACTAAATTTTTTTGCAGCATAAATTACATCACCCTTTTCAAACTCTTCAATGGCTTGATTATAAACTTCTATCATCTGTGTTTCTAAATTTTTCTCTTTAAGGACAGTAACTTTATCCTCTTTTTTTGAGCATGAAAAAATAAGAATAAATATAATAAAAAAACAAATTTTATACTTGAAGATCATTAATTTATTTTATCAAATAAATTTGAAATTGTAACTTTTAAGCTATTGACTTTAAGTTATGATAATTGGCAAATGAATGCGGTAATTGCTTTCCTTTAATTTCAATTAAAGAAAAATTATTTTTATCACTAAAAACTTTTCTTAATAATTTATTGGTTAAATTATGGCCACCTTGTGAACATTTAAGTGATCCTATTATCTTATATCCAGACAAAAATAGATCACCCATACAATCAAGAATTTTATGGTTTACGAATTCTAACTTATTTCGCAAACCATCTGGATTTAATATTTCATTTTCTTTGATAACCACTG
Source organism: uncultured Pelagibacteraceae bacterium (assembly GCA_902524595.1). Lineage (GTDB taxonomy): Bacteria > Pseudomonadota > Alphaproteobacteria > Pelagibacterales > Pelagibacteraceae > Pelagibacter. Next base: position 113,058 of record CABZDS010000002.1, on the reverse strand, counting down.
CATTGTCAAGACTTCCACCTTTACCTAGATTAAGTTTTTTTAATTTTTCAATATCCTCGTATAAGCAGAAAGTTCTTGAATTAAATATATTATCTAATTTGTCCTCAAATACATTTATTTTGTTTTTTTGGTTTTGAATAATTTGGTTTTTATATTTTATTTCAAAATCTATATCTCCACTTATATTAGATTTATCAATAGATATAAATTTTTTATCTTCCTTTAAACTTACAAGTTTGTTTATCTTAATTATTTTGATTGGGCTGTCACTAAATTTTAATCCTACATTATTAATTTGTTCAACAAATATTTTTGCTGAGCCATCCATTATTGGCATTTCCTGTGTATCTATTTCTATGACAGCATTGTCAACTCCAATGCCATAAAGTGCTCCCATTAAATGTTCTATTGTTGATACTTTTACACCATTATAGTTAGATATGGTTGTGCATAATGTTGTATCAACTACATTATTGTACAATGGATATACTAAATTGTTATTTTTTAAGTCAACTCTTTTAAAGACTATGCCGGTGTTCGGCATTCCAGGTAAAATATTCAAGTTTGCTTTTTTTCCAGAATGAATACCAATACCTCTTAAAGATATTTTTTTTGATATTGTTTTTTGAGTAAGAATAGACACATCGTTTTTATATAAAATATTAATAAACTAAAATACTCAAGAAATGTTACAAGAAAATACGGTTATTTTGAAAATAAATTGAAAAATTTTTCAAATATACCAAGCTTTTTGTGACTCGAATCCAAAACTATATAATTGTTAAGATAATACACTAGTCCAGACTTACATATGTCAAAATCTGACTCATTATAAAAATTTAAAGAACTAAACTCAAATTTGTCTTCAATATAAAATGAATTATTATTGAATAGTGAAGATCCTTTACCAATTAAAAAAAGTTTGCTTTCTTTACCTATAATCTTTGTAATTTTATTGTCAGATTTAATATAAATAAGATCAATTATTTCTTGTATTCTGTAGAGTATTACTTTTTTTAATAGATTAATTGAAATATTTTTTTGAATTAATTCTGTAAAAACAAGTTTACTGATATTTTTTTCATTTTCATAAGAAAATTCTGTGTTAGATTTACAAAATATTTGTTTTATCTTTTCAGCATTATCAATAGTAATCTTAAAAATTTTTGAAATGTCTTTTGTTATATGAGATCCACCGATTGGTATAGAAAAAAAAGAGATTAATATTCCATTTTTAAAACTTAAAAATGTGGTTCTATCCCATCCCATCTCTAAAAAAGAAACATTTTTTAAATTTAATTTATTTAAATAAAATAAAGTTTTAACATAACTAGTACAAAATATACTTGTAATATTAATGTTACTTTCAATAAATTTATTTTTTAAATTATTAATAAGATTTTTAGGTAAACATACAAATTTAAAATCAAATTTAATATTTTTTATATTTTTTATGTTGGGCAATGTATTGAAGATTTTGCCATCAATAATGCATTTATTTAAAATTGTATGTAATATTGTATAATTTTGATAGTTAGAGCCAATTAGGTGATTAGCTTCTTTTAAAATATTATTATAAACAACTTTTATATCCTCTTTCTTATCTAGAGTTTTTGAAAATGATAAGTCTATAGAAAAAGAGCTTTTTGAGTCGGTTATTAATACAATATTTTCAATGTGTGATGATATTTTTTTTTCAGCTTGTTTTATTATTTTGTTAATTTCATTGAAATGATTTGAGTAGTCATTTTCATAATTAACTAAGATATTTTCTGAAAAACTTTTCTCATACTTTTTATTAAATACAGTAAATCTAATCTTAGAGTTTCCTAAATCTAAAATGTTTAAAAATTTTTCTTTACTCATTAGTTAAGATAATTCTATTGTTAACTCTTAAATCAATTATTAGATTAGACTTTTCAGGATTATTATTTAAAAAATTTTTATATATTTCTATAGCATTAATAATATTATTATTTGGTAACTTTACCTGAATATTATTATCAAAGTACAAATCCCATCTTTTACTTTTATGATAATAGTACTTATTTATTTTTTGATAATTTACATTATTTTTTTTCATTAAATTAATCAAAAATAAAAAATCTTGAGTCTCAAAATTTCCAAAAATTATAGGTAATTTTTTTTTAATTTGTAAATATTTCGGAGAAATAAATGCTCCATTATTTCCAACATAATACTTTTTTTGATTTATAAAAGTTGTTGCTAAAATGAGTGTTTCATTTGCTTGAAAGACAAGAGTAGATGGATATATTTTTTTTATCCTAATGTTCTCTAGAAATTTAAATTCATTTAAAATAAATAATATATCAGGTTTTTGTAGAGATAAAATATTGGTATTTTGTAAAAGTTTTAATTTATCTAAAATTTTATTATCAGTTTTTAGTTTATTTGTTTTAATACGAATATTGTTTATTAAAAATTTCTCTTTTATTAGTCTATGAAAATTTATATTTGAAATGGTAGTTAAAAATATAAATGCTAATATATATGTATAAATTTTAATTTTATTTATTTGTAGAAGCATCTCTCAAAATTTTTTTTATCAAATTTTTGAAAGTAATGTTATTAAATTTTGCAATTTCTGGTACAAGAGAAAGGGATGTCATGCCAGGTTGTGTATTAGTTTCAAGTAGATAAAATTCATTTTTAGAAAATCTAAAATCAGATCTAGATACTCCCCTACATTTTAATAATTTGTGGGCTTTTAAAGCTACCTTGGTAACACTTCTATATTGCTTTTTTGTAAGTTTCACAGGTATTATATGTTCAGTTTTAGCTTTTGGATTATACTTTGCTTCATAATCATAAAATTTTCTTTTTGGTCTAAGCTCAATTGCTCCAAGCACTTTATCTGCTAAAATAGCTACTTGTATTTCTCTTCCTGGTATATATTTCTCCAATAAAACTTCACCGTAATCATTTAATTTTTTCAGTATCTTCAAAACATTTTTTTTTTTGCATATAAAAACATTTACACTAGAACCTTCATTCAGAGGTTTCACAACTAGAGGAAATCCAATTTTTTTTTGTAAACTATTTATTAATTTCGATTTATTTTTATTATTTCTGTAAGAGAATTTCAGATACTTAGGTGTCAAAATATTATTTTTTATAAAAATTCTTTTTGATAAATCCTTATCTATTGCTAAAGACGACGATAATACACCCGAGTGAGTATATTTTACTTTTTCTGATTCTAAAATTGCTTGGATATATCCGTCTTCTCCATATCTTCCATGTAGCAAATTTAATACTAAATTTGGCTTAAACCTTCTTAATACTTCGATAAATTTCCCATCAGGATTTACAACTTTAATATTATAACTTTTATCCTTTTTTAATTCAGAATAAACGCTCTTGGCAGTTCTTAAGCTAATTTCTTTTTCTTTTGAATAACCACCAGCTAAAATTAGAATTTTTTTCATTATCCTATAATTTTAATTTCTAAATTAATATTGATACCAGTTTTATCTTTTACATTTTTTTTTACAAAATTGATTAATGAATTCATTTCATCAAACGATGCATTATTTTTATTAACAAAAAAATTTGAATGTTTAGTTGATATACAAGCATCTCCAAAATTAATGTTTTCTGGAACCGATTCTTTTATAAGTTCCCAGGCTTTTTTTTTGGTTTGGTCAATTGGATTTTTAAAAGTACTTCCTCCAGTTTTAATTTTTGATGGTTGAGAATTATTTTTTTTAATGGAAAGTTCATCCATTAACTTTTTTATTTCATTTTTATTCAATAAATTACCTTTAAATGTAGCACTTAAAAAAATTAAATCTTGGTTTAATTCTATTTTTCTATATTTAAATTTAATTTTATTAGATGGAATGACTTTAATATTTCCATTTATATCAATACATTGGAGTGAAATTAATTTATCTTTAAATTCTGCACCAAAACAGCCAGAATTCATTTTAAGGCCACCTCCAACTGAACCAGGAATACAGTACATAAACTCAAAACCACTTATTCCATTTTCCAGGGCATATTCTGAAAGTTTTTTTTGTGAGCAAGCTGAGCCTGCTATTATAGTATCGGGTTTTAGTTTAGATAATGTGCTAAAATTATTACTAAGTTTAATTATTACACCTTCATAAATATTATCTTTAAATAATACATTTGAACCCTTGCCTAATATAAACATTTTCCCTCTATTATTATATAATTTAAGAAATTCCTTTAACTCTGTAAGATTTTTTGGCTTGAAAAAAATTTTTGATTTACCGCCTATATTAAACCAATTAAACTTTTTTATATCAATATTAAAAAGTAGATCTGCATCAAATTTATTTTTAAAATTTTCTATATCTTTTAATTCCATATTAATTAAGATTTCTTACCCAATTTGTTATAGATCCAGCTCCCATAGCAATGAAAATTTTATTTCCAAATGATATATTTTTGACAATTTTTTTTAAATCTATTTCATTTTTAAGCATTATTAAATTAACTTTAGAGTTAGTTGCAATTAATTTTGCAAATGAATTATATGAAAATCCTAGTTTTATAGTCTCACTTGCTTTATAAATAGGGCAAAGTAAAATTGTATTTGCATTTTTAAAGCATTTGGAAAATTCATATTTTAAATTTTTTACTCTTGAAATTCTATGAGGTTGGAAAATACAAACTATTTCCTCTTTATTGTATACTTTGCTAACACCATCTAATACAGATGAAATTTCAGTCGGATGATGAGCATAATCGTCAAAAAATGGTACTTTATTAATTTTAAATAAGAAATTAAATCTTCTCTGTACTCCATTGAATTTTTTTAGGCCTAATTTTATTATTTTGTCTGATATACCAATTGAAAATGCTACTGCTAATGCAGATGTTGCATTCTTTATATTATGCAAGCCTAACAAGGGTATAGAGATATTTTTTATAATTTTTGTCTTACCAGGTATTTCAATTCTAATATTAAATTTTGAATAGCTTTTACTCTGAACTACATTATAAATATGAAAATTTGATTTCTTATTTAAACCATATGTATAATAATTATTATTTTTAAGTTTTGGTAAAATACTTTTTATATTATTATCGTCTAAACACAAAAAAGCTTTTCCAAATGAGGGGGTCTTATCAATAAATTCTATAAACTTTTTTTTTAAATTTTTCATAGTTTTGTAGTAATCCAAATGTTCGTTATCAATATTAGTTATTATCGAGTAATTAAAAGGTATTTGTAGAAAACTACCATCTGACTCATCTGACTCAACTAAACTCCAGTCACTTTTTCCTAATTTTGCTGAACTTCCTATTGAATTCAAAACACCTCCGTTTATTATCGTAGGATCTAGTTTTGCATAATTTAAAATGTTTGACAAAATTGATGTTGTTGTTGTTTTGCCATGCGATCCAGTAACAACAATATTTTTCATTAAAGAAACTATATGACCTAATAATTCTCCTCTTTTATAGATAGGCAAGTTCGATTTTTTTGCGTGCTTATATTCTGGATTTGTTTTTTTTATCGCCGATGAAATTACTAATACGGTGCAATTTTTTATATTTTGCTTACTATGCTTTAAATAAATTGGAATTTTTCTCTTTCTCAGTAAATTGAGATTTTTATTGTTGGAAATATCACTTCCTTGTATTTTAAATCCTAAACTATCCATTATTAATGCCAAACCACTCATTCCAATACCACCAATACCAACAAAATGAATTAGTTCAGTTTTTCCAATATTAATTTTCATCTATAATTTCTATGATCTTATTATTTATACTATTCCAAGTATATTTTTTAGTAATTTTCTCAAGATTTTTAATTTTTTCATCGTAATTTTGAAAATTGTTAAATATTTCAAAAATCATTTTTATAAATTTATCGTTTTCAATTTTACTCTGATTTATTAACCAGCAACAATTTTTTTTATAGTAATATTCTGAGTTATAGAATTGATGATTATCTTTTGCAGATGGGAGAGGTATTGAAACAAATGGTATATTTAAAAATGAAAGTTCACATAATGTACTTGCTCCGCCTCTGGTAATTGCTAAATCTATACCATTGTAAAGATCATAACTATTATTAGTAAATTCAATAAGTTTATGGGATATATTTAATTTGTCATATTTATTTTTTATTGAAGGTAAATTGTTCTTATTTGATATTTGCTGAGTAACTTCTAACTTTTGTTTTTTTGAAATTTCAACAATCAAATCTGTGATATTTTCATCAAAAAACGATGCTCCTTGACTTCCGCCTATAATAAGGATTTTTTTTATATCTTTTTTTGGATTAATTGAATTTTTTTCTAAATTATATAACTCTTTTCTTAAAATAGGTTCAATAACAATTTTTTTCGATTCGTATTTTGTTGGAAAATTTTTTAAATTTTCATCATAGCAAATAATTTTTGTTGAAAATTTTAAAGCAAATCGGTTAGATCTACCCAACACACTATTAGGTTCAAACAAGAAAATTTTTTTTTTTAATATAAATGCAGCTAGACAAAATGGGAATGTCATATATCCACCTGTGCTAATTAAAATATCGGTTTTTTTTTTTTTAATATAACTAATAGATTGAAAAAAATTTAAAAAATACTTAAAGATATTTATTGGGAATAAATAAAGGTTTAGAAATAAATTAGGTACATCTATTAATTCGTAATTAAACTTTTTGCTGTCAATAAATTTACTACCTCTCAAATCAGATACTATATTTACAGAAAATTTATTTTTTAAATGATCAAAAAAAGTAGTTGATGGCACAACATGCCCACCTGATCCACCTGTAACTATAAGAATATTTTTCACACTAATTTAATTTTCTCTTCGTTAAATTTAATATTATTCCAGTTAAAATTGATGTTCCAACAATTGAGGAGCCACCATAACTAATAAACGGCATAGTCATACCTGTAGTTGGAAGCAATCTAATATTAACACCAATATGTATGAATGTTTGTAAAAGTATTATTGAAATACTTCCAACCAATATAAGTTTAAAATTATTATTTTTTGTAAAATTTATTTTCTTTAAAACTCTATAAGAAAAAACTAAATAAAGTAGTATTATACCAATTAAAATTATTACTCCAAATTCTTCAGCGATCACAGAAATTATGTAATCTGTGTGAGCTTCTGGTATTTTTGAATTTAAAGTTCCTTCTCCTATTCCTTTTCCAAAAAAACCTCCATTGGATATAGCATCACTTGCTTTGTCAGCCTGGTAATTATTTCCACTTGAAGTATCTAAAAATGACTTTAATCTTATTTTTATGTATGAAAATTTAGGCACTAAAAAGACTAAAAACAGAGTTAAAAAACTAACTGCTGATAATGAAATTGCAAAAAGAAATAAATTTATTCCTGAAACAAAAATGATAGCCAGCCAAACAAAGATTATTAATAATGTTTGACCTAAGTCTGGTTGAGATAAAAGTAAGATAATAATTGGAATCAAAGCAACTGAACTCAATAGATATTTAAGATAAAGGTTTTTATTTTCAAGTGATATTATTAATGAAATAACAATAATAAAAAAAGGTTTTAAAATTTCAATTGGCTGAAACCTGGGTAATGAGCCAATATCTAACCATCTCTTTGATCCATTGACCTCGACTCCAATTAATGGGACTAAGAATAAAGTAATGAAAGTGAAAATAAACAATATGATTGATATATTTAATAAAATTTTTTGATCAAGCAGAGATAAAACAAAAATTAGAAATATTCCTATACTAACAAAAATTAAATGTTTTAAAAAAAAATAATAAGAATTTGTATTTAATTTATCTGATGCAATGATTGAAGTTGAGACAAAAGAGAAAAATAAACCTAAAGAAAATAATAGACTTATTATCAAAAAAATTGTTTTATCAATATTCTTCCACCAATCATATAATGTATCAAAATATTTATTCATTGAATTGGTAAATATCTTTTAATTAACATATTAAATTCTCTGCCTCTATCTTCAAAATTTTTATATTGGTCAAAAGATGCAGCAGAGGGACTAAATAAAACTGTAACTTTTGTTTTTACATTATTAAACCTAGGGATTAATTTAAGAGTATTATTTAAATTTTTTGATAATTTAACTTTAAATTTATTTTTAAATAGTCTAAAAAAAATATATCTATCTCTTCCATATATGTATGCCTCCAAATTTTTATAATACTTTTTCTTTAAATTGAATTTATCGCCTTTTTTAAATTGCCCTCCTAAAATCCAAAAAATTTTTTCATTAGTTTCTAAAAACGGAATAGTTGAAGATAATGTTGTTGATTTAGAATCGTTTATAATTTTTAAGTATTTTGATTTGTAGATTAATTCTTGTCTAAATTTCAGAGGTTTAAATTTATTAATAGTTTTTATTACAGTTTTTAAATTAAGCTTCATATGTTTCGATAACTCAAATAAGAAATTTAAATTTTGAAAGTTTGCAGAATTTTTAAAATTATCATTATTTAATTTATTTTTTAAATATGCATACTTATTTTTACTTACATATATTATTTTAGATTTTATATTTTTAGATCTTAATAAGTCTTTCAATAAATTAGTGTTTGTTATTATTGATATATCATTTTCGTTTTGTCTTAACACACATTTTAATTTTGATAATACATAATTCTTCATTGTATTATGCCTTTCTAAATGATCAGGGGAAATATTAATGATTATAGAAAATTTTGATTTGAAATATTTACTATAAGCTAGTTGATAAGAAGAAGCCTCTACAACAAAAATGGTATTTCTGGTAACTTTTTTTTCCTCTAAAATAGGGTTTCCAATATTTCCAGTCAATCTAACATCATAATTTTGACTCTTTAAAATATCATACAGCAACTTACTTGTAGTTGATTTTCCATTTGTACCAGTGATCGTAATTGTCAAAACCTCAGGGTAAAATTTATAAAAAATGTCTAAATCAGTAATAACTTTTTTTTGGTTCTTCTTTAAATAATTAGATAATTGACATCTATTTATATTAATACCAGGACTTATAACTATATAATCAAAATTATTATTTGATAATTTTGATTTAGAAATAAAAAATCTCTTAAATTTACTATTTATTTTTTTTTTATCATCATCAAAAATAAAACATTTATTTTTCTGTTTTAAAAATTTTAATGAAGAAGTTCCAGATTTTCCAAAGCCATAAATTAAAAAATTTTTACTTAAATTTTCATTTTTTGATTTCATTATCTAAGTTTCAAAGTGGCTAATCCTATCATGGCTAAAATAATTGAAATTATCCAAAACCTAATTACAACTGTTGACTCTGGCCATCCTTTTTTTTCAAAATGATGGTGTATTGGAGCCATTCTAAATATTCTTTTACCGGTCAATTTATAGGAAATCACTTGAACAATTACAGAAACAGCTTCCAAAACAAACAATCCACCTGTTATTGCTAACACAATTTCGTGTTTAGTTATTATACCAACTGCTCCCAGTGAACCACCTAAAGATAAAGATCCAGTATCTCCCATAAAAATTTTTGCTGGTGGTGCATTAAACCATAAGAATCCTAAGCAAGCTCCAATTATTGATCCACAAAAAATTGAAGCTTCTCCAACACCCTCTATATATGCAATCTGAAGATAATCTGAAAAAATTATGTTACCAGAAACATAGCTAATAAATGCAAAACAAGCAGCGACTAACATAACAGGGACCGTTGCTAATCCGTCCAAACCATCCGTTAAATTAACTGCATTTGAAGCTCCAACTAATATGAACATATAAAAAGGTATAAAAAACCATCCAAGGTTGATTACTAAGTTTTTGAAAAAAGGAAAATATAGATTATATATTTGATCAGAATTACTTGTGATATAAAGTATAAAAATACCAATCAAAGCTAAAATAATTTGTAGAGAGAACTTAAGTTTAGAAGAAATTCCATGAGAACTTTTTAACTTAATTTTTTTATAATCATCGTAAGCTCCTAGTAATCCAAAAGATGCTGCGATAAATATTAGAAACCAATTATATGGATTTGTTAGATCTCCCCATAGTAATACTCCTGAAAAAACACCTAGCAATATTATTAGCCCTCCCATTGTGGGTGTTCCTATTTTTCTAATTATATGACCACTGGGTCCATCTTCTCTAATTGGATTATGAATTTGTTTTGAAGAAAAAAAATTAATTAATGGGTTTCCAACTAAAAAAACAACAACCATAGCTGTAAACATAGAAAGTCCAGTTCTTACTGTTAAATATTTAAAAACATTCAAAAAACTGAAATGATCTACAAAGATTGAAAAAAGTTCAAATAACATTAAGATTTTGATCCAATATATTTAGTTATTTGGTTAAGTCCTGTAGAATTTGATCCCTTTATCATTAAAAAATCACCATTATTTAAATCATTTTTTATTATATTAAGAATTTCACTGGTTGATTTAAGTATTTTTCCTCTTTTTTGTGTTCTAATTTTGTTAAATGTTTCTATAATATTTTTCCCATAAACAAACAGCTTTTTGAACTTTGCATTATTTATATCTTTTGCAGCTTCAATATGGAGTTTTTTTGAAAATTTTCCTAATTCTAACATATCGCCTAGTAGCATAAATTTTTTATTTGGATTTACTTTTAAATTATCAAATTTCTTAATTGAGAAATTCAGAGATAATGGATTTGAATTGTAACTTTCATCTATTATGTTAACCTTTTTAGATCCTACAGTGAATTTTTTTATATTTCCTCTACCACTTGGTATTTTATAATTCGAAAAAAAGTTACTTTTTATTTCATTAGTAATATCTAAACTTTTACAAACTGCTATGGAAGCCAAAATATTATTTAAATAAGGTAATAAATTATTATTAATTTTAAAATTATAAAGTTTAGAATCTACATTAATATAAATTATATAAAATTTTTTAAATTTTCTTATTTTATATAATCTAATATTAGAATTTTTATGTTTACCGAAAGAAATAATATTTAAATTTTTTTTATTTGCTAAGTTTGAAAAAAAATCAAAAAATTTATCATCTTTATTCAATACAATTGTGCCATTTTCTCTTATATTAAAAATAATCTCTGATTTAGCTTTAGCTATATCTAATAAAGATTTAAAATTTTTGACATGAGCATAACTAATATTTGTAATAACTCCAACATCTGGCCTAATTATTTTTGATAAATAGTCTATTTCTCCCTTTTTATCCATTCCAATTTCAAATATTCCATAAGTCGTATCCTTATTTAAATTTATTAAAGAAATCGGCAAGCCAAATTTATTATTGAATGAATTTTTTGAAAATTTTGTTGAATAATTTTTTTGAAGACATTGTCCTAACAATTCTTTCAGCGAAGTTTTGCCTGAAGATCCAGTAATTGCAACTTGAGATGCATTAGAAGAAATTCTTATCTTTTGTGAAAATTTAATTAATAATTTTAAAGTACTTTTAACATTAATCTTTTTTTTACTATTTTTTTTGTTATTTTGAAGTATTGCTAATTTCGCTCCATTTTTTAGAGCTTCGTCTGCAAAATCATTTCCATTCAGAGATTTACCCTTAATTCCAAGGAAAATTTTACCTTTATTCTGTTCTTTCGAATTAGTACTAATTTTTAAATTTTTTATTCTATCTAATTTTTTGTTATTTATAATTTCTTTAAGTATATTTAATTTCCAATCATTAGATAAAAATCTATTTTTTAAAATTATTGATTTTCTAATATTGTCTTTGTCAGAAAATTTATTTTTGTTAATATATTCTTGAGTGTTTTCATGTCCTTTTCCTGCAATAATTAAAATTTCATCAGACTTACTATTTAAAATTGCTTTTTTTATAGCTAATTTTCTTGATGGTATTTCAATCATTTTAGATGGTAAAATTGATTTCTTAATACTTGCTCTGATATTTTCTGGATTTTCATTTCTAGGATTATCGTCTGTAAGATAAATATAATTACATAGTTTGTTAGCAATTTTACCCATTATTGGTCTTTTTTCTTTGTCTCTTTCACCGCCACATCCAAATACAATATTAATTTTTCTTAAACTAAATTGTTCCTTGATATTTTCTATACTAGTTTTAAGAGCCTCTGGAGTATGAGCATAGTCTAAAATAAAAATTGAATTATCTTTGGTTGTTCCGATTATCTCGAGCCTTCCTTTGGCAGGTTTAATATACTTAAGTTTTTTAATAATATCATCAATTTTTAGATTGCTTTTAATTGCTGCTGCAACAGCCATCATCAAATTCTTAATTTGTATTTTTCCAATTAGCCTTGTTTTAAATTGGTATTCCTTATTTTGAAAAGTAAACTTTATATGTTGGTAATTATTTAAAATTTTAATTGAATTAATTTTTAAATGACTATCTGATGTACCAATGTTTAATAAATTTAATTTTTTTCTTTTGGCTATTTTTTGAAAAGTATGTGCGTATTTTAAATCAGTATCAAATATCAAATTTCCATTTTTCTTAGTCAACTCATTAAATAAAATTAATTTTGAATTTAAATAATTTTTATAATTTTTGTGATAATCTAAATGATCTCTGCTCAAATTAGTGAATATGGATGTGCTAAATTTAATACCATGTAGTCTTTTTTGATGCAGACCATGACTTGATGCTTCTAAAATTACATTTTCAATTTTTTTATTCTTTAAATTTGCAAGTAATTTATTAATTGTAATAACATCAACAGTTGTATTATTAAGTTTTAAGCTAAAACCATTAGATTTGACACCCAAAGTTCCAATTGAGGCTACTCTTTTTTTATTAAGTTTTAATATCTGGTAATAAAAATTGACTATAGACGATTTGCCATTAGTCCCTGTTACAGCAATTATATTATTTGGTTTTTTTTTATAATATTTATTTGCAAAATTTGATAAGGCTAATCTAGGATCGCTTACTTTTATATATAATACACCTTTATTGATTCCAGTTTTAAACTTATTTGATACAATTATTCGAGCTCCTCTTATTATAGCATCATTTATGAAATTATTTCCATTAAATTTACTACCTTGAATGGCAAAAAAAATATAATTTTTTTTTATTTTTTTTGAATTAAATTCAAATCCATTAAAACTTTTATTATTAAAATCTTTTTTAAGATTTTTAAAAAAACTTTTTAATATCATTATGAAATTTCTTAATAATTTATGGCTAAAATAGGCCCTATTTTTTCAATTATATTTTTGGCAACCTCAACTGAAGTCCAGCCTGCAGTATTAAAAGGTGTGCCTATTATCTTCCTTTTTTTACCATCATTATATTCATAAATATAAGTTTCACTCAATTTTGGTTCATCTAACAAAACAATTAAAACATATTTTGGAGAAGATATTGGAAAAATTGATGCAAAAGTATTTATTTTTTTTTTAGAATATTTACCCTTTATAGATTTTTGAGCTGTTCCTGTTTTTCCAGCAATTTCATAACCAGCAATATTTGCTAAATTAGCAGTGCCCTGTTCGGAAGTTACAATTTTTCTCAATATTTCGTTAATTTTATTCGAATTTTCTTGTGTTATTATTTGCTCACCTTTTTTTAAAATTTTCTCTTTTTTAATTAAAGTTGGTTTTATTTTATATCCGCCATTTGCAATTATTGCATAGGCTTTTGCAAGTTGAAGTGGTGTGGTTGTTATTCCATGACCATATGCTGAAGTAGCTAATTTACATTTTCCCCATTTAAACGGAATTGGATTTCCAACTTCCTCTATATCAAATTGTATTTTATTTAATAAATCTAAATTTTCTAGAAAATCTTTAAAATTTTCTAACCCGACTTTCTGAGCAATTTTGATTGAACCAATATTTCCAGATCTAATTAATATTTCTTCAGCAGTAAGACTAGATGGAATATCCATATCATATTCAGAGATTGGCCTTCCTGCACATTTTATTTTTTTTGGTAAATTTTTAAAAAGGGTATTTTTTTTAATAACATTTTGTTGAAGTCCAGCAGCCAATGTAAAGGTTTTAAAAACTGATCCAAGTTCATAGACACCTTTTGTGGATCTGTTTATAAATTTTTTATCAGAAATATCTTCTCTTTTATTTAAATCAAAATCTGGTATAGAAACCATTGATAAAATCTCTCCACTGTTAACATTCATTAAAATAGCTGTACTTCCATAACTATTAAAAATTTCTTGAAATTTAATCAATTCCTCTCTTATCAAATATTGTATTTCAGTATCTAAAGAAAGCTTTAATGGCTTGTTTGAAGTTGTTAATTCATAGTCAAAAGATTTTTCTATACCAGACACACCATTGTTATCTGTATCAATCTGTCCCAATATATGACTGAAAAGATTACCGTTAGGATAAACACGAGCAATGTTTTCTTCCTCTTTGAACGATTTTTCTCCCAGTAATTTTATTTTTTCAAGTTTTGCTGGAGATATTTTCTTTTTGATATAAAAAAACTTTTTTCCATTGATTTCATTTTCAAAATTCTTGTTAGGAAATATTAATTTTAGAGAAATTAATAATTTTTCTTTGTCAATTAGTTGATTTGGATTTATACCCAAATTAGTCACACGCACAGTTTTAGCAATAATATTTCCATTTCTATCCATAATAGATGCTCTATATTTCTCTTTTTCTTTTACAGTTTGAGTTTGGTTTGTTTTCTTAAATCCTAAATAGATAGTTTTAGTCGTAAAAATTATTGTAATTATAAAAAATATAAAGAAAATAAATGATATACGTTCAAAAGATATTTTTAAATTTGATCTAATTGCTTCAAATTTAAAATTTTCCTCTATATTATTCATTTTTAAATATAAAAGTTTTTAAATCTGTAATCTTTTTTTTTTTTAATTCTTTTTCAAAATAAATTTTGGAATACTCCATTAATTTATTTGGCGATGTAAGATAATTATAATCTAGTAAAACTAACTCATAAATATCATTTAAAGCTCTTATGTCTTCTTGAGTTTCAAAAATTTTTTTATCTAGTTTTTTTGTAGAATTTTTTGTAAATGTTGTTGAAATAATAAGTATAATAATTGGAATAAATAAAAGTGTTTTTTTAAACATTGAAATTCAAATTTTCTATCTCTTTTAAATAATTAAAATGATTAATAAATTTTTTAAAATCACACCCGCTTTCTAATTTATAAGCAAATCTAAGTTTTGCTGATCTTGAAGGAGGATTTATTTTAACTTCGCTAGATGACGGTATTATTGGTTTTTTTTTAGTTAAACTAAAATATTTTTTTGCGGGGATACTTTTTGGTAAATATCTGGAGGAATTCTTGATTTCTGAATATTCTTTAAAAAAAAACTTTACTATTTTATCTTCAATCGAATGAAAGGTAACAACTGCTATTACTCCACCAATAGGCAAAATATTGTATGCTTTTATTAAACCGTTTATTAGCTCAGTTATCTCTTTATTTATAAAGATTCTAAGAGCTTGAAAAACTTTAGTGGATTTATTTTTTCCACTATTCTTTTTTTTTACACCCTCAATGATTTCTACTAAATTTTCAGTTTTAATTTTTTTATTTTTTCTTAATTGTACTATTTTTTTTGATATTGGTTTTGAATATTTTTCATCGCCAAAATACTTGAAAATTTTAAAAAGACTTTGTTGGCTCATTTTTGAAATTACTTCATCACAAGAAAAATCATTTAATCCCATTCTCATGTCTAGTTTGCCTTTACTATTAAAAGATATACCTCTATTTAGATCAGAAATCTGATTTAACGAATATCCCAGATCAAAAATAATTGCTTTAATATTATCTTCCTCTATTTGATCTATATCCGAAAATTTTTTGTTATAAAATTTAAATCTTTTTTTATACTTTGTGTGGAATTGATTAGCTATACTACTGACAGAATTATCTCTATCTATTGCTATTATATTATTTAAGTTATTCTCTAATATCTTTTTTGAATAACCCCCTGCGCCAAATGTACAATCGATAAATGTGCCACCATAAAGAGGGGAAATAATACTAACTAATTCGTTTAGTAATACTGGAAAATGTTTTTCCAGATTTATGGTGGCATTCATTTATTTTTTTGAAGACCATTAATTCTTTTGTCTTCTCAAAAATGCTGGAATTTCTAAATCTTCCTCTTCCTCAGAAATTATTTCTTCTGACGAATTTGATACCTCCTCATTAGCATCAGAATTAAATAATTCAGGAGCATCATCTTCACTCAACTCAAAATTCTCCAAGCCATTATTTTCAGGCACTTGCTCATCGATATTACTTTCAAATTCAGAATTTACTGAATAAGCTACAGGTGTTTCAGTTTGCTCTAGAGCTTCACTGTTAATAGTGCTTGATGACTCATTTGCATCATTTCTATCTATGCTTTTAGAACTCAATTCTTCATTTTTTAGTTCTTCTTCTATTTTAAGAGCATTTGCACCATTAGTAATGATCGAATTATTACTATTCGTGAAAGCAAATGATTGGGTAGAGCCAGAATTTGTGAATTCTGAGTAACCTGGGTTTCTATTTTGTATCCTATGAACCATATTAATAACGGACTTAGGCTCGGGTTGTTGGCCATCTAAAGCTGTAGCAACTATCGAAACTCGCATTAACCCATCCAAACTTTCATCTGTAATTGCCCCAATTATTAATTCAGCTTCAGGATCAACTTCTGCTCTAACTTTATTTACTGCTTCATCAACTTCAAATAATTTTAAATCTTTACCTCCAGTTATATTAACTAAAAGTCCTTTTGCACCTTTTAAAGAATAATCATCAATTAATGGATTATTAATTGCTGATTCTGCAGCTTTAACAGCTCTTCCTTCGCCTTCAGCCTGACCAGTTCCCATCATAGCTTTACCCATAGAACTCATAACAGTTTCAACATCAGCAAAGTCTAAATTTATTAAGCCAGGTCTCACCATTAAATCTGTTATACTTTGAACACCATGAAGCAAAACATCATTTGATAGTTCAAAAGATTCTTCAAATGTAGTTTGCTCACTAGCAATTTTGAATAAATTCTGGTTTGGAACAACTATTATCGTATCAACATGTTTTCTAAGTTCTTCTAAACCTTGTTGAGCTTTTCTCATTCTTGATGGTCCCTCATAAAGAAACGGAAGGGTAATAACTCCAACTGTTAAAATATTTAATTCTTTTGCAGCTCTAGCTATAACATGCGCAGATCCTGTTCCAGTTCCACCACCCATTCCAGCAGTTATGAAAACCATATTTGCGCCTTGTAATATATTCACAATTTCATTCAAAGACTCGTCGGCAGCAGCTTGTCCAATATCTAATTTTGCTCCTGCGCCTAATCCCTTAGTAAGATTTAAACCCATCTGAATTTTATTTTGTGCTCTGCTTAATCTTAAATCTTGAGCGTCTGTATTTACTGCAATAAACTCTACTCCTTGAAGGCCTGCATCAATCATACCGTTTATTGCATTGCCTCCTGCGCCTCCTACTCCTAATACAAGAATTCTTGGTTTTAGTTCCTTTATATCTGGTGTTTTAAAGTTTATTGTCATTTTTCTCCCCTTTTAGTTATTAAATTGTTTTTCCCATTTAAGACTTGCCCTATTAATATTTGATTTTTTTTTTGCTTTTGCCCTAAATTTTTCAAAAAATATTGGCTCCCATATTTGAAATGTTTTACCTTGGCCAACAAATAACATGCTACTTTTGATTTTTGCATGTTTTAATAATTTTGGAGTTATTTGAACTCTACCCTCACTATCAAACTGTAAATTTATACTTTCTGACAATATAGAAGTTGCAAAAAAATCTTTCTTTTCTTCAAATGGATTTAACGAGTCTATTGCATTTGTTATTTTTTCAATTCTATCTTGTGGCCATGCTTCAATACAAATATTGTTGAACGATGGATAACAAATTATTCCATTATAGCCGATGTTTGATAAATATGACCTATATGATGCAGGCACTGAAACTCTTCCTTTTTTGTCTAATTTGTTTTCGTAGGTTGATAAAAACATAAACCATAATATCCTATATTTGGGTATTTATGGGATATTATGGGTTTTGTGTGTAAGCGTCAATAGTTAATATTTTATTGATATGTTGTAAAAATTTTTTGAAATTTTGGATAAATTTTAATTAATTGCCAGATAAACTATAAGCCGGGTTCTGTCTTTTAAACTTATCATTTATCTAGGCTTTAAATTACTTTAAAGCTCAAGCAACTAACCCCGATGACTAGCCAAAGACTGCTTTTAGTTATTTCTAACAATGTCATCTCTACTCAGTCTTGCTCCCAGTGGGGTTTTCCATGCGCTAGTTGTTGCCAACTTAGCCGGTGCGCTCTTACCGCACCTTTTCACCCTTGCCTTGATAAGGCGGTTTATTTTCTGTGGCACTCTCCCTAGGGTTTCCCCCGCCAGCAGTTAACTGGCACTGTGTCTTTGTAGAGCCCGGACTTTCCTCTTTAATTAAATTAAAGTGATAAGTCATTTATCTGGCTTAAACAAATTATTATTATTTTTTTAAATTTCAACTATTAATTAACAAGCTAGATTAAGGATTTTATAATTTTATAACATTCTTCATCAACAAAATTGTTTATTAAATTTGGTCTGAATCTTCTTTGGAAATTTTTTAATAATTTTATTTTTTCAAAATTTTTTTCTGTTTTCATATATCCAAATTTAAATAAATACTTATAAAATTTACTAGTGTTTAATATTTTTATATTTCTTGACTTGACTAATTTTTTTTTATCAAGGTTATGCCAAACAGAAATTTTTTTTTTTGCTAGCAATTTCCAGGGAAACTTTTCACCTGGATCTATCTTTCGAAGCGGAGCAATATCAGAATGACCCAAAACATTTTTCTTATTAATATTATATTTTTTTTTTAAATATTTAGAAATGTAAATTAGAGATCGAATTTGTTTTTCTGGAAAATTTTGATAATTATTTTTATGTCCAGGATTTGATAATTCTATTCCGATAGATTTAGAATTTAACGATTTATCTTTTTTCCAAAATGAGATACCTGCATGCCACGCTACATAAAGATCAGGAACCATTTGTATAATCTGACCATTTCTTTTAATAAAGTAATGACAACTTACTTTTGAATTTTCGTTCAAAAGTTTTTTTATGGCTTTTTTTTCACTCTTCATGCCGGTGTAATGAAATATTAAGTATTTTACTCTAGATCTTCTTCTTTTTTCTAAATCAAAATTAGGAGAGTAATTTAAAGACAATTTTTCAACATTTTTTGGCATAAATTATGACATTTTATCTTTATATTGCTATGTATTATAATATAAGACATTTATGAATAAGTCACTTTCAGTATTTATTATTTTTTTATTTTCATTATTTAGTACATTTTGCTTTGCAGGAGACGATGGAGTCCTAAAACTCAAAGAAAAAAATAAAAATGGAAATACTCAAGTGGTTGATTGTTTTGAAAATGTCAATAGAGGAATTTTTGGTTTCAATCAAGTACTAGATAAAATTATATTTAAACCTTTAGCTAAAGGTTACAGAATGTTCCCACAACCAATTAGATCTGGAACAAGCAACGCATTGGGCAATTTGAATAATGTTGTTACTATTCCAAATAATGTACTCCAAGGTCAATTCAAAGATGCAAGTATAAATTCTGCAAGATTTTTAATTAATTCAACACTAGGTATTGCTGGCATATTCGATGTCGCTTCGTATTACGGTTTAGAAAAAAAAGATAAAGAAGATTATGGACAAACTCTTGGTGTCTGGGGAGCTGGAGAAGGATGTTATTTTGTTCTTCCAGTGCTAGGACCAACTACAGTTAGAGACTCGATTGGTTCATTAGTAAATATTTTTGGTGGAGATGCTTGGTATAATGTTACAGTAGTCAATGACACAAAGCATTTTTCAGAAAGAGATTATTATGCATCAAGACTTATGTCTGGTATAGATTTTAGAGCTAAAAATATTGAGTCATTTGATAATTTAGAAAAAAATTCAGTTGATCTGTATGCATCAGTTAGAAGTCTGTATATTCAAGATAGAAAAAGGAAAATTGGTAATATAAACAAAACAACAGAAACTCTCAGTGATGATGATTGGGAAGAGTTAGATAATCAATAAGTACTAAATAATGAAATTAATAAAGTATTTCTTATTTTTTTTTATATTATTCAGTTTAAATAATAATTCGTTTTCCAAAGATCCAAGTGCTCTTATAAATGAAATTGTCGATGAAGCAGCTTTAATATTATCAAGTGAAGATCCAGTGGAGTCAAAAATTATTAAGTTGAATGCTATAGCCGAAAGAAGTGTAGATATTAATGGTATTGGAATGTATACACTAGGTAAATATAGAAAGCAAATTGATGACAACCAAAAATCAAAATATAAAAGACTATTTAGAAGTTACTTCTTAAAAAGCTTTTCAAGCAGGTTGGTTGATTATACAAACCCAAAAATCAATGTGATTTCACAAAAAAAAATTAATGATAAATATACGATCGTTAATAGCTTACTTGAAGCAACATCTAAAAGACCGCAAGTTAAAATTGATTGGAGAATATACACTAAAAATCCCGAAAGACCTTTAATTAGAGATTTAATAGTTGAAGGTTTGAGTCTAGCCAGAACACAAAAAGAAGAATTTAATTCTGTAATTCAAAATAATGATGGTGATATTAATGCACTGTTTAAAACTTTGGAAGAATTTTTAATTAAATAATTTAATAAAAACCAATCTCGGATAGACAGATATCAGATTTAAAATCGTCAAAACCAGCAACTAAACCTATAAATTTTATATTTTGTCCTAAAATACTTTTTGGCTGATAAAAATTAGATTTTTTAAATTCACTAAATGGAGCTTTGATTATTTTCCAATTTTTTTTTGAATAGAAAGTAAAACTATAATATTGCCAAGGAGCAAAAGTTAGTCCAGTTCTTAAATGTAAGTTATATTTTTTTTCGTTACCATAAATTTTTATGTATACACCTTTGTACTCCTTAGTATTAATTACAGGGAATAATTTTGCTCGTATTTGGATAAATCCACCATTATTTTTTGTGGATATGTTGCCTGTCATTCTATAACATTTAACTCCATCTATCTCCTCAACTTTAAATTTACCTGTGGATGCTCCTCCCATGACTTGATCAGTAATAAAATTCCATTGTTGTAATTGATTTGTTAATTTTGGATTTTTCAATTGATCTAAAATCATTATTTCAGCAAAACTATAATTTTTACATAATACAATAATAACGAAAATTATAATCTTTTTCAA
The DNA here is from genome assembly GCA_902524595.1 of uncultured Pelagibacteraceae bacterium. Lineage (GTDB taxonomy): Bacteria > Pseudomonadota > Alphaproteobacteria > Pelagibacterales > Pelagibacteraceae > Pelagibacter. The sequence continues at coordinate 91,844 of CABZDS010000002.1, read as the reverse complement.
AAATGTACTATTTTTTTTTTGCAAGTTGCTGAAGTAAATATATTTCTTTCTCAGTGAGACTATTTTTTTCCTCCTTTATTTGTTCCTCTAAACTAAATAAAGTTAATAGAGAAAGGGAAGATACAAATGCGGTTAATAAAATAAAATAAATTGAACTCAGGTTCACAAAAATCAGAATTATAAAAACACTTACCCATCCAATGAAAACACCTCTTAAAATTGTACGATGGCTTTTTAAATCAGGAATTTTTATAAATTGAATGAATAAAAGAATTAAAAGCAACATTATTCCTGAGATAGAGGCTCTTAAGAGAACCAATGTGTCGAATCCTCCACCATATAACTCTCGATGGATTAAATATGCAATAATACCTTTATATGCAAAGTGACATAATATTATGAAAGAAACAAATATTGAAATGTAATATGATATTTTGGGTTTAATTTTTAATTTAAGAAACATAATTTAAATTAGAATTTTTAATAAGTATCATGCTTTATTGTAAATTTCCTCTAAATTTATTTGAATTCATGGTGGGCCCGCCAGGACTCGAACCTGGGACCAATACATTATGAGTGTACTGCTCTAACCAACTGAGCTACAGGCCCTTAAGATTTTGTAGGTTTTACTTCGTTTTTAATTCGTGATCAAGATAAGAATTGTGGTGATTATCTTATAAATATTTGTTTAAATAATTATATAAATTTGAATTTCACGCGTATATGAAACTTTATTTACAATTTGCTGTCTATAATAAAATTTTTTTCACTTTTTTATTTTTTTTACTTTTGTATTCATTTGATTACAGTCTGGGTTGGGGATTAAACCTAATTTTCCCTAAAATTTATTTTTTCACTCTTGGAACAGGAAATAATGGATTTAATCCAATTGTTTGGAATGAGAATGGTTTAGTAGAAACTGTTCAAGTACTAATAATTTTTTCAACATTATATTTTTTATTAAATCTAATCTTAAAAAAAAAATATTCGAAAATAATTAATATACTCATAATATTTCAATTTCTTGGTTTATTTTATATTGGTTTTGAAGAAATTAGTTGGGGGCAAAATTTAATAAAATTCGATAGTCCAGAATTTTTTTTAGATAAAAATAGTATGTTTTTTAATAAACAAGAAGAATTTAATCTCCATAATACATCTAATATATTTAATGAAATTCCAAGAGCCTTTATAATATTGTGGTGTACTTTATCTATACCAATACTAAAATTGATAAATTTAAAAAATAAATCTGATTTTGCTTTTTTTATTAAGCCAAGTGATAAATTATTTAATTTGAGTATTTTAATTTTATTTTTGTCAATACCAGATCTTATTATAAATAAATTTGATCTAATAGATAATTCAAAGTTATTTATATTTAAAAATGACGGTTTTGAAAAATATGATTTATTTCAATTTTTTTTAAACTTTATTTCATTGAATTATGTCAGATTCTCCGAATTACAAGAGCTTTTAATTTATAATTATTTTCTTTGGCATTCTATTTTTCTAACTAGATCAATATCGGTCAAATCAAATATTTAAAAAAATAATAATTATATAAATTTAAAAATGGTGGGCCGTGTTGGTTACGCTCCAACTACCCCTGCAATGTCAATGCAGTACTCTACTATTGAGCTAACGGCCCTAGCTTTCTAGAAAACTTTTTAGTTGTTTTGATCTACTTGGGTGTTTTAATTTTCTTAGGGCTTTTGCCTCAATTTGCCTAATTCTCTCTCTAGTTACAGAAAACTGTAATCCCACTTCTTCTAATGTATGATCTGTATTCATTCCTACACCAAACCTCATTCTTAAGACCCTTTCTTCTCTAGGTGTAAGTGTTGATAAAATTTTGGTTGTTGCTTCACTTAAATTAGATTTTATTGCTTGTTCTAATGGAGCTAAGGCTTTTGTATCTTCTATAAAATCTCCAAGACTACTATCTTCTTCGTCGCCAACAGGCTTTTCAAGAGATACAGGCTCTTTTGATATTTTTAAAACTTTCCTAACTTTTTCAAGAGGCATTCTTAATTTTTTAGCTAGTTCTTCTGGCGTAGCTTCTCTTCCAAACTCACTTAAAATTAATCTCTGCGTTCTTACAATTTTATTAATTGTTTCAATCATATGAACAGGAATCCTAATTGTTCTTGCTTGGTCTGCTATTGATCTAGTGATTGCCTGCCTTATCCACCAAGTTGCATAAGTAGAAAATTTATATCCTCTCCTGTACTCAAACTTATCAACTGCCTTCATTAAACCTATGTTTCCTTCTTGGATTAGATCAAGAAACTGAAGACCTCTATTAGTATATTTTTTCGCTATTGAAATGACTAATCTTAAATTTGCCTCAACCATTTCTTTTTTTGCAATTCTTGACTCTTTTTCTCCTTTTTGGATACGACTAACCATTTTTTTATATTCTGTAACCGAAATTCCAAGTTTGTTACTTATTTCAACTAACCTATCTCTTATATTTTTAAATTCATTTTTATTTTTTTGAAAAAATTTTTTCCAAACTTCATTCGTGTCTAAAAATTCTTTAAGATTTGGATTAATCTCGTTACCAATATAAAATTTAATAAATTCATCACGTGAAATCTTTGAATTTAAAGCTAATCTTAATAAATTTCCTTCTAATGATACTATTTTTTTATTTTCTGCATAATGTTTTTGAACTAATTCCTCCAAAACAGATGGAGATAACTGAAGGGATTTTATATTTTCTAAAATATCCTCAACTATTTTTTGATAATTTTTTTCTTTTGACGATGAAAATTTTTTTGCTAAAAGTACGCAATCCAATTTTTCTTTTTGGTATTTAATTAATTTGTTATAATCTTTTGTTAGATTATGGACAGTTTGCAATACCTTTGGCTTAATCTCTGTCTCCATTGCAGCTAAAGTAGGGTTAAATTCGTCTTCTTCTGAGTTATTAGTTTCTTCTTGTGATTGATCTTCCTCTTGTTTTTTTTTAGACCCATTACTGTTATCATCATCGTCCATATAATTTGTATCTATATCAATTATTTCTCTAACCAAAATTTCATCACTTTGTAATTTGATATCCCAATCAAAAAATTGTTGTGCAGTAATAGGACTTTGGGATAAAGCATTTAGCATTACATCTTTGCCTGCCTCAATTCTTTTTGCAATTGCTATCTCTCCTTCTCTAGATAACAATTCAACCCCACCCATTTCCCTCAAATACATTCTAATTGGGTCGTCACTTTTTTCTATGGTTTTTCCCTCATCTTTTGAGGAAGCATCTTTTTTTCTTAAAACTTTATAGTCAGATTTTTTTTCGACTAAGACTATATTTTCATCAAGTATATGGATAAATGCTTGTGCCAAATTTTCACTTGATAAATTTCTCTTACCGAGTGATTTATTTAGCTCTTCATGGGTGATAAACCCACGATGGATACCTCGACCCATTAATCTTGCAAATGATTTAGTAATTATTCGTTCCACAGTAATTAGTTTGAAGGACTTATATAATGTCTAATATGAAAAAATCTACGTGATTTTTTTTATTTTTAGTTGATTTTTTGTTGTTTTTTGAGCTCTTTTATCTCATTAAATGTGTTCTCACTCATATCCTTTGAAAACTTTGATTCTAACTCGGATAGTCTTTGCTCTAACTCATAATTTTTAAGATCTTGAATAATTTCAGTAAAAATTTCTAATATTTTTTGGTCATCATTCAAATTTTTTGAAATTATATGTTTAACCGAAGCATAATTCATGACTCTACTAATAAGATTTTTATCTACATTTAACTTTTTAACGTCTAGATTAAATAAATTTTCTGACTGATTTAAAATTTCAGCAAATAATTGTTTATTTTCGTCACTATATAATTTTACATTTTCAATTAAGTGAAAGTTTTCATGAATTAATTTTGATTTTGCAAGTAATGTATATAAAAATGAGAATTCTTTAATTTCAAAAGATTTCAATGATTTTGTTTCATTATAATAACTTTTAGTCTTAGCAAGAGATTTTGGGGATTTCACGTATTTTTTGCTAAATTTCGAATTTATATTTGGTGTTAACTCAGAAACTTTTTCAAGAAAATATTCCAGAGTATATTTTTTTACAAAACTGTCTTTAATGTTTGATGCAATTTCTCTAAGTTTTTTTTCGAAAATAGCTTTTGAACTAGGGCTTTCAGTTGTCAAACTGATATAATGTTCGAATATAAATTTATGTATAGGTATAGATTTTTGCTCTGAAAATTCTAAAAACTTTTCTTTGCCAAATTTATTTACATAATTATCTGGATCTAGATTATTTTCCAAAAGAAGAAATGAAATTTTTTTATCAGGTTTTAATTCATCAATAATATTTTCTGCAGCTCTTAATGCAGCTTTATAACCACTTTGATCACCATCAAAGCATATAATGATATGATTATAGAATTGGTTTAAAATTTGTATCTGTTTGCTTGTTAAAGCGGTTCCTAAGTTTGCGACAGTATTTTCTATTCCATTTTTTGATAAACCAATAACATCCATGTATCCTTCAACTAAATATACATCTTCTAATTTATTTGATAATTTTCTTGCTTTATCAAGATTATATATATTTGATCCTTTCTTAAAAAAAGGGGTTTCAGGGGAATTAATATATTTAGCTAAATTTTTATTATCATCTATAATTCTTCCACCAAAACCTATAATATCCCCTGATATATTATTTATTGGAAAAATTATTCTGTTTCTGAATCTTGATACATATTTTTTTTTCTTATCATCAAAATAAAATAGGCCTGTATCTTTAATAGTTTCTTCATCAAAATCCTTTTTTAAAACTTCATAATAATCTAAATCCTCTGTTACAAAACCAAGATTAAAGTTTTTAACCTCAACACCAGACAGTCCCCTTTCTTTAAGATAATTTTTCGCTTTAACTGATTTTTCATTTTTAAATAACTCATTTTCATAAAATTTAGAAAAATTCTGATTTATAGATTTATATATTTTCCATTTATTCTCTCTTTCCATATCTTGTTTTGAAAATGTATAAGGTTGCATCCCTGCAAGATTTGAGAGCATTTTGACTGCTTCACCAAATCTAAGATTTTGAGTTTTCATTACAAAGTCAAAAATATTTCCATGCTCACTTGTACTAAAACAATGATAAAATTCTTTTTCATCATTAACTGTAAATGATGGAGTCTTCTCTGTTTTAAATGGAGATAGACCAACAAACTCTTTACCTCTTTTTTTTAGTTTAACAGTTTTAGAGACAACTGTTGAAACTTTTAATCTAGTTTTAATTTCGTCTAAATATTCCTTTGGATATTTCATTAGCCGTTTAGTAAATTTTTAATAATTTGACCTGCTTTTGAAAAATCAATTGTATCTGCATGATTTTTTTTTAATTCACCCATCACTTTTCCCATATCTTTTAATGATGAGGCTCCAGAATTTTTTATAATTTCTTTACAAATTTTTTCTGTATCAGCTTCTGATAACTGCTTAGGTAGATACTCTGATAAAATATCGAGCTCTCCTTTCTCAATTTCTAATAAATCTGATCTGTTATTTTTTTTGTATATTTCAATTGATTCGGACCTTTGTTTAATCATTTTCTTCAATAGTTTTTTTATATCTTCATCATTTGTATCTTTTTTATTTGGACCAGACCTATTGTTAATATCTAAGTCCTTAATTCCTGACAAAATTAACCTATAAGTTGATATCTTATTTTTATCTTTAGATTTTAAAGCATTTTTGTAATCATTATCTATTTTATCTCTCATCGTCATATTTGGAATGTACTTCATAGATAAAATTGTTCAAAAGAAAAATTGTATTTTAAAAAAATTATTATAGATCTGTTGCGGATAAATAGGTTTTATTGTATTAACCTTTAACTTATGAGTTGTAATTGACTTTAAAACAAAAAAACAAATCTTCACATCTCTCAAATTTTAACACAGCTATTTTAGTTCTCGAAAATAAATCAGTCTTTAAAGGTATCGGACTAGGATATAAAGGAGAGGCAACTGGCGAACTATGCTTTAATACCTCATTAACTGGTTATCAAGAAATTATATCTGACCCATCTTATGCTGGTCAGATAATAAATTTTACATTTCCTCATATTGGCAATGTGGGAACTAATGAAGAGGACTTAGAGTCCGATAAAATATGGACTAGAGGTGTTATTTTTAATTCAGAAATAACAAGTCCATCTAATTATAGATCTCTTCAGAATTTAGATATATGGCTTAGAAAAAATAAAATAGTAGGCATAACTGGTCTTGATACAAGAAGTTTAACAAATTTTATTAGAGATAAGGGTGCTCCAAAAGGAACAATATCAAACAATAAAAATGGTAAATTTAATGTCAATAAACTAATAAATAAATCAATTAAATGGCCTGGTTTAAGCGGAATGGATTTAGCGCAAGAGGTCACAACTAACATAACATATATTTGGAAAGGACATAAAACTTGGAAAAAAACTAAAGGTTATGAGAAAAATAAAAAGAAAAAATTTAGGGTAGTTGCAATAGATTATGGAATTAAAAAAAATATACTTAGATATTTCTCTGACTTTGATTGTGAAGTTAAAGTTGTTTCATGTAGAGAAAATGCAAATAATATACTTAATCTAGAGCCTCATGGGATTTTTTTGTCTAACGGTCCTGGTGATCCAGCAGCAACAGGAAAGTATGCAATTAATGTAATAAAAAATTTAATTAAAAAAAATATTCCTTTATTTGGAATATGTTTGGGTCATCAAATTTTAGCTTTAGCATTAGATGCAAAAACCAAAAAAATGAAGTTAGGACATAGAGGTGCAAATCATCCGGTAAAAAATTTAATTACAAAGAAAGTTGAAATTACAAGTCAAAATCATGGATTTGAGGTTGTTAAAGAAAGTTTAAAAAACAATACAGAAATAACTCACCTATCATTATTTGACAATTCTATAGAGGGAATAAGATTGAAAAATAAACCAGTTTTCTCAGTTCAATATCATCCTGAAGCTAATCCCGGACCACAAGATAGTAAATATTTATTTAGTAAATTTATTAAAGACATAAAAAAATATGCCAAAAAGAAAAGACATTAAAAAAATTTTAGTTATTGGAGCTGGTCCAATTATTATTGGTCAAGCTTGTGAATTTGATTATTCGGGAACACAGGCCTGCAAAGCTTTAAAAGATGAGGGTTATAAAGTAATATTAATCAACTCAAATCCAGCAACTATAATGACTGATCCTGGTGTTGCCGATAAAACTTATATCGAACCAATATCTTTGGAAGTGCTAGAGGAAGTTATCAAAAAAGAAAGGCCAGATGCTATTTTACCTACAATGGGTGGTCAAACAGCATTAAATCTTGCAATTAATGCAGAAAAAATTGGTTTGCTTAAAAAGTATAAAATTGAACTTATTGGAGCAAACTCGAAAGCAATAGCAAATGCTGAGGACAGAAAAAAATTTAGAAAGAATATGTCTTATATTGGTATTGATTTACCAAAATCAGAAATTCTTAACAAATTTTCAAACGCAAAAAAATGTTTAAATAAAATTGGTCTTCCTGCAATTATTAGACCTTCATTTACTTTGGGTGGATTGGGTGGAGGAATTGCTAGAACAAAAAAAGATTTTTTTAAGATTGTTAAAGAAGGAATAAACGAGTCTCCTCAAAATCAGGTTTTAGTTGAAGAATGTTTAGATGGTTGGAAAGAATTTGAGATGGAGGTCGTTAGAGATAGAAACGACAATTGTATAATTATTTGTTCAATAGAAAATGTTGATCCAATGGGAACTCATACTGGTGATTCTGTTACAATAGCTCCAGCATTAACATTGACGGATAAAGAGTATCAAGTAATGAGAAATGCATCTATTGCTTGTTTAAGAAAAATAGGTGTTGAGACAGGAGGTTCAAACGTTCAATTTGCCATAAATCCAAAAAATGGAAGAATGGTAATTATTGAAATGAACCCCAGAGTTTCAAGATCATCTGCATTAGCCTCTAAAGCAACTGGCTTTCCAATAGCAAAAGTGGCCGCAAAATTAGCAGTTGGTTATACTCTTGATGAACTACAAAATGAAATAACAAAAGTAACACCAGCTTCTTTTGAACCAACAATCGATTATATTGTAACAAAAATTCCAAGGTTTACGTTTGAAAAATTTTCTGACACAGAGGCAATTTTAGGCACATCCATGAGATCGGTTGGTGAAGCAATGGCAATTGGCAGAAATTTCAAAGAATCTTTTCAAAAAGCTCTAGTTTCACTTGAAACTGGTTTTTCTGGATTAGACAATATTTTTAATTACACAAAAAAAGAGATTTTGAAAAATTTAAAAATCAATATTCCAAATAAATTACTATTAATTGCTGAAGCTTTTAGAAAAAAAATTTCTTTAGATGTTATATATAAATTATCAAAAGTAGATCCATGGTTTTTATATCAAATTAAGGAAATAGTTGAGGAAGAAAAAATGTTAAATTTCAAAGGGCTGCCCAAAAGTTTTGAGGAATTTAATAGAATAAAATCGATAGGCTTTTCTGATAAAAAAATCTCACAATTAACTGGTCAAAAAGAAACAATTGTCAAATCAAGAAGAAAAGGGCTAAAAGTTATGCCTGTTTTTAAGAAAGTTGATACCTGTGCTGCTGAATTCAAATCTTTCACACCTTATATGTATTCTACGTATCAAAGAAATTTTTCTATTAAAACTGAATGCGAAGCTGAGCCAAGCAATAAAAAGAAAATAATAATTTTAGGTGGAGGACCAAATAGAATTGGTCAAGGTATAGAGTTTGATTACTGCTGTTGTCAGGCTAGCTTTTCTTTAAAAGAAGCAGGTTTTGAAACAATAATGATAAATTGTAACCCGGAAACTGTTTCTACAGATTATGATACAAGTGATAGATTATACTTTGAACCTTTAATTGAAGAGTATGTTGAGAATATAATTTTAAAAGAAAAATCAAAAGGAAATCTAATTGGGATTATTGCACAATTTGGAGGCCAAACTCCTATCAAATTAGCTAAATTTTTAGATGAAAATAAATTACCTATTTTAGGGACACAATATAAATCGATTGATCTTGCAGAGGATAGAAACAGATTTAGAGAGTTGCTTATTAAGCTTAAATTAAAACAAGCTGAAAGCGGAATAGCCTACAAATTTGATCAAGCTATTAATGTTGCTGAAAAAATTGGATTGCCTGTAGTTGTAAGACCTTCTTATGTTTTGGGAGGAAGAGCTATGGAGATTGTTCATGACAAAAGCCAATTAAAACAATTTATTAATGAAGCCTTCAAAGCATCGGAGCAAAATCCAATCTTAATTGACAAATTTATTGATAGTGCAATGGAAGTAGATGTAGATGCAATTTCTGACGGAAAAGATGTTTATGTTGCTGGAATAATGCAACATATTGAAGAAGCCGGAATTCATTCTGGAGACTCAGCATGTTGCTTACCTCCAGTATCAATAAAAGCAAACCTTTTAAGAGAACTTAAAATACAAACAAGAAAATTGGCTTTAGCTTTAAAAGTTAAAGGATTTTTAAATATTCAATTCGCAATTAAAAATGATGAGATTTTCGTAATTGAAGTCAATCCTAGAGCAAGCAGAACTGTTCCCTTTGTTTCAAAGGCAAATGGTATTCCGCTTGCAAAAATTGCATCAAGAATAATGTCTGGAGAAAAGTTAAGCAAATATAAGTTAAAATATAAAACCAATAAAAAATTTGCTGTTAAAGAAGCGGTATTTCCATTTAATAAATTTCCAGATAGTGATTTGTTGCTTGGTCCTGAAATGAAGTCTACTGGTGAAGTAATGGGTTTTGATGATGATTTTGGAATGGCAGTTGCCAAAAGTCAAATCGCTTCTTCAAATTCATTGCCAACTAAAGGAATGGCATTCTTATCGGTAAAAGACTCGCATAAACAAGAAATAATAGGTGTTGCTCAAAGATTAATTAAACTTGGATTTACACTTTCTGCAACAAAAGGAACTTCTGAAATTTTAAATCAAAATGGAATGAAATGTAAAAAAATTAATAAAGTGAGCAGTGGTAGACCACACATAGTTGATGTTTTAAATTCAAAAAAAATATCTTTGGTAATAAATACTGGAGGTGGAAACTCTGAGCACAGAATTAGTGATGCTAGAGCATTGAGAAGAGGAACCCTTGCAAACAAAATTCCTTATTGTACAAATATGTCTACAGCCTATTCATTCTTAGAAGCAATTAAATCTTTAAAAACATCAAAGTTAAGAGTTAAATCTTTGCAAGATAATTAATTTTAACTAACTTTCCAATCTGTCTCAAATGTAACATAATTTACTTGAAGACATCTTCTCTCTTTTGCTATTTCTTTTTTTTCCATACCATGCCAAGTGTTAGGGCCACTTGAAAAGAAATATCCATAATTATCCTTGTAAGGAACAGTTTTTGCTAGTTTTAGATTTTCATCATAAAAATCTGTTCCTAAATCTTCTTTTTCATTATGTTTGTTTACGAACAATAAACAGGACATCAGTTTCTCTTTAATATCGCAATGTGGTTTTAACCAGAAACCTTTTCTATCACATATAACCTCAACTCTTACATATGAATTAGAAAGATCTTTATTTATCATTTCAGAAATTTTTTTGTGAGTTGATGGATTCTGAAGTTCTTTAATAAATTCAACAAGATTAGGAAATTGATTTGAATTTTCTTTTGTAACAAAACATCTAAATTTTAATGCTTTGCCTCCGTCTGATATACCTTCTCTAAACTTGCCTTCGCCCCCATCAATTGCTCTTGTGCCATCATAGTTTAAATTATGTTCTATCGGATTAGCTATATCAGCGTTTACAATTTCCTGAACTTGGCCGTCAGTTAATGGTTGATTTAATTCCCAATGTTCAAAAGGAGTTTTGTGATTTGACGAATTATTTAATATTGAATTTAAAAATGCCATTATAATTGAATTTTATCTTTAATGATATTTGCTACTCTATTCGTTTCATCTAATTTTTCATAGTTCCAATTTTCTAATTTTTCTCCTAATTCTCTAACAATTTTCATTTCTTGAAATAATTTTCTAAAATTTTTAAATCTTTTATCATTTTTTTTAGGTGGAATAGTGGCAATATAAATTGGTTTTCCTGTTAGAGCTGCCTCAGAAATCATTGAGCTTGAATCGCAAGTAATAACCAAATGTTTTGATTGTGAAAGAGCACTTAAATAAGCTTTTTTATCAACACCATCTAATACTAAATGATCATTTCCAAAATATATTTTTGCATGTTCTATAGTTCCCTTTGGAGTTCTAATAGAGGGGATGACTACTAAATTAAGATTATTTTCTTTAACCAAATAATTCACTTTTGAAAAAATTTCTTGGATATTTCTATCTGAATAATCATAATACTGGGTAGGACCACCAATTATTAATGAAATTATATTTTTATCCTGCAATTTGCTTGAAATACTAAATAAATATTCTTTGTCTTTTTCAATTTCTTCACTTGTTAAATAATGAATAGCTCCTTTTGTTTTTATTACATTATGTCCATCAAGGTTATCGTGCTCAGGCACTACAACTAGATCAAAATTATCTAGTTTTATCTTTGGGTTTTGAATATGAATGTTAAATATTTTTTTCTTTGAATTTTTTTTTAAGAATAATGATGGAATAATACTTTTTCTCCCACATGAAATTATTAAATCAACATCTTCGCATTCAATTTTTTTAAAAACTGAGTCGGATATTGGAGTGAATTTTGTTGGTATAACTTTCCAGAAACCTTTTGTTTCAACTGTATGGTGAGAATAATTTATATCTAAAGCTTTAGCCAAACCTTCTACTTGGCTAATCATCCCATGCATACCTTCTGTTAATAATATACCTTTCAATTTAGTCATTAATCATTATATAGCTTTCATATGAGTGAAAATCCAACTAAACACACAAAAGTGTTAATAATTGGGTCAGGTCCCGCTGGATATACAGCAGCAATTTATGCTGCAAGAGCAATGTTAAAACCAATATTAGTTCATGGTATGGAACCTGGTGGCCAATTAACAACAACAACTGATGTTGAAAATTTTCCTGGATTTAAAGATGTAATACAAGGGCCATGGCTTATGGATCAAATGAAAGGTCAGGCAGAAGTAGTTGGGACTGAAATGATTCAAGATCATATTGCATCAGTGGACTTAAAATCTAAGCCATTTAAAGCTATTGGAGATAGCGGCCAAATTTATGAAGCAGACTCAATCATTATATCAACAGGAGCTCAAGCAAGATGGTTAAATATTGATTCAGAACAAAGCTTTAGAGGTTTTGGTGTATCTGCATGTGCAACATGTGATGGATTTTTCTTTAAAGACAAAACTGTAGCAGTTGTTGGAGGTGGAAATGCTGCTGTCGAAGAAGCTATGTTTTTAACAAAATTTGCTTCAAAAGTTCAGCTTATTCACAGAAGAGATAGTCTAAGAGCAGAAAAATTACTTCAAAAGAAATTAATGGAAAATAAAAAAATTGACATAATTTGGGACTCTGTTGTTGATGAAGTTATTGGGGATAATGATCCTAAAAATGTAACTGGATTAAAAATTAAAAATGTTAAAACAAATAAAATAGACGAACTAAAAATTGATGGATTGTTCATAGCTATAGGGCATGATCCAGCAACCTCATTATTTAAAGACCAACTAGAAATGGATAATGAGGGTTATTTAATAACAAAACCAGAGTCTACGGAAACAAATATACCAGGAGTTTTTGCTGCTGGTGATGTGAAAGATAAAGTATTTAGACAGGCAGTTACAGCAGCTGGTATGGGATGTATGGCAGCATTAGAGGCTGAAAAACATTTATCCGAATAAATGAATGAAACAGTATTGTTAACGGGTATAAGTGGATGGATCGCTAAACACACTGCGATTGAATTATTAAAATCGGGATATAAAGTTTTAGGTACTGTTAGAGATTCTGGTTTAATAGAGCAAACAAAGAAAACCATAAATGAATATGCATCAATTGATAAATTATCATTTGCCGAATTAGATCTTTTGAAAGACGAAGGTTGGGATGAGGCATTAAAAGGCTGTAAGTATGTAATGCATGTGGCTTCTCCTTTCCCTTTAAAGACCTCTAGAGATCGTGAAAGTCTTGTTCCAACAGCTAAAGATGGAACTATAAGAGTTTTAAAAGCTGCTGTTAATGCGGGAGTTGAACGTATTATTAAAACTTCTTCAATTGCAACAATGTTTAGAAAACCTAATAGGACAAATCCATATACATTTGGTGAAAATGATTGGAGTGATGCTAATTGGAAAGGTTGTAATGATTACTTTGTTTCAAAAATCAAGGCTGAAAAGGCAGCTTGGGAATTTATGGAGAATAAAGGTTTAAAGAATAAGTTGGTATGTATATGTCCTGGAGGTGTCTTTGGAGACGCTTTAGATATTAAAGAAAAAACTTCGATAAGTTATGTTAAATTATTTCTAGAAGGTAAATATCCAGGTGCTCCGGATTTTAGTATTTTAGTCTCGGATATGAAAGATGTAGTGAAAGCTCACATCAATTCTTTAACAAGACCAGATGTTGGTGGAAGACGACTAATAATTGGCTCTGAGGTCAAAAGAATGATAGATTTTTCTAATATTATGGCTGAAGTATTACCTAAATATTCAAAAAAACTTCCAAAAAGAGTGTTGCCAAACTTTTTAGTGAGAATAATTAGTCATCTGGATACGAGTGCAAAAATGATGGTTCCAGATTTAGGGATACAAATGCAAACTGATGCTTCGTATGCTGAAGATTTATTGGGATTTAAATTTCAGCCAGCAAGAGGATGTATTGAGGATGCAGCAAAATCAGTAGTTAGACTTGGATTAGTATAATATGACAAAAGGAATAAAGTGGATTATGTTTGCAACTGGCTGGATGTCATTCAGGGCTATTGGTTCAAGTTTAATTTTATTTTGGACAATCACAGAAAATGAGAGAGCAGCACCATACGAGTGGATTGTATCTTTGACTGGTGATTTTATAATTGGAATAACTGCTTTATTTTTAGTTTACTTTATTTATAAAAAACCATCTGCAGTACTTTGGGGTATTTTATTAGCTTGGAACTTTGTTGGTTTATTTGATTTATATGAGGCCATAACAACTAGTATTTTAGTTCCATATGAACCAATTCCAGAATTAGGTTTAAATGATTTTGGTGTGAAATCTGTGCTTACTCTTAACTCAATAATTCATATATCGGCGATTTATTTGTTATTTCAGCCTAGAATAAAAAGTTATTTTAATTTATAAGAGATTCTTAATGGAAAATATTGTAAAGCAAATCCAGCTTGTAGCATTAGTTATCATTTTAGTTAGTACGGTCATTGCTTTTGGGCAAGAAATGTACCAGATGATACTTGTGCAGAGAGTTACTTTAGCTGATTTACTTTTACTTTTTCTTTATCTTGAAGTTCTTGCGATGGTAAGAGTATTTTGGGAGAGTCAATCAATTCAAATTACTTTGCCATTATTTATTGCTATTACTGCACTTGCTAGATTTATTATTTTGCAGGGCAAATCTCTAAATCCAGAGATATTACTATACGAAGCTGGTGCAATTGTTTTAATTGCTTTAGCAATTGTAATTTTAAGATTTAGAAATTCCTCTCTAATTGGACTAAATAAAAAAAAATAGATTTATCCTAAATCCTCACAAAACTTTTTAATTCTAGCCATTGCTATTTTAAGTTTTGCCATTGAAGTAGCATATGAAATTCTAAAATATCCATCTAAACCAAAAGCTGAGCCTTGAACTGCAGCAACATTTTGTTTTTCTAAGAGTTTCTGGACAAAATCGGTATCTTTTTTAAGTTTAGTTCTTTTATTAAGAAGTTTTTTACAATTCGGAAATACATAAAATGCACCATTAGGTTTTAAACAGCTAATACCATCAATATTATTTAAACTTTTGACAACAAAATCTCTTCTTTCTTTAAATGATTTTGCTCTTTTCTTAATAAATTCTTGTTTGCCATTCAAAGCTTCAACAGCTGCTGCTTGACTAATTGATGACGGGTTTGAAGTTGACTGAGATTGAATTTTTCTAATTGCAGAAATTATTTCTTTTGGTCCAGCTGCATAACCAATTCTCCAACCAGTCATTGCATATGATTTGCTCACCCCATTCATTGTTAATGTTCGAGATTTTAATTTTGAAATTTGAGCGATAGTAAAAAATTTAAAATTATCATATTTAACATGCTCATAAATATCATCACTCAAAATGTGAACATTTTTATTTTTTATCAAAACCTTTGCTAATTTTTGAATTTCTGATTTGCTGTATCCAGATCCAGTTGGATTAGATGGAGAATTAAGGATTATCCATTTCGTTCTTTTTGTAATTGCAGCTTTTAATTTTGCAGGTTTAATTTTAAATCCGTCTTTTTCATCACATTTTACTATTTTAGGTTTTCCACCTGCTAGGAGAACCATATCTGGATATGAAACCCAGAATGGCGCAGGAATAATAACCTCATCTCCTTTATTTAAAGTTGCCATAAAAGTGTTGTAAAGAACTTGTTTTCCTCCAGTTCCAACTGTGATTTCCTCTAGTTTATAATTTAGTTTATTTTCTCTTTTAAATTTTTTTAAAATTGCTTTTTTTAATGCTGGAGTTCCATCAACTGCAGTATACTTTGTATCTCCGTCTCTTATTGCTTTAATGGCTGCATTTTTTACATTGATAGGAGTATCAAAATCTGGTTCCCCAGCCCCAAGTCCAACTACATCTTTTCCTGCAGCTCTTAATTCTCTTGCCTTTTGAGTAACTGCAATAGTCGGGGATGGTTTAATTCTTTTTAAATTATTAGATATTATGCTCATTGAATTATGAAATTATTCAATTACGTTGTTTAATATATGGAGAATACTTATCAAGACCTAATTACAGACATTCAGAGCAAAAACCCAAAAATCGGTGGAAAACTTGAAGGTGGAAAAAAATTTAAAATAAAGTCAGATTTTACCCCGGCTGGTGACCAGCCAGATGCAATTAAAAGGCTTGTCCAAGGAGCTAAAAAAAACGAGTTTAATCAAGTATTATTAGGAGTAACTGGATCTGGAAAAACTTTTACAATGGCAAAAGTTATAGAATCTACGAACAGACCAGCATTAATATTGGCCCCAAATAAAACTTTGGCAGCTCAACTTTACGGTGAGATGAAAACTTTTTTTCCGGATAATGCTGTTGAGTATTTTGTATCTTACTATGATTATTACACTCCAGAAGCTTACGTGCCAAGATCAGATACTTACATCGAAAAAGAAGCTTCTATAAACGAGCAGATTGATAGAATGAGACACTCGGCAACAAGATCTCTTCTTGAAAGAGACGATGTTTTAATAGTTGCAAGTGTTTCTTGTATTTATGGTTTGGGATCAGTTGAAGCTTACAGCAAAATGACTTTAACTCTTCAGAAAAATTATGAATATAATAGAGAACAAATAATAAAATCTCTTGTTGCTCTTCAGTACAAGAGAAATGATCAAAATTTTTTTAGAGGAACATTTAGGGCAAGGGGAGAATATTTGGAAATATTTCCATCTCATTTAGAGGATAGAGCATGGAGACTAAGTTTATTTGGTGATAAACTTGAAAATATTGAAGAATTTGATCCTTTGACGGGAGATCAAGTTAGAGATCTTAGTCTAGTAAAAGTTTATGCTAATTCTCATTACATCACTCCTAAGCCAACTGTAGAACAAGCAATTATAAAAATAAGAAAAGAATTAGAGGAAACTTTAAAAAAACACAAAGCAGAAAACAAGTTATTAGAGGCGCAACGATTAGAGGAGAGAACTAAATTTGATTTAGAAATGATTGAGGCAACTGGATCTTGTGCAGGAATTGAAAATTACTCAAGATTTTTATCTGGTAGAAAACCAGGAGAGCCGCCACCTACCCTTTTTGAATATTTTCCTGATAACACATTAGTTTTTGTAGATGAGTCTCACGTTACAGTACCTCAACTTAATGGGATGTTTAAGGGAGATAGATCTCGAAAAAGTACATTGGCTGAGTATGGTTTTAGATTGCCGTCTTGCATGGATAACAGACCTTTAAAATTTGAAGAGTGGGATTTGATGAGAACACAAACCGTATTTGTTTCAGCAACTCCCGGCCCGTGGGAGTTGGAACAGACTAAAGGTAAGTTTATTGATCAAGTCATAAGACCTACAGGCTTAATTGATCCACCAGTTGAGATTAGACCAGCTAAAAATCAAGTAGATGACCTTATGTATGAATGTAAAAAAGTAGTTGAAAATAATTATAGAGTTTTGGTTACAACACTTACAAAAAAAATGGCAGAGGATTTAACCGAGTATCTTCATGAAAATGGGATAAAGGTAAGATACCTTCATTCTGATATAGATACACTTGAGAGAATAGAGATTATGAGAGATCTTAGAATGGGTGTATTTGATGTTCTAGTTGGAATAAATTTGTTAAGAGAAGGTTTAGATATTCCAGAATGTGCATTAGTTGGAATACTAGATGCTGATAAGGAGGGATTTTTGCGATCAGAAACTTCACTAATTCAAACAATAGGAAGAGCCGCAAGAAACGTAGATGGAAAAGTCATTCTCTATGCCGATAAGGAAACAAAAAGTATAAAGAAAGCAATTAAAGAAACTGAGAGAAGAAGAAAGATTCAATTAGAGTACAATAAGAAAAATAAAATCGACGCTAAATCTGTAAAAAAAGAAATAAGCGATATTTTAGAAAGTGTTTACGAGAAAGATTACGTCAAAATAAGCGAAGGTTCCAATATTGGCGGTAACCTTAAAAAACATTTAAAAGGATTAGACAAAAAGATGAAAGAAGCTGCATCTAATCTGGAATTTGAGGAAGCCGCTAAAATTAGAGATGAGATGAGAAAACTTCAAAGTACTGAATTAGAAATTACTTTAAACCCCAAAATTAGACAGTACGATGTTAAAAATAAAATTTATCCTAAAGGTAGATCAACACTAGGTATGCCTGGTACAAGAGTCACAAAAAAAAGAGATAAAAAATGGAAGCACGGAAGATAATAATTACTGGAGCAGCAACTCGAATGGGGGCTGCGATAGCTAAAAAATTATCTGGACCAAATATTGAAATTGTTATCCATTATAACAAATCTAAGTCTAAAGCAGAGAGTCTTAAAAAAGATTTAAATAAAAGTGGTACAAAAATTTATTTGGTAAAAGCAGATTTGACTAAAGAAAAAGAGATTGAGAAAATGTTAAAGTTTTCAAAATCAAAGTTGAAGTATTTTGATTGTTTAATTAATAATGCTTCATTATTCGAGAACGATAAACTTGAAAATTTCACAACAAAAAGTTGGGAAAGCCATATAAAAGCGAATTTAAAAGCGCCAGCTTTATTATCAAAGGGTTTTACTAAAAACGCTAAAGGTAAAAACAATAATATTATTAATATAATTGATCAAAGAATATTTAAATTAACACCATATTTTTTTTCATATACATTAAGTAAAACTGGTCTTTACACTTTAACCAAAACTAGCGCCATGAGTCTTGCCCCAAATATTAGAGTGAATGGAATAGCTCCAGGTCCAACTATTAAAAATAAAAGACAGTCTGACAAACATTTTAAAAAGCAATACATGGCAACACCTCTTAAAAAACAGACGGATGTTCAAGAAATCTGCAATGCTGTAGACTTTTTTATTAAAAATAGATCTATTACTGGTCAAGTTATTGCAATTGATAGTGGTCAAAACTTGAGCTGGCAAACTCCAGACATAATGGGTGGTAAGGAATGAAAAAAAATAATTTGAAGATTGTTAAATTAGATAAAAATAAAAGCCTATTTAATTATGAGAAGAAGGTTTTAATCAAAGAATTAGTGTTAGATTTAAAACTTGGTTATTTTGATTTTGAAAAAGAAAAAACTCAAAAAGTAAAATTTAATTTAGAAGTAAATTATCAAGATAAACAACCCTCAAATGATAAAGATATTAAATCAATAGTGAATTATGCCAAAATTGTAAGATTGATAAAAAAATTAGTAAAAAATAAACATTACAATTTTTTAGAAACTTTAGCAGAAGACGTCTTTGATGAACTTTTTAAAGATAAAAGAATAGATAAAATATCTCTCCAAATTGAAAAATTGGAAATCATGAAAGACTGTAGTTCTGTTGGAATTCAAATTTCAAAAAAAAGAAGTCATGTTGAGCCCTGATCAAGGTAAAGAAATAATAAAAAAAGAGCTACCATTAATACCAAAATTACCAGGTGTATATAGAATGCTAAACTCGAATAATGAGATTTTGTATGTGGGTAAAGCAAAAAACCTTCCTAATAGATTAAAAAGTTATGTGTCTGAAAAAAATCATATCATAAGGACTGAAAGAATGTTGGCTCAAACTAGAAAGCTTGAAGTAACTACCACATCTAATGAAAGCGAGGCCTTACTTCTAGAGGCTAACTTAATAAAAAAATTTAAACCAAAATTCAATATATTGTTAAAAGATGATAAATCTTTTCCATATATTTTTATATCTGACCATGAATTTCCAAGAATAGAGAGGCACAGAGGTGCCAAAAATAGACCAGGAAAATATTATGGCCCTTTTGCAAGCTCGCTTGCAGTTAATATGGCAATTAAAACTATTCAAAGAATATTTTTATTAAGATCTTGTACTGACAAACAAGTAGATGCAGGTGATAAAACTTGTTTTAATTATTTTTTAAAAAGATGCTCAGGTCCATGTGGAGGAAAAGTGAGTAAAGAAGACTATGGAAAATTAGTTGAAGCTGCAGATGAATTTTTAAGCAAAGGTAAGTCTAGAAAAATTCAAAAAACGCTTTCTGAACAAATGGAAACGGCTAGTGAGGAACTTGATTTTGAAAAAGCTGCAATAATTAGAGATAAGATTAAATCCTTAAATATAATTCAATCTTCATTAACAATTAGTGAAGCAAATTTAATCGAGGCAGATGTAATAGCAGGTTATAAAGAATCTGGCAAAACTTGCATTCAGGTTTTTTTTTATAGATCAAAACAAAATTGGGGTAATCAATCTTTTTTCCCCAAACATGACCCAGACGAGAATTTAAAAGAAATATTAAATTCATTTGTTTCTCAATTTTATGAAAACAAAGCTGTGCCTAGCTCGATTATAATTAGTGAAGATATTAAAGAAAGAAAGCTAATAGAAAAAACTTTATCTATTAAAGAAGGGAAGCAAATAAATATTTCTACAGCAAAAAAGGGATCAAAATTAAGAGTAATAAATTTAGCAATAAAAAATGCAAAGAATAGCTTAAATAGAAAATTATATGAAAGCCAAAATAATAGAAGTTTATTAGATGAAATTGGAAAGAAATTTAAAATAGATAACAGTATAAGTTTAGT
Source organism: uncultured Pelagibacteraceae bacterium (assembly GCA_902524595.1). Lineage (GTDB taxonomy): Bacteria > Pseudomonadota > Alphaproteobacteria > Pelagibacterales > Pelagibacteraceae > Pelagibacter. The sequence goes on along the minus strand of CABZDS010000002.1, from coordinate 71,410 downwards.
TGAAGTTTATGATAATAGCCATATTCAAGGAACAAATAGTGTTGGAGCTTTGATTACATATGGTGACGAAGGTTTTATAAAAAAAAGGTATAGAAAATTTAATATAAAAACTGAAAAGTTTAAACAAGATGACTATGGAATGATAAGAGAGGTAATTGAAAGAAGATTCAAGCGTGCCATTCAAGAAAAGGGTAACTTTTTATCATTTCCTGATCTTGTTTTAATAGATGGAGGAAAAGGTCAATATTCATCTGCGAGAGAAGTTATGAATGATTTGGGTCTTAACGAAATACCAATAATTGCTATTGCAAAAGGTAAATTTAGAAACAGTGGTAATGAAACTTTTTTTCATAATGGCAAAGACTATAAATTTGAAAGAAATGACCCCACCCTATTTTTTCTACAGAGACTAAGAGATGAAGCACATAGATTTGCTATAAGTGCTCATAGAGCAAAGAGGAAAAAAGGTATAAGCAGGTCCTTGTTGGATCAAATAGAAGGTATCGGATCTGTAAGAAAAAGAGCGTTATTAAATCATTTTGGTTCAGCTAGAGCTGTGGAGTCAGCTAGTTTAGATGAAATAAAATCAGTTGATGGAGTTGAAGAAAAAGTTGCAAAAAAAATATATAACTTCTTTCACGAATGAAATTTAAAATACCAAATTATTTAACAATTGGACGAATAATAATTGTTCCAATATTTGTCTTTACGTTCTACCTTCCAGGATTTTATGGAGACGTTATTCCATTTGCTCTTTTTTTAATTGCCTCATTTACAGATTTTTTAGACGGCCTTTTGGCGAGGATGTTTAAAGAAGAGTCTAAACTTGGTGAACTTTTAGATCCTATTGCAGATAAAATTATTGTTGCAACTGCATTAATTTTATTAGTTATGGACCAAACAATAAAAAATTACGAAGTTATTGCAGCTATTATAATTCTTACAAGGGAAATACTAATTTCAGGATTAAGAGAGTTTCTAGCTAAAGGGAAAATAAAGCTTCCTGTTTCTAATTTAGCAAAACTTAAAACATTCTTACAGATGTTTTCTATAGCAATACTTTTGACTGGAGAAACTGGAAATAAATTAATTAATTTTCAAGATTATAATGCTCAAACAATTGGCATTATTATTTTATGGCTATCAGCGTTTTTAACACTTTATACTGGATATGATTACCTTAGAAAAGGAATAGACCATGCAATATCTGAAGATAATAAGGATTAGGCAGCTTTTTTTTGTCTAACTAACTGATCAAAACTTTTAGATAATCCTAAAATAACATCACAAATTTTGTATTTATGATCTGCTATACTTGCAACAGGTGTTATTTCAGCTGCTGTGCCAGTTAAGAAACATCCATCAAAATTACCTAGTTCATCTGGAGAAATTTTTCTTTCATGAACTTTAATATTTTTTGATTTGGCTAGTTCAATTACAGCTTGTCTTGTAATACCATTTAAAAAGGAATCTGGTATCGGAGTATGTAATTCATTATTTTTGTCTTTAAAAAAAATATTAGCACTTGTTCCTTCTGCAACGTTCCCTTCAAAGTCTAACATTAATGACTCGGAATACCCTTGTTGTTCAGCTTCGTGTTTTGAAAGAGTGCAAATCATATACAATCCTGCTGCTTTTGCATCCCAAGGAATAGTGTTTGGAGCTGGTCTTCGCCATTTAGAAATATTTAATCTTATTCCTTCAGCTTTTAATTTTGGATCAAAATATGCAGGCCACTCCCAAGTAGCTATTGCTACATTAATTGAAGTTTTCTGTGCAGACACTCCCATCATCTCACTTCCTCTCCACACAAAAGGTCTAACATATCCATTTTGAATATTCTGAACCGCTACAATTTTTTTTGAAGCTTCATTTATTTCATCTTTTGTATAAGGAATAATAATGTCTAATCTTTTTGCAGAATAAAATAATCTATCTGTATGCTCTTCTAGCTTAAATATTTCTCCGTCATATACTCTTTCTCCTTCGAAAACTAGACTTGCATAATGAAGTCCATGACTGATTACATGGCATTTTGCATCTTGCCATTCAACAAGCTCATTATTGTACCAAATTTTTCCTGATCGTTTATCAAAAGGTATCATTATTTAATTTTATAAAAAAATATATTTGTATATATAATATGTCAATATAACTTACCAATATGAAAAAACTTTTATATTTAAAAGATAATGATCTCAAACAATATATTGAAAAAATATTTCTTGGCTACAGAGAGACAGTCTCAGATGCTAAAAATGTATTGAATAAATACTCCATAGGTGTCGCACATAACAAGGTTATTCACCTAATTTCATTATATGAGGGTATTACGATATCAGACCTTTTAAGAAAGTTGAAAGTTACAAAGCAAAGTTTGAATAGAGTTTTAAAAGATTTAATAAATCTAAAAGCTATAAAATTTGAAAAAGATCAAATAGATACCAGAATAAAGCATGTTTACTTAACAGAGGAAGGAGAAAAATTATTTAACGAAATTTTCTCAGTTCAAAAGAAAAGAATTTACCAAGCATTCTCCACATCGAAAGCAAATGAGGTTGTTAGTTTTGACAATGTTTTAAAAAAAATAATCAATGGAAAAATTTAAAGCACATATTTTAGTTGTAGATGACGATGATGGGATAAGAGAATTAGTTAAAGAATACCTTTCGCAAAATGATTATCTTGTAACTAGTTCAAATAGTGCAGAAGATGCTCTTGAGAAAGTTAAAATTATAAAATTTGACTTAATAGTACTTGATATAATGATGCCAGGAAAGAGTGGTTTAGAGTTCACTAAGGAAAATAAAGATAAAATTTCAACCCCTATAATTCTTTTAACTGCAAAAGGAGAAGCCTCGGAGAGAATAGAGGGTTTAGATATTGGTGCAGACGATTACCTTCCAAAACCTTTTGAGCCTAAAGAATTAATACTTAGAATTAATAATATCTTAAATAAAACAAAATATAGAAATACAAAGAGAAAATTTAAATTTGGTAAAATTGAAATAGATCTTAACAAGCAGTTTATTTTAAAAAATGATAAATCAATAAAAATCAATAATACAGAAAAAATTATTTTGGATAAAATGGTTAACTCTCCTGGAAAAATTTTTAAAAGAGAAGAGATTGGAAATCTTATAAAAATTGATAAAGAAAGGTCTGTTGACGTAATCATTACAAGACTTAGGAAGAAAATTGAGGAAAACCCTAAAAGCCCGAATTATTTACAAACAATAAGAGGTGAAGGTTATGTTTTATGGATTGAGTAAATATATAAAAAATATTTTACCTAAAAGACTTTTTTATAGAGGTCTACTTATAGTTGCTGTTCCAATAGTTGTTATGCAAATCACTATTTCGTTAGTTTTTTTTGATAGCCTATGGATCAAAACAAATTCTGGAATGACAAGAGCATTAGTTTCTGAGGTCAAAACTTTCGTAGACGCTTATGATAACGATGAAACGAACAAAGATTTTATAATAATTTTATTCAAAGAACATTTGGGTTTTAACATTAAATATGAAAAAAATAAAATCTTGCCAAATAAAATACCGGAAAGATGGTTCAGTCCAGTAGATCGATCACTAAGAAGAGAATTAAAGGAAAAAAATTTAACCTATTGGTTTGATACAACAAACTTCAAAGAAGTTGTTGATTTAAAAATAGGATATTCAAAAGGATATTTTCAATTTTATATTCCAAGAGATAGACTAACTACAAGTTCAGCTAGATTATTTGGTCTTTGGATAACATTGCCAGCATTATTAATGATAGCAGTAGCAATAATTTTTTTAAAGAATCAAACCAGACCTATAACCAAACTTGCAGAGGCATCTGAAAGATTTGGTCGAGGAGAAGACATTGACGAATTTAGACCTTCGGGAGCCCTTGAAATTCGAAAAGCTGGTTTAGAGTTTGACAAAATGAGAAAAAGAATAATAAGACATCTTAATCAAAGATCTGAAATGCTGTCAGGTATCAGCCACGATTTAAGAACACCTTTGACAAGAATAAAACTTCAAATAGCGATGATTAAAGACAAGAGTATTGTTGAAAAACTATCAAGAGACGTTGATGAAATGGAAAAAATGTTAAATGAGTATCTTCAATTCGCAAGATCTGGAGCAAAAGATAAAACTGAAACGTTTGATATATCTATACTCCTTGAAGATATATGCAAAAAGTATGAGAAACCAAATATAAAATATTTTTCAAAAGAAAACATTTATTTTGATGGAAGAAAAAATTTAATTAGTAGATGTATTAATAATCTAATAGATAATTCTTTAAAATTTGCTGATAATGTTGAATTGTATCTAAAAAAAGGAAGGTCAACTATTAATATTTCAATAGAGGATGATGGTCCAGGAATACCACAGAAAGAATATCAAAATGTTTTGAAACCATTTTATAAGATTGACAAAAGTAGATCAGAAACAAAGTCAAGTGTTGGTCTTGGCTTAGCTATATCATCAGATGTTGTAAAATCACATGGGGGAGATCTTAAATTTGATAAGTCTAGTTTAGGTGGATTAAAAGTTATTATCTCTTTGCCCGTTTAGTTTTTTTTTTTATTTTTTTTTCAGCAATTTTTTTTTCTAATTTTTCAATTCTTTTATTTAATATATCGATTTCATCTTTACTTACTAAATTCATTTTAAGGATAATTTCTTCTTTTTTTGATCGTAAAATATTTACGACTTCATCACTAAAATCTTTGTAGTTGACCAGTCCTTCTTCCAAAAATTTTGCAAATTTATCAAATACAAATCTTGATTTTGACATAATAATTTCTTATCAAAGTTTAAGTAATATTTATAATATTACAATTAAATGTTTATTAATAATTTTGACCCAGTCGCTTTTGAGTTCTTTTCATTAGAAATTAGATGGTATTCCTTGTCTTATATTATTGGCTTGGTATTTGGATGGTATTTTGCAAAGAACAAACTAATTAAAGATAGCACTCAAAAAGAATATTTTGATGATTATATAACTTATTTGATCATAAGTATGATCCTTGGAGGAAGACTTGGATATGTAATTATTTACGATCCAATTTATTTTATTAGTAATCCAGTTGAGATTATTAAAATTTGGCAAGGAGGCATGTCTTTTCATGGTGCACTAGTTGGAATTATTATTGGTACTTATTTTTTCTGCAAAAATAAAAATCAAAATATTTTTTGTTATTTAGATGTGGTTGCTGTTTGCTCTCCTATGGGAATTTTTTTAGGAAGAATATCAAATTTCATAAACTCAGAACTTTATGGCATAGAAACAAATGTACCATGGTCAGTAAAGTTTATAAAAATTGATGATTTAAATCGACATCCTTCGCAAATTTATGAAGCAATATTTGAAGGAGTTCTTCTATTTATTATTTTAAGTATTTTATTTAATAGATTAAAGAATACACCTGGTATTATCTCAGGGTATTTTTTAATTTTATATTCATTATTTAGATTTGTTATCGAGTTCTTCAGAGAACCAGATCAACAACTAGGTTATTTAATTTTCAATTTGAGTATGGGGCAAATAATAAGTTGTATAGCACTGACCTGTGGATTAATTATCATCTATTATAAAAATGCTTATAGGACACAATAAAAAAATCTCATTGGATAGATTTATTTACAAATCTTTGTATGACAAAGATAATGGTTATTATATTAAAAAAAATCCTTTCGGAAAAAAAGGTGACTTCATAACATCTCCCAATATTTCCGTTCTTTTTTCAGAAATGATATCTATTTGGTTAATTTCATTTTGGGAGAGATTAAAAAAGCCAAAAAAAATAAATATTATAGAACTTGGTGCAGGCAACGGTGAGATGATGTCACAAATTATAAAAACTTTAAAAAATTTTAGTGAAATTAATTTATCTTCAAATTTCTTAATTTTAGAAAAAAGTCCATTACTAATAAAGATACAAAAGAGTAAAATAGATAAGAAAAAAGTTAGTTGGATTAAAAATTTAAGAGAAATTCCAAAGGCTCCTACTATATTCTTGGCTAATGAGTTTTTTGATGCATTTCCTATCAAACAGTTTTTAAAAAAAAACAATAATTGGTATGAAAAATATATTGTATATAAAAAAAATAAGTTTGAAGTTTGTGATCAAAAAGTATCATCAAAAATAATTGAGAAATATTTGGGTAAGGATATAAAAAAAGAAAAATTTGTTGAATATTCACCTTCGGCAATGAAATTTGTTAATGAAATAGCGAATTTTATTTTTAAAAATAATGGTGGTTTATTAATGATAGACTATGGCTTTACTAGTGGAAAAATGAAAAATACTTTGCAAAGTGTTGAGAAACACAGAAAAATTAGTTTTTTAAAAAATCCCTATAACTCCGACATCACTCATTTAATAAATTTTAAAATGTACAAGAAAGAGTTTGCAAATTCTAATTTGAGATCTTTAATAACAACCCAAGGTAATTTCTTAATTAAATTAGGAATATTAAAAAGAGCTGAGATAATGAGTAAAAATTTACAATTTAGTAAGAAAGCTGACATATTTTATAGAATAAAAAGATTAATTGATGAAAAATATATGGGCTCTTTGTTTAAAGTATTATTTGTAAGCAAATCCAAAAATAATTTTAATTTGGGATTTAAGTGATTAAGTCAAAAATTTTTAGAGATCAAAAATTCATTTCACATTATTTTTTTAATAGATTGGGTGGTACCTCAAAAGGAATCTACAAAAGTTTGAATTGTGGAAAAGGTTCAAAAGATAAAATTGCTAATATAAGTAAAAATTTAAAAATAGTTTCAAAAAAAATAGGCTGCACAAGTAGAAATCTAGTTTCTCTTAATCAAATTCACAGTAACAAGGTTTATAAAATAAGTGGTATTCCAAAAAAAAGATTGACTGGAGACGCTATAATTACAAACAAGCAAAACATTGCGATTAGTATACTCACTGCAGATTGTGCACCAATTCTAATTATAGAAAAAAAGCAAAAATTTGTTGGTGCGATACATGCTGGGTGGAAAGGTGCTTTTAAGGGAATAGTAAAAAAAACAATTCAACTTTTAAAAAGAAATGGATGCTCAGAGAAAGATATGATTGCATGCATTGGGCCATGCATAAAAAAAAACAGTTACGAAGTAAAAAATGATTTTTTTAAATTGTTTAAGGACAAAAATAAAAAAAATGTGAATTTCTTCAAATTTAAAAAGAAAAAAATTTATTTTGATTTAAGCGAATATATAAAATCTCAATTTTATGAAAATGGAGTTAAAAAAATAGATATAATAAGGAAAGATACCTACGCTCTAGAAAATAACTTTTTTAGTTCTAGGAGATCAAAAAAAAATAAGCATAACGATTATGGTAGAAATATTTCTGCAATTATGATTAAATAAGCTACTTTGGATGAAAATTCTCACAGGAAACAGTAATAAACATCTTAGTCAAAAAATATCAAAATTTTTAAAGAATAGACTAGTGAATTCAAATATAAGAAAATTTGCAGATGGAGAAATTTATGTCGAAATTAATGAAAATATTAGAGGTAATAGTATTTTCTTAATTCAATCCGTTTCATCTCCTGCAAATGATAATTTAATGGAATTACTACTGTCGATTGATGCTTTAAAAAGGTCATCGGCCAAGAACATAACTGCTGTGATCCCATATTTTGGATATGCAAGACAAGATAGAAAGGTGGTTCCTAGAACATCTATATCTGCAAAACTTGTATCTAACCTTATTGCAAAAGCAGGAGCAGATAGAGTCGTCACAGTTGATTTACACTCTGGACAAATTCAAGGATTTTTTGATATTCCAGTAGATAACTTATTTGCAACCCCAATATTTGCTAGACATATAAAAAAGAAATTAAAAAAAAATAATATAATCTGTGTTGCTCCAGATGTGGGTGGTACCGCAAGAGCAAGGGCTTTAGGAAAATTGTTAAATGTAGATTTAGCAATAGTAGACAAAAGAAGACCTGCTCCTGGAAAGTCAGAAGTAATGAATGTAATTGGAAATGTGAAAAATAAAACCTGTATATTAGTTGATGATATAATCGACTCTGGTGGAACAATTGTAAATGCAGCTTCTGAATTAAAAAAAAAAGGAGCTAAAGATGTACATGTGTATGTAACACATGGTGTATTAAGTGGTAATGCTGTTGAAAAAATTAAGAAATCCTCTATAAAAAATTTAGTTGTAACTGATACAATAGATAATTCAATGAAAGTTAAAAAAGCTAAGAATATTGAGGTATTAACAATCTCTAATTTGGTTGGAGAAGCTATTAAAAGAATATCAAATTCAACTTCAGTATCAGATCTATTTAAATAATTTACTTGTAAAATTTAGTTTCATAAGTTAAAAACCCGACACTTTATGAGTTTATTAGCAGCAACAATAAGAGAAACAAAAACTAAGGGAGAAGTAAAATCACTTAGAAGTAAAGGTATGGTTCCAGGAATAGTTTATGGAGGAGAGGAGCCAAATCAAAAAATCTCTGTCTCTGTTAAAGAGGTAAAAAATTTATTAAATAAAGAAAATATTTTATCAAACATAATCTCAATTAATATTGATGGGAAAGAACATAAAGTTTTACCAAGAGTTATTGATTTTGATACGGTTACAGATGAGCCTATACATTTAGATTTTTTAAGAATTGTTAAAGGTGCGAAAGTAATTTTAGAAATTCCAGTTAAATTTATAAACCATGAATTATCACCAGGATTAAAAAGAGGTGGAGTTTTGAATATTGTAAGACGAAAAGTTGAATTGAGATGTCCTACAGAAAACATACCAACGGAGTTAGTTGTAGATTTAAATAACTTAGATATTGGAGCAAGTATTAAAATATCTTTTATAAATTTACCTGAAAATGTAACACCTACAATTCAAGGAAGAGACTTTGTAATCGCAACTGTAGCAGCACCAACGGTTGTTAAAGAGCCTGAAAAACCAGCAGAAGCCGAGGGAGATGGCGGAGAAGCTTCAGAGGCAGCTGCGGATGGAGACGCTAAACCTGAAGAAGGTGCAGAAAAAGCTACAGATGGTGATAAAGGAAAAGAAGAAGGGAAAGCTCTAGCAGAGAAAAAATAATAATCTGTGAAAATAATAATAAAATAAAATGTTGTTACTCGTAGGTTTGGGCAATCCTACCCCAAACAGTCATAATAATAGACATAATATAGGTTTTAAAGTTGTAGATGCCATAAATCAAAAATTTGGTCTTTCAAAGCAAAAACCAAAATTTAAGGGGTTGCTTACGACAGGAAATATTGGGGAAAAGAAAATTTATGCTATCAAACCCCTAACTTTCATGAACAACTCAGGAATATGTATAAGAGAGTTGCTTGAATATTTCAAAATAGATGCAGAAGATGTAATTGTTTTTCATGATGATCTTGACGTAGAGTTTGGAAAAATAAAAGCAAAATTTGGAGGATCAAGTGCAGGACACAATGGAGTTGCTTCCATAGATAAATTTATTGGAAAAGACTATTCAAGAGTGAGAATCGGGATTGGAAAGCCAGAGAATAAAATGTCAGTATCAGATTTTGTTTTAAATGATTTTTCTGATGATGAACAAGAGCACTTAGACAAAATTACTCACAATATAATAGACTCTATCGCTATTTTAATAGATAAAAAATTAGATTTGTTCTCTAGCAAAGTTAACAACAATTAAATGGGCTTTAAGTGTGGTATAGTTGGTTTACCAAATGTTGGTAAATCTACCTTGTTTAATGCACTTACAAATTCAAGTAAAGCTCAAGCAGCAAATTTTCCTTTCTGTACGATAGATCCAAATATAGGTGTAGTTCCAGTGCCAGATTATAGACTGGATGAATTGGTTAAAATTTCAAATTCAAAAAAAAAAATTAATACTACAATATCTTTTGTTGATATAGCCGGATTAGTCGAGGGAGCCTCCAAAGGTGAAGGATTGGGTAACAAATTCTTATCCCATATAAGAGAAGTAGATGCTGTTATTCATTTGATTAGGTGTTTTGACTCTGATGATATTCAAAATGTAAATCCAACAGTTGATCCAATTAGAGATTTAGAAATAATTGAAACAGAAATGTCTTTGGCTGATTTAGAATCTATTAAAAAAAGACTGGGTAAGAAAAATAAGAAAAATAATGATGAAAATCAAAACCAAATTCTAGAAAGAGCTCAGAATTTAATTAATAATAATAATGATATAAACAAATTATATGACGAATTTGATAAAAAGGAGGTTAAATTATCAGGATTATTGTCAACAAAGCCTAAATTGTATGTTTGTAATGTTGATGAAAATAGCATTGACAAAGGCAATGATTATACAAAAAGTTTTATTGAAAAATATGGTTTTAAAAATACCTTAACTATTTCAGCTGAAATAGAAAATCAATTAAATGAACTAGAAAATGAAGAAAGAAAAAACTATATGAAAATGATCAACATTGATGATACTGGGTTAAACTTATTAATCAAAAAAGGATATGAACTTTTATCTTTAGAGACGTTTTTTACTTCGGGAGTTGAGGAGACAAGGGCTTGGACTATTAACAAAAATTGTATGGCACCTCAGGCAGCGGGTATAATTCATTCAGATTTTGAAAAAGGTTTTATAAGAGCTGAAACTGTGTCTTATCAGGATTTTATTGGTAGTGGTGGTTGGTTAAAATCTAGAGAAAACGGTAAAATGAGATTAGAAGGAAAAGACTATATTGTCAAAGATGGGGATGTTCTAAACTTTAGATTCAACACGTGACCATATCTTCTTCATTGAAAAGTAGACCAATACAGTCAATATTATCAAATAAGCTATAACTCTAAATCCTGTTTTATGTCTTTGCTCTAGATGTGGTTCAGCTGACCACATCAGAAAATTTGTAACATCTTTAGACATTTGCTCAGCTGTAGCTTTTGTTCCATCTGTATACTCAATTAAGTCATCAGACAAAGGAGCTGGCATTTTAATTTTATTCCCATACATATACTTATTGTAATAAACACCATCATCGAGTTCAACACCCTCTGGTGGCTCAGAATATCCTAACAATAAGGAATAAATATAATCTGCCCCGCCTTTTCTTGCCTTGACTAGAACTGACATGTCTGGTGGATAAGCACCACCATTAGCAGCTTTAGCTTCTTGCTCATTAGCATATGGCATCACGAATTTATCAGATAATTTCGCTGGTCTTACAAACATTTCTCCAGTGCTGTCTGGGCCATCTGTTACCTCAAAACTTGCAGCTATTGCTTTGGCCTCAGCTTCAGAAAATTCTGGTCCACCCGTTTCTGCTAAATTTCTATAGGATAAATATTTCATAGAATGGCAAGATGCACATACTTCAGTATATACTTGATAACCTCTTTGCAGTGATGCTCTATCAAATTTTCCGAATAGACCTTTGAAAGTCCATTTAGTCTCTAAAAAAGGTGGTGATTTTTCTGCAGAGTTAGATGAATTTAGTGCAATAATTGAGAATATTAATACAAAAAAAATATTTTTTAACTTACTCACTTTATTGTTTTTTCTATTTTTTCATCACTCCTTGCTGCAGCTAAATTTGGTGAACCTCCTAAAACTGGTTCGGTAATACTCAAAGGCAGCGGGGTGGTTTTTTCTTTCCATCCTAAAACTGGAAGAATAATTAAAAAATGCGCAAAGTAATACGCTGTAGCAACTCTTGCTATTAACAAGTACAATCCTTCAGCTGGCATTGCCCCTACATATCCTAGAATTAAAACATCGGCTACCAAGATCCAGTAGAACTGTCTAAATAATGGTCTGAAAACTGCTGATCTAACTTTTGACGTATCCAACCATGGTAAAGCAGCTAAAATTAAAATAGCTGATAACATAGCCACAACACCCATAAGTTTATCAGGAACAGATCTTAAGATCGCATAAAATGGTAATAAGTACCATTCAGGAACTATATGAGCTGGAGTAACAAGCGGATCCGCTTCGATATAATTATCAGCATGTCCTAAAATATTTGGTTGGTAAAATACAAACAACGCAAAAACAATACAAAACATTAGTAACGCAAAAGCATCTTTAATTACGATGTATGGATGAAACGGAACTGTATCTTTAGACGGTTTTTTAATATCAATACCAACTGGATTGTTATTTCCAGGAACATGTAAAGCCCATATGTGAAGTACTACAAGACCTAGTATTAAAAACGGTATCAAGTAATGAAGAGTAAAAAATCTTGTTAGAGTTGGATTGTCAACTGAGTAACCACCCCATAACCAAGTTGTTATACTTTCCCCCACAAGTGGGATTGCACTAAATAAGTTGGTTATTACTGTTGCTCCCCAAAAACTCATTTGACCCCAAGGAAGAACATATCCCATAAAGGCAGCTGCCATCATTAGCAAATAAATTATAATTCCAAGTATCCAAATTATTTCTCTAGGTGATTTATATGAGCCGTAAAATAATGATCTAAAAATATGAATATAAACTGCTAAGAAAAACATAGAAGCACCATTTGCATGAACATATCTTAACAACCATCCATAATTTACATCTCTCATAATATGTTCAACACTGCTGAATGCCATATCTGCATGAGCAATGTAGTGCATAGCTAAAACTAATCCTGTAACTATTTGGGTAATTAAGCAAAAAGTTAATATTCCACCAAAAGTCCACCAGTAATTTAAATTTTTTGGTGTAGGGTAATCTGTTAAGTGATTTGCCAGAGTAAGTAAAGGCAGTCTATCATTAAACCATTTTCCAAATTTTGAACTAGGTGTATATTCGTGATCACTCATATTTATCCAATCTTAATCGTATTAGTATTTACAAATTCGTATTTAGGTATCTCCATGTTAGTCGGAGCCGGTCCTTTTCTAATTCTACCAGATGTATCATAATGAGAACCATGACAAGGGCAAAACCAACCATCATAATCACCTTTATCCGTCAATGGTACACATCCAAGATGAGTACAAATTCCAAGCATCACCAACCATTCAGGATTTTTTGTTCTATCCTCATCTTTTTCAGGATGCTTAAGATCATTAATATCAACTGCTTTCGCTTTTTTAATTTCATCTTCAGTTCTTCTTTTAATAAAAACTGGTTTACCTCTCCAAAGAACTGTTAAAGACTGACCAGGTTGCATAGAACTCACATCTACTTCTGTGCTTGCTAATGCTTTTACAGAGGCGTCTGGGTTCATCTGGTCTACTAATGGCCAAACTGCTGCGCCTACTCCCACTACACCTGCTGCTGCAGTGGCTGTGAATAAGAAATCTCTTCTTTCAGTCTTTTTTTCGTCTTTTTGATCTGACATTATTAATAATCTATATAGTTGCTAATATATGATTTCATATAATAAAAAAGAGATATTTCTATGGTAACAATGACACAGAAACCTTTAAAACACGGTCTAAAAATAGCTCTATATCAACCAGATATTCCTCAAAATACAGCTTCAATTATTCGAACTTGTTCTTGCCTAGGGGCTGGTTTAGAAATCATTGAACCCTGTGGGTTTTTATTTAGCGATAAAAGGTTCAAGAGAGTTGTTATGGATTATTTAGATTTCAGTGAAATAAAATTTTACAAGAGCCCTAACGAATTCTTTGATGAAAATAGTAAAAATAGAGTAGTTTTAATGACGACAAAAGCTAGCAAAGTTTATACAAAGTTTAAATTTAAGCGTAATGACATATTACTCTTTGGCAGAGAAAGTGCAGGTGTTCCAGAAGATGTACATTCTAAGGTTAATGAAAGAATTAAGATTCCAATGCTTAAAAGTAAAAGATCGTTGAACATTTCAATATCAGTAGCTATTGGAGCTTCAGAATTTATAAGACAGTTAGGTTAAATGGATCAATACATAAAAAAGAAATTAGCAAAAAATTGGTTTAAAACCTTGCAAGAAGTACTTTGTAGAGAAATAGAGGAAAAAGAAGGCAATAAAACCAAATTTAAAATTACAAATTGGAATAGAAGTAAAAGTAATGATGAAGGTGGTGGACAATACAGAATTTTAGAAAACGGTAAAATTTTTGATAAAGTTGGAGTAAATTTTTCAGAAGTTTATGGAAAATTTTCAAACGAATTTAAAAATAAAGTTCCAGGTACAAAAAAGAGCTCTAAGTTTTGGGCATCTGGAATATCTGTTGTTATGCATATGAAAAATCCTCATGTGCCTGCAATGCATTTTAACACTAGGTATATAGTTACTTCATTTGGTTGGTTTGGAGGTGGAATGGATGTTACACCTTGTATGAAAGATAAGAAATTAGAAAATTGGTTTCATTCAGAACTTAAAAAATCATGTGATAAATACAACAAAAATTATTACAAAAAATATAAAAAGTGGTGTGATGAATATTTTTATTTACCGCATAGAAAAGAGCGAAGAGGAATTGGCGGAATTTTTTTTGATTATAAAAAAGATAATTGGGAAAAAGATTTTTCTTTTGTAAGAGAAGTAGGAATAAGTTTTAAAAACATTTCTAATGAAATAATTGAGAAAAAAAATAAATTAAAATGGACAATTAAAGATAAAGATATTCAATACAAAAAAAGAGGCAGATATGTTGAATTTAATTTATTACATGATAGGGGAACAAAATTTGGTTTACAAACCGGCGGAAATGTTGAAGCTATACTTATGTCGTTGCCGCCAACAGCTAAATGGTAAATTATGGATAAAGAACCAATTACTACTGAAGGATTAGAAAAATTAAAAAGTGAATTAATTTTTTTAAAAGGAAAAAAAAGACCCAAAATTGTTGCAGCCATCGCTGAGGCAAGATCACATGGAGATTTGAAAGAAAATGCTGAATATCATGCTGCAAAAGAACAGCAATCACATAACGAGGGAAGAATTCAAGAAGTTGAGGATTTAATTGCAAGAGCAAATGTAATTGATATCACCAAGATTAGTAATGATGGAAAAGTGATATTTGGATCAACAGTCCACCTTCAAAATTTAGATACAAATGAAAAAATAAATTACAAAATTGTTGGTAAAGACGAGGCAGATCTAAAACAAAAGCTTCTTTATTTTCAATCACCAATAGGAAAAGGTCTCATAGGTAAAAATAAAGGGGATCTTGTAGAGATAAATACACCAGCAGGGACAAAAAATTTTGAGATTGTAGACGTAAAATACGTTTAATTTGATAAAACTTTTTCTATATCTTTTTTTGATAAATTAAAATTATTTTCAATCCATTTCATTTCTAAATTTTTTAATTTTTGACCCAATTCCCTTCCCTCCTTTAATCCATAATCATTTATTAATAACTGAGCTTTTATTGGAAATTCTGGTTTATCTAATTTTTCAAAATATGTTTTTAATTCAGAAAGTTTCTTACTTTGTTTAAAATATAACAGATTGAAATCAATTAAATCTATTGTGCTAAATTTGCCTTCGTAATAAAATATTTTTTGTAATTCTTTCTTATTAAAAATTTCAGTACTATTTTTATTGAGCGAATTATATTTTAGAAATTTAATTTTATCTTTTAACTCATTGGGTAAATTATATTTATATACAAAATAGTCAGAATTGTCGGTTTCATCAATTACGAGAAAAGAAATTACGAAATATAAACTTTTATTTTTTAATATCTTTTCTAAGGGTTTTGATAAATTACTTATTTTTTTTAAGTTTTTTAGTTGAGGGAAAATTAATGAAAATAATTCATAAGAGGTTTTATTTTTAAATAAATTTAAAAAATTATCCAATTTGAGAATTTTTTTTAATTCATTGAATTGTCTTTCTTTTGATATTTTTCCCAAACCCTCAATATTTTTTTTAATGATTTTAATAATATTAATCTCATGATCGATTTTGCTATATTCAGTATAAAATCTTAAATATCTAATAATTCTTAAATAATCTTCTTTTATTCTAGTTTCTGGATCACCTATAAATTTAATTTTTCCAACGTTTAAATCTTTATGACCAGAATTTGGATCATACAAATTCCCATCTAAATCTGAATATATTGAATTTATTGAAAAATCTCTCCTTAATGAGTCTTCCTTCCAATTAGTTGTATATTCTACAACAGCATGTCTTCCATCTGTTTTTATATCTTTTCTTAATGTTGTAATTTCAAAATTTTGATCATCAATCACTGCTGTGATTGTGCCATGTTCAATTCCTGTTTCAAAAAACTTTATTTGGTTTTTATCTAAGCATTTCTTAACCTGATCAGGAGTTAAATTAGTTGCAAAGTCGATATCGTCTGTCTTTTCATCATTTAAAATTTTTCTTACACAACCACCAACATATCTAACCTCGCTAGTTTCATTGTAGTTATTTATTGCACTAAATATTTTATATACTCTCGTATTATTTTTTAAATCTTGGAATTTGAGATCTTTATCGCTTGAAATTTTTTTGTTTTGAAAAATTTTTCTTAGTAAAGTTTTCATAAATGGCTGGGGTGCTAGGATTCGAACCTAGGAATGGCGGTACCAAAAACCGCTGCCTTACCACTTGGCTACACCCCAAGATGTTTTCGTATAACACAAAAAAAAAGCTTTATATAGTTTTAGAGTAAATACACCAATAGTATTTATATTTATTTTTTAATTTTTTTTGAGCTTTTATTGCCGCATTTTTTGTTAAAAAATAACCAATTATGGTGGAACCCGTCCCTGTCATATTTGCAAAGTAAATATTATCTAAATTTAGCAAGTAACTTTTGATCTTTCCTAAAATTGGATATTTATTAAAAGCTGCTCTCTCTAAATCGTTATTTGAAACTTTTAATAAGTCCTGTCTGTTAATCTTATATGATTTGTTAAATAGGCTCTTTGAAAATCCTCTGTGTTTTGCATAAATTAACTTAGTAGAACATCCAAAATTAGGCTTTATGATTAACAAATGAAAATTTAATTTTTTATTAATTTTAATTATATTTTGACCCTTAAGAATCATTGGGCTCTTATAAAGACCCAAAATTACATCTGAACCAACTTTATTTGCAATTTTAATTAAATTATTTTTTGTAGTTTTGATCATTCTTTTTTTAAATAGATAACTCAAAATGGATGCTGCATTCATTGATCCTCCCCCCATACCAGAGGATTGTGGTATATTTTTTTTTACTATGATATTGAATTTTTTATTTTTGGTATAATTTTGATTATCTAAGATTTTTAGTAGTTTTGAAATTGTATTTGTATTTGAAATATTTAAGGAGAATTTCCCACTAAATGATATTCTATTTTTTGAACCTTGTATCTCTTTTATTAAAATCTCATCAGCCAAATTGATCTTAGATATTAAACTTTCAATTTTATGATAACCATTTGAATATTTATTTAGAATTTTTAAAGTTAAATTTACTTTTGCAAAAGATTTTATTTTATGAAACTTCATTTAAGAATTATTGTTTAAGCCATTATATAATTTTTCCTTAACTTTAATTTTTAATTCTTCATCTGCTTCATCGCTATTAAAAGTACTTTTCCAAAAATAATTAGCTTGGATTTTTCTATTTAATTTCCAAAGGACATCTCCATAATGATCACTTGCAACAGGATCACTTGGTAACAATTCAACAGCTTTTCTTAAATATTTTTCTGCCTCAATATAATTTCCTGTCAAATAATAACCCCAACCAACAGAGTCTGTTATATAAGGGTCTTCTTCTTTCCCTTTGTAAGCTTTATTTAACATTTCTATTGCTTCTTCAATTTTATATCCTCTTTCTAACCAGCTATAAGCGAGATAGTTAAGTGTATACGGTTCATCAGGTCTAATTTTAATTGAATTTAGCAAATCCTTATCCGCCAAATCATAATTTTTTAATCTTTCATAAGCTCCGCCTCTGCGATAAAGAACATCTGCATAAGCCAAAGAATCTTTATCCAAATTTTTTAACGCCAAAGTATAATAATTTATAGCCTCATCATATTTTTTAAAGTTTTTGTAAATATTTGCCAAATCAAAATTCATCTTTGTGGATTTATTACTAAATTTTTCAAGATTTTTTAATATATAGTTCAAACTTGCATCATAATTTTCTTCTTCTGCTATAATTCTTGCAATCTTCTTTGTTTTGTACCAAAAAAATATTTCATCCCTATCATCAAATTTTTCAAAAGTTTTTTTTGCTAGATCATAATTATTATTAGACTGATAGTTTTCGGCTATAAGAGATAAATTAAAATAAAATTTTGGATTTAAATAATTTGAAATATTTAAATATATGTTTGAGTAATCAAATCTATATTGTGATGAGTAAAAATTAGATATTAGGAAAAAGAATTCTGCCAAAATGTCATTCTCATTCTGACATGAAAAATGTTGTGTTAATTTTTTGTATTTTTTTTCATCGATCCATTTTTTTACTTGAGAAATAAGTAAACTACTTCTCAAAGGGTCTATTTTATCAGCAAAACTATTAGCTGTTGCAAAATGATTATTAAACACTTCGTTACTCAAATAAAAAAAAATGTATCTAGAGTAATCACTTTGAGAATCGTTAATTAAATCTAAAAAATAAGGCTCAGTTTTTTTGGAATTTAAATAACAATTTTGAAAAGCCATATTTATCAAATCTAATTTTCCAAATTGTTCAACAATGTCTGATTTTTTATAAATAAAGAGATCAAGATAACTTTTTAGGCTAGAATAAATAATAAATTTGTATGAGTCGTCCTCCTTGAACTTTTCTAACTTTTTTAACTTTAAAGCTGCTTGTTTAAACTTTTTCTTATTAATGCTATCTAAAATTAATAATAAATTCCCCTCAAAAAAATCTCCTCCTATAGAGGCATTAGAATATTTTACCTGATTAATTGCTTTTTTAACCTGTCCATCCAAAAGTAAAGAGAATACATATTCTTGCAAAAAACTATCGTGTGATTGAATTAATATTTTTGAATTTTCAAAAAACTTAAGAGCTTCGTTATTTTTCTGATTATCAAATGATAATAATGCTGAAAGATAATTTGATAGATACTTCTGGTTGAATTCTTTTTCATTCGCTGCTTTTGAATATAGATTTGTTTGATATAGAATTAATATTATAAAACAAAAAATTTTTAAAAACATTATTTTACTTTATGACTTTAAATGAAAAAAATCAAAATGACATATTAGATAATGATTTATTAAACGAACTAGGTATTGAGTATGAATTTAGTATTGAGCCAATAAATAGATTTAAAAATAATACTTCTGATAAAGAAAAATCTGAAGAATTAGCAAAACTTAGAGTTGAAATAGAAAAAATTCAAGATTGTGAACTAAAAAATAGTGCAAAAAATCTTGTTTTCAGTGATGGAAATTCATCTTCAAAAATAATGATTGTAGGTGAAGGACCTGGACAAAAAGAAGATGAATTAGGAAAACCTTTTGTTGGTGATGCAGGAATGCTTTTAAATAAAATGATGAAAGCTATTAATTTAGATAGAACTAACGTGTATATAACTAATGTTGTAAATTATAGACCTCCAAATAACAGAAAGCCTGAAATATCAGAAATAAATAGATACTCTGAATATTTAAGAAAACATATTTCGGTTATAAATCCAGAAATACTTATTTTAATGGGAAGCACAGCGATGGAAGCGCTCTTCGGGAATAAAATTAAAATTTCTAAAGAAAGAGGAAAATGGAAGGAAGTAATAATTAATAATAAAACATATTTAACAATGATAACTTTTCACCCAGCATATCTGCTAAGACAAGCAGATCAAAAAAAATATTCTTGGGCCGATCTTAAAGAAATTAGAAAAAAAATAGACGAAACTGGTTTAGAGATTTAAATTTTTAATAGTATTTTATATGAAAAAAATTATTGCTGGGGTTGATGAAGTTGGAAGAGGAAGCCTTGTGGGACCAGTTTATGCAGCTGCTGTTATATTAAATAAAGAAATTAATAGAAAAATTCTTAAAGATTCAAAAAAACTTAACAAAATTCAGAGGGCAACTTTAGCTAAATATATAAAAAAAAATTCAGTTTGGGCGTTAGGATCTGCATCAATAAAGGAAATTGAAAAAATTAATATTTTAAATGCTAGCCTACTTTCGATGAAAAGAGCAATTAAGAAACTGAAATTGAAACCTTATAAAGTTTTAATAGATGGTAATAAACCACCAGACTTAAAAAATTATGTTATTAAAACTATTGTAAAAGGTGATGAAAAAATTCCTGAAATTTCAGCCGCATCGATTATTGCTAAAGTTGAAAGAGATAAGCTAATGAAAAAGATGTCTTTTTCTTTAAAAAAATACGGCTGGGATAATAATGCAGGTTATGGAACTAAGGATCATATTAAAGCTATTAAAAAATTTGGAGTGACTAGATTTCATAGAAAAACCTTCCAACCAATACACAAGATATTGAGTCTTAAAAAATAATCATAACAATTATCACTCAATAAATTCAATCTCAAGTTGACGTAGACTCCTGACTGGAGTCTAATTCAAAAATATAAAATGATCATTTCAGACTTAAAAAATAAAATTATTAATGGAGATAGTATTAAGGAATTAAAAAAAATTCCGGCTGAAAGTTTTGATCTGATATTTGCAGATCCACCTTACAACCTTCAACTGAAAAAAGAATTAAGTCGACCTGATAGATCTAAAGTCGATGCTGTAGACGATGTATGGGATAAATTTGATAGTTTTAAAAGTTACGATGAGTTCTCAGTTCAATGGCTTAAAGAATGTAAAAGAATTTTAAAAAAAAATGGATCTATTTGGGTCATAGGAAGTTATCATAATATTTTTAGAGTTGGTTCAAAAATGCAAGATTTAGGTTTTTGGATACTAAATGATGTAATTTGGAACAAAAACAACCCTATGCCAAATTTTAGAGGAACACGTTTTACGAATGCGCACGAAACACTAATATGGGCATCAAAAAGTGAAGGCTCAAAATATACTTTTAATTATCAATCACTTAAATGTTTAAACGATGATCTACAGATGAGATCTACATGGAATTTACCTATATGTAATGGAAAAGAAAGACTTAAAAATAATGGTAATAAAGTTCACTCAACGCAAAAGCCAGAGTCTTTATTGCACAGAATTATATTAGCATCCTCTAATAAAGGCGATTTAATATTGGATCCGTTTCTTGGTACGGGAACAACTGCTGTAGTTTCCAAAAAGTTAGCTAGAAATTATTTTGGGGTAGAAAAAGAAAAAAACTATTTTGAGGCAGCAAGAAAAAGAATTAAAAATACAAAAGTTATTCAGGATGAATATTTGGATACTATAAAAAATAATAGATCGAAACCAAGAGTTCCATTTGGATCTTTAGTTGAATTAGGAATTATTAAACCTGGTACTGAAATTTTTGATCAAAAAAAACAAATCAATGCGAAAATTATGATTGATGGTAGTATAAAATATCGTAAATCAGAAGGATCAATTCATAAAGTTGCTGCACAAATATTAGGTTCTGAGAGCTGTAACGGTTGGACTTTTTGGTATTATAAATCTGGAAATTCTCTTAAACCTATCGACGAATTAAGAAATAGATTAAGATCAACTACAAATTAAAAATTTATATCAATTATTTGGAACTAAACATATTTGATATAGAGATAAATCTATCCAATGAATAATATTAAATTATACGTAATATTGCTAACTGTTTTAGGAACATTGGCATCTTCAGTTATGTTTCTGATTATCAAATATTTGTCATCGGATTTAAATACTTATATGATTGCTTTTTTCAGAGCTTTTATTGGCCTGATAATTTTATCACCAATAATAATAAGAAGCAAAATTAATATTTTTAAAACTAAAAATTTGAAAATTCATATTTTGAGAGGTGTTGTTAATTCTTTAACTATGCTATTAACTTTTACAGGTATAAGTCTTATTGCGTTAGAAAAGGCTGCAGCATTAACTTTTGCTGTACCGTTATATGCAACAATTTTATCAATCATAATTTTAAAAGAGGTAATAAAAATTCATAGAACAATTGGGCTTGTATTTGGATTTATAGGGATATTAATTGTTCTAAGACCAGGTTTTATTGAATTAGAAATAGGATCATTAATAATTATAACTGCAACATTTATGTTCGCTTTTGTAATAATAATTGTTAAATATTTAACAAGAACAGACAGCGTGATTACCATAATGACTTATGGACTAAGTATCATAAGCCCTATTCTATTTGTTATAGCTCTATTTAATTGGCAAACACCTGACTTTAAACAATCAATATTGCTAGTTTGTATAGCTTTATGCGGAACTTTAGTGATGTTTTGTTCTAATAAAGCATTAGAGTTAGCGGAGACTAGTTTTGTAATGCCATTTAGATTCACTAAATTGATATGGACATCTATAATTGGTTATACAATTTTTTTAGAAATACCTGATATATGGACGTGGATTGGAGGTATGATTGTAATATTGTCTGTTAGCTACATTGCATACAGAGATTCTCTAAACAAAAGTGAAAAGAAATTTAAAGAAGATCTTCAAAATTAAATTTTAAAATACACCCAAATTTTTTTTATTAATTCGTATGAGAATATTTTTCAAATATTTCATTGAGTATAAGTAAGTTGATAAACTAACAGATTTGCTTTCACCTAAGTAATCTAAAGGATTTAAGAATTTTTTAATTTGTTGTTTTGTAAAATATTTTCTAATCTCTTTATTTTTTAAGATCTCATCTATTATAGATTTTTTATTATTAAATGAATTTTTAATTATTTTATTAATTAATTCGTGAGACCTTTGTCTGCCAATTTTTGAACCCAATTTGTACATTATATTTTCAGAGGCTATGTACTCTTTTTCTTTTAGTAAATTTTCATTCATTTTTTTTTTATTAATTATTAATTTACTCAATAATAAATTGAAATTTTTTAAGAGATTTAAAGATAAAATTAATGTTTCTTTCAAAATTTCTTCGATTACAAAATCGTTTTTTGCGTCTCCTTCAAAAAGGGTTATTGCACTATCGGATAAGCTTGATGATTTTCCTCTTAATAATGATGCATCCCGCAAAACACGATATATAGTAAAGGGATTTACTTTATGAGGCATAGTAGAGCTACCAATTTGATTTTTACTCTGCTGTTCAGATAATTCCTCGATGCTTTGTTGCATAAGCATATAAATATCATTTGAGATTTTGCCCACAACAACTCCTAGAAATGATAAAGAATTTACAAAATCTAAACTTGTTTCTAAAGAAACTCTGTTAGGTACTAAAGAATTCGAGAAGCCTAAATTTTTTGCTAATAGGTTAGTAAATTTTTTACCCTTGTTTTTATATCCATGCATTGCTCCGACTGCTCCACCAAAAAATAAAGTAAAATAAGTTTTTTCGGCATTTTTAAATCTTTTATCCAATCTTATTAAACTTTCTAACCATCCTGCGATTTTAAACCCAAAACTTATAGGTAATGCATTTTTAGCCATGGTTCTTGCCATCATTGGTACGTCTGAGTTTTTCTTACACATGATTGACAATTTTTTTATAGTGATTGATAATTCTTTAAGAATTGATCTATGAATTTCTCTAAATATTAGTTTATTTCCCGTATCAATGATATTTCGTGTTGTACCACCCCAATGAACATAACCACCAGACTTTCCACTTTTTTTTGCTAAAACTTTAACAATTGATAATATAATTTTTTTATTTTTTTTTTGTAAAATTTCTACATCAGTAATATTTTTTCTTGAAAATTTTGATTTTTTCTTGATTACACTTGCGGCTTTCTTAGGAATAATGCCTACTTGGCTTTGAGCTATTGCCATTTCTGCCTCCACATTTGAGTAACTTTGCCAAAAAGTTTCTTTTTTCAATAAATTCTTTAGCTCAATTTTTCTAATATTTTTCATTTTCATAAAATTACTTATTATTTTTTCAAATATAACAAAAAAAAATTAAAGTAATAATTTAATTTTTTTCATTTTGATGTTAACTTCTAATTAATTGAGGAGGAAATATGAATAAAATAAAATCATTAATATTATCATTATTAATCTCATTAATGTTTCCTATAAATGTTTTTGCTGATAAATCAGATGATACTTTAGTAGCTGCTTTTTCTAGAGAATTAACTCAACTAGATTATCATTATGGAACAAAAACAGAGTTTTTGATTTTAGGAGATATGATTGATAGTGGACTATTCTATGTCAATAAAGAAGACCTATCATATGTGCCAGATATTGCATCTGACTTTAAAATTGTAGATGATACTACGATAGATATAAATTTGAGAAAGAATGCAAAATTTCATGATGGATCTGAAGTTACTGCAGATGATGTAGTTTATACTTACAATTTTATTGTAAAAAACGAAAAAAATAGACGAAGTAAAAAAATAAAAGGATGGTTAGAAAGTATAGAAAAAACAGGAAAACATTCCATCAGATTTAAATCAAAATATCCATATGCAAATCTTTTTAATGATTTGTACAGAATTAAGATTAGAAAAAATGGTATAATGGGTACTGAAGGCAATTGGAATGATAGCGCTCAATTAAATGAATTAAATGGAACTGGTCCATACAAAGTGGTTTCATTTGATCCAGGTGTCGAAGTAGTGCTAGTGAGAAATGATGATTATTATGGTGGACCAAAAGGTATGCCAGCAATTAAAAATGTGGTCATTCGTTCGATTCCTGATATGGGAACTCAGCAGGCGGAATTGATGAGTGGTGGTATTCATTGGATGTATAATGTCAAAAAAGATATTGGAGAAGCAATGGCTAAAACTGGAAAAGCTGACTACCAGCTTGGTCCTAGTTTGCGTGTAGGTTTTTTAGTTCTTGATGCTGGGGGATACTCAGGTGAAGGAAATCCAATAACTAAACTTGATGTCAGAAGGGCAATGAACCATGCAATTAATAGAGAAAGTATTGCAAAAAACCTAATAGGTGGTCCAGCAAAAGCAATACACACAGCTTGCAATCCGGTAGTGTTTGGATGTTTTCAAGATGTTAAAAAATATGATTATAACCCAGATGGAGCAAAAAAACTTTTAGCTAAAGCAGGTTATCCAAATGGATTTGAACTTGATTTATGGTCCTATAGGGATAAAGAAGCAGCTCAAGCAATGGCCGAAGATCTTGGTAAAGTTGGCATCAAAGTAAATCTTAAACATGGTAAACTTTCTGCATTAAATAAAGCTAGAAAAAATAGGGAGATAAGAGCCTATTTTGGAACTTGGGGCTCAACTGCATCACCAGATACAGCAACTATCTCTAATATTCATTGGAGAGATCCTGCAAAAGGTGACAGAAATTTATCGGGAGATCCAAAAGTTAATGAGTTAATGCTAAGTGCTGAACAAACTTTAGATGTAGAAAAAAGAAAAAGTTTATATGCACAAGGTCTAAAATTGATTGCTGATCAGGCTTATTGGGTACCTTTATGGTCATATTCAGAAGGAGTTTTATCGAGCAAATCAATTGATTTTAAACTAGACCCTGATGGATATCCAAGATTGTGGAATATAACTTGGAAATAGAGTTGTCTATTTACAGGCAAAATATGTAATAATTCCGGCAATAAAAAAATAACATATGTTAAAATTTATTGCCGGAAGATTAATTGTTGTTTTAAGTGTTGGTCTAACACTTTCAATTGTAACTTTTTTTTTACTCAATTATGTAATTGATCCTGCCCAAGCAATAGCTGGGGAAGACGCTTTATTTGAAGAAATAGAGCAAATAAGAGAGCAATATGGTTTTGATAGAAGTATAACTGTTAGATATTTTGAATGGTTCACAGGAATTTTTCAGGGAGATTTAGGAGAAAGCTATTATTGGAACAAACCAGTAATTTCACTACTTGTAGATAGAGCACCAGAAACAATAACTTTAGCATTAATGTCTGTAAGTGTAACAATTTTAATATCTATACCTTTAGGAATTATGGCTGCATTAAATCCAAATTCTTTAATTGATAGAATGGCACTTGGTATAGCTGTTACTGCTCAAGCTGTTCCTAACTTCTGGTTAGGTCTTATAATGATACTAATTTTTGCATTAGCATTTCCAATATTTCCTGTTTCAGGGGACAAAACTTTATTTCACTTTGTATTACCCTCCATTGTTTTAGGAGCAAGCTCAGTACCTGCAGTTATGAGATTAATGAGAACTGGATTATTAGATGTAATAAATGCGGACTACATTCGAACAGCAAGATCGAGTGGCTTTTATGGATGGAGGTTGATTTTTAATCACGCTTTAAGAAACGCACTTTTACCAGTAGTAAGTGTATTAGCAGTTCAATTAGGAAATAAATTTGGTGGTTCAGTTATTACAGAGTCAGTCTTTGCTATTAATGGTTTAGGAAGACTTGCTTTAGAGTCAATTTTAGGTGCAGACATACCAACTGTCCAGATTTTAGTATTTGTTTTTGCTATTATATTTCTTTTTTTTAATTTGTTAGCTGACATTCTAAATGCTTATTTAGATCCGAGGTTAAGATTATGATATTTAAAACTTTTTTAAAAAGATTATTTCCAAGATCTTTTGATGAACAGATTTATAACTTAACACCTAAAGAACTAATAATAAGAAAATCATCAAATCACGGAGGTTTTAAATTTGGGCTATTTTTACTAACGGTAATTTTTTTATTTGCAATATTTGGTCCAGTAATTTTGGATGTTTCTCCTTATGAACAAGATTTGACAAAAAGACTACTACCACCGGTCTGGAAAGAAGGTGGGACGTGGGAATATATATTTGGAACCGATGGTAATGGAAGAGATTATTTTGCAAGAATTTTATATGGAACAAGAATTTCTTTAACTATAGGTTTTGGTGCTGCATGTGTTGGGATGATAATTGGAGTGACTTTGGGTGTTTGTGCTGGATACTTTGGAGGTTGGGTTGACCAAATTGTAAGTTATTTACTCACATGTCAATTGGCTTTACCCGGTCTTTTACTTGCAATGACAATTGTTTTTTTAATAGGACCATCAATTACTGTAGTTATATTTGTAATTGGAGCTACTCATTGGGCCTTCTTTTTAGTCGTATCTAGATCGGCAACTCAAAAAATAAAAAATTTAGATTATGTGACTGCTGCTAGTGCAATTGGTGCAAGTAAATTTCAAATAATTATGAAAGACATAATTCCAAACACAGTAAGTCAAATTATTGTAATTTTCACTCTTGAAGTTGGTATTGCTATTTTGAATGAGGCAAGTTTATCTTTTTTGGGAGTTGGGATCCAACCACCAACTCCATCGTGGGGATTGCTTATAGCCGAAGGTAAAGAGGCAATTTTTTTTCAGCCATGGCTTATTATTTTGCCTGGGATAGCTCTTTTTACATTAGTTGTATCTATAAATATGTTGGGAGACGGTTTAAGAGATGTCTCAGATCCTAACAACAAGGTAAGTGAAGAATGAGTAAGTTTTTAACAATACAGAACTTAGATATTAGTTTTGAATCAAATAATAAAAATTTGAAGACTGTAAAAAACTTTAATTTAAACCTGAACGAAAAAGAAAGTTTAGGTATCGTAGGAGAATCTGGTAGTGGTAAAACTTTATCCATGTTAGCACTTACAAGACTCTTGCCGAAGCAAGCTGCTGTTTCAGCAAGTTCAATTATCTTTCAAAATAAAAATTTAAACGAATTAAATAATAAGAACTTTTATAAAGAAATTAGCGGAAAGAAAATTTCAATGATCTTTCAAGAACCAATGACAGCTCTGAACCCTGTTCATACAATTGGAAAACAACTTTTAGATACTTACCTTTATCATAATAATGAAAGTGTTGACAAAGGAACAAAAAGAGCTCTAGAAATTTTAGATGCAGTGAGATTACCAAAATATAAGCAAAGAATGGGACAATATCCCCATCAATTATCTGGAGGTCAAAGACAAAGGGTAATGATAGCACTTGCTTTAATAAATAATCCATCTTTGTTGATTGCTGATGAGCCTACAACAGCTTTAGATGTAACAGTACAAAAAGAAATAATTCAATTAATTTCAGAATTAAGGGAGACCATTGGAATGGCATTAATTTTTATATCACATGATTTAGGAGTAGTGTCTCAAATTTCAGATAACATCATAGTAATGGAAAATGGAGAAATTGTTGAAAAAGGCAAAACATCAAAAGTTTTAGAGAAACCAGCGCATCCATACACACAAGGATTATTAAATTGTTTATTTAAGTTAGAGGATGAGCAAAAGAAAGATAAAATTGAGAATACTCCAATCATTAGAGTAAAAGAAATTTCAAAAAGTTACAAATTACCTGCTAAAATTTTTAAGAAACCTGAAATAATTTATGCAGTCAAAAAAGTATCTTTTGATGTAAAGATTGGTGAAACATTGGCTATTGTTGGAGAATCTGGATCAGGAAAATCGACTATAGCTAAAATAATTAATGGTTTAATTAATAAAGATGAAGGTCATATTGAAATAAAAGGCCAAAAAATAGATAATATTAAT
Organism: uncultured Pelagibacteraceae bacterium; assembly: GCA_902524595.1. Taxonomy (GTDB): domain Bacteria; phylum Pseudomonadota; class Alphaproteobacteria; order Pelagibacterales; family Pelagibacteraceae; genus Pelagibacter. The sequence continues at coordinate 42,995 of CABZDS010000002.1, read as the reverse complement.
GTTTCAGATCGCGCCAAATTAATCCAGCCAGTTTTTCAAGATCCTTACTCAACACTAAATCCGGTTCATACTATTGGATACATAATCTCAAGACCTTTAATGATAAATGAGAATAAGTCTGAAATTGAAGTTAGAAATGAAGTTGTCAAAACTTTAAATCTAGTTGGTTTATCAAAAGATTATTACAATAGATTTCCAAATCAATTATCTGGAGGTCAAAGACAAAGAGTAGCAATAGCTAGAGCAATTATATTAAAACCTCAAATACTAATTTGTGACGAACCAACATCTGCTCTAGACGTCACAATTCAATCACAAATTTTAGATCTGTTGAGTGACCTTAAAGCTAAACTTAAAATAACAATAATACTCATAAGTCACGATATTTCTGTAGTAAAATATTTTTCCGATAGAATAATTGTTATGTACAATGGAGAAATTATAGAAAGTGGAAATTCAAAAGATATAATAAGTGTACCAAAAAATAATTATACAAAAAAACTTATGTCTTCTGTGTTTTCTTTAAAAAAATAATAAAGTTTATTTTTCTGCAATTTAAGAATTATATATTTTACCCAAGTATCTATCTAAAAAAAATTTATTTTTCGATAAAAATTTCAAAACAATATTTCTTATTAATATTATTATTGGATTAGTTAAATGGAAGGCAAAATGATTTAATTTTGATCTTTTATTTACTAGTAATATTTTACTTATCTTATCTTTATAAATATTATTTGAATTTGTAATATTTTCTAAAATACCATTTGCTGTTTCAATACTTTGAGAAGCTCCTTGTGCAAAAGAAGGTGGAAAAGCAAATAAAGCATCTCCACTCAAAAAAGTATTTTGATATTTTAATATAGGTAATTCAGTGCTCACAAATACAGGAAAACACTTTATATTTGCTAAACTTTCCGAATTTATAGTAGAATTTCTTGAAATAAAGTCCTTTAAAGATTTTATATATGATTCTGAATTAAGAATATTTTTATCTTCAATTTCTTTAGTAGTTAGTTTCTTTTTGATTATGGCAACGAAATTATATTCGAGTTTTTGATTTACAGGATAAGTTACATAATGAAAATTTGACCCCATAAATACAGAAATATTATCTTTTTCATGTTGTTTTAAATTTGCCCTTAAAGCAATGTTCCCATTAAAAATGGGGTTTAAATGATTATTGGATATTTGGGATTTTAATTTTGAAAAAACACCGTCTGCAATTACTATATAATCGAAACTTTCATTCTTATTATTCCAAGAAATCTTTATTTTTTCATTATATTCAATATTTTGAATATCGGCTTTAAATTGAATTTTTTCCTCAGGAATATTACCAATTAAAAACTTTATTAATGTTGATCTTTTAAGTGTTGTGTAACGATCGTTTACATTATTGAATTGCCTTAAATCAATTTCACAAATCTTTTTAATATTATTAGCCTGGAAAAAATTAACTTTAGTTGGATAATAAACATCTGATGCTGAAATATCTTTAAATCCGATTTTATTCAACAAATTAATACTATTAACTGAAAGTTGAATGCCATAACCTTCATTTAAATCGAGATAATCTTTTTTTTCAAAGATTTTATATTCTATTTCAGTATTTTTGTTTAATCCATTTGCAAGATACAAACCAGATATACCAGCTCCAACAATTGCAACTTTTTTCATTCAGATTTTGAGATGGTATAAAATATTTTTTTAGTAAATGATGGAATTATTTCTGAGCTTAATTTATCTTTTTTAATCAATATTTTATTTTTAATCTTTGGAGGTCTTTTTGAGTTATTTAACAAAATTTTCATTTCCATATTAGATAATTTTATATTAATTTTTTTATTATTTGAATAATTATACTTACTTTCTCGAACTTCAGTCATAGGAAAAATTGGCATATTTTTTAAAAATTTAAATTTATCATTTTTAACCAATAAGTAATTATTTTGTTTTTTGTAGATAGTCGCTTCAAAATATTTAGTTTTTATTTCTTTATTAATTTTAGTTAACTCAAAATCATTTTTTTTTAAAGATATACAATTTTTATTTAACGGACATTCTTTACAACTTGGATTTTTTGGTTTGCAAATTAATGCACCTATTTCCATAATTGCTTGTGAGTAATCGCTAGCACGATCGGACAATCCAAAAAAATTAATTTTTGTTTTTAAATAATCTTTAGATATTTCATTCTGCTTTTTTAAATATAGAGTTCTTTTAAGAATTCTCTCCACATTTCCATCTAAAGGGATAGTTTTAATGTTAAATGCTATAGACATTATTGCTTTAGATGTATATTCACCAACACCTGGTAATTGTATTAACTTTTCATAAAATTTTGGCAACTTACCATTGAAATCTTTAAGAATTTTAATTGCACTTTTTTTTAAATTTCTTGCTCTTGAATAATAACCAAGGCCTTCCCAATGTTTCATTAAGATCTTTTCATCGACATCTGCCAATGATTGAAAGGTTGGAATTTGTTTTACAAATTTTTCAAAATAAGGAATAACAGTTTTTACTTGAGTTTGCTGCAACATAAATTCACTAACAATCGTAAAATATTCTTTTTGCTTTTGAGAAACTTTTTTTCTCCAAGGTAAAATTCTTTTATTATTATCGTACCAATGTAGAATTTTATTTGGTATGTTTTTATTATTCATATGAGTCAAAAATATAATACTAAGCAGAGATATAATTCCATTCAAGGTTTAAGATCTTTTAAAGATACTTTACCCACAGAGGCAAAAAGAATAATTAGTAAAAAAGGTAAAATTTATAATGAAACTTTAGACAATTGGAAATATTTTGTAGGTAAAGATTTATTTAAAGTAAGCTTTCCTAAATCATACAAAAGTTCAAATAAGTTATCGGGAAGTCGTTTAAATATTTTAGTAAAGAGGGGAAATGAGGTTGACGTTGAGTATTCTAAAAAAGAAATAATAAAAAAAATTAATGTTTTTTTTGGCTATCATGTTTTAGATGACATTAAATTGAATACATTTGACGGAAAAATTGAAGAAAGCCATAAAAATACAGCTATTAATGCGACAAAAAATAAACATATAAAGCGCATAAATAATATTAAAAATGACAAAATAAAAAATTCACTTTTAGAGCTAAGTAAACATTTTAAAATAAAATGAAAAAAATAATTTTTATCTCAATTTTAATTTTTTTTAATTTCATCAATGCTAATTCTGAAGTTAAACCAATTTTAGTTGGAAGTGCAGACTCTAAAGTTAAGTTAATGGTTTTTGAATCTTTAACTTGTAGTCATTGTGCAAATTTTCATAAAAATATATATCCTAAATTAAAAGAAGATTTTATTGATAAAGGATTGATTTCAATAGAATTTAAAAGCTTTCCATTAGATATCATTGCATTTAATGCAACTAAATTAGCGCATTGTAGAAATGATGGTGAGCATGAAATTTTGCATCATTTATATTTAAATCAAGATAAGTGGATAAAAGGAAAAAATGAATTAGAGGCAAATCAAGCAATGAAAAAATTTATTGATAATACTAAATATAATCTTGATTTTGATAAGTGCTTGGCGGATAAAAAAATAGAGGATCATATTTTAGAAGACCGAATCGAAGGTGTTAAAAAGTATAAAGTAAATGCTACTCCAACAGTCATAATTAACGGAAAAAAGTTTGAAAATCACTCAAACTACAAAAAATTAAAAAAATACATAGAAAAACTGATATAAGTCAGTGAATGGAATTTAAAAAAATCCAACTAAATGGATTTAAGTCTTTTGCTGAAAAAACAAATTTCCTAATTGAAGAAGGTTTGACTGGGATAGTTGGTCCAAACGGTTGTGGCAAATCAAATATAGTGGAGTCGTTGCGCTGGTGTATGGGTGAGACATCAGCAAAAAGTATGAGAGGTTCAGGAATGGAGGATGTTATATTTTCAGGAACTTCAAACAAACCATCAAAAAATATTGCAGAAGTTTTAGTGAGTTTATCAAATGATAATAAAGATGGTCCTCTACAATATAATGAGCTCGATGAAATTGAAATTAGAAGAAAAATAGAAAAAGATAAAGGCTCAAAATTTTATATAAACGGCAAAGAAGTTAGAGCAAAAGATGCTCAGATGTTTTTTGCAGATTTATCAACAGGTGCTCATTCACCTTCGATTATTAGTCAGGGTAGAATTGGAGCATTGGTCACAGCAAAGCCTTCTGATCGGAGAGCTATTTTGGAAGAAGCAGCTGGTATTGCGGGTTTACATGTTAGAAGGCACGAAGCAGAATTAAGATTAGGCGCGGCTGAAAATAATTTAAAAAGAGCAGATGAATTAAGAAGACAACAAGAAAGACAACTAGCAAATTTACAAAAGCAAGCTGAAGAAGCCGCAAAATACAAATCTATTTCAGAGGAAATAAAAAAAGTTGAGGCGGGTTTATATTATTTACGTCTTTTAGAAATTGATAATGAAATTAAGTTAGAGAATGAAATTAATAATGAAGCTGATGATCAAGTTAAGTCCTTCAATGATAAATTAGAGGATTTAAGCATGAAAATTATTGAAAAGAATAAAAATGTAAATCCTATTAGAGAAAAAAATCAAGAAAACTTGTCAAAAATTCAAAGATTAAATTTAGAGTTAAAAAGTTTAGATGAGGAAAAAGACAGGGTTAATGATGAAATACAGTCAATCAGAAAGGCTTTAGGTGTAATTGATGAGGATATTTTAAGAGAAAAAAGCATAATCATTGATGCAAACTCTAATGAAAAAAGACTTAGAGAAGAAAAAGAAAATTTAATTACATTAGACTCCAAATATTATGAAACTGAAAAATTGTCAGCTTTAGATTTGGTAAATGCAAAAGGAAAATTAAAAGATGAGCAAGATAAGTTAGAGAGAATACTAGAAAATTTAAACCTTGATACTCTAAAAAAGAACTCAGAAACTATTGATTTAGCAAGTGAGCAGTTAGATAAAGCAAAAGAAATGCTCTCAGAGAACAATATCAATGGTGCAACTAATTTAATAGATGAATGCAAAATAAATCTTTCATTTTTAAAAATGAAAATTAATGAAATGCATGATGACGATTTAGCTGTAACAGTAAATAAGAAAAACGAAGAAATCAAAAGTCTACAGGAAGAATATGCTGAAGCATTTAGTACAAATCACAATATTAAAAAAGAATCAATAAAAAGAAGTGAGAGAATTAAAATAATTGACCAAGAAATAGAAAGTTGGAAAAACTTATTGGTAAATTCTGAAAAAATGATTAATGAATTAAATAGTAGAAAAGATACTCAACAAAAAAAATTAGATGGCCTAGAGAAACAACCTCAAACACAAGCTGAAAGAAAAGGACAAATATCAGAAAGTTTAAGAATTTCTGAAAAAGAAAAAAGTGATAATGAAATATTAATAGATAAGCTAGATAAAGAGATTAACGAATTAAGAAGCAATCTAAATACAACAAAAGAAGAATCTATTGAAATAAGGGAGCGAAAGGCAAGCTCTGGGGCAACAATCGATGGTTTGAACAAAAGAAGAAATGATTTGTTAGAAAGAGTTTCAACAGAACTTAATTTAAAGGAAGAAGAGATACTAAATTTTTCAAACTTAAAAGATGTATCTGTATATCCAGATACAGTAACACAAGAGGAATTACTTGATGAAAGAAAAAGAGAAAGAGAAAAATTAGGCTCAGTTAACTTAAGAGCAGATGAAGAAACTTCAAAATATGAAGATGAAATTAAGAAAATGGAAAAAGATAGACAAGATTTAGTAACTGCAATTATAAAATTAAAAGAAAGTATTACTGAACTAAATCAGAAAGGCAGAGAGAGGCTTCTAGATGCTTTTGAAAAAGTTAATAGAAAGTTCAATGAAGTTTATACCAAACTATTTAATGGAGGTAGCGCAAAGCTAGAACTAGTAGACTCTGATGATCCTTTAGATGCAGGATTAGAAATGTTAGTAAGTCCACCAGGAAAGAGGTTGCAATCAATAACTTTGTTATCTGGAGGCGAACAAGCCCTGACAGCTTTGTCTTTAATCTTTGCAGTATTTCTTACTAATCCGGCTCCAATATGTGTTTTAGATGAAGTAGACGCACCTCTAGATGATGCAAATGTAACAAGATTTTGCAATCTTTTGATGGAACTAACTAAAATTACATCTACAAGATTTATTATTGTAACTCACCACGCTCTAACCATGTCTAAAATGGACAGACTATATGGTATAACAATGCCTGAAAAAGGAATTAGCCAACTAGTTGCTGTAGATCTTCAAAAAGCAGAGAGTATGGTTGCTTAATAATGGATGAAGACCAGTTTAAAACTCGCCTAAAAATTGCAAAAAATAAAACCGATAAAGACAAAAAATTTGAGGAGGGAAATAAAGGCTCAAGTATGGGGTCAGCCTTCAAAATGAGTACGGAATTGGTATCTGCAGTAGCTGTTGGGACAATTATTGGGTTTATTTTAGACAATTGGTTTGGTACTAAACCCTGGTTAATTTTAATTTTTTTTTTTATTGGTGTAATAGCTGGAATTATGAACGTTATTAGATCAGCAAAAAAAATGCAAAAATAGAAGGCAAATGGCAGCAAATCCAATGTACCAATTCAATGTTTACCGAATTGGCCCAGAAATTAAGATAAATAACATAGATATTTCATTCACAAACGCGAGTTTGTTTATGGTCATAAGTTCATTAGCAATATTAGTTATTTTTAATTTAGGTACGAAGAGATCTATCATACCAAATAAAATTCAATTACTTGCGGAACTCAGTTACTCTTTTATTTCAAAAATGATAAGTGATACAGCTGGATCAAAAGCTAAGCCTTACTTTTCCTTCATATTTTCTTTATTCATGTTTGTTTTATTTTGTAACATGTTTGGGATGATACCTTACTCTTTTACAGTCACTAGCCACATCATTGTAACTTTTGTATTAGCAGCATTTATATTTATAGGAGTAACAATAATTGGATTTATTAAACATGGACTTGGATACTTAAAACTTTTTGTGCCAAGTGGAGTTCCAATGGTTTTATTGCCATTAATAGTTGTTGTAGAAATAATTTCATACTTAAGTAGACCAATTAGTTTATCAGTTAGATTGTTTGCAAATATGATGGCAGGCCATACGATGATGAAAGTTTTTGGAGGTTTCGTAGTTAGCTTAGGAATTGTTGGGGGCTGGCTACCGTTAGGTTTTTCAGTTGCATTAACAGGTTTGGAGATATTAGTTGCTTTTCTTCAAGCATATGTATTTGCAATTTTAACATGTATCTATTTGAATGATGCATTAAATTTACACCATTAATTAACATAAGGAGGATATAATGGAATTAGAAGCAGCAAAAATGATAGGAGCAGGACTAGCAGCAATTGCGCTTGCAGGTGCAGGAGTTGGAATTGGGATAATTTTTGGAAATTATCTTTCAGGTGCAATGAGAAATCCATCTGCAGCTCAAAAGCAGTTTCCAAACTTGCTATTAGGCTTTGCATTAGCGGAAGCGACTGGTTTATTTGGATTAGTTGTTGCATTAATTATTCTTTTCGCGTTTTAATTAATGTTGAAAAAGATAATTTTTCAATTTCTAGCTTTAAGTCTTATCTTTACTTATAGCGTTCAAAGCGCTGAGAGTGGAGGTATGCCCCAGCTTAATCCCGAGTTTTGGATATCTCAAATTTTTTGGTTAGTACTTACTTTTGGATTATTGTTTATAATTTTATCTAAGTTCATACTACCAAAGATTAGTAACAATCTTGAAACCAGAAAATCACAAATCTTAGAGAATATCGAAACTGCAGACAAGCAACGGGAAGAAACTGAAAAAAAAGTTAAAGAATTTGATAAAATTATCAATGATACAAAAGTCGAATCAAAAAACTTCTTTAATAGTGAAAGACAAAAAGTTTTGGACGATATAAACAATAAAAGATTATCTTTAGAAAAGGATATCGAAAAAGAAATAATAAAAGCTGAAGAAGAAATAGACCAATTAAAAAAAACTTCTCAAGAGAAAATTACTAAAATTGCAATTGAGACATCCTCCGATCTAGTTAAACAATTAATTGGTGAAGACATAAATAAAAGTAGTCTTTCAGCCATAGTTGAAGATCTTTCTAAAAAAGAAATGGAAAAACATAATGGTATTTGATGCAACATTTTGGGTAGCAGTTTCTTTTGTAATATTTTTTGGAGCGCTAATTTATTTAAAAGTTCCACAAAATGTTAATAATTTATTGAGCAAAATGATTACTGATATCAAAAATGAAATTGATGAAAGTGAAAAACTCCGAGCTGAATCTAAAAGACTATTAGATGAGGCGCAAAAAAAGCTAGATACTGCAAAAATTGAGAGTGAAAAGATTATGCAGCAGTCAAAAGATGAAACTGAAAGATTTGTAATTGAAATGAATGACAAATTTCATAAATCAGCTGAACTAAAGAAAAGTCTAGCAGAAACTAAAATCTCTCAAATGAAGGATAATGCCATTAAAGAAATTAAAGATACATCAATTAATATTGCTGTAGAATCTGTGAAAAAAATTATTACAACATCTGTTGATAAGTCTAAACTTGACAACTTGTTTAATAAAAATCTTGAAGAAACAAAGACAGAATTAAAGAAAATCAGTTCTTAAACTAAGATAGTTTATCAAATTTTATAAAAATAATGTAAATTAAGAAATATGAATTCCATTGTAATTGGATCAGGTTTTGGTGGTATGGCTGCAGCTCTTAGACTTCGAGCAAAAGGTCATAAAGTTACTTTAATTGAAAAACAAAAAGATTTAGGTGGAAGAGCGAGAGTATTTAAAAGTAATGGGTTTACTTATGATGGTGGACCAACTGTAATAACTGCTCCTTATTTAATTTATGAAATTTTTAAACTTTTTAATAAAAATCCAGATGATTATATAAAAATAAAAGATTTGGATACTTGGTACAGATTTGTTTTCGAAGATGGAAGCCATTTTGATTATTCAGCTAATGAAAAAAAAATGGAAGATCAGATTGCAACAATTAATCATAAAGATGTTGTTGGTTACAGAAATTTACTTAAATTTACAAAGAAAATATTTGATAAGGGTTATTCAGAATTATCAGATGTGCCATTTGATAAACCTTCATTTATGTTTAAGCAAATTCCTGCATTGCTAAGTTTAAAAAGTTATAAATCTGTTTATTCTTTGGTTAGTGGTTTTATTGAAAATGAAAAACTGAGAAGGCTATTTAGTATGCACCCATTATTGGTGGGTGGGAACCCTTTTACTACAACCTCTATATATGGATTAATTTTGTATTTAGAAAAAAAATGGGGAATTCATTATTCTATGGGTGGAACGGGACAAATCATAAAAGGTTTTGAGAAATTGATGTTAGAAGAAGATGTTACAATTATTAAAGGTAAAGAAGTTAAAAAATTGCTTACAGAAGATAAAAGAGTTGTCGGGGTTGTAACAAGTGAAGATGAGGAAATTAAAGCAGATAACGTAGTTTGTAATGCAGATCCTCCTGGTGTTTATTCAAAAATGCTAAATAATCAAAAATATAACACCTTATTTAATTGGAAGATAAATAGAATGGAATATTCAATGGGATTGTTTGTTTATTATTTTGGAACGAAGAAAAAATACGAAAATGTTGAACATCATACTATAAAGTTTGGCGATAAGTACAAAGAGCACTTGGATGATATATTTGTAAACAAAAAATTAAATAACGATATAAGCTATTATCTACATAGACCTACCGCGACTGACTCGAGTATGGCACCAAAAGACCATGATTGCTTTTATGTATTAGTGCCCGTACCTAATAATAAGTCAGGAATAGACTGGTCAGTCGAAGGTGAAAATCTAAAAAAACTTGTAATAGATAAAATGGAAAAAAGTTTATTACCTAATTTAAGAGAAAATATTGTAGATGATTTTTATTTAACTCCTGATTATTTTGAGAAAGAATTAAATACAAAATATGGCTCGGGTTTTTCAATTCAGCCCAAATTTTCTCAATCAGCATACTTTAGATTTCATAACAAATCTGAGGTTTATGACGGTTTATATTTTGTTGGAGCAGGCACTCATCCTGGGGCAGGTGTACCAGGAGTACTATCATCTGCTAAGGTCTTAGATAAAATTTTGTGATGAATGAACAAAATTATTTATCGATATATGCTAAATCTTTTAATTGGGCAGGTTTCTTTTTGCCAAAACAAGTCTACTCTGAATGTTCTAATTTGTATGATTTTTGTAGATACATAGACAATTTAGCAGATGAAAAAGGTGATCTTGATACAAAATTAAAAAATTTCAATAATTTCAAACAAGATTTCAAATTAAAGAATGAAAATAATCAAATAATTAAAAACATGTGGGCTTTAATAAATAAATTTGAAATATCCCCGAAAATAATTGAAGATTTATTCGATGGAGTCGAGGCTGATATAAAATCAAAAGTAGAAATCAAAACTGACAAAGATCTGTATGTTTATTCATATAGAGTGGCTGGAACAGTTGGATTAATGATGGCAAAAATTTTAAATGTCAAAGAAAGATCAGCACTTTTAGGAGCAATTGACTTGGGTATTGCGATGCAATTAACTAATATTTCAAGAGATGTTATTGAAGATGAAAGCAATAATAGGTTTTATATAAAAAAGAGTTTTGATGAAATTAAAAGAATTCTAAAAATTGCTGACAAATTTTATAATAATTCTTTTATATCAATTAAAAAAATTCCATTCTTTTTAAGATTTTCAATTTTAGTTGCAAGACGAGTATATAGACAAATTGGAAATGAAATCTTAAAAAAAGAAAACTTAGAAAATTATAATAAATCAGGAAAAATTTATGTAAACAATTTGGGAAAAGTCTTACATACAGTACTATCTATTGGTGATTTAATTAAATTATATTTTGTAAAAGACGATAAAAAACTTACAATAAAGGAGCATGAGATAATAATGCAAGATATTGAGTATAATGAAAGATTTTGATTACATAATTATTGGAGGTGGCTGCGCAGGCTTAACATTGGCTTACGAGTTAGAATATCACGATAAACTTAAAAATAAGACTTTAGCAATTATTGAAAAAAGAGATGAATATAAAAGAGATAAAACTTGGTCATACTGGAAAACTGTACCTCACAAGTTTGATGACTGTGTAAAAAAAAGATGGAAAGATTATACAATCAACTTTAAAGGAAATGTTGAATATAAAGACTGTAAAGAAACTCCTTATGAAAGTATTGATAGTGGACTATTCTACAAAAAGATTTTAAATAAAATCAATAAAAATCCTAATATTAAATTCTTTAAAGATATTAGTGAAGTAAATACAGAAAACGCAATTTTATTTAATAGTTTGCCAAATCTTGAGAATAAAGGTTCTAATTTATGGCAACACTTTCAAGGTATAGAGATTGAAACTGAAAAAGATTTTTTTGATGATCAAATAATGAATTTAATGGATTTTGATTGTGATCAAAAAAAAAGTGTTCATTTTTTTTATACACTACCCTATTCAAAAAAATCAGCTTTAATCGAAACTACGTGGCTTTCAAAAATGGAAGATGACAGTGAAAAAGATTATGATAAACAAATTACTGATTATATCGAAAACACTTTAAAATTAAAAAAATATAAAATTAATTATAAAGAAGTTGGGGCTATACCATTATTTTATCCAAAATTTAAAAACGATAGAAATACGATTAATATTGGAACTGCTGGAGGTATGACGCGTTTGAGTACTGGCTATACTTTCCTAAATATCCAAGAACAAGCAGAATATATTACCCAAAACATTGATAAAATAACGCAAACTAGAGCTTTCAATTTAAAAAGTAAGTATAAGTTTTTAGATAACGTTTTTTTGAAAGTACTAGCTGAAAAGCCGGAGATCATGCCAAATATTTTCTTCAAAATGTTTAAAAGCAAGTCAAAAACAGTAATTAATTTCCTTTCCAATAAAAGTAATATTTTCGAGGACTTATCCATTATATTAAAGATGCCAAAATGGATTTTTATTAAAGCTGTATTTAAATAATGATCAACAAAATAAATTTTTTTCATTCTATTATTTTTTTTAATATTTGTATTTTTTTTTCTGCCTTTGAGGTAATGAGAGATAATTCGTTTATACTTTTTAGTTTTTTTTTAATTCTTACAATTGGAATCTCTCATGGTGCGCTGGATCATGAAAAGGGTAAAAAACTTTTAAAAATTTATAAAATTAAAAATACAGAAGTGTTCTATATAACTTATATAGGTATTGCTATTTTTGTTATTTTAATTTGGATTTTAAGTCCAATATTATTGCTTTCGCTTTTTTTAATAGTTGCAGCATATCATTTTGGCAAAGAGGATAGTGACTTTATCGAAACAAAAAATGTTAATTTATTAGAAATTTTTTATTTTATTAAAGGATCATTAGTTATTTCAACGCCCTTGCTGTTTCATAAAGCTGAGACAATAGAAATTTTTAAAATGTTAAACTTTTCAATAGACGAAAATATTGTGGCTAATAATTTTTTAATTCCTTTAGTTATATTGTCAGTGCTAAGTAATTTTCTTATATATAGAGGTAATAATAACGATTTAAGATCAATTCTTTTTTTAGATAGTTTTTCAATAATTATTTTAAACTATTTTTTTAATCCTATATTGGCTTTTACAATTTATTTCTGCTTTCTTCATTCTATAAGACACTCACTAAGTTTAATTAGTGAAATAAATAAAAATTTGATGAAAGGATTTCCTATTTTTTTACGAAAAATTATTCCACTTACAGTAATCACAGCAATAATGTATTTAATAGTTTTTTATTTTATTTCAGAAAAATTTGGTATAGATGAAAGTATTATTAAAATAATATTTGTTGGATTGGCTTCATTGACCTTCCCTCATATTTTACTTGAATTCATGGTAGAAAAAAAATGAGTAACAAAAATTTAAAAATTTATTTAGCTGCACCAAGAGGATTTTGTGCAGGGGTTGATAGAGCAATTGAAATTGTAAAAAAGAGTATAGATAAATTTGGTGCTCCAGTTTATGTGAGACACGAAATTGTACATAACAAACATGTTGTAGAAAATTTAAAAAAGATAGGAGCGATATTTGTTGAAGAATTAGATGAAATCAAAGATAAGTCTAGACCAGTTATATTCTCAGCACATGGAGTGCCAAAATCTGTTCCGAAGGAAGCTTCTAATTTAAATATGATGTTTGTAGATGCAACGTGTCCTCTAGTATCTAAAGTTCATAGAGAAGCAGAAAACTTAAATAAACAAGGACATCATATATTATTAATAGGTCACAAAAACCATCCAGAGGTTATTGGGACTATGGGACAATTGCCAGAAGGTTCAATAGATTTGATAGAAAATATTGAGGATGCAAATAAGTATGAAAATATTTCAAATAAACAGCTATCTTTCATAACTCAAACAACACTCTCTGTAGATGATACCAAAGATATAATTGCAGCTCTAAAATCTAAATTCCCAGATATTAAAGAGCCTAAAAAAGATGACATATGTTATGCAACAACAAATAGACAATCAGCAGTTAAAGAAATAGCAGATAAATGTGATATGTTTTTTGTAATTGGAAGTAGGAATTCATCTAACTCGGTAAGATTAGTTGAAGTTGCTAAAAACTCTGGTTGCAATTCTGCTGAGTTAATTCATTCAGAAAGTCCAGTGCCAATAGATAAGATTAAAGAATGTAAAACAATTGGAATTTCATCAGGTGCTTCAGCACCAGAGATACTTGTTGAAAAATTTATAGCAGAGTTAAAAGATCAATTTACAGTCAACATAGAAGAAGTTGAAATAGTAAAAGAAAATATTACTTTTAAAATTCCTGGAAAATTAAATTAATGGCTGTTTATACTAAAATTAATAATAAGCAGATAAAATTTATCGAGAAAAAATATAATATTGGGAAAATTATAAATTATTCAGGTATAAAAAAAGGTATCGAAAACACAAACTTCCTTTTAAAGACAAAGAAAAATAAATATATCTTAACTATTTACGAAAAAAGAGTTCAGAAAAAAGATCTTCCGTTTTTTGTTAAGCTTATGTCTGGTCTATCTAGATTAAAAGTAAAATGTCCAATTCCTGTAAAAGACAAAAAAGGTAAATACTTATTTAATTTAAAAAATAAAAAAGCTTGTATTGTCAGTTTCTTAGAAGGAAAAGATAAATATCAACTAAATAGTAATGATTGTTTTATAGTTGGAAAAAATGCAGCACTTCTTCATAAAGCTTCAAAAAAATTAAAATTATATAGAAAAAATTCTCTATCGATTAATTCATGGGGATCAATTCTGAATAAAATAGACAATAAAATTAATAAATTATCAAAAAACTTAAAAGATTTAATGAAAGATGATTTGAAAGATCTCAAAAAAAAATGGCCTAAAAAAATGCCAAATGGAATAATTCATAGTGATCTATTTATGGATAATATTTTTTTCAATAAAGGTAAATTTCATGGATTTATAGATTTTTATTTTTCAGCTAATGATTTTCTATCATATGAATTAGCAACCTGCATTAATGCTTTATGCTTTAGGAGGAAAAATAGAAAATTTGTATTAGATAAAAAAAGATCCTCAAATTTATTAAAGGGCTACCAATCAGTTAGAAAATTAAGTGAAATTGAAAAAAAAAATTTAAATACATTATGTAGAGGATCGGCTTTAAGATATCTTTTGACTAGATCTTATGATTATTTAAATACTCCTAAAAATGCTGTTATTAAAATCAAAGATCCAAAGGAGTATATAGATAAGTTGAATTTTCATAAAAATCTGAGCACATTTAAGGATTATTCTTGATGATTAAAATTTACACAGATGGTTCATGCATTGGAAATCCAGGAAATGGTGGTTGGGCTGCAATTATTATTGAAAGTGGAAAGAAAACTCAAATTAAAGGAAGCAAAAAAGAAACAACAAATAATCAAATGGAGTTGCTAGCTCCTATCAAAGCATTAAAAAAAATTCCAAAAGGAAGTAAGGTTCAAATATTTACAGACTCTAAATATGTAAAATCTGGAATAACTGAATGGATTCATAATTGGAAAAAAAATGGTTGGAAAACAGCAAATAAAAAAGAAGTTAAGAATAAAGAACTTTGGACAGAATTAGATAATCTATCAAATACTTTTGAAATTAAATGGAGCTGGGTAAAGGCACATTCAACAGATAAACTTAATAATGAAGTGGATTTATTGGCAAGGTCCTCTGTCGCAATATAGGTGCACCTGGCAACAGAACGGCCCTTAACAACCAAAAATAAACCTTTAAATATTATCCATAACAAATTTTGTACGGGATATGTACGGGATAAATGTGAGCAAAATTTAATGCCCACATCTAAGTTGAGTTTTATCTTTTATTTTTTATTTTAAAACCCTTTGACTCAAGTACTTTGATCAAATTTTTTAGTCTCTTTTCTCTAGATGTATTTTGATCACCTATTTTTTCAAAAAATATAGGTTCTAAACCTCTGTCCTTCTTTGATTTAAAATAGTCTTTGATTGATTGTATTTTTAGTTTCATTTGCCTCCTTTAGCGTTGTGTTTAAAGTCCCAGCAAGTAGAGTTAATTTCTAAATCAGGACTGGTTTAATTATATCAAATTAAAAAAAATTATTCAAATTTTCTTAATTGATTATTTTTTTTGTAAAGTTTATTCCATTGTTCTTTAGCTTTTTCAATATTCAAATTCTCCCATCTATAAGCAATATGATTTGGAATAATGCTATTACAAGAAGAACACTCTGTTTGTTGTAGTACGCTACTCCAAGGATCTTCATTTGCTTGATTTGACGTTGGTCCATCCATTGAAAGCATTTCTCCAAAACCAGCTTCTTTGGACTCGCATTCTGGGCAAATAAATTCTTGTTCTTCTTCCATAGGTTCAATCAAAAACCTCATAGCCCCAAGCATGTTTGGTACGTACTAAAAATCTAACTTCTTTGTCTTTTAGTTCACCATTGCTTATGGCCACTTCTTTGATTAATTCTTTGCCCAATCTACGATTTTTATCCTCTCTTATATTTCCTAAATAAAAATCTTGTGCTGCATCAAGGTCATCTCTAAATTTTTCATTTATATCCTCAGTAGCACGATGAACATTAAATTCTATTTTTAATCTTTCAGATATTTCAATTATTTTAGCTGTTTCAGATTTATCCAACTTGTGGTCGGATAATGCCATGCATACACAAAGGTATAACAAATTTGTTTTATCAGACATTATATTTACCCATTCATAAAAATTAAAACAATAACCACTAATACTGCAATGGCTATATAAATAATTGATTTGTTAGATTTTTTCTCAACAGTCTCTACATCTATTTCTTTTCTTAAACTTTCAACAGTATCCTCTTTAAATACCTCATCAGAAGTATTTTCCTCATATGCTTCGAATTCTTCTGATTGACTAAAGTCTTCTTCTTTTATCTTTTTCTCTTTTTTTGAATATTGAATTTTTTGTTTATCATCATTTTTAATCTCGATGGCTTTTTGATTTTTATCTTCGATTTTTTTGAATTTGTTCACCTCTGATTTACTATGCATATGCTTGTTATTAGTCTTAACATCAAAACATACATATTTTCCATGAGGCATTTTTCTAAAACTTACCCTCTGTCCACATATACGGCATTCTCTTATCAAAGACATTAGGAATTTATTTTACTATTTTCACATGCTGGATCAAGACATCTATTGTAATGAACTGCTGGATATTTTTTACAATTAGGACAAAACTTAGCTTCTCCTGTACAATGTGGTTCTAAACTACATCGCCATGCATATCCGTTCAATCTATTAGGACGTTTCAAATACAACTTTCCTTTTGTACAACTCGGACATGTTAAAAGAGCTTTATTGATTACATTTTTTTCATCAAAATGTACATCTGGATAAGTTTTTAATTCATCAATAAATTCAGATGGAAAGTAATTATTTGTACAAAGAAAAACTTTTTGCTTCGCTCTTGTGAGGGCAACATACAAAACTCTTCTTTCTTCAGCATTTGGAAAATCCTGCTCACCCGGTCTAACAAGGTTCATTATAGGATCATTTTCAATATATCCAGGAAAACCATATTTTCCAGCTTCAAGGTTTAAAATTACTACTGCATCAGCACCTAATCCTTTAGATTTATGAATTGTTAAAAATTTAAAAGAAAGACTTTTAAATTTTTTTTTGTCCTCTTCAGGAATGTCTGGAAAAATACCATTCTTATTTGCAATTCGATTATACCTACCTAACAACAATACTTCCCATTTTTTATTTGAAGGTCTTAAAGAATTTATTGCCCCATAAATCTCTAATAAATGATTTTGCTGACCAGGATCAAAACCTATAATTTCAATTGTTTTTTTTATATTACTTGGTTTTGAAACAATATTTTTTTTAAGTTGATAGGGGTTTCTTTGAATAAATCTTGATGAAACATCAAGTATAGGCTTAGTAAATCTAAAACTTTTATCCAAATCAACTCTAGCTGATTTGCCAAATATTTTTTCAAAATCAAAAGTATATTTAATATCACTGCCATTAAAGGCATAAATAGACTGCCAATCATCTCCAACGCACATTATTCTACAATCTTTTTGTTGGTCAATAATTGCTTTTAAGAATCTATACCTCCCTCTAGAAATATCTTGATACTCATCAACAATTATTCTTTTAAAGATAGTTTTAAATTCTTTTTTTTTTAACTTTTCTGTAGCAATTTTAAGCAAATCAGCAAAATCAACTTCTTGTCTTTTTTTAAGATAGTTTTGATATCTGCTAAAAACATCGTAAAACAATTCTAAAAATACTTTATATCTTTCTTTTTCGTTATTTTTTATAGTTTCTAAACTTTTATACATTTCTTCTTTTGTATATTGACCTTCTTTGTAAATACTTAAAAAATCTGAAACTAAAGAAACTAATCTTTTATTCACCTCTTCTCTTTCAAACAGTATTTTTTCTATTTCAGGATCATTTGGATTTGGCTGAATCCCATTTTGAATTAATTTTTTTTCTAAATTTTTAAGAATAACACCTTCCATTCTTTCCCAAGAGTATGTCTCTATACAAATAGTTCTTTTCATTTTGTGTAAATTTCTTTTCCATGTAATTTTACGATTGTAATCTTGTTCACAAATTTGTGGGGCAGTTTTTCCTTCTCGATCAATCCCATAATGTTCCAAATAAAAACCTTTCTCTATTGGTTTTTTTGAAGTACCCAATAATTTAAAGTCTGGTCGATATTGACCTCTTTTTCTTGAAGCTGTGTCATGTTCGTAAGGAAATTCATACTCGTAATAAACGCCATTTAAAAATAACCAGTCGGCAATCAATAATTCCTCAAATGATTTTACTTTTTCTCCCTTAAGTGTATCCATTTCAAATTTTCTCATGTACTCAAAATAATCACTATCAGTTTTAAAGTCCTCAAGGTACTTAGCTGGAAATCTGTGTTTTGATATAAAATTAAAAATCCTTGTTTTTGAACTTTTATCTTTGAGCATTACTCTTAGAATATCTGTGAATAGCGCTAGTTTTTGTTTTTCATATGCTGCACGATCAGATATTTTAAGTTTTTTATTTTTAATGCTCTCTATAATTTTTTTTCCAGTAGAATGAAAAGTTCGTATTTCGATATCAATACCAGTTTTTTCTTTTACTCTATCCCTCATTTCTTGAGCTGCGTCTTTACCAAATGCTAGCGCTAATATTTCGTTGTTTTTTATTTCATTTTTTGTTGCAAGATATGAAACTTTACCAACAACAGTTGATGTTTTTCCGGTTCCAGCTCCTGCAACGACTAAAGTAGAATCTTCGTCTGTAACAATCGCCTTCCTTTGAGCTAATGTTAATGGATTATCTTCTATTTTATCAAAAAGTGATTTAAATTTTTTAATCTCTTGTTCAACAAAATTATTATTTTTTAAAGTTATCGTATATTCTATATTTTTGTAAAATTTGAGTATTTTTAACTCTGCTATACCCAATGAATTTTTATTAAATCTATTTAAAAATTTAAGAACTTCTTTGTTTTCAATTATCCATTTTTCAATTGTTTTATAATTTATATATTTTTTACAGCTTGTAAGATCTAAAATATCTGCGTAAGCTTGTTTTATAATTCTTAAATTTTTTAAAATAAAAATATAATATTTTGATTGATTTTTGGTTAATTTTTTAATTTTTTGTGTAGTTTCTTCAAATATTACATCTATATCGTCAAAAAATATTCCTTTTTTTAATTTTATATTTTTTATCTTGTGATGATCAAATTGATTGTTTTTGCTGTGATTTACATAAATAAGATAATTTTTGATATTTAACTTAAGTTCTTTAGCTCCAAAAATTTTTTGTAAAAAATTTGGTTTTATTTTATTTTCGCTTTCCATTTTATTAAGATAACACAAAAATTTTGTACGGGATATGTACGGGATTTTAGTTAAAATTGCAGTTTTTCAATTCAAATTATTCGCGAATAATGTTACTAAGTTCGGGGCACCTGGCAACAGAACTGCCCTAATAATTATAATAAATCTATAACACCTTCTGCAGAAGATAAACCGCATTGCTTAGTCTCTTTCTCAACTTGAACATTAATCACTTCTAAGTTTTCAATAACCATTGCATAACGATTTGAACGAATACCCATTCCTTTTGAATTTCTATCTACTTCAGCACCGATGGCTTTTGTAAATAATAGATACGGATCTGATAACATTGTAATTTTACCAGCTGCATTGTTTGCTTCTCCCCAAGCATTCATAACAAAAGGATCATTTACAGATAAACAAAATATATTATCTATTCCTTTGGCTTTTATTTTATCGGCATTAGCAACATATCCAGGTAGATGGAGTTTTGAACAAGTTGAGGTAAAGGCCCCAGGTAATCCAAATAAAATTATCTTACCATTTCCTAAAATATCTCTAATTTTGCTAGTTTGTGGTTCACCATCTGCTAAATGAAAAATTTCTATATCTGGGATTTGATCTTTTATTTTTAATTTCATATTGAGTTTATTACGTATTCTTTAACTTTATTTATATCATTTGAAATAACCTCAAATTTTTCATCTCTATCATAAACATATTTAAGACTATCTGGTAATTCTTCAGTTTTTGAGATTGCATCTTCGATTGCTTTTGGAAATTTACAGGGGTGTGCTGTGGATAAAACAACACAATTTTGCTCTAACCCAAGTTTTTTTGCAGCACCTATTCCAACTGCAGTATGTGGATCAACTACAACTTTATATTCTTTATTTATATCCTTTATCATTTGGATAGTTTCGTTTTCATCTAACATGTCAGATGTAAAATTCTTTTTTATTTCATCTAAGTCACTATTATCAATTTGATAAGTATTATTTTTTATCTTACTCATCACATCTTTTGTAACTTCTGAGTTACAGTCTTTTACATCATATAAAAGTCTTTCAAAGTTACTTGCTATCTGGATATCCATGCTTGGGGTATTTGTTTCTTCAACTTTCTTTTGAGTGTAATCTCCACCAGAAATTGCTCTATGAAGAATGTCATTTTTGTTTGTAGCTACAATAAGTTTATCAATTGGAAGACCGAGTTTCTTTGCTAAATAACCAGCATAAATATCTCCAAAATTTCCAGTCGGGACGGAAAAAGACAGAGGCTGTCCATTGCTTATTTTAAAATAAGCATAAAAATAATAAACAGCTTGAGCAACAATTCTTGCCCAATTAATTGAATTAACACCTGACATATTGATTGAGCTAGAGAATTTTTCATCATTAAACATGGCTTTAACTAAATTTTGACAGTCATCAAAGTTCCCCTCAATAGCAATATTGAAAACATTTTTTTCTTCATGGATTGTCATCAGTCTTCTTTGCACTGGTGAAATCCTGTTATTTGGATGTAATACAAAAACATTTAAATTCTTTTTGCCTTTTAAAGCATCAATAGCAGCTGCACCTGTGTCTCCTGATGTTGCTACAATAATATTAATTTTTTTTTGCTCATTTCTTAAGTGATATTGATAGAAATTTCCTATTAATTGCATTGCAATATCTTTAAAAGCTAGAGTTGGGCCATGATAGAGTTCTAAGACTTTTAAATTTCCTAAATCAGAGATTTTTACAACATCTTCTGCTCTAAAATTTGAATAAGATTTTGATACTGTGGAAATTAACTCTTCCTTAGTCATAAAATCACCGATAAATGGGAATATTATTTCGGCTGCTAGTTCATTGTAATTAAAACTACTTAGTTTGTTTAGTTCATCTTTACTAAATGGTTCGATTGACTTTGGCACAAAAAGGCCTCCATCATCAGCTAAGCCTTTCAGAAATACGTTTTTAAATGAAAAATGATCTGAATTATTTCTAGTGCTTATATATTCCATCAGTAATTTTTTTTTCTAAAATATAAATATATTAAAAAAATGGAAACAGCTAATGAAAACCATGTAAGAGCGTACTTTAAGTGGTTGTTTGAAATATTGGCTCCAATTTGTTTTGACTGAGGATAAGTTCCTTCCTGCTTGCTA
Source organism: uncultured Pelagibacteraceae bacterium (assembly GCA_902524595.1). Lineage (GTDB taxonomy): Bacteria > Pseudomonadota > Alphaproteobacteria > Pelagibacterales > Pelagibacteraceae > Pelagibacter. The sequence continues at coordinate 21,412 of CABZDS010000002.1, read as the reverse complement.
ATATTGTTGATAATGAATGGAGAAAATTCTTTACCTGTATAGGTCAATAAATCTTCATCTTTAAGCGTAAACCAATAATTCTTATTTACGTCATTATCTGGCTTGAAATAATTAAATTTGCTTTTTAATTTTAAAACTCCCTCAAATTTACTTTCATTTGAAACATACTTTTTAGATTTAAAATCTCTTGGAATCCAACCCCGATTTATTAAATAGCTTCTATTGTTAATACTAACTGGATTTACAATGTCAAATCCTGGCTCTCCTTTTTCATTTAAAGAATATAAATAAATTATTTTTGAATTATCTAATATTCCCTCAAATTTGATTTTTTTAAAGTTAATTGGATTACTTCCATTAAATTCTACTGGATCACTTTTTAAAGATTGGTCGATTGAATTTATTAAATCAAGCTTCCAGTTTAGTCTTATAATTTGCCAAGTACCTAATGCCAAAAAAACTAAAATAAAAAAGTATACAAAAATTGAAAAAGATAGCTTATTTTTCAAGAACTATTAACTTCCCCAAATGTAAATAGCTGCAAATAAGAATAACCAGACAACGTCAACAAAGTGCCAGTACCAAGCAGCAGCCTCGAAACCAAAGTGATGTTCTTTAGTAAAATGTCCTAATTTACCTCTCCATAAGCAAACCGCTAAAAAAATAGTCCCAACTAAAACGTGGAAACCATGAAACCCTGTGGCCATATAGAATGTAGCTCCATAAATATGACCTGAAAAACTAAATGTAGCGTGTTGGTATTCGTATATTTGCAATAACGTAAAAAATGCTCCTAAAATTACTGTACAGATTAGACCATTTATAAATCCTTTTCTATCATCCTCTAATAAAGAATGGTGTGCCCAAGTTACTGTTGTACCAGATAAAAGTAGGACAAGAGTATTTATAAGTGGGATGTCCCATGGATCAAAAGTTTCAATATCTTTTGGTGGCCATACATTTCCCATGAATTCATTTGGAAACAAACTTGCATCAAAGTATGCCCAAAACCATGCAACAAAAAACATTACTTCAGAAGCAATAAATAATGTCATTCCATATCTATGATGAATTTGAACAACAGGTGTATGATGACCTTTGTGCTCAGCTTCGATTACAACATCTCTGAACCACATAAAGGCACAATAAATTATAAGTAAAAAACCTAAAACCATTGCCCACATAACTTTACTGTGAAAATAATAAACAGATCCAACAGCTGTAACTAGTGTTGCTATAGATGTGGCTAGAGGCCAAGGACTAGGGTCAACTAAATGATAATCATGTTTTTGACCAGATGCAGACATTTATTTTAACTCTCTTTTTTTTCGTTTTTATAATATTCAGATGAGAAAAAAGTATATGACATAGTAACATCTTCAACTCTAGATGTTTTTGGATCATTTACTAATTCTGGATCTAAGTAGAATACTAGGGTGTAACTTGCCTTTTCCCCTGGATCTAGTGTTTGTTTTTCAAAGCAAAAACAGCCTAATTTATTAAAATATGCTCCAAATGATGATGGAGAAACATTATATGTAGCTACAGCAGATGAAATTTCATCTCCTGTGTTTTCCACTTCAAATTTAATTCTGTATACCTTGCCTGGCTGAACATCCATTGTTTTTTGATCAACATCAAAATTCCAATCAAGAGCACTGTTAACGTTGGTATCTAACCTTACATTTATTTTTTTATCTAAAACTATATTAGGAGCCTCTTTCGATATTTGTGTTGTTCCACCGAAGCCAGTAACTCTGCAAAATAAATCATATAAAGGCACAGCTGCAAAAGATAATCCCAACATAAAGACAAAAATTCCTGCTAGAATTAGTGGAGTTAAAGTATTTTTTTTAATCATAGAGGTCTTTCAAATACTCCAATATTAAATAATGTGAAAATGAATAATAAAACTATAAATGCAACTAAACCAACTGCTGTCCATAAATTTTTCTTTTTTAATTTTTGATCTTTGACTATCATAAAACTTTATCCACTAAGAAAAAAACAAATATTAAAAATAAGTAAATAATTGAATAGCTGAAAATATGTCTAGCTTTCTTTATATTAAATTTTCCAACTTTATAGTTGTAAAGCTGGTAGCAAATTAAATTATAATAAAATGTAAGTAGTAAGCTAAGTGTTAAGAATACTTCACCGACAAATCCAATGTAATATGGAAAAACAATTGTAGGTATCATTAACAAAGAATAAATTAGAATATTCTTTTTAGTATCCTGAATTCCATTAGTTACTGGAAGCATTGGAATACCTGCTTTTTTATAATCATCAGCTTTGTATAAGCTTAATGCCCAAAAGTGTGATGGTGTCCAAAAGAAAATTATTAAGAAAAAAGCAATCGACTCCAACGAAATAGAATTTGTTGCTATTGCCCATCCAATTACTGGTGGTAAAGCTCCTGATGCTCCACCTATAACAATATTTTGTGGAGTTTTTCTTTTTAACCAGATTGTATAAACAAATACGTAAAATAATATCGTAAACAATAATAGAAATGCTGATAAAGCATTAGTAACAAAGTATAAGCTTACAACTGACACAACTGACAGAGATGTCCCAAAGTATAATGCTTGATTCCTGTTCAGCTTTCCTCTTGGAATTGGACGTAAGCACGTTCTAGACATTAATTTATCTAAATCAGCTTCATACCACATGTTGAGTGCTCCCGCTGCTCCAGCGCCAAAGGCTACAATTAATATTCCAATAACTGATTGTTGAAATGAAACTGAAGTAGGAGCTGTTAATAGACCAACTGCACATGTGAAAATAACAAGAGACATTACTCTTGGTTTCATTAACTTTAATAATTCAGTAATAATACCTAGTTCGTAATATGATTTTTTTACTTTAGAATACGTCGTAGCCATTTTAATTTTTATATCTTAAGACGTTACTAACTACTAGATTTTTCAGTACCTTCATAATCTTCAAACTTCGGTAATTCATCAAAAGTGTGAAAATTCGGTGGTGATGGAACTGTCCACTCTAATGTTGTAGCCCCTTCTCCCCATGGGTTTTGTGCTGCTTTTTTCTTTTTTGCAAAAGCGTAGATTAAATTAGCGAAAAATACCACTAAGCCAACTACAGAAATATATGAACCGATTGAGGAAATATAATTCCAATCAGCAAATGCATCCGGATAATCAGCGTATCTTCTTGGCATTCCAGCTAATCCTAAGAAGTGTTGTGGAAAGAAAACTAAATTTACACCTATGAAAGTTAACCAAAAATGAAGTTGGCCCATCCACTCAGAATATTCATACCCTGACATTTTACCAAACCAATAATAGAAGCCTGCAAATATCGCAAAAACAGCTCCCAAGGATAATACATAGTGGAAGTGAGCTACAACATAATAAGTATCATGCAATGCAGTATCTACTCCAGCGTTTGCTAGAACTACACCAGTTACTCCTCCAACTGTAAATAAAAATATAAATCCTAAAGCCCAAACCATTGGGGTTTTGAATGATATAGATCCTCCCCACATTGTAGCAATCCATGAAAATATTTTAATTCCTGTTGGGACAGCGATAATCATTGTTGCTGCTAAGAAATACGCTTTAGTATCAGTATCTAAACCAACTGTGTACATGTGGTGAGCCCAAACAACAAATCCTACTATTCCAATTGCTACCATCGCGTAAGCCATTCCTAAATATCCAAAAACTGGCTTCTTTGAAAACGTAGATACGATATGACTGATCATTCCAAATCCTGGTAAGATTAGAATGTAAACTTCTGGATGACCAAAAAACCAAAATAAATGCTGGAATAATGTTGGGTCTCCACCTGTTTGTGCATCAAAAAATGCTGTACCGAAATTTCTATCTGTTAGAAGCATAGTAATTGCTCCTGCTAATACTGGTAACGAAAGTAATAATAAAAAAGCTGTAACTAATATTGACCATGCAAATAATGGCATCTTATGCAAAGTCATTCCAGGAGTTCTCATATTTAAAATAGTTGTAATAAAATTAACTGCTCCTAAAATTGAAGAGGCTCCTGCAACGTGTAAACTTAAAATTGCTAAATCCATTGCTGGACCTGGTTGACCTGCAGTAGAAGATAGAGGTGGGTAAATCGTCCAGCCACCACCAACACCTTGTGCACCCGGAGGTCCATCTACAAAAATTGATGAAAGTAATAAAATAAATGCAACAGGCAATAACCAAAAAGAAATATTATTCATTCTTGGAAATGCCATATCTGGTGCTCCAATCATTATCGGCACGAACCAGTTTCCAAAACCACCAATCATTGCTGGCATGACCATAAAGAAAATCATTATTAATCCATGACCTGTAACCAAAACATTATAAAGATGGTAGTTACCACCTAAAACATCATCACCAGGGTGCATTAATTCCATTCTCATCAAAACTGAAAAAGCTGTTCCAATAACTCCTGCAATAATTGCAAAAATTAAATACATTGTTCCAATATCTTTATGATTTGTAGAATATGCCCATCTCTTCCAACCTGTTGGAGTATGATGATCGTGAATATGTGCTGCTTCTGAACTCATTTTTATTTACTCGCTACTAGTTTTTTATTAATTAAATTTTCATCTTTTGCAAATTTTATCTTCGCCTCTGAAAGCCAAATTTGGTAATCTTCTTCTGAAACTACTTTAACTTCAATTGGCATAAAAGCATGTTTAATTCCACATAACTCAGAACATTGTCCGTAGTAAGTCCCAACTTTTTCAGCTTTGAACCAAGTTTCATTTACTCTTCCTGGCATCGCATCTCTTTTAACTCCAAATGCTGGTAATGCCCATGCATGAAGCACATCATTTGCTGTAATTAAAACTTTAACTACTTTATTTACTGGAACAACGACTACATTATCTGTTGCTAACAATCTTGGCTGACCTTCTTTTAAATCCTTCTCTTCAATCATATAAGCATCAAAAATTATATTTTCATCTGGGTACTCGTATCCCCAATACCATTGATATCCAATTGCTTTTATAGTTACATCAGCTTTAGGAATTGCATCTTGTGAATATAAAACTTTAAATGACGGAACTGCCATCACGATCAAGATTAAACAAGGAACTAATGTCCAAACAATTTCAACTAAAACATTATGTGTTCTTTTAGATGGATTAGGATTTCTCGATGCTCTAAATCTTACCATCACATAAAGCATTAAAAATAAAACAAACGCACTTATAGCAACTATGATTGGTACTAACATATAGTCATGGAACCAAACTATATCTCTCATAGTTTGCGATGCAGGCTCTTGGAAACCTAATTGCCAATTTTTTGGTTGGTTTGCAAACGCCTCAACTGAGTAAATTAATGCTATAAAAACAAAAAATAGTTTCTTCATTTGTTTTCTATATAGATCGAAAATATTATAAAAAATACTAGAGAATTCGCGACAATTTATCAATTTTGCAAATAATTGATCACAGATAACGCGGATATAACCGCAGTTTCAGACCTTAAAATGGTATCACTCAGTTTTATCGATTGAGACCCTTTAAAGTTTAGAATCTTTTTAATTTCACTGGCTGAATAATCCCCTTCAGGACCAATTAAAAGACAATTTGGTTTTGAATTTGAAATTTTAATTTTTTTATTATTCGTATTTAAATCTCCAAAAATTAAATTGATATCTGAATTGTTAGACAGGAATTTATCTAATGATTGAGGTTTTTCAATTGAAGGAATATTTATTCTATTACTTTGCTCACACGACTCTATAATTATTTTATTTAATCTCTCATAATTTATTTTTCTAACAATTGTCCTTTCAGAAATAATTGGTACAAATTTTGTTACTCCAAGCTCGGTTGCTTTTTGTATCATGAAGTTAAAATAATTTGATTTAATGGGTGAGAAGGCTAACCAGATTTCTTGCTCTTTATCTTTTTGTCTTAATTGTTCAACAACCTTGAAATTTAAGCTGCTTTTTGAAATTTCAGTTACAATTGACTTCCATTCTCCAGATTTATTAAAAACCGAAAAGGTCTCTCCTTGTTTAATCCTCATTACTTTCAATAAATAATGTGACTGAGACTTAGTTAAATTAGTTTCTAAATTAATTGATAATTTTTCTGGATAAAATATTCTAATATTGCTCATTATATTTAAATTAATTTATGAAAAAAATTAAAGCAATCATATTTGATGCATACGGCACCCTATTTGATGTTAATTCTGCAGCTGAAAAATGTAAGGAAAAATTAGGAGATAAATGGGAAGGATTTGCTAATTATTGGAGAACTACACAGCTTGAATACACTTGGCTTAGAAGTTTAATGAAAAGACATAAAGATTTTTGGCAAATCACTGAAGATAGTTTGGATAAATCTATGAATTTTTACAATATTGATAATTCAATGCGATCAGAACTATTAAATTTATATAAAGTGCTTTCACCATTTACAGAAGTAAGGGATGCTTTAAAAAAATTAAAACAATCAAATTATAAACTAGCGATTCTATCAAATGGTACACCTGATCTTTTAGATGAACTCGTAGTTAGCAATCAATTAAAAGATATTTTTGATGATATATTTTCTGTAGAAGAAGTTGGTATTTTTAAACCAGATTCAAAAGTATACGATCTTCCAATTAATAAATATAATATTAAAAAAAATGAAGTTTTATTCTTAAGTACAAATACATGGGATGTTTCTGGTGCAGGGAATTATGGATTCAATACAGTTTGGGTGAATAGAAATAATAATGTTTTTGATAAATTAGATTTTGAACCTAACGAACAAATAAGCAATTTATTAGAATTACTTGATTTAATTTAGATATATCCTATATGAAAGACATGACAAATATAGAAGTTGAAAAAATTATAGATCCAACACCGGCATCAGATGGTGCAGGAGTTAAATTAAAAAGAAGTATTGGTGTTGAACCAAATTATTATGATCCATTTTTAATGTTAGATGAATTTGGATCAGAAAATAAAGATGATTATATTGCAGGCTTTCCTCCTCATCCACACAGAGGAATTGAAACAGTTACATACATGTTAGCTGGGAGTTTTGAACATAAAGATAGTACAGGTGGTCAAGGAAAAATGACTGCAGGAGATGTACAGTGGATGAAAACTGGCAGTGGAATAATTCATTCTGAAATGCCAGCTATGAATGATGGAAAACTTCATGGTTTTCAATTATGGATTAATATGCCTGCCAACGAAAAAATGAGCAAACCAGAATACCATTATATAGACTCTGATAAAATGAGCACACATAAGGACAAAGATAAATTTATAAAAGTAATAGCTGGAAAATTTGAAAATTCAGAAGGTCCAATAAAAAAACACAATGTCGATCCAATTTATTTTGATGTAGAATTAAATGAAAGTAAAATTTTTAATCATCAAGTTCCATCCAAACATAATTCATTCATATATTTAATTAAAGGTGAGATAGAAATTGGAAAAAATAAACATGAAAGTGTTAAAGACTCTACATTAATATTATTATCTAAAGGTGAAAACTTAAAAGTAACTGCTTTAACAAACGCTAAATTTTTACTAATATCTGGAAAACCGATAGGAGAACAGATTGCAAGAGGTGGCCCATTCGTCATGAATACCAAACAAGAAATACTCCAAGCAATTGATGATTACCATAATGGTAATTTCGTAAAGTAAATATGAAAGCTATAAGATTTGAAAAGTTTGGAGGCCCAGAAGTTTTAGAATACAAGGATATCGAAATCGGTAAACCTGGTCCAAAAGAAGTTCTTGTTAAAAATCTGTCAGTTGGACTTAATTATATTGATGTTTACCATCGAACAGGTTTGTATCCGATTGAGTTACCAAGTGGACTTGGATTAGAAGCATCTGGAGTAGTTGAAGAAATTGGCTCTGAAGTAAGTCTTTTTAAAGTTGGAGATCGAGTAAGTCATGCATCTGCTCCAATAAGTGGATACTCAGAAAAACAAATAATGCCAGAAGAAAAATTAGTCACAGTGCCAGAAGGTATTTCAGAAGAAATAGCTTCCTGCATTTTATTAAAAGGAATAACATCAGAATATTTATTACACAGGTCATATGCTGTAAAAAAAGGAGATAAAGTTTTATTTCATGCTGCAGCTGGTGGTGTTGGTCAAATATTATGCCAGTGGGCTAATGCATTAGGATGTGAAGTTATTGGAACAGTCGGATCTAAAGAAAAAGTTGAAATAGCAAAAAAAAATGGGTGTCATCATGTCATCAATTATACAGATCATAATTTTGTGGAAGAAGTTGAAAAAATTGTAGGTAAAAATGGAATAGATGTTGTCTATGATGGTGTAGGAGCAAAAACTTTTGAGGGATCAATAGAATGTTTAAAAATTAGAGGGATGATGGTAGCATTTGGAAATGCATCAGGATATGTTCACACTATAGATGTCAAAAAACATATAAATACAAAAGGTCTTTTTTTTACAAGACCGTCCATAATGCATTATACAATTACAAGAGATGAATTAGAAAAATCTGCTAAATTGGTCTTTGATGCAGTTCTCTCAGGAAAAATAAAAATTGAAGTTTCTAAAAAATATAAATTAAGTGAAGCTAAACAAGCTCACATAGATTTAGAGAATAGAGTTTTAACAGGACCAGCAGTTATTATTCCTTAAATTGATCATCCATATCTGAAAGATGAAGTCTTAACGCTCTGGTCGAGATTTGTATTTCTCTTATAAAAAATATTATTGATACCATCATCGATAAACAACAAGACCCAAAGATTATTCTAGCTAAAAAATATGTCTCTAAATAAAGAGCAAAAACTGTAAGCATATTAAATAAGAAACCAAATGCTGCAAAAAGTATAGTAATCCTTAAATTTTTTACTCTATCATTTAAATTAATTAGCTGCTGCTTCCACTCTGGTGGAGTATGCTTTTCAAAAACATATTCGTCGTGTATTTTTCTAATCAAACCACTTAATGTATGAAATCTGTTACTATAGACAGCCATAATAAGAGGAATGGCGGGAAACATTAATGCGGTAACAGTGTAATCAATATTCATGCGAATCAGTTTGATTATGAATCTACGCTTTGTTATTTACAAGTAAATTATGTCTGAAAAGGTTAAAATTTTTATTGAATTAACAAGACTAAATAAACCAATTGGTTTCATGCTTCTATTTTGGCCATGCGTTTGGGGTTTAACAATTTCATATGATTTTTCTCTTTCTTTAACTTCTTATTTTGTTTATGCTTTTTTATTTTTTTCTGGATCTGTTCTTATGAGATCTGCAGGATGTATTGTTAACGATATAAGTGATAGAAAAATTGATAAGTTAGTCGAAAGAACAAAAAATAGACCAATCGCGTCAGAAAAAATTTCAGTATTTAATGCTGCAATATATGCTGCAATTTTATGTTTAATTGCGTTTTTAATTTTGATAAATTTTAACAAATTTACTATTTATATGGCTCTTCTTTCAATGCCATTGGCTTTTACATATCCATTAATGAAAAGATTTACTTACTGGCCTCAACTTTTTTTAGGTATTACTTTTAATTACGGTCTACTTTTGGCATGGATATCCATTCAAAATGAAGTCTCTATTATACCAATTATATTTTATTTAGGAGCCACATTTTGGACATTAGGTTACGACACTATATATGGGTATCAAGATATTAATGATGATGAGATCATAGGAGTCAAATCAACTTCGATAAAATTCAAAAATAACCCAAAGAAATTTATTTCATTTAGTTATTTAGTTTTTATCTCAGCATTATTTATTGTGGGGTTTTTAATGGAATATAATTTATTTTTTTATTTATCGCTTATTGTTCCGATATTACATTTATTTTATTTTCAAGTATTTAGTTTAAATGTAAATGATGAAAGAAATTGTCTAGCAAAATTCAAAAGTAATAATTTATTGGGATTAATAATTCTGACAAATATTATAATAGGTAAAGTTTTTTAATATGAATGATAAAGAAATTATTTTCCGATTATATATTGATTACACAAAAAAACATCTTGGAAAAATTATTTTTGCTCTAATTTTTTCAATACTTGTAGCGGGAAGTACTTCAGCTACTGCCTGGCTATTAGATCCAGCAATAGAGAAGATTTTTTTAAATAAAGATCAAAGTTTAATTTTAGTAATTCCAATATTAATAATTACTGCATTTTCGACTAAAGGAATTTCTTTATACATTGCAAAAGTTTTAATGATAAGAACATCTGAAGAAGTAAAAAAAAATATTCAAATTGACATGTTGTCATCATTTATCAAAGCAGATACAGAAATGATTGAAGATAAACACACTGGAAAATATATTTCAAATTTAAATTTTGATGTAAATCAAATTACCGCAATGTTGAGTAATGCAATTTTAAATTTATTCAAAGATGGACTTACACTAATTGGATTATTACTTGTAATGTTTTTTCAAAATTGGAGACTATCTTTAATTGCAATTATAATGATACCAATTGCAACATTTACTGCTAAAAAATTGGGAAAAAGAATTAAAAAAGTTACTACCGAGGCACAAGAAAAATCAGGAGATTTAAATAAGTATTTAGTCGATTTATTTAAAAATCATAAAATAATAAAAATTTTTCAAAGAGAAAGTTATGAAAATGAGAGATCTGAAAAATTTGTTGATGAACTAAAAGAAAAATCAATCAAAATTCTTACAGTTTTTATAAGATCTACGCCTATTATGGAAATATTAACTGGAATTATGATTGCTATTCTAATTTTTTTTTCTGGGAAAATGATTATGAGTGGACAATTAAGTATTAACAACTTTTTTTCATTTTTAGCTGCAATGATGTTGGCTTATCAACCAGTTAAGTCACTCGCTACAGTCAATATAGCTTTTGGTCAAGGATTATCAGCAGCCAAAAGAATTATACCAATCGTTGATCAAAAAAATAAAATATCAAAAAACGAAAATGGAAATCACTTAAAAATTGATAACGCTTCAATTAAAATAAAAAATTTAAGTTTTAAGTATAATTCCAATACAAAAAATATTGTGTTGAAAAATATTAATATAGATATTGCGGGAAAAAAAATGACAGCTTTAGTTGGTCATAGTGGTTCTGGAAAATCGACGATATTAAACTTAATACCTAGAATTTATGAGACAAATGAAGGTGAAATATCGATAGATAACCAAAATATCAAAGAAGTAAACCTTGCTTCTTTAAGAAAAGAAATATCAATAGTAGATCAAAATACTACTCTATTTGATGATACAGTTTTTAATAATATTAAGTATGCAAAACCTTCAGCAACTGATGAGGAAGTTTACAAAGCTGCAAAAATTTCTATGAGTACAGACTTCATTGAAAAATTAGATAGCAAATTTGAAACATTTATAGGAGAAAATGGGGTTAAATTATCAGGGGGAGAAAAGCAGCGATTGTCTATAGCTAGAGCTCTTTTAAAAGACAGTAAAATAATTTTATTAGATGAAGCGACCTCTTCTCTAGACTCTGAAACAGAAGAGAAAATACAAAAAGCTTTGGAAGAACTGACAAAAAATAAAACAACCGTTGTAATTGCTCACAGACTATCAACAATACTTAATTCAGAAAATATTTATGTAATAGATAAAGGTTCTGTACAAAGTTTTGGAAAACATACGGAACTCCTTAAAAATTCATCTCTTTATAAAAATTTCTATGATAGACAGATCAAAAATAATTAATGATCTTTCTTTATAATATCTTTGGAATAGTATTTTTAATACTTTCCCCATTCATAATTTTAATAAGAATAATCTCTGGAAAAGAAGACAAAAATAGATTTTTAGAAAAATATTCATTGAATATTAAAAATAATAATATTCAAACTATATGGTTTCATGGGGCAAGTGTTGGAGAAATAATGACTATTTTACCCATAATAAAAAAATTTGAGGATAATAAAAAAATAAAAAAAATTTTACTTACCTCAAGTACAACAAGTTCAGCTTCAATTATTAAAAGACAAAATTTTAAAAAAACTACCCATAATTATTACCCTTTTGATATAGGTTTTATTTGCGATAATTTTCTAAAAAAATGGAAGCCTAAAATCGCAATTTTTGTCGACTCAGAAATTTGGCCAAATATGTACGAAAGATTATATTCAAAAAAAATACCTATAATTTTGATTAATGGTAGAATAACTAAAAAAAGCTTCGAAAGATGGAGCAAAATACCTTCATTTGCTAATAATATTTTTAGCAAAGTTTCTATTGCATTACCTCAAAATAAAAAAACTATAGATTATTTAAATAGATTAGGAGTAAAAAAAATAAAATTTATTGGAAATTTAAAATACTTTAAAAATGACAAATCAATTTCAAAAGCAAATATTAAAAAATATTTCAAAAATAAGTTAGTTTTTTGTGCAGCTAGTACACATTATAATGAAGAAATTATAATTGCTAGATTGCACTTAGATCTAAAGCAAAAATTTAAAAATCTAATTACAATAATTATACCTAGGCATATAAATAGATCGGAAGATATCATAAAAGACTTAAAGAATTTAAAACTTAAAGTTATTAAAAGATCAAATGGGTTGAAACGATCAAATGATTGCGATGTATTAATCGTTGATACCTATGGAGAAATGTCAAATTTTTTAGAACTTTCAAATTTGGCTTTTATTGGAGGTTCAATAATAAATCATGGGGGACAAAATCCATTGGAAGCTGTTAGAATGGGAAATTACGTAATGCATGGTAGAAAAATAGAAAATTTTAAGGAAATTTACAAAGAATTAAAAAATTATGAAATTTCCTCACAAGTTAAAAATATCAGTGAAATGAAACAAGTATTTGTAAGAAAATATAACTACAAAAAATCAAAAAATAAAATTAAACGAATTGATGATTTAGGAAGAAGAATTTTTAAAGAAAATATCAAAGTAATTCAAAATTATTTATAATGAAAATGAAAAGACCCGTTTTTTGGGATAGTTTTAATTTAATATCATTATTACTTATTCCATTGAGTTTACTAACAATAATTTATAATATTATCAAATCATTTAGTTCTAAAAAATATTTCAAAATTAAAACCGTCTGTGTTGGAAATATTTACTTAGGTGGAACCGGAAAAACACCATTGGTCTTAAAAATTAACGAAATTTTAAAATATAAATTTAAAACTGTGTTTATAAAAAAGAAGTACTCTAATCAAATTGACGAACAAAATATTTTATCTAAATATGGGGAATTGATCTGTTCAAATTTTAGAGATATTGCACTTAAAATTGCACAGCAGAATAAATACCATGTGGCTATTCTAGACGATGGTTTACAAGAAAAAAGTTTAAATTATAACGTTTCTATTGCTTGTTTTAACAGTTCAGATCTCATTGGCAATGGATTAGTAATTCCGGCAGGACCATTAAGAGAAAGAATTTCTAAAATTATGGATTACGATATAGCATTTTTGAATGGTGAAAAAAATAGTACAAATTTTGAAAAATATCTTAGAGAATTAAATCCTTCCTTAAGAATATTTAGAGCAAAATATAATCCAAAAAATATTAAAGACTTTAAACTTAGGGATAACTTTTTAATGTTTTCAGGAATTGGTAATCCAAAAGAATTTGAAAAGACATTAAAAAAATATAAATTTAAAATAAAAAAAAAAATAACCTTTCCTGATCATTATAGTTATACAAGTTCAGATATTAAAAATATAAATAAAATAGCTAAAAGTAATAAATTAAAAATTGTAACTAGTGAAAAGGATTATAATCGATTATCAAAGACCCAAAAAAAAAATATTCAATATTTAAAGATAGAATTAAAAATTGAAAACGAAATGGGATTTAAAAATTTTTTAATGAAAAGAATATGAGAAAAATTTTTTATTTTATTGAATTTATATTAATTAAATTATTTTTTTTTATCTTAAAAATTATTGGATATAAAAATGGATCTAATTTAGGATATTTCATTGGACGTTTTTTAGGGCCAATATTTAGGTCAAGAAAATTAGTAAATAAAAATTTAGATCAATCAGGGGTAGTTGATAAGACAAAGTACAATAAACTTGTAAACAAAGTTTATGGTAATTACGGAAGAATACTTGCAGAATATCCATTTCTTAAGGAATTTAGAAATAACAATTTAAATAAATTCATTGAAATTGAAGGTATTGAAAACTTAAATAAAATTAAAAAGGATAAGAAAAGGGCCGTATTTATTTCAGGACACTTCAACAACTTTGAATTGATGGCGCTTCAAATAGAAAAAGCAGGCATAGAATTGTGTACTATTTATAGACCTTTAAACAATATATTTCTTAATAGCACAATGGAAGAAATACGAAAAAAATTTATATGTAAAAATCAAATAAGAAAAGGTAGATCTGGAACAAGACAAATAATTGAGAATTTAAAAAAAGGTAGGTCAGTTGCTCTTATGATTGATCAAAGAGTTAGGGAAGGAATAAAAACTAATTTTTTTGGCAAGCCAGCTACTACAACAACTATTCCCGCTCAATTAATTAAAAAATATAAATGTGAATTAGTTCCAATATATATTGAGAGAGAGAGAAAGTGTTATTTTAAGATGTTTATTTCTGCACCAATTAAAATTGGAAATAATAAATCAATCAAAGAAATAACAGAGCATTTAAATAAAATTCTTGAGAAAATGATTTTAAAAAATATAGATCAGTGGATTTGGACACACGATAGGTGGAAAAAATAATCAACTTTTAATTAATGTATCTCTCTTAATCGAAGCCTCTATGTAAGAAAAATACGCTTCTTGTTCTTCAACATTCCAGTAAGTAAGATTTTCGAGTGGTATTTTTTTTTGTGAAACAGCACAAATAACATGGTCACCGTCCTCTATAATTTCAAAATTGTTTGCTAAGTATTTTAATTTAGCTAACTTATTTAACATATTTAAGATATATATTTACTAAATGAGAATTGCAATTATTGGAAGTGGCGGAAGAGAACACGCATTAGCTTATCAATTAAGTAAATCTAAAAAATTAATTAAATTATACAGTATACCTGGAAATGCGGGCACAGATGGAATATCGACTAATATTGATATAGATCCAAATAATTTAGAGGATTTGTATGATTTTTTTTGTAAAGAAAAAATTGAATTAGTTATTATTGGTCCTGAAAAACCTTTGGTTGAAGGAATAGTTGATTTTCTCTTAAAAAAAAAAATAAAAGTATTTGGACCTAATAAAGCTGTAGCTCAATTAGAAGGGTCAAAAATATTTACAAAAAAAATCTGTGAAAAATATAATATTCCTACAGCCAAATTTAAAATTTGTAATACAAAAGAAAATGCATTTGAGTTTTTATCATCATCTACTTTTCCACTTGTTATAAAAGCAGATGTGTTAGCTGCAGGAAAAGGTGTTTACATTTGTAAAGAAATTAATGATGCTAAAAATGCTATCACTGAAATTTTTGATGGTAAATTTGGTAAAACAGAGCAACTTTTAATTGAGGAATTTTTAGAAGGTGACGAGATGAGTTTTTTCATTATTTCAGATGGGATAACATATAAAACTTTTAATACAGCACAAGATCATAAAAAAGTGGGAGAAGGTGATACTGGTAAAAATACAGGTGGAATGGGAGCTTATTCGCCGTCAAGTTTAATTAATAAAGATTTAGAAGACAAAATTTTAAAAAAAATAATAGAACCTACATTAAAAGCTGTAAAAGAAATGAATACAAAATATGTTGGTTTTTTGTATGCAGGATTAATGATAAAAAATAACGAACCATTTCTTATAGAATACAATGTAAGAATGGGAGATCCAGAGTGTCAGACAATTTTGCCATTAATAAATAATGATCTAGTTGATATTATAGATGCCTGTTGTAATTCAAGATTAGAAAATCAAGAAATAAAATGGAAAAATAAAAAAAGCATGTGTATTGTATTATGTTCCAAAGGGTATCCAGATAAATATAATAAAAATGTTGAGATAAATGATTTAGATAAATTTAAATCTTCTGGTGAAAACTTTACTTTCCACGCAGGTACGAAGAAAACTGGAAATAAAACTTTTGCAATTGGAGGTCGTGTAGTAAATTTTGTAAATATTTCAAATAATTTTTCGTTTAGTAGAAAAGAAATTATAAGACGGTTAGAAAAATTAAATTGGAAACATGGTTTTTATAGATCTGACATAGGACATAAGGTGATAAATGAATGAGAGTAATAAGTGGAAATCTTAAAGGTAAGATAATTCAAAATCCCACAGATAAAATTACCAGGCCACTAAAAGATATAGTTAGAGAATCGATATTTAATATCTTAGAACACTCAAAAAATGAAAAAATAAATTTTAAAGATAATGTTATTTTAGATTTGTTCTCTGGATCAGGTTCATTTGGTATTGAATGTTTATCTAGAGGTGTCAAAGAAGTTTATTTTTTTGAGAATTACAAACCTTCTTTAACAATATTAAAAGAAAATTTAGAAAATCTAAATCTTAGTAAAAGTTCAATAATTTCAGAAAAAGATGCATATAAAATCTCAAATGAAGATATAGACCACAAAAAAGTAGATTTAATTTATCTAGATCCACCTTTTAAAGATAAAAATATAAATAAATTGTTAGAAAAAATTAAAAATTTAAAAATAGCTCAAGAAAATACTTTAATAATTATACACAGAAACAAGAAGTACAAAGATGAATTAATTGAAGAATTTAAAATATCTAGAGAACAAAACTATGGTGTTTCAAATATAATCTTTGGAAGAATGAGATTATAAAATTTTTTTTGTTTCTTTCTTTATCAATTCTACTGACGGCTGATCCAAAGGATTTACTTTCAGAAGCTTGGCTAAAAGTAAAGTTTCTAATATAAAAAAACAAAATAATTCGCCCAGAGCTTCTTCATTTTTATTCAATATTTCAAAGCATCTGAATGGTATTTTTTTGTTTTTAAAAATATTTTGAGTAGCTTTTTTTTGAGCATAAATAATGTCATCAATATTTTTATTTTTTAAATTTTTATAACCATTAATTAGGTGCAATTTACTAAAATTATTTGATTTAAATTTTTTTGAACTAAAAAATGTAAAAAAATTATTTTTATATCCATCTAAATATAGTTGTAAGAGACTATGATTATCTTTTGGCATTGTGGATATTATTGGAAATAAACCTTTATTACTTTTACCCAAGCTTTCAGCTGTTAATTGTTTGTACCATTCTAAAAAATTATTTGAACTCTCATCATAATTTAAAATAACAGAATTTCTTTTACCTTGTTTAATATTTTTATAAATACACAAAACATTATTTACTAAAAATTTTATAAAAAACTTATTTTTTATGAGATAATTGAGTCTTTTAAATTTTTTCTCTTTCAGTCCCATCAGTTCAGCTGGAACCATTCCTACTTCAGAAAGTACCGAGTATCTTCCACCAATGTAATTTTTATGTTCAATCACATCTGCTTTTATTTTAGTCGCCAATTTATTTAAAATACTATTTTTATTTTCTGTAATTATTAGGTTGTCGTTTTTTTTTTGGTGGCTTAAGATTAAATTAATATTTGCAAATGTCTCTAGGGTATTCCCTGACTTTGAAACAACTATATTCAAGCTTTTTTTATCATTACTGAAATTTTCATTACTTTTTAAATTATTAAAAAAAATAAATTTTTTATTAATTTTTTTTATTAAAAAATCATAAATAGCTTGAGCACCTAAAATAGATCCACCCATACCAATTAAATTATAACTTTTATATTTTTTAAGTTTTTTTAAATTTTTTTTTGTGACACCGTATTTATAATTTGAACAAAGTGATTTTAATAAAGGATATTTTAAAATTAACTTGTTAAGGTTTAGACTACTAACAATTTTCTTTTGCTGAACTTTATTTAATTTATAATTAAAATTTTCATAATTAATATTTTTTGTTCTCATTAATTATTCAATTTTCTTCAACATTTCATTTAATAAATTTGAGTCATTACTACTCTGCTTTGAAGAATTATTTTCTTTAATTTTAAGTAATTCTTTTACATCCTCAGAATTATCAGATTTTTTTATCTCTAAGTCATCTCCAGGTTTGGGTAATCTGTTCATGTCTGGTGGCATTTGAAGAGGATTCTTTTTTTTAACCAAAAATTCATCGCTTTGATCTGATCTTTTCTGACCTTCCAAAGCTTCTTTTACTCCTCCACAGTTAGCCAATAGAGGCACTAAGAATATTGATAAAATTAAGCTAAATTTATTTCTCATTACTTTTTTGTTTATAAAATATAAATTCGGAGAAAATAAGACATATAATTCCAATTGTTATAAATATATCTGCAACATTAAAAATAAACCAATGATATCCAGCATAATTTAAATCTATAAAGTCTGGGACGGCTCTGTAATAAACTCGGTCAAATAAGTTTCCTAAAGATCCTCCTAATATTATCATTAAAAAAAAAGATTTAATTTTTGTTTCAATAAAAGCAAAATACAATATTACAATGTTTATAATGACAATAATTGCGGTTAATAAGTTATAGAAAAGTTTGTCTTCTGAGGAAAATAAACCAAATCCAATCCCTGTATTCCAAACCAAATAAATATTTAAGTATTGATTTATATAAAAATCAACTAGTCCGCCATTATTTAAAATATTTAAAATATAAATTTTTGAAAATCTATCTAACGCAAAACAAATAACTAGAAATATAAAACCAATGATAAGTTTATTTATTTTTTCATTAGTCATTTAAATTAAGATGTCCATGCCTTTCACAATCTGTTTCAAAAATTTTCCAACATACTGGACATTTTGTTCCTTGAGCTTTTTTTGCAGCTACCTCAATACCATTTTTTAAATTTTCATCTTTAATTACTGAAGCAGACGAAGTAATACAAATTTCTGAAAAATTAATATTTTTGGCTTTATCATAAAATTCTCTATTTAATTTTATTTCAATCATTGACTCTAAACTAGAACCTATTGACTTTTCAGCTCTCATATTCTCAATTGAAATATTTGCCTCATCTCTGATTTTTTTAATATAATCCCAATCTGAACTAAGCTCTTCATTTCTCCAGGATCCCGGAACTAAAACGAAATTTTGTAAATGTATACTTTGGTTATCTTCTTCTTTTTTAACTAATTGATAAATTTCTTCTGTTGTGAATGATAATATTGGAGCAAACCATTTCAGGAGACATTGTAAAATAATATTTAAAAGAGTTATACAGTTCTTTCTTTTATCAGAATTTAATGCCTCACAATATAAAGTATCTTTCCTGATATCAAAGTAAAAGGCAGAAAGCTCAACCGTACAAAAATTCAGCAACTCTTTGTAAAGATTGTGAAAATTATAAACCTTAAAATTATTTTTAAAATTTTCATTTATTGTATAAATTCTGTGAAGCATAAATTTTTCGAGTGAATCAAAGTTTTCAAACTTAACTTTTTCAAAATCAAGATTTTCATATTGATCTTGAATATTTCCTAAAAGATATCTAAACGTATTTCTAATTTTTCTATAGGACTCCGCATGTTGATCTAAAATTGAATAATCTATTCTAAGATCCTCAGCATAATTTGACGAAGCAACCCAAATTCTTAATATATCAGCTCCATATTTTTTAAGTATATCTTGTGGAGCAATCACGTTGCCTGTTGATTTTGACATTTTTAGACCTTTTCCATCTACAACAAAACCATGAGAAAGAATACTTTCAAATGGAGCAACACCTCTTGTTCCACATGACTCAAGTAATGAAGAGTGAAACCATCCTCTATGTTGATCTGAACCCTCTAAATACATAGATGCTGGCCATTTAAGGTCATCCCTTTTTTCTAAGACAAACGAATGAGTGGATCCACTATCAAACCAAACTTCTACTATATCTGATAGTTTTTCATAATCTTGCGCTTTATACTTATCTCCAAGAAAGACCTGATAATCTTCATTAAACCAACAATCAGATCCTTCTTTCTCATAAATTTGCGCAATATTTTCAAAAACTTCATCATCAACTAAAACCTCTCCTGTTTTTTTTGAAATAAAAATTGGTAAGGGCACGCCCCAAACTCTCTGTCTTGATACGCACCAATCAGGTCTAGTTTCAATCATTGATTTAATTCTTTCTTTTCCTTTTGAAGGATAAAAATTTGTATTATCAATAGCTTTTAAAGCTTTGTCCCTTAACCCATGACTTTCCATGGAAATAAACCATTGTGGAGTAGCTCTGTGAACTAGTGGCGCTTTTGATCTCCAAGAATGAGGATAAGAGTGGGTTAGTTTTCCGCTTGTTAATAAATTTTTTTGTTCATTTAATTTTTCAATAATTAAGTTATTGGCCTTAAAAATATGTAAACCTTCAAAAAGTTTAATTTCATTTGTATATTTTCCATCACCATCAACTGTTTCAATTGCTTTAATATTATTATTTAAACAAAGATTAAAATCATCTGGTCCATGACTTGGAGCGCAGTGTACAATACCTGTGCCTTGCTCCGTAGTAACAAAATTAGCCTCAAGCATTGGGATATCATAATCATATCCCATTTCAGAAAATGGATGACTGCAAATTGTTCCTTTCAAATCTTTTCCTAAAAATTCGTTTAAAACTTTTATTTTTTCAATAGAAGTATCTTTTTTAAAAGGTTCTAGTAGGTCCTTTGCAATTACTATTTTTCTATCAATAAAATTTTTGTTATCGTTTATTTCAAGCAAAACATATTTTAGGCCAGCATTGTAAGCTAAAGCTTTATTTGCAGGAATAGTCCATGGGGTTGTAGTCCAAATTATTACATCAGTACCTTTAATTATATCAAAATTTGTAACTTTCACTTTGAATGCTGCATAAATCGTATCTGAAACATGATCCATGTATTCAACCTCAGCATCAGCTAAAGCTGTTTTTTCAACAGTTGACCAAAGAACTGGCTTGTAACCTCTATAAAGGCTTCCTTCTTTAAGAAATTTTCCAAGTTCTCTAACTATTTGAGCTTCAGCATCAAATGACATTGTTGAATAGTAATTTTCCCAATCACCAATTACCCCAAGCCTTGTAAATTCTCCCTTATGAACATCTATCCATTTATTTGCAAATTCCCTGCATTCTTTTCTGAATTCAATAATTGGAACATCATTTTTATTTTTTTTATTCTTTTTATATTGTTCTTCAATTTTCCACTCAATAGGCAAACCATGGCAATCCCATCCAGGAACATAAACTGAGTCCTTGCCATCCATTTGATGAAATTTTGTAATTATATCTTTTAAAATTTTATTCAAAGCGGTACCCATATGAATATTACCATTTGCATATGGAGGCCCATCATGAAGTACAAATTTTTCTTGCCCTTTACTTTTTTGTCTTAATAGATTGTAGAGATTAATTTTATTCCAAAATTCAATATAATTAGGCTCCTTATTTGGCAAATTTGCCTT
>CABZDS010000001.1 GCA_902524595.1 uncultured Pelagibacteraceae bacterium | reverse complement strand
ATATTTGAAATTATTGCAGAATTTGGAAAAACTAATTTAGACAATAGCGAAATTTTAGATTTAGAAATTGTAAATGGTAAAATTTTGTCATCTGAAAGATCAAATATTTACATAAAGTCTGATTTTGCACAGTACAATTACACCAATCAAAATTCTAAATTTTTCAATAATGTAGAGATAAAATATGATAATAAAACAATAATATGTGATAGTCTCGATTTGAATATTACAGAAAATATCGCTATAGCGTATAGCAATGTTAAAGTAAAAGATGAAAAATCTGTAATGCAAGCACAGGTTATTACTATGGATATTATAACAAAAGATATTGAAATAAATTCAGAAGATAAAATAAAAATTTTTATAAAATAATGGCACTCATTAAAAAATTTCGTATAAAAAGTTTTAAGGGAGAAGAGTCAATTGTAGAATTAAAAAATATCTCAGTTTTTTATAATAAAAGACAGATATTAAATAATTTGAATTTAAAAATTAATAAATTTGAGATTTTAGGTATGTTAGGTCCAAATGGAGTTGGTAAATCCACCATTTTTAATCTGATTACAGGTTTAAAAGATCCGAATCATGGAGAAATATTAATTGAGGGAATTAATTGTACAAATTTACCAATTAATGAAAGATTTACTAAATTTAAACTTGGATTAGTTCCTCAATATGGTGGGTTAATTCATGATTTAACTCTTTTAGATAATTTAAAATTAGTATCAGAGATACATATAAAGGAAAAGGAACTAAGGAGCCAAAAGATAAATAAACTTATTACTCAATTTGAGTTTGAAGCTCTTTTAAATTTGAAAGCTAAGCATCTATCTGGCGGTCAAAAAAAAAAACTTGTGATAGCAATGGCGCTAATTAATGACCCAAAAATATTACTGTTAGACGAGCCATTTGCGGCGTTAGATATTTTAACTATAAAAATGTTACAAGAAATTATTCTTAACTTGCAAGCTTCTCATGAGATTTCTGTTGTTATATGCGATCATCAAGCTCGTGATCTTTTGAATTGTGTAGATAGAGCAATAATTTTATCAAATGGAAAAATAATTGCATCTGGAAGTCCAAATGAAGTTATTAGTGATAAAGCTGCAAAAACTCAATATTTTGGAGATGAATTTAATATAAGTTAATTCATCAATGAATAATCATATTAATATAAGACATAAAATCACCTCGTTTAATAAAAAAATTAATGTGGAAGGTGATAAAAGTATTTCTATAAGGTGTGTCTTATTAGCTTCACAAGCAATCGGTAAATCTAAAATTTATAATTTACTCGAATCAGAAGATGTTTTGCATGCTCTTGAATCAATAAAAAAATTGGGAATAAATTATGAAAAAAGAGAGAAATATTATTTAATAAATGGTTTTGGATTAAATGGATTTTATACAAATAAAAAAATTAAAATTGATGCTGGTAATTCTGGTACACTTGCAAGGCTAATACTTGGGCTCCTAGTCAACTCTAAAAAGGAAATTAAAATTATTGGTGACAAAAGTTTATCAATGAGAGATTTTTCAAGAGTTACCGAACCATTAAAAAAATTTGGAGCAAATTTAATATCTAAAGAAAATAAATTGCCTGTAAAAATTACCGGTTCAGATTATTTACGTCCTATTTTTTATGAAGAAAATATTGGAAGCGCTCAGTGTAAAAGTTCTGTAATGCTAGCTGCACTAAAAACACCTGGGGTCACAAAAATCAGAGCAAAAAAATCAAGAAACCATTCTGAGTTACTTTTTAAAAGTATAAAAGTACCAATAAAAATATTTAGTATAGGAAAATATGATTACATAGAAATTGAAGGTCAAAATAGCTTTGAAGGGTTTAATTATGATGTCCCTGGAGATATAAGTTCGTCATCTTTCTTCCTAGTATTAACACTGCTTGCAAAGAATTCTTCTTTATTAATAAAAAAGGTAAATATCAATCCCACCAGAACCGGGATTTTACAAATTTTGAATAAAATGAATGCAAATATAAAAATTAAAAATACAAAAAAATATAAGGGTGAACTCGTAGCTGATATCTTTGTAAAAAGTACAAAGAAACTAAAATCATTTAAATGCCCTAAAAGTTTAAATTCATCAGCCATTGATGAATTTTTAATTATTTTTCTTATAGCTGCTAAGGCTAAAGGTATTTCTTCTTTTGAGGATCTGGGAGAGTTAAATAAAAAAGAAAGTCCTAGGTTGGATATTGGTATAAAGTTTTTAAGAGATATTGGTATTAAAGTTATTAGAAAAAAAAACAATGTTAAAATTTATGGAAATCCCCATCTTAATTTAAATGGAAAATTTTCTATGAAAAATTTCAGAAAAGATCATAGAGTATTTATGATGACATGTATTGCAGCCTTAACAATGGGAGGAAATTGGAAAATTTTTGATAGTAATTCAATTAATTCATCTTTTCCTAATTTCTTAAAAATAATTAAAAATTTGGGTGCTAAGATAAAATGAGAAAAGAAAATAATTTACTTACTATAGCAATTGACTCGCCAGCTGCTGCAGGAGCCGGTACACAAGCAAAGCTAATTGCAAAAGAATATAATTTGCTTTATTTAGATACAGGTAAAATTTACAGATTTATTGGATATCTAAAATTAAAAAATAAAAATAGATTAAAATATGATTTTGTAAAAAAAAAAATAAAAGTTATAAAATTCAGAGATTTAAATAATGTTAAATTATTAAATGATAAGGTAGCGACACAAGCTTCAATAGTAGCAAAAGATAGGAAAATAAGAAATATTGTTAAGAATTTTCAATTAAAATGTGCAAATTATCCTCCTAAGAAATTTAATGGTTCAATATTAGATGGAAGAGATATAACTTCAGTAATTATGAAGAATGCAAAGTTTAAATTTTACATTACTGCAAGTTTAGAGGTGCGCGCAAAAAGACGGTATATTGAATTCAAAAAGTTAAACAGAAAAATAACTTACAGGGAAGTTCTAAAAAGCTTAAAAAATAGGGATTATTTAGACAAAAACCGCAAAATTAGCCCTTTAAAAAAAACCAAAGATTCAATCTTGATTAATACATCTAAATTAAGTAAGAAATCGTGCTTTAAAAAAATAAAGGCAATTATTGATAAAAAGTATATTAATGGAAATTTATAAAGATTTAAACTCACCAAAAAATCAAAAATTTGAACAACTTTTAAACTCGCAACTTTCTAAAAATAAAATTGAAGAAGGAAAAATTGTAGATGGGAAAATAACAAAAATTACTGAAAAATTTGTTTTTATTTTTATTCCAGGGCTTAAAAGTGAGCCAATTGTTGACATCAACGAGCTAAAAATAATTGGTTTAAAAGATAATATTGAAGAAGGCAAAAGTTTGCCTGTGCTACTTGAGAAAATTGAAGATAAAAACGGTGAAGTAATTGTTTCAGCAGTAAAAGCTCAAAAAATAAGAGGATGGTATAAACTTGAAAAAGCCTATGAAGATAATGAGTCGATTATGGGAAAAATTGTTTCAAAATGTAAAGGTGGGGTTATAGTTGAACATATAGATACAGGATCTCTGATGTTTTGCCCTGGTTCACAAATAAGTGATAAGCCTTTAAAAAACATTGATCATTTAATAGGGGTTGAGCAAAAATTTGCTATTATCAAACTAGATAAAATTAGAGGAAATGCATGTGTTTCCCGTAGGCAGATTGTTTCAACAAATAAAAGAGAGGATAAAGCAAAAATAATAGAAAAATTTAAAGTGGGGGATATTATTAAAGATGCGATTGTCAAGGGATACTCATCATTTGGATGTTTTTTTGAAGTTAATAATGAAATAGATGTATTAGTTCATCTCCAAGAAATCTCATACTCAAGAGTTAATCATCCAGATGAGATTTTTAATATTGGAGAAAAACATGATCTAAAAGTTATTTCTATTGATAAAGAAAAACTTCAAATTGGTTGTTCTATAAAACAATTATCGCAGGATCCATTTGAACATATATCAAATTATGAGATTGGTAAAAAATATAAAGTTAAGGTAGACAAAATAACAGATTATGGGTGTTTTTGTTCTCTTGAACATGGTTTAAGCACTTTACTTCATAGTAGCGAAATGAGTTGGACGAAACGTAACATAGTACCTAAAAAACTTTTTAAAATTGGCGATATGATTAATTGTGTAATAACTGAAATTGATAAAGATAAAAGGAGAATTGCAATATCCCATAAATTAACATTAGATAATCCCTATGAAGTTTTATCTCAAAAATTTCCTGAAGGTAGTGAAATTACCGGAGTAATTACTAGTTCTAATGAATATGCTTTATATGTAAAGCTTGATAATTTTGATATAGATGGTTTTCTTCATGCCAATGATTTAAGTTTTACGAATAATCCAGAAGAAGAATTAAAAAAATTTAAAAAGGGTGATAAAATTAGAGTAAAAGTTTTAGAAATCAAAAAAGATGATCAAAAAGTCAGGGTTGGATTAAAACAGTTAGGGAAAGATCCTTTTGATTGGTTTAAAGATAAAAAAGTTAACGATATCATAACTGTGCACGTAACATCATCAGATAATAAAGGGTTAAACGTTAAACCAGAAAATTGTGATTTAGAATTTTTGATTAAAAAAAATAATATAGCCGTAAACTCTTCTGACGCAAGACCATCAAGATTTGTTGGTGGAGAAAGAATAGATGCTGCAATTTCAGAATTAAATTTTGAAAAAAGAAAAGTTAGCTTAAGCATAAAACTACTAGAAGAGTTACAAAATAAGGAAGCTGTTTCAAAATTTTCTAGCCCTTTGAGTGGAAAAAATCTTCCATTTTCTTCTCTTTCAGAAAAATTAAATGACAAAAAAAATAATGATGATGAGTAATTAATTGTCGATCAAAAAATCACAAATAATTAACAAATTATCAGACAATTATCCAAATTTTCTTAAAAAAGACTTAAAAAAACTTGTTGATATATTTTTAAGTGAATTAATTGCATCTTTAAAAAGACACCAAAGGGTTGAGCTAAGAGATGTTTTTTCATTGGAGCCTAAATTTCATAAAGCAAGATTTGCTAGAAATCCAAAAAATAATGAGAAAATTTATGTAAAAGAAAAATATTCAATACTTTTCAAATCTTCAAAAATGTGGTCAAAAAAGATTAATGAGGAATAATAAAGTCTTTATAGCTTGCGATACAACTCACATTTCTGAAATAAAAAAAATAATTAAACACACTCAAACTAAAAAGTTAAAGATTGGCTATAAGTTTGGACTAGAATTTTTAAACTCAAAAAATGGAAGAAACTTTATTTCCAAGTTAAAAAATAAAATTACATTTGGAGATTATAAATTTGCTGATATTCCAAATACTTGTGCTTCAGCTGTAAAAGCAGTAAAAGACTTAAAATTTAATTATCTTACAATTCATTTAAGTTCAGGCAAAGAAGCTTTGAGGGCAGCAAAAAAAGTTTCAGGTGGTACAAAGTTAGTTGGAGTGAGTATATTGACATCACTTGATAACAAATCATTAAAGAAAATAGGATTTAATAAAAATGTAAAAAAGTTGGTAAAAATTCAAGCAAAATTAGCTAATCAAACTAATTTAGACGCTGTAGTATGTAGTGCGCAAGAGGTAGAAATAGTTAAAAAAGTATTTAAAAAAGAAATAATTACACCTGGTATAAGATTTGATTCAAAAACAAATGATCAAAAAAGAGTCTTGACTCCTAAGCAAGCTTATAAAAATGGTAGCGATTGGCTTGTTATGGGTCGCCCAATTACTAAAGGGAATGTGAGAAAAAATATTCAAAAATTAATTAATCACTTAAATCAATGATACAAGGTTTAAAAATTTGTGGGGTCTCAGACCCTAAAACTTTAAATTATATTTTAAATCATCCTAAACCCCCAAGTTTTATTGGTTTCATAACAAATTATAAAAAGAGCAAAAGGTTTATTGAATATGATAAATTAAAAGAATTAATTAAAGTTGACAAAAAAAACATAAAATTTACTTCAGTGCTTGTAAATCCAGATGAAGAAATTTTAAACAAAATTAAGGATTTGAATTTTGATTATTATCAACTTTATGATGTAGATCCAAAAAGAACAATGAAAATTAAATTAAAATATAAAATAAAAATAATTACAGCAATCACTGTCTCAGATAAAGAAGATGTTATGAAGTATAAAGATTATTCAAAAATCTCAGATATAATTTTGTTTGACTCTAAAGGTTATCATAAATCTGAAAGCTTTGATCATTCTCTACTAGATAATGTACCTGAATCATTGAATAAAATGATTGCAGGAGATATACAAATAAATGATATTTCTAAGTTTAAAAATAAAGATTTTATAATTGATCTTAGCGGAGCACTAGAGGATCAAAATGGAAAAAAAGATATTAATAGAATTGATAAATTGTTAAATTCGTTTTCGAAAATATGAAGTTAAAAAAAGGAATACCGTTAATTGATCAAGGAAATAAACTTGGTTTTTGGGGAGGAAAATTTGGTGGAAACTTTGTTCCAGAAACATTAAAAAAACCAATTGAAGATTTGGAAGCTCTTTTTAACAAACTCAAAAATGATAAAAAATTTATTGCTGAAAGAGACAAATATTTTAAGAATTGGGTTGGAAGCCCAACTCGTTTTATTAAATTAGAAAATTTAACTAAATATGTAGGTGGAGCAGAAATTTGGTCTAAAGTGGTATCTGACGCAAATGGGGGAGCACACAAGATTTACAATGCTACAGTTCATTGTTTGCTTGCTAAACAGTCAGGTAAAAAAGTTGTTATTGGTGATACTGGTGCTGGATACGCCGGAAAGATGTTGAGTATGGCAGCTAAAAAGTTTGGTCTAAAGTGTAAAATTTTTATGGGTGCCAAAGATATTGCGAGACAGCAACCTAATGTAAAAGCTATGAAAAAAAATGGAGCTGAAGTCATTCCTGTCTACTCAGGTAGTCAAACACTAGTAGATGCAGTTTCAGAGTGTATGCGTTTCTGGGTTGCTAATTGTGATACAACAGCTATGTGTGTTGGAAGTACAGTAGGACCAGCAATTTTTGTTCGTATTTGTGGATGGAGCACTAGTCAAATTTCTAGGGAATTAAAAGTTCAATTAATTGATGAATTTGGATCAGTGCCTAAAAAATTAAAACTTTATAATTGTGTTGGTGGCGGAAGTTCAAGTTTTGGTTTTTGGAACGAATTTATAGATTATGATAAAAAACAATGTGAGTTTATTGGAGTAGAAGCTGGTGGACCAGAAAAAAGCAAGTTGCATGCTGCACCACTAACTTATGGTTCAAAAATTGGAATTTTACACGGTGCAGTTCAATATGTTAATCAAGATTCTGATGGACAAATAAAGGAAACTGAATCAATCTCTGCTGGACTTGATTATCCTGGAATTTCTCCACTACACTGTTTTTTAAAAGATACTAAGAGAGCAAGATATACTGCGGCAAGTGATGAAGATGCGTTAAATGCTTATATAACTGTAACTAGATTTGAGAATTTAAGACCTTCCCTTGAACCGAGTCATGCTTTTTCAGTTGCAATAAAAGAGTCAAAGAAATTGAGCAAAGACACTATTGTGGTAGTTAATAGTTGTGGAGATGCTTATAAAGATCGAGAAATTTTAAAAAAAAGGTTAGGAAAAAAATATGTTTAATCCAATTAGTGCTGCCTTTAAAAAAGCTAAACAAGAAAATAGAGCTGCACTTTTAACTTATACTGTTGCTGGAGATAGCTCAAAGAAACAATCGTTAGATATATTAAAATCAATTTCAAAAAATGCTGATATTTTAGAAGTGGGAATACCACACAACACTCCTGTTGCAGATGGTAGTCAAATACAAACAAGCGCATACAGAGCAATTAAAAACGGGATTAAAATGAATGATATTTTTAAAATAATAAAAGATTTTAAAAATCTAAATAAAAAAAAACCAATTATATTGATGGGCTACTTCAATATGATATTTCAATATGGTAAAAAGAATTTTTTAAATAAATGCAAATCATCTGGGGTAAATGGATTGATAGTTGTTGATTTGCCTTGGCCAGAAAATAAAGATTTTGCAAAAAAATGTAAGAAAAAATCTATCTACTTTATTCAACTTTTGTCACCAACAACGACAGAACAAAGGCTTAAAAGGATTATAAGGGACTCTCACCCAATGAGTTATTTTATTTCAATGCTAAGTACAACAGGTGGTAAACTAAAAGTATCCCCTAAAAATATACTAAAAAATTACAATAAAATAAAAAAAATTGACCCAAAAAAAGAAATTGTTATTGGTTTTGGAATCACGGAAAAAACAATTGGCAAGCTGAAATCAGCGGATGGATTAGTTGTTGGAAGTGCTATTTGTAAGGAAATTAGCAGGAGTTTAAAGCATAGACAAAATCCTGTCACAAATGTAAGTAAGCTAGTGAAAAAATTAAAAAAAAAAATTCTATGAATTGGATTACAAAAGCTTTACGGTTTAGTGAAAAAATTAAAAGAGTTTTAAAAAAAAGACCTTCAAAAGAAGATATAGCAAACTCAGACTGGACTAGTTGTTGCAAAGGACCAATATTAAAAAAAGATCTTGAGGAAAACTTGTGGGTTTGCAACTCGTGTGGAAAACATCATAGAATTAATTGCCAACAAAGATTTGATATTATTTTTGGAAGAAATGCTTACGAAATACTTGATACACCAATTCCTGCAGAAGATCCCCTGGGATGGGTAGATACCAAATCTTATAAAGATAGATTAAAATCTGCAAGAAAGAAAACTAATCAAAATTCAGCTGTGATGATTGCTAAAGGAAGAATAAATGATATCGAAGTGACAGCTGGAGCGATAAATTTTGAGTTTATTGGTGGATCTGTTGGCGCAGCGGAAGGTGAAGCAATTATTTATGGTGTACAACACGCTATTGACAACCAAACGCCATTTGTTTTCTTTCCCTGTGGCGGAGGACAGAGAATGTTTGAATCTCCAATTGCACTTGCAAATATGACACGAACTACTCTTGCTATTAACGAATTAAAAAAAAATAATCTTCCTTATTTGGTTTGTTTTACAGACCCTACAGCAGGAGGAATCACAGCATCTTTTGCGATGTTAGGAGATATTCACTTTGCTGAACCTGGTTGTTTAATAGCTTTTGCAGGAAAAAGAGTTATACAAGCCACAGTGAAGGAAGAACTAAGTTCTGACTTTCAAACATCTGAATTTGTTGAAAAGCACGGATTTGTAGACAGAATTGTTGAACGAAAAGATTTAAAAACTGAAATAAGCTTATTATTATCAATATTGTTAAAAAAAGATAATGCGGTAAATGGAAATCAAATAAATGAAACTTCAGACAATATTGAACCGCTTACAAAAGCTGCATCCTAAAGAAATTGATCTTAGTTTAGATAGAGTTAAGAATCTCTGCAGAAAATTAGGTGATCCTCAAAAAAAATTAAAATATATATCTGTTGTTGGTACAAACGGAAAGTATTCAACGATACAAGCAGTAAGATCAATATTAAAGAGTAGTAATATAAACTGTAATATTTACACAAGTCCTCATATTCAAAAAATTAATGAAAGATTTGTTTTTAATGATGAAGAAATATCTGATGATAGCCTATCTAATTTATTAACAGAAGTTGAAAACATTAATAATGGTGAACAGATAACTTATTTCGAAATATTAACTGCAGCATATTTTTATTACGCAAGCAAATTTAAAGACAAAATAAATATTATAGAAAGTGGTCTATTTCATAGATTTGATGCAACAAATATTATTCATGATAATTTATCAAGTATTATTACTTCAATTGGTTTAGATCATTTAGATTGGTTACCAAAAAGTGAGCAAAATATTGAAAAAATTATTTATGAAAAAACCTCATCTCTTCTAAATTCTACTATTGTAGTTAGCAAACAAAGCTCGGATGAAACCTTAAATTTAATAAAAAAAACAATTTATAATAATCAATCAAAAAAAATTGTTTATAAAGATGATTTTAATTATTCATTAAGTGAGAATGGTTTTATTTATTATGAAGATGAATATGGTGGTTTAAAATTACCAAAACCAAACTTATTAGGTAATTTTCAAATTGATAATTGTGCGATAGCTATTGCCACAGTAAGAAATTTACAACTAGGAGTAAAAGATGAAAATATTAAAGAAGGTATTACTAGAATAAAAAGTATTGCAAGACTACAAGAAATAAAATCTGGAAAGCTTAAAAATATTTGTAAGGATAATAAATTATATTTAGATGGCTCACATAATCCTTTAGGTGCAAAAGCGCTGAATGAATATTTAAACACTCTAGATTGTAAAAAACATTTAATTCTTGGAATGATGTCTAATAAAGATCACGAAGAATATTTAAGTAATTTTAATAATATATCTTCCATAACAACAATTGATATTCCTAACCAACAGAATGCTATTAAAGGAATAGATTTAAAGGAAAAATTAAATAAATATCATAATGTTAGTTACAAAAAATCTATTGAAGAAGCTCTTAAATCACTTAATCCAGAGAAAGATGATTTGATAATGATAACTGGTTCTCTATATCTAGCTGGTGAGCTACTTAATTTGAATTAAATATTCTCTTTTATAAAGGCAACAATATCGCTCTTTGGTGTAGCTCCAACTTTAGTTGCTTTTAATTCGCCACCTTTAAATAAAAGCATTGTAGGAATTCCTCGAACACCATACTTAGTAGGCATGTTAGGCTCGGAGTCTATGTCATGTTTTGCAATGACAATATCATTTGCCATCTCCTCCGAAATTTCCTCTAAAATTGGTCCAACCATTTTGCAAGGTCCACACCATTCAGCCCAAAAATCTACTAGAACAGGTTTCTCATTTTTTAAAACTTGTTCTTCAAATTTTTCGTCTGTAACTTTTAATGTTGCCATTAGCTTTATATATAAATTAAAATTTTTTTATCAATAGTTAAAAGAAAAATGTTAAAATTATCCACATTAAATATTTTCATACTTTTTCTGTATTGACATTGCATATTCATTAAACTCGTCTAGTAACGTAAGCTTTTCATTATCATTCTCATTAGTGTATTTTTCTCTCAGAGTATCAATTTCTGTGTAAAGTGTTGGAATTGTCCACCATTTTTCTTTCTTTTCACTTAAAATACGTTTTGCTATCTCTCTTTTAATAGACTTGAGCATATTTTCAGGAAGAACTTCGGGCGCCTCTTGAAATATGATTTTTTTTCCAAATCCTACTAAACGATCATCGTCAAATTTATCTAGTAATTTTAGTTTATCTTTCCATGATGCTGCGTGCCAGGCAGGAAATAAGGCAGTATCTTTATTTGATGTGAATTGAGTGTAAATACTCTCTTCAGCATATATATCTTCTTGTGTTTTAGACTGTTCTTTTTCTTCAGCTACTTCTCTTAATGCATGAAGTATATTTTGAGAAAATTTTTCATTATTTTTGACAATATCTGCTCTTTTATTAATTATAGACTTATCCATAGCACTATAAGGTTCTGCTTTCATGCCGTATTTTGCATCAACAATAATTGGGGCTTTATTAGATCTAATAGTTCTTAAGAACTTAGGAGACTTTTTCATTTCAACTTTTAGTTCATTTATTGATAAATTTAATAAAGGTTCTATCTCAATTCTTAAATCGAATGCGTAATACCAACCAGCATAGATTGGATGCATACAATATTTTTGATGAAGAGGTGCAACTAGATGAAGTCTGGATTTACCATAATAATATTCATTTAAAGTAATTATTTCTCCCCTTTTAATTATAGTTTCAGTGTCAGATTTATTCGCAGTTTTAAAAAAAGACTCCCATGTCTCAGGTTGTTTCTTTTTAACAATATTTAAAACTTTAGCAGTCATTATACTGTCGCTTAAAGCACTATGGGCATCAGTCGAGTCTATACCTTGCATTCTAGCTAAAGATTCTAATTTAAAAACTGCATTATTTTTTTCATTGAATTCTACATCTAAAATTGAAGGATCTATTGCATACGCTGCACGAGCAATATTAATCCCATCGTGTCTTTTGTTTGGAGCAGCATTTGTAAGATATGGATATCTGATTCCTTTAAAAAACTCTTTTCTTATCATTTCATCATCAAATCCAATATTAGACCAACCAAGAAACACAGCGGGGCTCCATTTTTTAAATATTTTTTCAACTTCTGCTAACATTTGATAATGAGAAAGATTAGTTTGAGTTAATTGCTTTATGGATGTCTTATTAACAATAAGTGCCATTGCCTGAAAGATTTCTCCTTCAGGTAAACTGCATCTTAAATTAAATCTGTCTTTCTCTTCAAAATTTTCGTCAACTAATACACCACCAATTTCAATGATGCTCCCAAAGTCTGTACTTGCGCTCGATGATTCTATATCCCAAATTGCTAAATTCATAATTTTAACCTGAAATTGGCTAATATTTATAGGTTTCTGGAAAGTTTTTTAAAGACTTAACCATTAGCATATAAACGATTAGCTCAGGTATTAACATCTCTTTTATGGATAGGCTAAATAAAGTCAAGATATATTATTCAACTCGTAAAACTTTTTAACCCTTCCTAAAAATAAATTTTGATACATTTCTAATTCAGTTCCCTCGATTTTAAATTCTTGGAATAAAACGTCTTTAGTGCATAATAATATTATTCCTGCTTTCATCTTAGTTCCATGAACAACATCGTGAGCTAAAGTATAAGCTCCTAATTGTAAAAAGTAGTCTTGTATATATTCAGATTTTTTTGGTTTATTAGACTGTTTAAAATCTACTATAACATCTTTACCTTCATACAATGCTATCATATCAGCTGTACCAGCGTATTGATCTGGATAATATAATGTTTCTTCAATTCCATATACTTCATCAAGTCTTCCAGTAATTCCTTTTTGAATTATTTCTTTAGCCATGTTTTTATATTGTTCATTACTTTCAAAAAAACTCTCATTAATTCTTCCTTTCAAATAGTCTTCAATATAAGAGTGCATAGAAGTGCCCCTTGATGACGCTTCTGTTTTAATTCTATTTGCTTCCTTGATTCCTACCCTTTCTTTCCAATTTGCAAGAGCAGCCTTCTCTTCTTCTGACTTTGTTGCACCTAGAATTGTAGTAACACTTGGTAGTTTATTCTCTCCTAATAAATATTTTCTGTATCCATCTTCAATTGATCTTGAAGACTTGGGATAATTAAATTTATTATTCCACTTCATTAAATTTTTTTTTTGAGAATTAATTTAATTTTTTGATTGTCTTGGAATATCTTCAAATTTTTCGACATTTTCTGTTTCAATAGCTTTTTCAATTTGCTCTGGATCTTTTATATTTTCTAATGTTCTTTTAATAGATCTTGCATCCGTTCCAAATTTATCAACAGCTGTCATTGCTTCTTCTAATTTTTTTCTGAGATTAACAATTCCATCAAAATGTTTTGTAAATCTTGAGCTTATTGTTTTTAAATGATCATATATTTCTGTTGCATGTTTTTGAACTTTTAATGTTTGAAAACCCATGTGTAACGATTGTAAATACCCAGATAAATTATTTGGTCCCATAACAGTTACTTTATATTTTTTCATAAGTTCTTGACTCAATAATTCCTTAGTATTTGGATCTTGGTAATTAGCTAACTCTAAAAACAAACTCTCTGTTGGCGCATACACAATTGCAAAATCTGTAGTTTTAGGTGGAACAATATATTTTTCATTTATATTCTTGGCTTTTTCTTTGAAGGCTTTTGCAAGTTTAGTTCTTGCATCTGCAATAGCTTTTTTATCGTCTTCTTGATGAGCGTCTTGAATAGCTTTAAATCTCTCAACAGGAAAATGGCTATCAACCGGAACCAATACACCCTCTTGGAGTTTAATAGCAAATTCTACGTTTTCACCAGTTTCCTCTTTCATCTTAACATTTGAAAGGTACTGTGAAGAAGGTAGTAAATCTCTAATAAGTGAGCCCAGGCTGAACTCAGCTAAAGTTCCATACTTTTTAACTCCAGCTAAAATTTTATTGATACCTTTTTGACTTTCGTTTAAATTTTCAACTTGGAAATTAAAAGCTGCAACTTTTTCATCAACTTTTGTTAGAGCTGCCGTCATGTCTTTTGTAACGCCAGTTGAAAGATTATTAAATGACGAGGACATCGAATTTAAAGAAGAATTAATAGTAGTATTTAAACTATCTTTTAATTTTACTATTTCTGCGTTTAAATTTGCAATTTCGTCAGCTTCTTTATTTGTATTTTCCTTTATTGCATTCGACTTAATATTTAAATAAAGGATAGCCAAAGTAGCAATCAATATTAAACATAAAATAATAATTAAAATTGTATCCACGATTCGTATGTTACACTTACTTAATGATATTTAAAGTTTATTTAAAACACTTTTAAGAGTTTTTATCTCTCTATTTTTTTTTGATGTCATTAAACAAGCCTGAGAATGAAGGATTATTCCGTCTTTTAATATCCTTAAATTATTAGCTTTTAAAGTTGCTCCGGTTGAAGTTATATCGGTTATTATTTCGGATGATCCAGTAAATGGATATATCTCTGTTGCGCCAAGGCTCTTCACCAATTTAAATTGTGTAACTCCTCTTGAGAACATGAATTCTCTTGTTAAATTTGGATATTTTGTAGCTATACGTAATCTATTTCTTTTTTTATCTTTAAATTCAAAAGCTATTTCTTCAAGATCAGGCATTGTCTGTACATCTATCCAATCATCTGGGATTGCAACTACTAATGCGGCCTCTCCGAAATCGTACTTTTTTTTTAGAATCACCTTTTTTTGAATATTAATTTCGCTTTCCATTAATAAGTCATATCCAGAAAACCCAATATCTAAAGATCCGTCTGCAAGACGTTCTATTATCTCTCTAGCATGCAGATAATTAATAACTATATTTTTTTTTCCTTTGATAAATCCAAATAAGTCTCTCTCACCTCTTTCAGAGAGAATTTTTAATTTCTTTTTTTTAAAAATATTTAATACTCCAGACCGTAAACGACCTTTACTTGGAATTCCAATTTTTATTATTTTGTTACTCATATTTATATTTTATTAATTCTTCTTGAAATAAATTGTTCATTTTGTTTATTAAATTCTCATTAAGTAGTTTCCTATAATCATTATCTTTTCCCAAATTAAAAAATTTTATTTTTTCATCAGAACCTTTTTTTGTAATTGCTTCAGAAAAACCATTTTCGTCTTCTATTTTTTTCAAATTGTTAAAATTGCAATTACTTACGCATTTTAAAGCTTTTTCTTTATTAAATTTTTCATCTGATTTAGAAAGTTTATGAATAAAATTAACAACTTGTTTAAAAGTATTTAGTGCATCATTTTGTAGGTCTTCATACCTTACAGTTAAAACTGGGTATAATTTATTATCTACCCATGATTTCTGATTTAATTTCCAGGAAAAAAGTGCCTGAAAACCTAAAAATCGATCTTTTTCTTTAGAGACAATACCTCTTTTTTCATCTGTCATAAATTTAAAAGCCTCATCAACAGAAATTTGATAATGGTTTGATAATGAAGAGACTACATTTCTTGGATCTCTTATTATATAAATAACACCTAACGTATTATCTTTATTAGTAAATTGATTACCTTCTATTTTACAAAGTGCATTATGAGTTTTAAAAAATTTCAAACTTTTGGATTGGTTAATTTTTTCTTGCTCCTTTATCCAATACTTTGAAGTATCGTGAGGCTGATTAAATTTATCTAAATACTTTCTAAAATATTTGTTGCTTGGAAAAGAATCTATTTTTTCTAAAAGGTCAAAATTAAACTCACCTGTTTCTGAAAAATAATAATTTGCGATTAGAGATCTCAACCAAGTATTTCCACTTTTAGGATATGAAGCTAACCAAATTATCATATTTTTTCTAGGTTAATAGCAGCTCCAACAGCTGGTATATTTTTTTTAAAGCCAAGATCTTTAATTAAAGAATCGTATCTACCACCTCTAATATTAAACTTCTCAGACTTTGATTTAATATCAATCTTAAATACCAAACCAGTGTAATATTCGAGATGCCTTCCAAAAGAAGAATTGAATCTAACATTTAATTTATTAATTTTATTTTTAGTTATTGGAAAATAATCATCCTCAACTCTAAGATTAATTTTATTTTTTTTAAAAAAAAAATTTAACTTTTTAGATGCTTGATTAATTGGACACTCAATTTTTAAGTAATCATTTAAAATTTTTACAACATTACTTCCTTTTTTCGTTCTCCTTGGATCTTTAATCTTAGAGTCAAATCTCAATAATATTTCTTTTATTGATCTTCTGGCAACTTCTTTTTTTTGGTTTCCATTTATCATTCTAGAATATTTTTTTTTATCTATCTCAACAATTGTTGGATCAATGTCAGAGTTGGTCTCCAATCGTTTTAGCAAATCATTAAAATATTTTTCTCTCCAAAAATGACGTTGTAATCTTAATTTCCATCTTGCCGGACAATCCAATTTATCTAATAAAAGCCTAAAAATTTCTATGTTACCTATTACTAAATTTCCACTATTATATTTAATTTTTGATAGTGCTTTTAGTGAAGTTTCTATTATTTTTTTATCATCTTTTTTTTCAGTAAAGGATCCCAATATTTCAAAACCAATTTGATTTCTGATAACAGAATCTTTTTTATTTAATCCTTTTCTAAATGCTTGACCACTATAGAAAATTTTTTCACTAGTTTTCTTATTATGATTTAAATATCTGACGCAAGATGCAATTGTTAAATCAGGTCTTAAACAAAGTTCATTTCCCAATTGATCATTAAAAGAAAATATAAATCTTTTGAAACTTTCTCCTGATCTTTCCAATATTAAATTCGTGTCAATTATTGTATCAAGATCAATATATTTATATCCATTTGACTTAATAATTTTTAAAATATTCTCAGATAAGTTTTTTGATTTCATCAATCAGGTTCTCCTTATCAAATGTAATTTGAGTATTTTCAGATTTTTTCCACTCTTTTCTAGATAAATTTTTTGAAGTTTCGTCTAAGTTTAAGTTTAATTTTTTTATAGTAATTTTATTATCTTTAAATTCATCTTCCCCACAAAGAATTACAGCTGGTGAACTCCTTTTATCTGCATATTTTAATTGAGATTTCAAACCTGAATCTCCTAGATAAACTTCGGATCTTATATTTTGATTTCTAAGTTGTGATAACAATTCATAATAGTTAGAGAGATATTTTTTATCTAAAACACATATTATTATTGGTGAATTATTTTTTACCTCAATTTTGTTTAACTGAACTAAAGCGTATAACAAACGATCAAGGCCTATGGAAACACCTGTTGCAGATAAGTCTACTTTTTTAAATCTTGAAACTAAAGAATTATATCTTCCACCTCCACCAACTGAGCCAAACTCCACTTCTTGATTTTTTTGATTTTTGACTTTAAATGTTAAATTTGCCTCAAATATTGGGCCATCATAATATTCAAGTCCTCTAATAACTTCAGGAGAAAAAATAATTTGATCAAAATTAGATGAATAATTTATTCCATCTAATACTTTATTTAATTCATCAACACCATCTTCAACTAATTTATTTGGTATAGCTGATTTAATTTCATCTAAAGATTTCATATTTATAAAACTGACTATTTCTCCAGCTTGATTATCAGAGAGGTTTGCTCCAATAATTTTATCACCAGATTTGTCTTTACGTCCAGTTGTAAGTAATTGTTTAACACCATCAGTTCCAACTCTATCAAGTTTATCTATAGCTCTCAAAACAGTAAGTTGTTGTTTACTTTCTGAAATTTTTAAATTTTCAATAAGTCCTTGAATTAATTTTCTATTACTTAATTTGATTTGATATTGATTTTTTTCTAAGCCACAGAAATATAATGTGTCAGCTAAAAGATTGCACATCTCAGCATCTGCTAAAGGATTATTCGATCCAATAATATCACAATCGGCTTGAGTAAACTCTCTAAATCTTCCAGGGCCAGGTTTCTCATTTCGCCATACATTACCGATTTGATATCTTTTAAAAGGATTTGAGATATTTAAATAATTTTGAGATACGTATCTTGCTAATGGTGCAGTTAAATCATAACGCAATGATATCCAGCTATCATTTTCCTCTTGAAAACCAAATACACCAGAACTTGGCCTATCTTCATCTGGTAAAAATTTTCCTATATTTTCTGATATTTCAAAACTAGGGGTTTCTAACTTTGAAAAACCAAACTTTAAAAAATTTTCTTCAATCTTAGCAATTAAATTTTCTTTTAATGCTAATTCTTTACCATATCTATCAACAAAACCCGAAGGGGTAATGGCTGATAATTTTTTTTCTTTATTCATTTTTTGGTACACGGGGACAGATTCGAACTGTCGACCTTCGGTTCCACAAACCGCTGCTCTAACCGACTGAGCTACCCGTGCTCCTTCTACTGTTTTATACTAAATGTGGATAAAATAAAATTTATAAATAATTAAATAGCTAGCTTGCAGCCAGCATGAAAATGATGTCTGTGAGTTTCTCTGTTTATAAGAACTATTTTTTTCATTGTTGTGTTAGTAACATTTTTTTTTTAAAATGCAATAAGGAATAAGCTATGCACAGGAATAGCTATGTTTTTTGACATATCCTATTCCTATACAAATATTTTTGATGAATTAAATTTTTTTAACCTAATTTTTTCAAATTTACAGCGCTTGGACCTTTTTCGCCATCTTGAATTTCGAATTCTATAGCATCGTTTTCATTCAAAAATCTTAGCCCAGCTTCTCTAACTGCGCTCGCATGAACGAAACAATCTTTTTCTCCATCTTCTCTTTCAATAAAACCGTAGCCCTTCTTACCGTTGAACCACTTTACTTTGCCTTTTAATGTACTCATACTTTAGTTACTCTTTCTTTGTTATTATATAATTAGCTATAAATAGCTGAGGGATAGGTATTAGATTTTAATTTTGATTGCAAGCATAATGATGGATATTAATACCACATGGTGTGGTGGCTTCGGCGGGACTCGAACCAGCGACACAAGCCTTTTCAGGGCTCTGCTCTACCAACTGAGCTACGAAGCCTTATTAAGATCTAAAAATTATACGACCCTTTGATAGATCGTATGGAGAAACTTCCAATTTCACTCTATCACCTTGTAAAACACGAATACGATTTTTTCTTAGTTTCCCTGCCGTGTGAGCTGTAACGTTATGACCATTGTCTAGTTTAACTCTAAACATAGCATTAGGAAGAAGGTCTGTTACTACACCTTCAAACTCCAACGTATCTTGTTTACTCAAATTATTATCTCCTCATTCTTGATCTTATACTTAAAGCATGACCATATAATTCTTCATACTCTGCGAGATGTGTAGCGGATTCTCCTATTTTCTCAACACCTTTTTTAGATAGAGTTATATAGCTAATTTTTTTATAAAATTCGTTAACATTCAATCCTGACGCAAACTTTGCAGACCCAAAAGTTGGTAAGACATGATTTGTGCCAGCATTATAATCTGTAACTGCCATGGGAGAATATTTGCCAATACAAACACTTCCAACATTAATTACTTTATTAATTATTTTATTTGGTTTTGAAATATTTATTTCTAAATGCTCCGGAGCTATTTCATTTATTGAATTAATTATATCTGAATTTTTTTTTGCAAGAATTGCTAATCCGTTATTTTTAAGACTTTTAAAAGCTATTGATCTTCTTGGTAATTTTTTTATTTTTTCTTTAATTTTTTTTTGAAATTCTTTTATCAATTTTAAATCTTTTGAAATAAGAATACACTGGGAATTTTCATCGTGCTCTGCTTGACCTATCATTGATGTGAGCACATCTTCAATTTCAGTTTTATTATCTGCTAAAATTGTTATTTCTGAAGGACCAGCTACCATAGACTCTATACCAACTCGGCCAAATAATTCTTTTTTAGCCGCAGCAACAAAAATATTACCAGGTCCAACAATTTTGTTAACTTTTTGAATATAAGCTAAGCTTGCTATAGCTTGCGCACCACCCATTGAATATATTTCATTAATTCCAACTTTCTGAGCAGCATATAAAACAGCAGGATTTAATCTCCCATTAAGTTTGGGATTGGCCAAAACAATTCTTTTAACACCAGCAATCTTGGCGGGTATAGAATTCATAAGTAATGTTGAGGGTAAATTTGCAGGAACATAAATTCCAACAGACTGTAACGGCACATATTTATAAGCTAGCTTATTATTATATATATCTTTATAAAAAATATTTTTTCTCTGCTGTTTTTTATGAAAATTGAAAATCCTATTATATGCTAAATCAATTGATTGTTTTATTTTTTTATCTAAAGATTTAATTGAAGTTTTTAACTCATTATCTCTAATTTTTATCGAATTGTTATTGCTAAATTTTTTTTCATATTTTAATAATGCCCTGTTCTTGTTTGCTTTTACATCTTTTAGAATTCTTTTTACTATAGCTGTATCAATAATTTTTCCAGATCTCCTTAGATCTAAAAAGTTTATTAATTTTGTTTGATAATTTTTATTTTTAGCATCTAAAAATCTAATCATTTTTAATTTTTTGATCCTCCAATGTTACATCAATAACTTCTGTCGACAGTGTTATAATTCTATTTTTTGAAAATAACAGAACTATTTCAAAATTTTCGTTTTTTTTAAAAATGTCAATTGCGAATAACTCTAAAGTTAAATCTGCATTGGACTGATTAATGTTTTTAGACTTTGAACTTTCAATAAATTCAAATTTTACAACACTATTAATAGGTTTACCACTATTTGTTTCCTTATCTATTCTTAAAACAGAAAGTAAAAAAATTTTTGTAGATGGCAGATATTTTATATCTGAAATTTTGACTTTAGACTCTGCACATATTGCTGATATAATTTGTAAGTCATCTGGAGATTGAGCGATTACTTTCTTTAAAAAATTATTCACTAAGATATTCTTTTAATTTTGACCCCAATTTTTTTTAATTTATTTTCAATTTTTTCATAACCTCTATCTAAATGATAAACTCTATTAATAATAGATGTTCCTCTTGAAATAAAAGCTGCTAAAACCAAAGCTACTGAAGCCCTTAAGTCACTAGACATTAACTCGGCTCCATCCAGATTATTAGTTCCTTCAATAATTGCCTTGTTACCTTTAATGTTTATTTTTGCACCTAATCTTTTTAATTCTGGTACATGCATAAATCTGTTTTCAAATATATTTTCTTGAATTATGCTTTTACCATTTGCTTTAGTTAATAATACCATCATTTGAGCTTGCAAGTCAGTTGGGAAGTTTGGATATTCTCCAGTCTTTAAAAAATTTAAACTTCTAATTTTTTTTGGTCCCTTAATTTGAATTGTATTTTTTGTGGTTTTAATCTTTGCACCAATTTTCTTAAGTAAATTTATCTCTGTATTTATAATTTTTGGCTCAAAGTTTTTAATTTTTAAGTTTCCACAATTCAAACATGCAGCAACACAAAAAGTGCCTGCTTCAATTCTATCATTCATAATTGAGTAAGTTATATTTTTTAATGTTTCAACACCCTCTATTTTTAAAGTTCTTTTACCAATCCATTTGATCTTGGCACCAGCTGTTTTAAGGAAATTTGTCAAATCCTTGATCTCTGGCTCTATCGCACAATTCTTTATTGTTGATGTTCCTTTTGCGAGACAAGCAGCAAGAATTAAATTTTCGGTAGCTCCAACTGATATTTTTGAAAATTTTATTTCTGAACCAGCTAATCCCTCCTGAGCTGTTGCAGTAACATATCCTTTTTTAATTTGTATTTTAACACCCAACTTTGATAAAGCTTTTAAATGTATATCTATTGGTCTTACTCCTATACTACAACCTCCTGGACTACTTACTTTTGCTTTTTTATTTTTTGCCAATAAAGGACCAAGTACTAAAATTCCTGCTCTCATTGTTTTAACTAGAGAATAAGGTGCAAAAAAATTATTTTTTTTCCCTTTTGAGATTGTTGCGATTTTTTTATTGTTTTTGAACCTAATTTTTTTTCCTAAAGATTTTAATAAATTAAACATTGTATCTATATCTTTAACTCGTGGAAGATTTTTAATTGTTATATTTTTGTCAAAGAGTAAGGTTGCGGCGAGTATTGGTAAAGCAGCATTTTTACTTCCAGAAATTGATACCTTTCCTCTGATCTTAGAGGGACCATTAATTCTAAATTTATCCATTTTAAATTTTGGGAAGTGTTACCCCTTTTTGGCCCATATATTTTCCATTTCTATCGGCATATG
Organism: uncultured Pelagibacteraceae bacterium; assembly: GCA_902524595.1. GTDB lineage: Bacteria > Pseudomonadota > Alphaproteobacteria > Pelagibacterales > Pelagibacteraceae > Pelagibacter. The sequence continues at coordinate 252,236 of CABZDS010000001.1, read as the reverse complement.
AAACATCGGGTTTCTCATTCCCTTTTAAAAATATAAATTGAGCCACACCCTCATTCGCATATATTTTGGCTGGTAATGGAGTTGTGTTAGAAAATTCAAGGGTTACATGACCCTCCCATCCTGGCTCTAAAGGTGTTACATTAACAATTATTCCACATCTGGCATAAGTGGACTTCCCTAAACAAATAACTAAGACGTCGCTAGGAATTTTAAAATATTCGACTGTTCTTGCTAAAACAAACGAATTTGGCGGAATAATACATTCATCAGATTCTTTTGTTACAAAATTTGTTGGTTTGAAATTTTTTGGATCTACAATTTCAGAGTTAACATTTGTAAATATTTTAAACTCATTAGATACTCTCGCATCGTACCCGTATGAAGAAACGCCAAATGAAATTTTTCCTTCCCTTATTTGTTTATCTTCAAATGGTGAAATCATTGCTTGTTCTTTCGCCATTTTGATTATCCATTTATCTGATTGCACTGACATTTATTTATTTTTTTTATTTTTTTTTTGAAAAATTTTTCTTTTTCTTAAATTTTTACGCAAAGCTTCTACGAGTTTAGCTTTTTTATCCTTCTTCCTGTCCATCTTAATTACTTTTTGTCTGGATTGGTAAGGTGATCCAAAGTTATTACTTGATCTATTGGTATTGTTTTATCCTCTGGACTTTTATGTTCTCCTTGTTTGGCTATTTTTTTTGCTCTTTTTTCAGCAAGCTTTTTTTCTCTTTTAGCCTGCTTCTCCATAGCCTTAGCTCCTCTTGTTGATTTATAATCGTAGTGAATTCCCATTTCATTTACCCAATTTAGATATACCTGATTTTCGTAAAAAATTAAGGCAATTATTTGAAAAAAACAATTTTATACACTAATTATAATTAATAAATGCCCTCATAGTTAAATGGTATAACATATCCATGGTAAGGATGAGTTTCCAGTTCAATTCTGGGTGAGGGCACCAGTTATTTATAGAATTTTTTTCTGATTATAAATCCAAATAAAACCAGAATTAGCATACTAATTATTGGCACATAAATATCTGGAGTTAAAATTATATCAAATATACTTGGAAGTTCCTGATTGTTTTCAATTACTTTATTTAGCCCTGCACCTAGTGAAGCTCCAACGAATAACTGTGGTGTCATTCCAATAACAGATCCCATAAAGAAATTTCTAATCTTAACATTAAACAATGTTGGCAAAATGTTTGAAATAAAAAAAGGTATACCGCCAACAAACCTATATATCAGAAAAAAAGTAAATTCATTTTCTTTAAATTTTTCAGTAAGGTTAGAAAACTTTGATGAAAATTTTTTTTTAATTAAATCTTTAAAAAAATAATTTGCACAAATATATAAAAACGTTGCACCTATAGATAAACCAAATACAATAAGGATTGTCCCTATCCATTTTCCAAATATAAATCCTCCAACTAAAAAAACTGGCGATCCAAATCCTAAGAGCATAACCCATATAATAACTCCAATAAAAAATAATATGCTAGCAATTAAAAGATTGGAATTTTTGATTTCATTTAGCTTATCTCTATTATTTTTTATAAGTTCAAAACTTGAAAAGTCATCAAATGAGAAATGGCTAAAAAAAAGCAACAAAAAACAGGTAACTATGGAAAGATATATAATACCGAGAACAATTTTTAATTTATTTTCGTTTTCCATTTTATTCTAATTTATTAAAAATCGCTGTACTTATATACATTAAATTGTATAACTACCAAAATTTAACAAAAAAGAAGCCTTAATATGAAACGTACATATCAACCTAGTAAAAAAGTGAGAAAAAGAAGGCATGGTTTTAGGTCTAAAATGAAAACTAAAGGTGGAAGAAAACTAATTAGAAGAAGAAGAAGTAAGGGTAGAAAAAAACTCACTGTTTAATGCGGGTTAAATTAAAAAGTTTATCAAAAAATGAAGATTTTAAATTTATTTTAAATGGTAAAAAAATTTCAAATAGATACTCAACAATTTTTTACAGGAGATTAGAAAACAAAAGTAATAGATATTTTAATATAAGTTTTATTGCAAAAAAAAAGATTGGTACAGCTGTTATAAGAAATAAAATTAAAAGAAGATTAAGAAATATGATGAATGAGGCTTTAAAAAAAATTAAAATTAATCTTAACTATAGTTATTTATTAATTGCTAGAAAATCTGTTTTAGAGGATGAGTACAATTTTATCAAAATAAAACTTTTTAGTGAGTTAAAAAAAATTAGATAGTTATGATGAAAAAAGGATTAATATATTTAATAAAATTTTATAAATATTTCATTTCACCTGTTCTGGGTAATAATTGCAGGTATCTTCCAACTTGTTCAGATTATTTTATTGATTGTTTAAATGAACATGGTGTTTTGAAAGGTTGCTATAAAGGCATCAAAAGAATTCTATCTTGTCATCCTATAAAATTTTTGGGAGGAGGACATGGGTATGATCCGGTAAAGAAAAAGAATATTAAATAATGGACACAAGAAACGTAATAGCAGCAATTTCATTAAGTGCAGCAGTAATAATTCTCTATGGATTATTTTTCGCTCCACCAAATCCTGATCCAAAACAGGTAATTAATAATGATCAAAATAAGAACAATCTTCAACTAAACGAAGCACCAAAAATAGAGCAAAATATTGAGAATAATAAAATTTCTAGATCAGAAGCAATTACTAAAGTTGAAAGGATTCTTTTTGAAAATGAAAATATTAAAGGTTCTATTTCTCTAGAGGGATCATTAATCGATGATCTGATTTTTAAGAAATACACTGAAACTTTAGACTCTGATAAAAATGTAGTTTTGCTTAATCCTAAAGAATCTGAAAATGGTTATTATATAGAAACAGGTTGGGCAATAAATAATAAAGATATCGAAGTTCCCAATTCAAATACAAAATGGGAGGTTGTAGGCAATAAATTATTAACACCGAACAGTCCAGTTAAATTAGTATGGAATAGTGAACAGAATATAACTTTTGAGAAAGAAATTAGCATAGATGATAAATTTTTATTTACTGTTAACCAAAAAATTACGAATAATACTCAAAATACTTATTACTTTTATCCCTATGGACAGATTATTAGAAACCTAGCTCCTGATATAACTGATTTTTATATATTACATGAAGGTTTATTAGGTGTTTTTGATGATAATCTTGTTGAAGAAGATTACGATGACATTAAAGATAAGAAGTACTCTGTAAATGCTAACAAAGGATGGATGGGTATTACAGATAAATATTGGATAACAAGTTTAATCCCAGAAAGTAATAAAAGTTTTAGATCAGATTTCGATTATAAAAATAAATTTAAAGCTAACTTTATAGAAACTGCCGCAACAGAAGTCAGAGCTAATGAAATCAAAACTAATCAGGTAAAAGTGATTATTGCGGCAAAAGAAGTGGATGTTGTTGATGGTTATGCGCAAAAACTAAATATTAATAAATTTGATTTAGCAATTGATTGGGGTTTCCTATATTTTTTAACAAAACCAATATTTTTGATATCCGATTATTTCTTTAAATTAACTGGCAACTATGGAATTGCAATTATACTTATAACCGCTTGTATAAGAATATTATTTTTTCCTCTCGCTAACTACTCATTTAGATCAATGGCAAAAATGAAAGTTCTTCAACCCGAAATGGTAAGGCTTAAAGAGCTTCATAAGGAAGATAAAATGAAGTTGCAACAAGAAATGATGGCTCTTTACAAAAGAGAGAAGGTGAATCCTGTAAGTGGGTGTTTGCCTATTTTAATTCAAATACCATTCTTTTTTGCAATTTATAAAATGTTGTTTGTTACAATTGAAATGAGACATCAGCCTTTTTTTGGTTGGATACATGATCTTAGTGAAAGAGATCCAACAAGTTTATTTAATTTATTTGGTTTGTTACCATATGATGTTCCATCATTTTTAATTATTGGCGCTTGGCCAGTAGCGATGGGTGTAACAATGTGGATGCAACAAAAACTTAATCCAACACCACCAGATCCGATTCAGCAAAAAATATTTATGTTTTTTCCTGTATTCTTAACAGTAATACTAGCACCTTTTCCATCAGGATTAGTTATATATTGGACAATTAACAACGTGCTTACTATGGCACAACAGTATGTAATTATGAAGAGAACTTCAGTTAAAACAGTTTAATTGATGGAATTAGACAAGATTATTCCAAAAGATGGACCGAACATTAATGAAGTTGAAAAATATATAAACAAATATCAGTCTGAGGTAATAGTAATTAAATGTGGTGGATCTGTTTTATTAGATAAAAAACTCTTTGATCAGTTCATAGAAGATATTTCAGTAATAAATAAAATTGGTTTATCAGCAATAGTTGTTCATGGTGGAGGTAAAAATATTAAAAAAAAATTGGATGAAAATAATATCGAAACAAGATTTATCAAAGGGTTTAGGGTTTCAGACGAAAAAACAATAGGATATATAGAAGAGGCTTTACTAGAGCTTAATTTAGAGATTTTACGTGAATTAAAATCTAAAAACACTAATGTTTGTTCAATATCACCTAAAGAAAACAATGTAATTAATATTATTCCTGAAAGTAAAGAATTGGGGTATGTCGGGACACCAAAAAAAATTAACAAAGAGAAAATATTAAATTTTATTAATAATAAACAAATTCCAATTGTTGTCCCTTTAGGATTGGGTGATGATGGTAGAATTTATAATATTAATGCAGATGTTGCCGCAGGTTCAATTGCAAAAGAGATCGATGCTAGACGACTTCTTTTGATGACAGATGTTGAAGGGGTTCTTGATGAAAATCAAAAACTTATATCTGAGATTAATCTCAATATAGCCAATGAAATGTTAAAAAATAATATTATTTCTGGAGGTATGATACCAAAAATAAACACTTGTCTGGATGCAATATCTAATGGTGTTAGAGGTGTAGTTATTGTTGATGGTAGAAAACCACATTCAATACTATTTGAGTTATTTTCTGACAAGGGTGCAGGAACGTTGATAAGAAAATGAATAATTTAAAAAATATAAAAAATATTTTATTCGACTGTGATGGTGTTTTATATAGTGATTTAGAGGCAGTTTTTGGACAAGTTAGTAAGAGGATGACAAAATATATCTCAAATAAACTTGACCTAGATCTTATAAAAGCTAAAGAATTACAAAGAAATTATTTTCACAAATACAACACAAGTTTAAATGGATTGATGATACATCATGATATACCACCGGAAGAATTCTTGGAGTATGTTCATGATATTGATCTTTCATTTATGGGAAAAGATCTTGTCTTAAGAAATGAGCTTGAAAACATTAATTTAAATAAATTCGTATTTACAAACGGAAGTAGAGCTCATGTAAAAAATATTGTAAAAACTCTTGGTATTGAAGACCAATTTGAAGATATATTTGATATCGTAGACGCAAAATATCACCCTAAGCCTGAAGCCAGGGCCTTTGATCTTATGGTTGATAAATTTAAGATCAATCCAAAAGAAACTCTTTATATCGAGGATATAGCTAAAAATTTATCAATAGGTAAAGAGCGAGGGACAATAACAGCTTGGCTTATCAACAATGAATACTGGGGGAAAAAAGAGTCTGACAAAGATTACATCGATTATAAAATTGAAAATCTCTCTTTATTTTTAAAAGAAATAAGGTTATTAAAAAGTTCTTAAATTTATGAGCATAGAAAATATAATCAATGATGCTTGGGAAAATAGAGACCAAGTAAGTCCAAACTCAGATGAGAGTTTAAAAAATACTGTTAATCAAATTATTGATGACTTAGATAGTGGCAAAGTCAGAGTAGCTGAAAAAATCAATGGTGAGTGGGTAACACATCAACACATAAAAAAAGCAATTATGTTAAGTTTTAGAATGTATCCAATGGAAAATTTAAATGGCCCCTACAGTAGTTGGTATGACAAGGCGCATCTTTTAAAAGGTAAAACGGCAGGTTGGTCTAAAGATGACCATGAAAAAGCTGGTTTCAGAATGGTTCCTAATTCTCCAGTGAGAAAAGGGTCTTTTGTAGGCAAAAATGCTGTTTTAATGCCATGCTATGTGAATATAGGAGCATACATTGATGAGGGAACGATGATAGATACTTTTGCAAGAGCTGGGAGCTGTTCTCAAATCGGAAAAAATTGTCATATCTCTGCAGGTAGCGGAGTTGGAGGAGTTTTAGAGCCTGCACAGGCATTACCAACAATCATTGAGGACAATGTTTTTTTAGGAGCAATGTCTGAGGTTGTAGAGGGAGTGATAGTTGGCGAAGGTTCTGTTTTAAGTATGGGGATGTATATTGGACAATCAACAAAAATTGTTAACAGGAAAACAGGCGAAATAAGCTACGGTAAAATTCCACCATATTCTGTTGTTGTTCCAGGTTCTCTACCAGATAAAAATAATTCAAGCGCTCCTTCATTATATTGCGCGGTAATAATCAAACAAGTAGATGAAAAAACAAGATCAAAGACTTCAATAAATGATCTTTTGAGAGAATAGATTAATGAAAACTTATGATGAACTGACGTTAGCTCAAGAGCTGATAAAATTTCAAACAATTAAAACAGAAGATAAAGGTATTATGAATTTTCTTTCAAGGAAACTCTCATCAATAGGTTTTAAATGTTATATAATAAAATCAAAAGGTACGGGTGCTAAACCCGCATTAAATTTATATGCAAAATTTGGTAAATCAAAACCTAACATTAATTATTTGGGTCACACAGATGTTGTTGCTAACCTCAATAATTGGGAGTTTCCGCCATTTAAAGCAGTAGTAAAAAAAGGATATTTATATGGAAGAGGATCCCAGGACATGAAAGGTAGTGTGGCATGTTGGATAAGTGCTGTAAGTAATTTTATTAAAAATAAAAAATTTAAAGGTTCTATATCAATAATAATTACGGCTGATGAAGAAACTACAGGTCATGGTTGTCCAGCTGTTATGAAATATTTAAAGAAAAAAAAAGAAAAAATTGATTTTTCGGTAGTAGGCGAACCGTCATCAAATAAATCAGTTGGAGATGAAATCAGGATTGGAAGAAGAGGTTCTATGAATGGAACAGTAACAGTATATGGAAAAAGTGGACACTCTGCATTTTATGGTACATATATAAATCCATGTACTGCACTCGCTAAAATAATATCCAAACTAAAAAGTGTTCAGCTAGACAAAGGAACAAAGTATATGCCACCATCAAATTTGGAATTTACAAAAATGAATGTGGATAATATATCTGAAAATGTAGTCCCACAATGTGCAAGTGCTAAATTTAATGTTAGATTTAATTCAACTTATAAATCGACATCTTTGAAAAAAAAACTTAGTAGAATTATTAATACAGTTGCAAAAAAAGAAAATTGCAAAACTAAAATAGATTACAACGTAAGTGGTGAAGCATTTTACACAGAGCCAAATAAAGAAATTTATATGGTAAAAAAAGTTGTAAAAAAAATTACAGGTAACGATGCAAAATTAAATTGTAGAGGTGGCACAAGTGACAGCAGATTTTTAGGTTCAATACCACGTCTTGAGCTTGGGTTAAGAAATAATACTATTCATATGGTTAATGAAAGAACATCGATTTCAGATTTAAAAAAGTTAACTAAGATTTATAAGAACATTTTACATAATTATTTCGCTTGAAAACTGCAATTATAACATCTGAATCTTCAAAAAAACATATAACAGGCGATGGTCATCCAGAGCAACCGAAGAGAGTAGTTTCAATAATTGATACTTTAAAAAAAAATAAAGAACTGCTTTGGGATAAGCCAGATGTTGTTCCTAATTATATTCTTAATATGACACATTCTGAAGATTATATTAATAATTTAAAAAACTCATTTCCTAAAACTGGCTTAAATTTTTTAGATGGTGATACTGTTGTATCGCCTGGAAGTAAGGATGCAGTATTTCAAGCCGCAGGATCGGCTATAAGTGCAATAGATGGAATTGAGAATAAAAAATATAAAAATGCATTTTGTGTAGTACGGCCACCAGGACACCATGCTGAAAAAAATAAATCAATGGGCTTTTGTTGTATTTCTAATGCAGGTGTTGCAGTTAATTATTTAATAAAAAAATATAATTATAAAAGAATTGCATGTGTAGATTTTGATGTTCATTGGGGAAATGGAAATTATGATGTAATGTATGACAACAAAAATTCACTTTATATATCAACACATCAATATCCATTTTATCCAGGCGGCGGATCAGAAAAAGACAAGGGAAAGTATAATAATTCTCTTAATATACCTCTTCCTGCTGGTACAAATTCTGAGGAGTATGTTAATGCTTATGATAGAGTTTTAGATAGGTTAATTGAATATAAGCCTGATTACTTAATCTTTTCTGCTGGCTTTGATGCTCACAAGAACGATCCATTAGCTCAATTTGAACTTTCATCCAAAGATTTTTATGAAATAACAAGAAGAACACTAAAAGCCACTAATAAATTTACTAACGGGAAAGTGGTATCTTTATTAGAAGGTGGATACGACCTGAAAGCACTTGCTGAAAGCGCTAATTATCATGTAAATGCATTAATCGAGTCAGAAAATAAATAATCATGAAACTATATAAACAAAAATCGTCAAATATTGATAACAGGGGACTGTTTGCATCTAAAAATATAAAAAAAGGAACTAAGATTATTTACTACACAGGTAAAATAATTACAAAAAAACAGACCGAAAATAATCCAAAATTTGATAATGATAAAGCGATTTATCTTTTTAACTTAAATAATAGATATGATTTAGACGGTGATTTTGATTACAATACCGCAAGACTTATTAATCACTCTTGTGATCCAAACTGCGAAGTTGAAGGCAAAGGTTTAAAATTATGGATTAGTTCTATTAAAGATATAAATAAAAATGAGGAACTAACTTATGATTATGGGTTTAGTTTTGATGAAAACTATAAAAATTTTCCTTGTAAGTGTGGCTCCAAAAGTTGTTGTGGTTATATAGTTAGAGAAGGATCAAGATGGAGAATAAAAAATAAAAAAAAGAAATCTAATAAATAATTTTCTCAAGATATAAGCCATGTGCAGGAGCAATAGGAGCACAATTTTTTCTAGATTTTGATTTAAATATACTGGTAAATTTTTTTAAGTTCCATTTATTTTCACCAAGGTATTTGAGTGAACCAACCATGGATCTAACTTGACTCTTAAGAAATGATTTTGAAACAAATTGAATTTTTATAACATTTTTAACTTTGGTTATTTTTACCTTCTGCATGGTTCTTACCGGACTTTTTGCGGCACAATTAGATGCTCTAAACGTTGAAAAATCATGAGTTCCAATTAATTTTTTTGCTCCCTTTTTCATCAATTCTACATCAATTTTTTTTTTAATATGCCACTCTCTTTTAAAATTAATCACAGAAGGAGAGACATCATTTCTTATTAAATATATATACCTTCTTTCTTTTGCAGAATATCTTGAATGAAAAAGTTTATTTTTTTTCTTTATTTTCAAAATAGATATTTTTTTTTTATTCAAAAAGAAGTTTAGTGAATTTATTAGTTTATCTTTTTGAATAATTTTATTTTTAGTATCAAAGTGTGCTGATTGCTCTTTGGCATGAACTCCTGTATCTGTTCGTCCAGACCCATAAATTTTTATTTTTTCTTTTAATAGCTTGGATAAGATAATCTCGATATTTTCCTGGATTGAATTACCTTTTTTTTGAATTTGCCAACCATTATATAGAGTACCTTCGTATTCTACTAAAATCTGATATCTATTCACTTGAAATTATTGTTCCTTTTCTAACCTTATTCCCTAATAAAAATTCATTGATTGATTGTGGATTCTTTCCCTCTTTTTGTATCTCAATGATATTTATTGAATTTTCCCCACATGCTATTGTCATTTGTTCGTCAATTACTTCACCGATTGATGCTGACTGCTTGTTTATTTTGGCTTTTAATATTTTATGTCTTTTGTTGTTAAGCTCAAACCATGCACCAGGTTTTGGATATAATCCATTTATTTTAGCAATTATTTTACTAGCACTACTATTCCAATCTATCTTTCCCTCTATTTTTTGAATTTTCTTTGCGTATGTAGCTTTTGTATGATCTTGCTCTTTAAATATTGCTTCTCCTTCTAAAACATTTTGCACATTTTCTAAAATTTTTTCTGTACTCAAATAAGATAATTTTTCAGACAAAGTTTCTGCATTATCTTGGTCAAGAATATCTACTGAATATTTGTTACATACTGGTCCAGAATCTAATTTTTCATTAATTTTCATAAATGATATACCAGTTTTTTTTTCAGTGTTTAAAATCGATCTTTGAATTGGTGCCGCCCCTCTCCATTTTGGTAATAATGAAGCATGAATATTCAAAAAACCTTTTTTACTCAAATCAAGAATTTTTTTTGGAATTAATTGTCCGTATGCAACAACAATTACAAGATCTAAATTTAATTTTTTAAGATATTCAAATTCTTCATCAATTTTTTTTGGAGTTTTTATTTCTAAATTAAGTTCCTCTGCACATGTATGAATTGGTGATTTTGTAAACTTCTGACCTCTGTTCGATTTACTTGGAGGCTGAGTAAATACACAGTTAATTTTATATTTTTGATTAATTTTTTTTAAGATAGGTACAGCAAACCATGGTGTACCCATGAATACAATATTTGACATTTAAACAACAACTCTATTAGAAGTTTTTTGTTTAGACAATTTTTTTATTATTAAATCTTTTTTGATTTTAGATAAATAATCAATAATTAGTTTTCCATCTAGGTGATTTATTTCATGTTGTAAACATGTTGAGAGTAGTCCATCGCATTCCATTTCTTTCTCATCACCATTTTCATCTACATATGATACGGTACAAATTTCTGGTCTCTCTATCTCAATAAAGGTATTAGGTATTGATAAACAACCTTCCTCATATGTAGACATTTTTTCACTTAGAGTTTTTATTTGTGGATTAATAAAGCAGAAAGGTTTTTTTTCATTTTCGTTTTTTGAGACATCTAAAACAACTACTCTTTTAAGGATACCAACTTGAACAGCTGCTAAACCTATACCATTGTGATGGTACATAGTTTCAAATAAATCTTTTATGAGTTTTTTTTCATTAACATCAACTTTATTTAATGGCTCAGATTTTTTTCTAAGAATATCATCAGGTACTGTTATTAGTTCTTTTACTGACATAGTTTGCTTATTGTTTAGACTTTTAAAGGCAAGACTTCTATTAGAATTTCGTTCCTTAAATCTACATTTTTTAGCTCATTCATAGTTGAAACTAATAAATTCACTGTGTTTATATCTAGATCTTCAAGGTTACTTTCACCGACAATATCTACTATTTTAATTAATAATAAGCCTAACTCTCCATTCGATAGCATTTGTTTTATATCAGAGGAAAATTTAAAGTTGTATTCATAAAGGTTTGAATATTTTTTATCTATTTTTACACCATCTGATTTAAGCGATTCAATAAGAATCATATCTTTTGTAGAAAAAACATATTTTTTGTTTCTTTTAATTTTTTTTAAAATATCATTTGTTTCCTTTTCAGCTTTAGGCAAACTAGTTTTATTTAAAAAGTAATTTAATAATTTCGACTGATGTATTTTTTTATTATTAAATTTTATCTTTCTCTCTTTTTTTAACTTATTGTCGGTATGATTTTCATAAAAGGTAGTAAAATTTGAGGGAACGTCATCTTTTTTTATTTTTTTTAGTAATACTTTGATTTCATTATCAAACGCATTATCTAATTTTTTTTTTTGGAAAGATTCGTAAAGTTCAAATGCCATACTTAATCTTTGTTCGACATCAACAGATAAAAGTAATCTTTGATATAATAAAGCTCTGCCCTCATAATCTGGAAGTAGCTTATAAGCATCTTTGGCATTTAACAGTTGTGTTATGTTAAATTGAAATTTTTTATATGTATCTAGTAGTTCTCTCTCATCAAATACATTTTCATGAGTTGCTCTTTCTAATAATCTTAAATCTTCTGGATTTTTAATATCAAGGAAATTTAAATTTTTAAGAATATTTGATGACGACAAATAGCTCCAAATATATCTAGGTGAATCCATTTTTGGCTCATAATTAAAATCATTATTTGTTTTATGAGATAAGTGAAAATATAAAATATTTTCGTCCGAAATTATTTCATCTTTGCTTGCATAACCCATTAATATATTAAATTTATTTTCAAAAAAAGTGTCAATCTCATCCAACTCTTTTGACAAATCGAAAAGTAGCTGAGCTTGTTCTTTTTTATCTTCTAGAATTAAACAATAAATTTTAAAATTATTTAAATACTTATCAGTAATAACACCACTAATATTAAATATTTCACATGCTTTTTTTACTTCAGAGTTTGAAAGAAAATATTCTGAATAAAATTTAATCAGTTTATTTTTATTAGAAACTTCAGAATTATTGACTAAAAATTCTTTAATTAATTCAAAATCTTTTTTGTTTATTAAATGATTAAATTTAAACTCTAAAAATTCCTCTTCTGTAATATTATTTGTAGGAATATATGAATTTGTTAGTAAAGCTATGTCTAATATTTTTTTCGAAAATTCAGATAAGTTTCTATTTAAATTTTTATTTAATATACTTTTAATTAACTCACCATCACTTTTCGACCACATGTCAATTTTTAGGCCATTCTGTGCAGGATCATATAATCCAGCTAATTTTATAGTGGACGACTCGATTTCATTATTAATCACTATCTCGGAACTAGATTCAACTGATAATGTTGTATTAGTATTTAGATTATTACTTGCTTTTATATTTGAGGTTAAATTTTCTTTATTAATAATGTCTTTTTTTTCAATTTTCCAGATATCGATTGGTTCATTTGCAAAAGAACAATCATAAAAAAATAAAATTAAAGTTATTTTGAAAATTATCTTACTTAATTGTTTTAAAATTTTCATTAGGCAAAATCACTTCAATTTTTTTGTTGGGGGATGGGAAATCAATCTGACTCAAAACAACAATAGACAAAATTAATATAAAAAAAATAATTCCAGCTTTAATTGCAAATTTCATATTATGTTATATTCCTTTAGTATAATGTTTTAAAAGCATGTAAATTTGTAAAATTAAAATAAGACATATTTGTGTTTTTTCAACTTAGAAATATATGGAATCAAATAAAAATCTAGTTTTAGTAGGTATGATGGGTTCGGGAAAGACATTAATAGGAAAATTAATTTCTAAACAAACCAAACTTAAATTTATTGATATAGATGATAAAATTGAAGAAAAAGAAAAAATGAAAATTGCAGAAATTTTCAAAAAAAAGGGAGAAAAATACTTCCGTGAATGTGAAGAAGAAATAGTATTATCATGTTTAAAAGGTGAGAAACAAATTTTATCACTAGGTGGAGGTGCGTATATTAATAATAATATTAGAAAAGAATGTAAGAAGAGTGCTTTTAGTTTTTGGTTGAACTGGAAAAAAGATATAATAATTAAAAGAATAAATGGTAGCAAAAAAAGACCTCTGGCTATGACATTAAGTGAAACAGATCTAGAGAATCTAATAAATGAAAGAGCTAAAATATATAGTTTGGCAGATTTCACAATTAATTGTGATCAGCTAAATAAAAATGAAATAGCAAATAAAATTATAAAAAAATATGAAACAAAAAATAATAAAGGTTAAAACTAAAAGTAAAAATTACGAAGTTCATATTGGTACCAATATAATTTCAAAATTAAAAAATATTTTAAAAAAAAATAAATTATTTTTTTCAAAGTGTTTAATAGTAATTGACAGCAAGATACCAAAAAAATTTAGAAAATTACTCCTAGGAAATTTAAAAAATCAAAGAATTTATACTTTAAATTTTAGCGCAAATGAGAAAAATAAAAGTAACTTAAGTATCGATAAAATACATAATGTTTTATTTAAAAATAATTTTTATAGAGAAGACTGTATTATTTCATTTGGTGGAGGAATTACGGGAGATGTAGTTGGATATGCAGCCAGCACATTTAAAAGAGGAATAAAGTTTGTTAACATACCCTCCACTTTATTAGCTCAAGTCGACTCTTCTATAGGCGGAAAAACAGGTATTAATAATAAATTTGGAAAAAATCTTGTAGGAAGCTTTTATCAGCCAGATTTAGTAATTTCAGATATTAATTTACTACGTACCCTCCCCAAAAGAGAAATTATATGTGGATATGCAGAAATATTAAAAAGTAGTTTAATTGACAGCAAAAAAAATTTTATTTTTTTAGATAAAAATTTTAATAAAATTTTAAACCTAAAAGGAAACTTTATAATTAATGCAATTTTAAATAGCTGTTTATTAAAAAAAAAGATTATCGAAAAAGATGAAAAAGAAAAAAATTTAAGAAAATCTTTAAATCTTGGCCATACTTTTGCTCATGCATATGAGGCTACTCTTGGTTACACAAAAAAATTAAATCATGGAGAAGCTGTTATATTTGGTTTAATGAATGCTGTAAATTTTAGTAAAGAAAAAAAAATTATTTCAAATTCAAATTCAGAATTAATAAACAATCATATCAAAAAGATAGAAATTAAAAATCAATATAAAGACCTTTTTAATAAAAGGAAAATCACATCAATTCTAAATTTTATGAAAAGTGATAAAAAAAACAAATCAGATAGTATAAACTTAATATTAATAAGGAATTTTGGAAAATTAAACCTTAATTATCAGGCCAAATCTGGTGAATTAAACAAGTTTTTATTAAAAGAATTAAATAAAGCTTATTTGTAAAGAATGAATATAAATTTTTAATTCTTCACTTAAAATTTTATAAATTACTTTATTAGACTGAACCCTATTTGTTTTTTTTAATCTGTCAGAATTTATTTCTAATTTAATATGAAATTTACCTTTCTGATGTGAATTGTGCTTTAAATGTTTATAAGTGTTATCAATTATCTTCACTTCTTTTATAGAAGTATCTTTCAAAAGTTTATTTTTAATTTTTTTTGAAAGTTGATTAATATCCATTAAACTAGATATTATATAATATGAAAAATATTTGTGAATGGAATAATTGTAACGAAGAGGGACTTTACAAAGCTCCAAAAGAAAAGGATAACAGCAAAGAATATAGGCTTCTCTGTCTTGAACATGTAAGGGAATTTAACAAAAGCTGGAATTATTTTTCAGGCATGAGCGACGAACAAATACTCAACTTTTTAAAGTCTGACATGACATGGCATAAGCCAACTCAGAGTTTCAGCTCTTCAGATAATTTTTTCAAAATATTGTGGAATAATACATTAAAAGATGAAAATGGAAAATTTAAAGAGTTTAGTAACTTGAATCATATGAATAAGTTTAAGTTTAATAGTAATGATCTTAAAGCCTTTGAAATTTTAGGTGTTGGTGTTGGTTTAAAATGGGCTAAAATACAAGAAAAATTCAAAAGACTTGTGAAAAAATTTCACCCTGATATGAATGCTGGCAATAAAAAATTTGAAGATAAGCTTAAAGTGATAACTTTAGCTTATACCCAATTAAAAAATACTTATAAGGACAAAATTGACAACAAATATTGAACAGACCCCAGATATTAAATTATCAATTAAACAAACATTCGGTATAGATTCTGATATGGAAGTGGACGCATTTTCAAAAAAAACTGATTATGTACCAGACATAGATAAAACTTATAAATTTGATAAAGATACAACTTTAGCAATCCTCTCTGGATTTTCATTTAATAAAAGAGTCTTAGTGCAAGGTTATCATGGAACAGGTAAATCAACTCATATAGAACAAATTGCAGCCAGATTGAACTGGCCATGTATAAGAATTAACTTAGACAGTCATGTTAGTAGAATAGATTTAATTGGTAAAGACTCAATTGTAATCAAAGATGGCAAACAAGTCACAGAATTCAAAGAGGGGATTCTTCCTTGGTCGATACAAAATCCTGTAGCTTTAGTATTTGATGAATATGATGCCGGTAGACCAGATGTGATGTTTGTAATTCAAAGAGTTTTGGAGGCTGAGGGAAATTTTACTTTATTAGATAAGAATAAGGTCATTAAGCAAAATAAATATTTCAGATTATTTGCAACTTCAAATACTGTTGGTTTAGGAGATACAACGGGACTCTATCATGGAACGCAACAAATAAACCAGGGACAAATGGATAGATGGAACATCGTAACAACATTAAATTATTTGGCTTTGGAAAAAGAAATGGAAATTATTTTAGGAAAAAATAAATCTTTAGATAATAATAAAGGTAAAGAGAGAGTTGCAAACATGATAAAAGTTGCGACACTAACAAGAAAAGGATTTATGGCTGGAGATATTTCAACTGTTATGAGCCCTAGAACAGTACTACATTGGGCAGAAAATTCCGAAATATTTAATGATGTAGGCTATGCATTCAGAGTAACTTTTTTAAATAAATGTGATGATGTAGAAAAAAATACAATCGCAGAATATTATCAAAGATGTTTTGGTGAAGAACTGCCGGAGGCCATGATAAATATTCAGGTTTAATGAACAAAGATGATCTTATAAAAGAGCAATTTAAACAAGCTTTAAACTCAACGATTAAAGCCATTTCAGGTGAAACAAATCCTACAAAAGACAAAAAGAATTTAAAAGAATTTAATATTTCTAAATTTGATAATTTAAAAGATAAAGAAAACTTTGTTAAATTAAGAGCCGAGGCAGATTCTGAGGCATTAAAAAGAAAATTTTCTGATAATTCCACTTTGGAACAAAATATTCCTAAAACACCTACTTGCCATACACTTTATAAAATTTCTGAAAAAATAAGATATGAACTTTTAGGCTCACAAATGATGAAGGGAATTTCTAAAAATTTAATGACCAAATATAAAAATAAGATAAGTACGGCAAAATCTGAAAATATAAAAAAGAAAGAAGAATCTAATGTTTCTGAAGCTTTTGAATATTACATGCTTAATAAACTAATGAACGTAAGTTTATCTAAAGATGCTGAAAAAATTTTATCTTACTGGAAAGATGATTTTGAAAAATCTTTAGATAAACACATAAACTTTTTAAAAGAAAATGCAGAGAATCAGGACATTTACAATTCTAAAATATCAGAAATTCTTCAAAACATGGAAATCTTCGAGTCTGAAGAAGAAAATAAAAAAGAGGAGCAGAAAGAAGATGAGCAAGATAATAATAATTCAAAAGATGAAAAAAAAACAGATAGTGGAGACTCTCAGGAAAGAGAAGAGGAGGACAGTATAAATGAAGGTGTAGATAGTTCTAACGAAATGAATGAATTTAGACTTGATGAACAATTAGGAAATGATGATTCTGAAAATAGTGAAATAGAAAATATTGTTCAGAAAAAAAATTTAGGAATAAGTAATAAAGAATATATAATATACACTTCAGAATTTGATGAGACAGCAAAAGCAGAAATACTGGAAAACTCTGAAGAAATTTCTAAACTAAGAAAAAATTTAGATCAACAGCTAACAAGTTTTCAAGACATAATTACAAAACTTGCAAATAAATTACAAAGACAGTTACTTGCAAAACAAAATAGATCTTGGGAATTTGATCTTGAAGAAGGTTTATTAGATAGTTCAAAATTACCAAGAATAATAATAGATCCATACAATTCTCTTTCCTTTAAAAAAGAGAAAGATTTGGAATTTAAAGATACAGTTGTGACTTTACTCATAGATAATTCTGGATCAATGAGAGGAAGGCCAATTACTATTGCAGCCCTTTGTGCTGATATATTGTCTAGAACATTAGAGAGATGTTCAGTTAAAGTAGAAATTCTTGGTTTCACGACAAAAAATTGGAAGGGCGGTAAGAGTAGGGAAAAGTGGAATAAACTTGGAAAATTAAAAAATCCAGGACGTTTGAATGACTTAAGACATATAATTTATAAATCTGCTGATACTCACTGGAGACAATCAAAAAAAAATTTAGGTTTAATGTTAAAAGAGGGTTTGCTTAAAGAAAATATTGATGGTGAAGCTATTACTTGGGCTTTCAATAGACTTAAGAAAAGAAAAGAAGAAAGAAAAATTCTTATGGTTATTTCAGATGGAGCTCCAGTTGATGATTCAACATTATCTGTTAACTCGGGTGATTTTTTAGAAAAACATCTAAAGCAAACTGTAAAATCAATTGAAAACAAAAGTGATATAGAAATTCTTGCTATAGGTATAGGCCACGATGTTTCGAGATATTACAAAAAAGCGATAAAAATTGCTGACGTTCAAGAGTTAGGTGATGTAATGATTGGTCAGCTTAGTGGATTGTTTGAAAATAATAAAAAACTACACTAATTTTTTTAAATTTTTATTTTCCCACTCTATTTTTACTTCAGCTCCACCTCTAGTTTCTGAATTTCTAATTGTTATTCTGGCAGAATTTTTTTCTAACAATGTTTTGCCTATAAAAATCCCTAAACCTAGTCCAGTTTTCTTATTATCTTTGGGTTTAAGTGTCTTAATATAAGGCTCTCCAATCTTATTAAGTATATCTTTTGGTATACCAGGGCCATCATCCTCTATTGTTATTTCAGTCTTTTGACTGTCACTTTTGATAGCAATATAAATATTTTCATTTGAAAATTTGTTAGCATTTCCAATAAAATTTCTCAAACCATATACAATTTCAACAGATTTTGATATTTCAAATGAGTTAGAATCTTGTTCTTTATCAATATTGAAATTCTTATTAGAAATTTCCTTAAATGAGTTAACTATCTCATTAATATAATCGTAAAGCGTTTTATTTTTGTCAATAAAATCATCTTCTATAGTAGGATTTAATGTTAATTTTTTTAAAATATCATTACACCTATTAACTTGACTAATTAATAGTTCGAGATCTTTTTTTACATCATTATTATCTTTAAATTGATCAAATAAATCATGAGAAATAATTTTAATTGTTGACAAAGGAGTGCCAAATGAATGAGCTGCTGCTGCAGCTTGTCCACCAAGTGAGACGAGCTCATGTTCTTTGGAAATTACTTCTTGGATTTTATCTAAAGCATCTTTCCTAAGGTTTGTTTCTTGTCCAAAAATAAATGCAAAATAGTTCAAGAAAAATAATGCAATTATCAATGCCAGAGGAATTGCATAATAATAATATAAGCTAATACTATATTGATCCAAAGGTTTAGGCAATTCATAATGATAGAAAGTTAACAATATAATCGATGCTAATGTAATTAAAATTAAAGCAATATTTGTTCTAATATTTAAATTGGATGCAGCAAATACACTTGGTATCAAAAGAAATATTGAAAATGGATTTAAAATACCCCCTGATAAGTAAAGTAAGGCACTCAATTGAAGAATATCTAAAGATAAAAAATTAAAAGAGGTAACATTTGAAAGTATTGGTTTTTTATAAAAAAACATTAAGTAGAGGTTACTCAAAGCTCCAACAAAAATTATAAGATTAGATAAAATAAAGTTGAATTCAAAACCAAAAATAAATTTTACTGTATTTAAAGTTATAAATTGGCCTAAAATTCCAATCCATCTTAAGTTGATATAAGTGGACTTATTTAATGAAGCTGCTTTGACAGATTGTTTTAAATCCATCTAAATATCTAAGTTTGAAACATTTATTGCGTTTTCAACGATAAAATCTTTTCTGGAAGAAACATCATTACCCATTAAGGTTTGTATCAAATCTTGATCTTTTTTAGTATTCTTTGAATATTGAACCTGTAACAAATTTCTTTTTTCAGGATTTAAAGTTGTATTCCATAATTCATCAGGGTTCATTTCCCCAAGTCCTTTAAATCTTTGAATGCTTAGTTTGGACTTTTCAATTTGGAGAATATTATTAAATTCTTTAGAATTCTTCTTGTATTTTTTAATATCTTTTGAATTTTTTATTAGATAACTTTCAAGCTCATTTTCATCTTTGATATATATGCTTTTAGTTCCTTTATTAATTTTAAATAAAGGTGGCTGGGCGAGATAAACATGTCCAAACTCAATTAATTTATCAAATGGTTTATTATTAAAAAACGTTAATAATAATGCTCTTATGTGTGAACCATCAACATCAGCATCTGTCATTATTATTATTTTTCCATATCTTAGATCTTTGAGATCTATGTCCTCATTTTTTGGATCAAGGCCAAGTGCGTTTATCAATGTAACTATTTCATTTGATGAAATCATTTTTGATAAGCTTTTAGTTCTTAAATCATTGGCATTTCCATTCTTTTTCGATCCATTATGATCTGTAAAAGTATTTAATATTTTTCCCCTAAGCGGCAAAACTGCTTGATTTTCACGGTTTCTGCCTTGTTTCGCTGAACCGCCAGCTGAGTCACCTTCTACAATAAATAGTTCAGTACCATCTTGCTTTGAATTTTGACAATCAGCTAATTTTCCAGGCAAACCTGTTAATTCTAAGGCTCCTTTTCTTCTTACGTTTTCTCTTGCCTTTCTAGCTACATCTCTTGCTACAGCGGCCTGGATAATTTTAGTTAAGATAATTTTTGAAATTGATGGATTTTGATCAAACCAAATGGACAACTTCTCGTTAATGATAGTTTCAACAATATTTCTAACTTCTGATGAGACTAATTTATCTTTTGTTTGAGATGAAAATTTAGGATCCGGAATTTTAATAGAGAGAACTGAAGTTAACCCTTCTTTAACATCATCACCTGATAAAGAAACTTTATTTTTTTTTAATAAGTTTTGTTCATGTGCATATTTATTTACTACTCTTGTTAATGCACTTCGAAATCCAAGAAGATGGGTTCCTCCATCTTTTTGATAAATGTTGTTGGTATAAGGTAATACATCTTCACTATATCCAGCATTCCATTTAAGGGAGCACTGAACACTAATATTATTTTTTAAGCCCTCTATGTATATAGGTCTTTTAAAAAGAGCATTTTCATTTTTGTTTTTCAAACTTTCTTTTTTTTCATCTATGAATTGAACAAATTCTGTAATACCTCCATCAAATTTAAATTCTAATGTTTTTGGTTTTTTTTGTCTTAAATCACTTAAAACTATTTTTATACCCTTATTTAAGAAAGCCAACTCTCTCATTCTTTTTTCTAAAATAGAAAAACTAAATTTAATAGATGAAAATATATCTTTTGATGGGACAAAATTAATTTCGGTACCGCTATTTTTTGATTTTCCAACTTGTTTTAAAGAAGTCCTAGCATCTCCATTTTTAAATTCTACATAATATTTTTTATTATCTCTATTAATTGTAAGTTTTAATCTCTCTGAAAGAGCATTGACAACTGATACTCCAACTCCATGCAGTCCTCCAGAAACTTTATAAGAATTATGATCAAATTTACCGCCAGCATGAAGTTGAGTCATTATAACTTCTGCTGCAGATTTTTTTTCACCCTTGTGAATATCAACAGGAATTCCTCTGCCGTCATCAATCACTGTTACAGAGTTATCTTCGTTTATACTTATTTCAATTTTTTTACAAAAACCTGCTAGAGCTTCATCAATAGAATTATCTACAACTTCATAAACCATATGATGCAATCCGGTCCCATCATCAGTGTCACCAATATACATACCTGGTCTTTTTCTTACAGCTTCAAGACCTTTTAGTACTTTTATAGAGTCAGCTTGGTAATTGTTTGAATTATTTTTTGTCATTAATTTTTAATATGAGAGAAATTTTTATAACATTTTTACAAAAAATTTAAAAATGGTAGAAGTGCAAATGCTTAAATTAGTGTTGAATACCAACATTTATTTGATGTTTTTTAGATTTTTTTTCTATTTCACTAAAACCCTTTAAAAAGATCAATTTTCTAACAAAAATATGGCGGAGAGAATGGGATTCGAACCCATGATAGAG
The DNA here is from genome assembly GCA_902524595.1 of uncultured Pelagibacteraceae bacterium. Taxonomy (GTDB): domain Bacteria; phylum Pseudomonadota; class Alphaproteobacteria; order Pelagibacterales; family Pelagibacteraceae; genus Pelagibacter. Next base: position 230,364 of record CABZDS010000001.1, on the reverse strand, counting down.
TTTCCCCTATACACGCTTTCCAAGCGTGCGCCTTCAACCACTCGGCCACCTCTCCTAAATTATTTTAAAAAAATGTAAACATTTTAAAATTTTATAATTCTAAAAATACCAACTTCTATCCAGAATTATTTCCTCTTTATCCTTTACAGTTTTCTTATCCAATTTACTTGGTAATTCTGAATACTTTAAATCAAAATCTTTAATTCTATCTTTTCTAATAAAGGTAATTTCAAGCATGTCTGGTACTTTAAAACCTGCAATATTTTTAACTTTACTCATATTATTTATATGAAGATGACAAGGATAAAAAAAATGATTTAGTTTCGAAATAATTTTATCAAAATTTCTTAAAAAAATTAAATTTTTTAAATTTCTTAAATCATGAAACTCAACAATTAATATTCTAACTTTTGTTAATTTTTCATTTGTTATTGAAGCTAAATTTATATATTCATCTCCTTCTATATCAATTTTTAAAATTATTTCCTCATGTTCATCATCAATCCAATCATTAATAGTAATTTGATTTTCATTTGAAAATAAAGAAAGTTTTTTTTTTAAATATTCACTATTTTTTGGTAAAATATCTTGATTTATATTGTTAAAATCAAGCATTTTAGAATTAATTTTATAATTTTTTTGTAAATCGTTTTCAAATTTTGTTAATGAGCCAACTCCTGCTGAATAATTTTTATCTATATTATCTAAATCATTTGGAATTAAATAACCACCATCACTATCTTCGCCTAATCTAATTAATTTTATTCCAGTTTCATAAGGTAAAAGTTTTTTTATAATTTTAGATACATCATTCTTTTGTGTTTTTTTTTCAATATACATTCCGAATAAATCAAAGAATTTTTCTTTAATGTTCATAAATTTTAATATCTATAAGAGGATTTTTTTTGAGTTATATAGTTTAAGCATGCTCTTAACCTTATGAAATTGATTTTAACTTTTTTTTTATTAAATAATATTAAGTTTACAAAAACTTTAGAAAAATACTTAGTAAAGTTGGATATAAAAAATAATATAAACTCAGATTTTTTTGTATACTTATCTCTAAAATATAAAGATGACCAACAAAAATGCCAGTTTCTAGATAATTCTGCCTTTTGAGCATTTTCTTTTTTATGTGATCCAAAACCTATATGATTTACTATTGCTTTTGGAATTTTGATAATTTGAAAATTATTTTTTCGTATTTTTATGCAGAGATCAATATCTTCTAAGTATGTATAAATATTTTCATCCCAGCCATTCACTTTTTTAATTATGTTTTTTTTAATTAGCATTGCAGTTGCATTAACTCCTTGTGCACAGAAATCTCCGCTAGGCATTATATTGATAGATTTGCATATTTTTTTAACTTGAAGTTCTCCTGTTTTACTAAGATTTAAGTCCAAAGTATCATAAAGACTGTATTTTTTATTCTCAAATATTATGGGAGCTATTATACCTGCATTAGGATATTTAATTGAAGCACTAATCAAATTACTAATTGTATCTTTCTCAAAAGTCACATCTGGTTGTGTTATTAAAATATTTTCATTTTTTGATTTTTTTACAGCAAAATTAAATGATTTAGGTAAACCTATGTCTCCGATTTTATAATGTCTTATTCTAGGGTATTTATTTTTTAAAATATATTCTAATTCTGGATCATCTCCATTATCAACTATTATTATATCTGATTCTTGTGGAAGTGAATCAATACAATTATGAATTATCTCGCCAGGGTAAAATGTTGGAATAATTATTGATAAATCTGAAAATATTCTTGTCATGCATCTTTATTAATTTTTAAAACACCAATGAATGCTTCTTGAGGAATCTCAACTTTTCCAAATTGCTTAGCTCTAGCTTTGCCTTTTTTCTGTTTTTCTAGCAGTTTTCTTTTTCTATCTGTCGCTCCACCCCCATGAATTTTTGTTAACACATCTTTTTTAAAACCTTTGATAGTTTCTCTAGCAATAATTTTACCACCGATAGCTGCTTGGATTGGTATCATAAAGTTGTGTCTTGGAATTAAATCTTTTAATTTTTCACAGACCTCTCTACCTGTGGTTTGAGCAAAATCTTTATGTATCATCATTGCAAGAGCATCAACAGGTTCTGAGTTTACTAGTATATTCATTTTTACAAGGTCTCCTTCTTTGTGTTCAATAATTTCATAATCGAAACTAGCATATCCACTTGTCATAGATTTAAGACGATCATTAAAATCAAATACTACTTCATTTAAAGGTATTTCGTAATTAATTACTGCACGATTTCCTGAATAACTTAAATTAGTTTGTATACCTCTTTTATTTTGACATAATTTAATAATTGATCCTAAGTATTGATCTGGAGTGATAATTGTAGCTTTAATCCATGGTTCCTCAATATATTTTATATAAGTAGGATCTGGTAAATTTGAGGGATTTTGGAGTTCGACAATTTCACCGTTATTTAAGTAAACTTTATAAACAACACCAGGTGTTGTAGTTAATAAATTAATATCAAATTCTCTTTCAAGCCTTTCTGTGATTATTTCAAGATGTAGGAGACCTAAAAATCCACATCTAAAACCAAGTCCTAAGGCAGACGATGATTCTGCTTCATAAGAAAAACTTGCATCATTTAATTGTAATTTAGCAAGTCCATCTTTTAATTTTTGATATTCTGAACTATCTACAGGAAATAAACCACAAAAAACTACTGGCTTACTTGGTTTAAAACCTGGTAATGCATCATGGAGAGGATTTTCTGCATCACATATAGTGTCTCCAACTTTAGTTTCAGATAAAATTTTAATACCAGTTGTAATAAAACCTATTTCTCCAGCATTAAGTTCACTCACATCTTTTGCCTTCGGGGTAAAAACACCAACTTTTTCTATTATATATTCTTGATTTGTAGACATCATTTTTATTTTCATATTTTTTTTTAGTTTTCCGTCTATAATTCTCACTAATATAACTACTCCAAGATAAGTGTCATACCAGCTATCAACTAATAAACACTTTAATTTTCTATTTTTTTCACCTTTAGGTCCAGGCAAAGAGTTAATAATTTGCTCAAGAATTTCATCTATTCCTTGTCCAGTTTTTCCAGAGCAAGGAACAGAATTTGATGTGTCTATTCCAATAACATCTTCAATTTGATTATTTGTTTTTTCGAGATCAGAAGCTGGTAGATCAATTTTATTTAATACTGGAATAATCTCATGATTTATATCAAGTGCTTGATATACATTTGCAAGTGTTTGAGCTTCTACCCCTTGGGTACTATCTACAATTAATATTGATCCCTCGCACGCATAAAGGCTTCTACTAACTTCATAACTAAAATCTACGTGTCCTGGGGTGTCTATAATATTTAAAATATAATTTTTGCCATTTTTAGCTTTATAATTTAATTTAACTGTTTGTGCTTTGATTGTTATCCCTCTCTCTCTTTCAATATCCATAGAATCAAGCACTTGAGATTTCATTTCTCTATCACTCAAACCTCCACATTTATGAATTATTCTGTCAGCTATAGTTGATTTACCATGATCTATATGAGCTATAATTGCAAAATTCCTAATGTTGTCTATTGTATCTCCCATTTTTAGGATCTAATTTTTGCGCCAGACTTTAACTCAACCGAAGAGATAATTAGTTTATTAATGTTGTCCAGGTCACTTTCATTTAATGTTTTTTTATCTGACTGAATATTTACATTAACAGCTATAGATTTTTTTCCCTCTGGGATATTTTCTCCCTCAAATACATCAAATACTCTTACTGAATTAATTAATTTGTCATCAACAGATTTAATTATATTGACCAATTCTTGAGATTTAAAGTTTTTATTAATAATAAATGCAAAATCTCTCTCTGATTTTTGGAAATCAGAAAATTTATATTCAGATTTTGAATCTTTTATCTTTTGTTTTGACTTTTTTATATAATCAAGACAAATTTCAAATATTACCAAACCCTCTGTTTTTATGTCTAATTTTTTTATTATATTTGGATGTATCTCACCGAAATATGCTACAGCATTTTTTTCGTTTTTATTTTGGTACACCCCTCCAGATTTTCCTGGGTGATAGTAAGAAGGTGTTTTATCATCTATAATAATATCATCTTTATCAATTCCTGCTTCATAAAGACTTTGGATTACATCTTTTTTTACATCGAATGTATCTACAATTCTCTCTTTATCATTCCAAGATAATCTTGAAACCTTCCCTGCTCTTACAGCACCTATAACAGTCAGTTGATCTCCAGGATTTTTTCCTTTAAATGCTGGACCAATTTCAAATAAACAAATATCTTTGATTCCTCTATCTAAATTTTTCTTTAAATAAAATATCAAATTTGGGAAAATAGAATTTCTTAAAACATTTAGATCTGAACTAATCGGATTTACAATTGGTATTTCTTCATCATTTTCTTTGAACAGTTGATTAATTTTAGAGTCAGTAAATGACCATGTTACAGTTTCTAAATAACCTTTTGATGCCACGGATCTTTGTAAAAAATGAAATAATTTCTGATAAGAATTAAGTGTTGGCTTTAATCTTGTCTTAATGGGTTCTGAAGTATTAATATGTTCGTAGCCTTTTATTCTCACTATTTCTTCAACAATATCAATTGGTTGAGTTATGTCTGGTCTCCAAGAAGGTACTACTAACTTTAAAAATTTTTTATTCTTAGATACATTAAAACCCAGCTTATCAAGTATTTTAATTAATTCTTTTTTTTCAACTTTAAATCCAGTCGTTTTTTCAAAAAGAGATGGCTCAAAATTGATTATTTTTTTTTTATAATTTTCAATTTTTTTTATATCTAAATTACTTATTTCACCTCCACAAATTTGTTTTATTAGCTCAGAAGCTTTTATTAATCCTTCTTCAATTGATAAAGGATCTATACCTCTTTCAAATCTGAATTTTGCATCTGTATCTATATTTAACTGTTTCGAAGTTTTTCTTATTGAACGCGGTAAAAAATAAGCAGATTCTAATAATATGTTTTTAGTTGAATATTCTGTTCCAGATTTTGTACCACCAATTATGCCACCAAGACCAAGTACTCCAGATCTATCAGAAATAACACACATATCATTTTCTAAAATATATTTTTTATTATCCAAGGCTTCGAAGCTTTCTCCTTTAGTAGAACTTCTAATAATAATTTCGTTATCAATTTTATCTGCATCATAGGCGTGCAATGGTCTATTTAAATCAAACATCACATAATTAGTAATATCAACTATCGCGGATATTGGTTTTTGGCCTAAAGATTTAATTTTATCTTTTAGCCATTTTGGACTCTCTTTATTTTTTACACCTTTTATTAAACAACTTCCAAATGTTGTGCATCCTTGAACTTTTTCTTTTTTTATTGTTACATTTATATTTTGATCACCCCTATATTTTAAATTTGATTTTTTATTAATTGTTAATTTACCAGCACCAGCAGCGGATAAATCTCTAGCAATTCCTCTTACTCCTAAACAATCTGGTCTATTGGGCGTAATTGATAAATCTATTACTTTTTCAGAAGTGCTTTTAAAATATTTTACTCCAATTTTATTTGCATATTTATTGTTTTTTAATTCTATTATTCCATCGCTTTCATTAGATAATAATAATTCAGATTCAGAACAGAGCATTCCATATGATGTTACACCTCTTATTTTACTTACAGATAACTTCATCTGATTTTTAGGAATAATCGTACCTGGAGGGGCATAAACTGTCAAAAGACCATTTTTTGCATTTGGGGCCCCACATACTACTTCAATTGTTTTGTCGCTACCTATATAAACATCACATAACTTCAATCTGTCTGCATTTGGATGAGTTTTGACATTTATAATTTTTGCAACAATAAAATTATCTAATTCAGATATAGAGCTCTCAAAACTTTCTACTTCTAAACCAATATTTGTTAATTTATCTATTATTTGACTATTGTTGAATTTTGTATCAAGATGGTTTTTTAACCAGTCAACTGTGAACTTCATCTACTCAGTCCTCTATAATTTGATGGGACATCTAATGGATCAAAACCAAAGTGACTTAACCATCTATAATCTGTCTCAAAAAAGGCTCTTAAATCATTAATTCCATATTTCAACATTCCCAGTCTGTCTATGCCAATTCCAAAGGCATATCCTTGATATTTACTTGGATTAACTTTTACATTTTTTAAAACATTTGGATGAACCATTCCACAACCTAAAATTTCTAGCCATTTATCACCTTCACCAATTACTATCTTTCCATTTCTAATTTCATATCCTATATCTACTTCTGCTGAGGGTTCAGTAAATGGGAAATGACTTGGTCTAAATCTCATTTTAATTTTATCAACTTCAAAAAACTCCTTAATAAAATAATTTAAACATCCTTTAAGATGTCCCATGTTTATATTTTTATCTATATGTAACCCTTCAACTTGATGAAACATTGGAGCATGAGTTTGATCACTGTCTGACCTGTAAGTTCTTCCTGGTGCAATAATTTTAAAAGGAGGCTTACCTTTTAACATAGTTCTTACCTGAACTGGAGATGTGTGTGTTCTCAAAAGTAATTCCTTATTTTTATCTAGATAAAAAGTATCATGCATATCTCTAGCTGGATGATTATCTGGTGTATTTAATGCTGTAAAATTATTATATTCATTTTCTACATCCGGACCTTCCTCAACGCTAAATCCAATTTCAGAAAATATAGATGAAATTTCATCTATCACCTGAGAGACAGGATGAATTTTACCAATTTCAATATCTCTTTCTGGAAGAGTTATATCAATTTTTTCTTTCTCAAGCTTTAAATTAATTTCTTTAGTTTCTATTTCTTGAATTTTGATTGATATTTTATTTACTTTATCAACATTATTTTCCATATTAAGTTTATCGATATAATCATCTTTTATTTTTTTAATATCAGGCATTTTGATAGAATATTTGTTAAAGGAAGAAAAACAATAGTCTTGATTAATTTAATGCTGCTTGAGCCCTTTTAACTATAGTTTTGAATGCTTCAGGGTTGTCGTAAGCAATTTCTGCAAGAATTTTTCTATCTAATTTAATTCCTGATTTGCTTAAACCATTAATAAACTTTGAATATGTTATACCTTCGGATCTGACACCAGCATTAATTCTTTGTATCCAAAGTGATTTGAAATCCCTTTTTTTATTTCTTCTATCTCTATAAGCATACTGCATAGCTTTTTCCATTGCTTGTCTTGCAACTCTTATAGTATTTTTTCTTCTTCCCCACTGACCTTTAACAGCTTTTAAAACTTTTTTGTGTTTAGCTCTACTTGTAACTCCTCTTTTAACTCTTGCCATTTTATCCTCTTAAGCTGTATGGCATATAAGATTTTACTATCTTACCATCTTGTTTAGATAAAACAGCTGTGCCTCTTTGTTTTCTAATTTGTGAATTTGTTCTTTTAATCATGCCGTGTCTTTTTCCAGCCTGTGGGGTAATAACCTTGCCTTTAGCTGAGATTTTAAATCTTTTTTTAGCTGAACTTTTTGTTTTTAACTTGGGCATAATTTTCGGGGTTATACAAATATTAAATTAAATTTACAACTAGAAATATGGCTTATAAAGGCTGGATTACCATAATCATTTGCTTTCCATCAAATTTTGGCTGAAGTTCTACTCTTCCAATAGTCTCCATGTCTGCCTTAATTTTATCCATTAATTCATTACCTAGGTTCGAATGTTGTAACTCTCTCCCTTTAAACCTTATTGTAAATTTGACTTTATCGCCTTTTGCCAAAAACTTTTGAGCATTTTTAATTTTGAAAGTGTAGTCATGAACTTCTGTGACTGGCCTTAATTTTATTTCTTTTAATTCAATTTTTTTTTGTTTTTTTTTTGCCTTGTTAGCTTTTTTTTGTGCGTCATATTTATATTTACCCATATCCATAATTTTACAGACAGGGGGTTTTGCGTTTGGAGCAATTTCAATTAAATCTAAACCTTCATTTTTTGCTTTATTAATAGCTTCATTTAAATTTAATATTCCTAAATTTTCTCCATCACTTCCAATAACTTGAACTTCATTTGAAGTAATTCTGTTGTTAGACCTTGGGCCTCTTGCTTTAGTTCTTTTTTGAAAATAATTTTGTTTAAAATCTGCCACTTAGATTGAAGGGGCTTTATTTAGATCGGAGTATTTTTTTATAAATTCTTTTATAGCCATATTTTCTTGTTTATTAGAATCCAACCTTCTAATAGTTACACTGTTGGAGTCAACTTCTTTTTTTCCACAAATCAATAACATTGGTACTTTTGTTAAAGAATGATCTCTTATTTTATAATTTAAATTGTGATTTTTAAGATCCACCTCAACAATCAAACCACTCCGTTTTAATTCCTTAGCTACACTTTTAGCATATTCATCAAAATCACTAGAGATTGGAATAACTACTGCCTGTAAAGGTGATATCCAAAATGGCAGTTTGCCTGCATAATTCTCTATAAGGATACCTATAAACCTTTCTAAAGATCCAAATAATGCTCTGTGTAACATTACAGGTACTTTTTTAGTTCCATCTTTATCAACAAAAGAAGCTCCTAACCTACCTGGTAAATTTAAATCTACTTGCAATGTTCCACACTGCCAATCTCTACCGATTGCATCTCTTAAAACAAATTCGATTTTTGGTCCATAAAATGCACCTTCACCTTTATTAATTGAGTACTCTAGCTTTGTCGCTTTGATTGCTTCTAACAACGCAGCCTCTGACTTATCCCAAACTTTATCGTCTCCAACTCTTAAATCTGGTCTATCTGAATATTTTAAAATAACATCTTCAAAACCAAGATCTTTATAGATTTCTAAAATTAAATTTGTAACGCTCAAACATTCTTCAGTAATTTGTTCTTCTGTACAAAAAATATGTGCATCATCTTGAGTAAAGGCTCTTACACGTAATAATCCATGCAATGCACCTGAAGGTTCATATCTATGAACTTTTCCGAATTCTGACATCTTTAAAGGTAAATCTCTATAACTTTTAAGTCCTTGATTAAATACTTGAACACAGCCAGGACAATTCATGGGTTTAATCGCAAATACTTTTTCATCTGGTGTTGTTGAAGTATACATATTAGCTCCAAATTTTTCCCAGTGGCCAGATTTTTCCCACAAAGATCTATCAAGTATTTCCGGTGTATTTATCTCTTTGTAACCGTCGTGATCTTGTTTCATTCTCATATAAGAAACTAATTTTTGGAACAAATTCCAACCTTTCTGGTGCCAAAACACAGATCCAGGACTTTCTTCTCTAAAATGAAATAAATCCATCTCTTTTCCAATTTTTCTATGATCTCTTTTTTCTGCTTCCTCAATTCTCTGAAGATAAAGGTCTAATTCTTTTTTAGTTGCCCAGCCAGTACCATATATTCTTTGAAGCATTTCATTATTAGAGTCACCACGCCAATAAGCTCCAGATACTTTTGTCAGTTTAAAAGCCTTACCTATTTTACCAGAAGATACTAAATGAGGACCTCTACATAAATCATGCCATGTTTCGCCGTGATGATAAATCGTTAGTTCTTCGTTTTTAGGAATGCTTTCAATTATCTCAGCTTTGTATTTTTCCCCAATTTTTTTAAAATGACTTATTGCTTTACCTCTCTCCCAAACTTCTTTTCTTGTTTTTACATCTTTATCTATTATCTCTGACATTTTTTTTTCAATCTTTTTTAGATCATCACTAGTAAAAGGCTCTTTTCTTGCAAAATCATAATAAAATCCATTTTCTATAACTGGCCCAATTGTTACCTGTGTACCTGGGTATAGTTGTTGAACGGCCATAGCCATTATATGTGCAGTGTCATGTCTAATTACTTCTAAACCCTCAGGATCTTTAGCTGTAAATATTTCAATAGAACAATCTTGATCAATAACAGTATATAAATCTTTAAGTTCACCGTTTATGCTCATCACCAAAGCTTGCTTACCTAAAGACTTGCTAATTTTTTCAGCAACCTCAGAGCCTGTTATACTTTTTTCAAAGTTTAATTTTTTTCCATCTGGTAGTGTAATATTTGGCATTAGTTTATTAATTTTTTATACTCTGAATAAGTAGAAAAACACATTTTTTCAACATTAAATTTTGAAACAACATTTTTTCTACCTTCTATGCCCATTTGATTGATAGTCTGTTCACCTAAATTCATAATTTCTATTAATTTTTTTGAAAGATCCTCAGAGTTATTTGCTTCAAATAAAAATCCTGTTTTATTTTCATTTATAGTCTCTTTTGATCCCCCTATATTACTTGCAACAATTGGTTTTTTCATTGCCTGGGCCTCAACAGATACCCTTCCAAAGGCTTCTGGTTCTATTGATGAGGAAACTATGATGTCTGAAACTTTGTAAGCTAGAGGCATATTTTTACAATGATCTATAAATTTTACTTGGTTAGTTAATCTGTGCTGTTCAACTAACCTAATAAGTTTCTTTTTGTAAAGTTCTCTTCCTTGATCGCTCCCAAGAATAATTACATTAAACACCTCATGTCCTAAATTAATATTTACTTTATTAATAGCATCTAAAAACATTTCTTGGCCTTTCCATTCTGTTAATCTTCCAGGCAATAGAACAGTTTTTCTCTCAATTTTAAGTCCCCATAATTTAAATAATTCATCTTCCTCTGTTTCTATGGTAGTTGATGGATCAAAATAATCAGTATTAATGCCTCTAAATATCACCAAGAATTTTTTTTTATCATTAAGGTATTCAGAGTAATTTTCTTTAATATGTGAAAATATAAAATTAGACCCAGCAATAATTAAATCAGATCTCAACATTACAGAATTATATAATTTTTTTAATTTACTTTTAAAATTATATGTTCCATGAAATGTAGTTACAAATTTACATCGTGTGATTTTGGTAGCTAGCAAACAAGACCATGCGGGTGCTCTACTTCTCGCATGAACAATATTAATTCCATAAAATAAAATTATTAGAGAAATAATTATTGAATTAATAAAAACTAAAATGGGGTTTTTGGAGTTAACAGGTAATCTTATATATTTAACTTTTTTTTTATCTATAAACTTTGTTAATTCACCACCGTTGCATATTAAAAAAGATTTGCACTCATTTTCATGTAGATAGTGTGCGATATCATAACAACCTGTTTCTGCACCACCGTAACCAAGTTTTGGTATAACTTGCAGAACTTTCAATTTTGGATGCATATGGTAGAGTTATAATATTTCAAATCAATTTTAATACTTTATATGAAAAAATTTAAATTTCTAAAAATTTCTAAAACAAAAAAACTAAGATATATAAGCAATTATTATAAGAAAAATCTTTATATTATATTTTTACCAGGATTTGCATCCGATATAGAAGGAGATAAACCTAAAAGATTTTTAAACTATGCTAAAAAAAATAAATTGGGCTTTTTGGCACTTGAATATTCTGGATATGGAAAGTCTTCAGGCGAGTTTACAAAAGGGAATATTTCCACTTGGGCAAATGATGCGAAACTGACAATTAAAAAAATAGTTAAAAAAAATAACATAATTTTAATAGGCTCTAGTATGGGTGCTTGGATTTCATTATTATTATTCAAATCAATTAAAAAACAGATTAAAGGCTTTGTGGGAATTGGCTCTGCTCCTGAATTTTTAACAAGAATAATGTGGAAAAAATTTTCAAAAAAGACAAAGAGTGAAATTATTAAAAAAGGTATTAGCAAAATTAAAAATGGTGGATATGAGTATCTTATAACTAATCAATTAATTAAAGATGGAAGGAAAAAAAAAAATAAAGTTTTAAAAGTTAAAATTTCAATGAAAATACCTGTTACTATGATCCATGGTCAAAAAGATGAAGTGGTACCAATTAAATACTCAAGAGATGTTTTAAAAATCTTCAGCAAAGCAAAAAAAAAATTAAATATAATTAAGAAGGGTGACCATAGTCTCTCGTCAAAAAAAAATCTAAATATTATTTGTAAAGATTTAGATAATATTATTAAAGATGCTAACTAGCTTGGCCGACTAACTTTTTATTTGAAATAGGATTTTCCAATTTATCTAACATTTCTTTTGGACAAACTTGAACAAAATTATTTATTTCATTTTCAAAATTCTCAACAATTTTTTTTGAGATTGTTGAATTTGTTTCTATCGCATGCTCTTGTATCATTTTTCTTAAATTCTCAATCCAAAATTTAGTTTCTGGAGTTTGCCAAACTACACTTTCAGGGTTTACTTTTTTTTCAAATTGATTTTCAGGGTCATATATAAATGCCATGCCTCCTGTCATGCCAGCTCCAAAATTATCACCAATATCTCCTAATATAATAATGTTTCCACCTGTCATGTATTCACAACCATTTGAGTCACAACCTTCGACTACTGCTGTTGCTCCTGAATTTCTAACAGCAAATCTCTCTCCTGCTTGTCCTGCTGCTAATAATATTCCAGAAGTAGCTCCATACAAAACAGTGTTTCCTATAATAGTATTTTCATTTGAGACGAGGTTGCTTTCCTCTTGTAATTTAATTACAATAGTCCCACCTGATAGTCCTTTAGCAACATAATCATTTGCATCTCCCTTTAAAATTAGTTTTAATCCTTTAATGGCAAAAGCACCGAAGGATTGACCTGCTGAACCTTTAAATTTTAATTCGATCGAATTTTTATCAAGATTATTATTTCCAAATTTTTTATACAAATGATATGAAATTCTTGTGCCAACTGCTCTATCAGTATTTTGGATTTCAAATTCTTCATTTATTTTTTCTTTTTTATCTATTTTGTTTTCTATTTGTGGCCATAATTTTTGGTCTAAAGTATCTGGAACAGAATTAATTACTGGTTTCTCACAATATCTTTTATTTTTTCCAGGGTCTGCTTGAACAAAAAGAGGGTTTAAGTCTAAATCATCCAAGTTTGGTGATCCTTTGCTTACTTGTCTTAGCAGGTCAGTTCTTCCAATTACTTCATTTAAAGATTTGAAACCAAGACCAGCAAGTATTTCTCTAACTTCCTCTGCTATGAATGTAAAAAGGTTTACTACTTTGTCAGGAGTTCCTGTAAATTTCTCTCTTAATTTATCATCTTGTGTGCATACACCAACTGGACATGTATTTGAATGACATTGTCTGACCATTATACAGCCCATTGCTACTAAAGCAGTTGTTGCTACACCAAATTCCTCTGCTCCCATCATTGCCGCAATTACAACATCTCTTCCTGTTTTTATTCCGCCGTCTGTTCTAAGCGTCACTTGATGCCTCAAGTTATTCAAAGTCAGTACCTGATTAGCTTCTGTTAATCCCATCTCCCAAGGAACTCCGACATATTTTACGCTTGTCTGCGGAGTGGCTCCTGTACCTCCTGAGTGTCCTGAGATTAAAATTATGTCTGCTTTAGCTTTTGCAACTCCAGCAGCTATTGTTCCAATTCCTGAGGAAGCAACTAATTTAACTCCAACTCTGGCCTTTGGATTTATTTGTTTTAAATCATAAATTAGTTGAGCTAGATCCTCTATTGAGTAAATATCATGATGTGGTGGAGGTGATATTAAAGTAACTCCTGGCGTTGAGTGTCTCAATCTCGCAATTTCATCTGTAACTTTAAAACCTGGTAATTGTCCACCTTCACCTGGCTTTGCGCCCTGTGCGATTTTGATTTCAATCTCATTACAATTATTTAGGTAATTAATGGTTACTCCAAATCTAGCTGATGCGATTTGTTTAACTCTTGAATTTGCGCTATCTCCATTCTCCATAATTTTAAATCTTTTTTCATCTTCTCCACCCTCACCACTACAAGATGCACCTTTAATTCTATTCATACCAATAGCAAGAGTTTCATGTGCTTCTTTCGATAAAGCTCCATGAGACATACTTCCGCTTCCAAATCTTTTTAATATATTAGATGCAGGCTCAACATTAGATATATCGATATGATTTTTAGATTTAAAATCTACTAAATCTCTTAAACTTATTGGATTTAGATTATAAATACCTTTTGTGTACTTTTTATATATTTCATAAGATCCTTGTCCAACCGCAGTTTGCAGTAAATGAATTAGTTTGCCTTGATACTGATGTGTTTCACCATTTTTTCTATATCTGTAAATACCTCCAATAGGTAAAATATTTGAATTTTGGAAAAATGCATCTTTATGTATAGTTCTAATTTTCTTTTCTATTCCTTTTAAACCAATTCCAGAAATCTTTGATAACATCCCAGGAAAGTAATCTTTCACAATTGTCCTGCTTAGTCCCACAGTTTCAAAATTACATCCACCTCTGTAAGAACTTAAAACGGAAATTCCCATTTTAGACATTATTTTAAGAAGACCGAGATTGACTGATTTAATGTATCTTGAAACACATTCATCAAAAGTGAAATTTCCAAATAATTTCTTAGAATGTCTTTGAAATAAGCTGTCAAAAGCTAAATAAGGGTTCACTGTAGTAGCACCAACACCAATTAATGTTGCATAAGAGTGAGTATCTAAAGCATCTCCAGTTTGAACATTAATAGAAACATAACCTCTTAAACCTAATTTAACTAAGTGTGTATTTATTGCCCCAATACATAAAAGCATTGGCATTGGCATTCTATTTTCTGAAATATTTTTATCTGATAATATTATTTGCTTAATTCCCTCTCTAACAGCTTGTTCTGATTTAACTTTGAGTAAATTTATTGATGTCTCTAAATCATCATCTTTACTGAATGTACAATCTAAAACTTTATTATTATTTCCAAAGAATTTTAAAAATTTTTCAAATTGTGCATTGGATAATATCGGACTATTTAATACATAAATATTATCTTTAGTTAATTTGCTAAAATCTAAAATATTGCCAAGATTTCCAAATCTTGTCTTTAAACTCATAACTTTATTTTCTCTTAGAGAGTCAATTGGTGGATTTGTAACCTGACTAAAATTTTGTCTAAAGTAATGATATAGAGGTCTATATTTGTCAGATAAAACTGCTAAAGGTGTGTCATCGCCCATTGATCCTGTTGCTTCCTTTGCATCTTCTGCCATTGGATGAAGAATTAATTCTAAATCTTCGATGCTGTATCCAAAACAATGCTGGAAATTTCTCAAATTTCCACCTTTTAGCTCTACCTTTTCAGTTTCTGACTCTAACTTTTTATCAAGATCAATAATTTGATTGTTGTAATGCTTATATTCTTTTGAAAGGTAGTTTTTTATCTCATCGTTTGAGTATACTTTACCTTTTTCTATTCTTATTCCTAATATTTCTCCAGGTCCCAATCGTCCTTTAGATACAATTTTTTTCTCATTTAAATCTATCATTCCTGTTTCACTTCCTGCAAAAAGAAGTTTGTCTCTTGTGACTGTATATCTAAGTGGTCTTAATCCATTTCTATCGGTTGCAACAATTACCCATTCATTATCTGTTGCAGCTATAGCAGCTGGCCCATCCCAAGGCTCCATGGTACTATTTAAAAAATTGAATAATTGTTGATGATCTTTTTTTAACACCTTATTTTTTTTTGACCAAGCATCTGGTATTAACATTAATTTTGCTAGAGGAGCAGGCTGTCCAGAAATATTTAACAGCTCAAAAACATTATCCAATGATGCAGAGTCAGAATTTCCAGCTGGTATTACAGGCTTAAGATTCTCTATGTCTTCGAAAACGGGACTAAACATTTCTTCTTCGTGAACCTTCATCCAATTAACATTTCCTTTAAGAGTGTTTATTTCACCATTATGAGCTATAGATCTAAATGGTTGAGCTAAGTCCCAACTTGGTGCAGTATTAGTTGAAAATCTTTGGTGAAATATTGCATACCTAGATATAAATCTTTCATCTTTTAAGTCGGTATAAAAATCTGACAAAGCTTCTGCTAAAAACATTCCTTTGTAAATGATAGATTTAGAACTAAACGAACATATATAAAAATTATTTAATTGATTATTGAGAGCTTCTTTTTCAATTACTCTTCTAGTTTCATACAATTTTTGTTCCAGAGACTTATTGACAACTTTTTTATCGTTGTATGTGAACAATACTTGAGTAATTTCAGGTCTTGTTTGTTCAGCTTTTTCACCTAAGATTGAAGGATCAACTGGAACTTGTCTCCAGCCATAGATACTAAAATTTCTCTTTGTTAGTTCGCTTTCTACAATAGTTCTACATTGCTCTTGAGCACTGTAATCATCTCTTGGTAAGAAAATCATACCCACACATAGTTCGGAATTATCGTGTTTATGACCTGTTACTTCAATTTTTTCCTCAAAGAAATCTTTAGGAATTTCAATATGGATACCAGCACCATCTCCTGTTTTTCCGTCTGCATCGATTGCACCCCTATGCCAAACAGCTTTTAAAGCATCGATTCCATATTCTACGACTTTTCTTGATTTTAGACCTTCGGTGGATGCTACTAAACCTACACCACATGCATCATGTTCCATCTCTTCCGAGTAAACATGATTACTCTTTAAAATATTTAAATTTTTACTTCTTAACTTCATTAAGCAACTCTAAGTTTTTGTTTACTTTGTAAATAATTATCAATTGATGTTGCCGCATCTCTTCCATCTTTAATGCCCCAAACCACTAAGGATGCTCCTCGAACTATATCTCCAGCTGCAAATACTCCCTCTATACTAGTTTCCATCGTATCAAAATCTGCTTTTATTGTTCCCCATCTTGATACTTGTAATTTTTCTTCATTAAATAATTTTGGAAGATCTTCTGGATCAAATCCAAGTGCTTTGATTACAAGATCGGCTTTAATTTCAAAATCTGAATTTTCTTCCACAACTGGCTTTCTTCTACCACTATCATCTGGCTCACCCAATTTCATTTTATTGACGACTACACTTTCAATTTTATTTGTTCCCTTAAACTCTTTAGGGCTTGTTAACCAAATAAATTCAACACCTTCTTCTTCTGCATTGCCAACTTCTCTTGCTGATCCAGGCATATTTTCTCTATCTCTTCTATATAAACATTTTACAGATTTAGCATTCTGCCTTACCGAAGTTCTTAAGCAATCCATTGCTGTGTCACCACCTCCAATTACTACAACATTTTTGCCTTCAGCATTTAAAGTTCCATTATCAAACAACTCAACTTTATCACCTAGTCCTTTTTTATTTGATGCTGTCAAAAACTCCATTGCAGGGAAAATATTACTCAAATCGTTACCAGGCAGATTAACTTCTCTAGCTTTATAAACTCCTGTAGCTATTAAAATTGAATCGTGTTTTTCTCTTAACTCTGACAAGCTGGAATCTTTTCCAACTTCAAAGTTTAAGACAAATTTAATTCCACTTTCTTCCAAAAGTTTTATTCTTCTTTGAACAACATGCTTTTCTAATTTAAATCCTGGGATACCATATATCAGTAGCCCTCCAGCTCTGTCATAACGATCATATATTGTTACCTTGTATCCTTTTTTTCTGAGTTGTTCTCCACAAGCAAGTCCAGCAGGACCAGAACCTATAATTCCTACACTCTCATTTTTTTCACTATTTATTTCTATTGGTTTAACCCAACCATTTTCCCAAGCTTTCTCTGTGATATATTTTTCTATTGATCCAATAGTTACTGTTCCATGACCCGATTGCTCTATTACACAATTTCCTTCACACAGCCTATCCTGGGGGCAAATTCTTCCACAAACTTCTGGCATGTTATTTGTACTTTGTGATAATTGATAAGCTTCCTCATATCTTCCCTCAGCAGTTAGTTTAAGCCAATCTGGTATATTGTTACTTAATGGACAATGAACTTGACAAAATGGTACTCCACATTGGGAACATCTGCTTGACTGCTGAACAGCTCTATCTTTTAGAAATTCTGTATATATTTCATCAAAATCCTCTTTTCGATCTGATATATCTCTTTTAGGTGGATTTTGTTGACCTATATCAACAAACTTAAGCATTTTTTCTGTCATGGTGGACGCTGTATATACGATAAAAATTTAATAATAAACAATTACAAGGTCATAAATATTGACTAATATTTCACAAAACTTAAGTAAATCAAAGGTTTTTTCTTATTATGCATAGATGATATGCAAATATGTAATTGCTTTAATTTGGTTACAATTTCATTATGAAGTATTGGATCTAATGAATTCAAAATATGTAGAGACGCTAATTTTATCAATTATCCAAGGTATATCTGAGTTTATTCCAGTTAGCTCGTCTGCACATCTTTTAATTATATCAAGATTGAGTGACTTCAATGTTAGCAACCTACAATTAGATATTAGTCTGCATTTAGGTTCTTTGTTAGCAATTATTTTATTTTTTAGAAAAGAGTTAATAAATATCATTAATAATAAAAATATATTTCTACTAATAATTCTTGGGTCTATACCATTAGTTATTGTTGGTTATATTTTTTACTCCACAAATTTAATTGATCAATTTAGAAGCTTAAAAGTTGTTGCTTGGACAACTTTGATTTTTGGAATTTTATTATACTTTTCAGATAAGTTTGAATTGAAAAATAAAATTTCTTCAGAATTAAATATTAAAAGTATTATTATTATAGGGTTATTTCAGATTTTAGCTATTATTCCAGGTGTGAGTAGATCAGGTATAGTAATTACAGCTTCAAGATTTTTAAAATTTGACAGAGTTGAATCATCAAAGATAGCTTTTTATTTGTCTATTCCAGCTTTAGTGGGTGCAAGTGTTTTGGGATTTAAGGATGTTATTGATGATCAAATAAATTTTGATACTATATTTATATTTTCTACTTCAGCTTCATTTTTATTTTCTTATTTTACAATTAAATACTTTCTTATTTATGTTAAAATGTTTAGTTTGAGTTTTTTTGTTATTTATAGAATAGTTTTAAGTATTATTCTTTTTTCAATTATTTACTTATGATTTTTTTGATGTTGGAGCAATTTGAGAAAATATTACAGCAATAAGAATTAATACACATCCTATAATATTATTTATGTTAAGAACTTGGCTTAAAATAATCCATCCAGCAATTGTTGCAAAGACACCTTCAAGAGAGTATATTATTGCTGCAGGAGCTTCTTCAATATTTTTTTGTGCAAACATTTGTAAAGTAAAAGCAATTCCTCCAGATAAGACACCTGCATATAATATTGAACTATACTCAGTTAAAATTTTTGTAATAATTACTTCCTCTAAAATAAAAGCAAATATAAGAGATAAACCAAAAACAAGAGCTGCTTGTAATGCTGCATAAAAAATTGGTATATTAAATTTCTCCATAAATTTTCCAGCGAAAATTATATGTAAAGCCCAAAATAGTGAGCATAGAATAACTAAAGCATCACCTATCATAATTTCTGAGTTTGAAAAATCACTTAATAAGTAAACACCTATTATACATAAACCTATTGAAGGCCAAAGACTCCAATGGACTTTAATAGAATAAATAAAAAATAATAAAATTGGAACTAATGGAACGTAAAAAACTGTAAAAAAAGCTGCATTAGCTATATTCGTGTATTGCAATGCGGCTTGCTGTAAGTAGGTGCCCAAAAATAATGATATACCCATTAAAAATAAATATTTTAAAAATAATTTTTTATTGGAATTGATTTCATAATTAATTTTTTTTCTCTCTATAATTATAGCAATGGGTAGGACCGTAAGAAAACCTACAAAAAATCTAGATGCATTGAATGTTAATGGACCAATATTGTCCATGCCTGTGTCTTGAGCAATAAAAGCAGTGCCCCAAATAAATGTTGTTATCAAAGCGCATATAAGCGATGTAGTTTTGGACATTAATTTAATTAAATTTAAATAATATTATTCATTCTACAACAGCTATCAAAATCTTCTTTATTGATATAGCAGCCAGCCATTTTTCTTACACCTGAAAATGCACCTCTACCATGCATTACTCTCCAATTATTAAAAATTAGTAATTCACCAGGTTTTAAAATATGCCTCCACTGATATTGCTTTTGGTTTGCCATCGTATCAAATACTTTAATTGCTTTATAAAAATTAATTGTTTTCTGATTAGTTTCTCTAAAAGGCGCTCTATCGTAATTGTTAAAACTAATTTGATCAAAATTATTTTTTTCATTTAATTTTATTATTGGTCTTTTTGCTTCAAGGCGAACACCGTCTCCAATATAAGAACCTTTAACTTTTGTAGTTGTTAAAGTTTTAAAATGTTTTTTGTATTTTTGTTTAATTTCATTTGCTAATTTAAATCCATCTACCATTATAGAGTCGCCCCCCTTAGCTTCATACTTGCAACAAAGTAGTAATTGTAAACCAGGCGCATCATTACTATATGTAGAATCTGTATGTGGTCTCAGTTCTTGGTTTGAATATGCACTGTCTGCTTTTTTATTATTTGACTCAAAAGTCCACAATCCTCCAAAAATTGAATTTCTGACATAACCTATTTTTTTAGCTATATTTTCTACAGAGTTTAAATTCTTTGAACAATTTTTTACAACTGCAAAACCGTATATGTGGATTTTTTTTAATAAATTTTTAAGTCCAACTTTAGTTTGCAATTGCTTATAGTTAATAAAAATTTGATTTTTTATGTCTTTATCTTTCCAAAATTGAGTATCACTTTTAGTTTCTACTTTTTTTAAAGAATTTTTTTTTAAAAATTCATATGAATATTTGGTTGGTTTATTTTCATCAGACCATAATATTTCAATGAATTTCCCTTTTTTTAATAATTTTGCTTTTTTAACTTTGATATTAATGTCTAAATTTGGGGTATAAGTTATTCTTTGATTGGTTTTAAAATCCCAGTTTTCCTCATTTTTAATATGATCCCTTAACCAAATATTAGGAAATGTTTCAAACTTATTATCATTAAAGTAAAATACAGTTTTATTATTTAAAAGTTTAAAATTTTTAATCATTACTTTGCTAATTTATAGGCAAAGTTTTTACCAAGGTTATTTTTTAGTTCATTATTAAATCTTGAACCTTCGGCACCGTCAATAATTCTATGATCGTAAGAAAGAGATAAAGGCAACATTGTTCTAGGTTTAAATTGTCCATCAATAAAGACAGGTTTGATAAAAGTCCTACCAATTCCTAAAATAGCAACCTCCGGATAATTTATAATAGGAGTAAAATAAGTTCCTCCAATACCACCTAAGCTTGTTATAGTTATTGATCCTCCGTAAAATTCTTTTTTATCTATCTTCAAATTTCGACAATCATCACTTACTTTTTTAAGATCCTTGCTTATTTGATCTATATTCTTTTGGTTGGCATTTCTTATTTTAGGCACCATTAATCCGTTAGGAGTATCAACTGCAATTCCTACGTGAAAGTATTTTTTTAAAGTGATTTTTCCATTTTCAATATTATCAATTGAACTATTAAATCTTGGAAAAACTTTCAAAGCTTCCACAACTGCCTTTATAATAAATGCCAATGGAGTAATTTTCTTTTTCTCCGCAGTAAAAGTATCAGTCAAATTTTGTCTAAATTCTTCCAACTCCGTAATATCTGCTTCATCACAACTAGTAACATGTGGTATTGTTTGCCAAGAATTTGATAAATGTGGAGCAGCAATTCTTTTAATTCTTGGTATATCTTGAATTTCTACATCTCCAAAGTCAGCGTGATCATATTCTGAGGGTTTTATAGATTGAGCCTTCTTTTCTTCTTGAGGTTTATTAAAATTAGAAGATACAAATTTTTTTATATCTTCTTCTATAATTCTTCCTGATCTTTCTGATCCAGTAACATTATTAATATCAACACCAAGTTCTCTTGCAAATTTTCTAGTTTTTGGGCTAGCAAGTGCTTTGCTTGATTTGAATACACTAACTCTATTATTTTGTAATATTTCTTTTGGTTTTGAAATTACAGTTTCAGTAGGTTTTTGTATAATAGTTTCTTCTTTAATCTCTTTGACCTCTTCTTCAATTTGCTTATCTGATTTTTCTTCTTCTGAACCAATTATTAGTATTGACGAACCCTCTGAAACCTTATCACCAACTTTTAAATTAACTTTTTTAACACTACCTGAGTATGGGCTCGGGATCTCAACACTTGATTTATCGCTTTCTATTGTAATTATCGGGTCATCTTTATTAATATTTGATCCTGCCTCTATTAATACCTCAATCACTTCAACATCTTTAAAATCACCAATGTTAGGAACTAATACTTCTTTCTCGTTCATTATAATTTTGTGGGCATAGGTTTATCTTTATCAATTTTATATTTTTTAATTGCATCTACTGCATGTTTAGAAGCAATTAATTGTTCATTAGATAAAATACTTAAACCATATGCAACTATATGCTCTTTATCGACTTCAAAAAATTTTCTTAGATTTTTTCTTGTGTCACTTCTACCAAATCCATCTGTACCCAATGAATAAAAACTTTTATTTATGTAAGGTCTAATTTGGTCAGAATTCATTCTCATGTAATCTGAGGCTGCTAAAATAGGACCTTCGGTTTTTCCAAGGCATTTTTCAACGTAAGAGATTTTTTTCTCTCCTCCTGGATTAAGCAGGTTATACCTTTCTGTTTCAAGTCCATCTCTTCTTAACTCATTAAAACTGGTAACACTCCACACTTCACTATCTACTTGATATTCATTTTGTAAAATTTCTGCTGCTTCAATCATCTCTCTTAAAATTGTTCCTGAACCCAATAATTGAATCTTATTTTTTTTATTTTTACTGAAATCTTTAATTTTATACATCCCTTTTAATATGCCTTCTTCACAATCTTTGGGCATCTCTGGATGAGAATAATTTTCATTCATTGTTGTAATGTAGTAAAAAATATTTTCGTGTTTTTCATGCATTCTTCTTAAACCTTCTTTAAAAATTGTAGCTAATTCATAATGAAAAGTTGGATCATAAGAAACACAATTTGGAATTGTTGATGCTAATAAATGACTGTGACCATCTTGGTGTTGAAGACCTTCTCCAGCCAAAGTTGTTCTTCCAGCTGTAGCTCCAATTAGAAATCCTCTTGTTTGACTATCTCCGGCTGCCCACGCAAAATCTCCAGTTCTTTGAAAACCAAACATAGAGTAAAAAAGATAAATTGGTATCATTTCTATATCATGATTTGAATAAGATGTTCCTGCAGCAATCCATGATGCCATGGATCCAGCCTCATTTATTCCTTCCTCTAAAACTTGACCACTTTTCTCTTCCTTGTAAGAGCTTAATTGAGCTGAGTCCTCTGGCTCATATTTTTGACCTTCATGCGCATATATACCTATTTTTTGGAAAAAACCTTCCATACCAAATGTTCTTGCTTCATCTGGTATTATAGGAACAAGTCTTGGAGCAACATTTTTATCTCTTAGCAAATTCGTCAACATCCTAACAAGTGCCATAGTAGTTGACATTTCTTTTTCACCAGTTGATTTTTTCATAAAGTCAAAAATATCATTACTCGGTGTTTTGATTGGTTTCGAAAAAGATGATCTCTCAGGAATATATCCCCCCAAAGCTAATCTTCTTTTTTTTAAGTATTTTATTTCCTCTGAATTTTCATTAGGTCTAAAGTATTCTATATTTTTGACTTGTTCATTTGTTAATGGAACATCAAATCTATCTCTATAGTATAGTAAATCATCTACACCTAATTTTTTTTGCTGGTGAGTTGTATTTATACTTTCACCAGATTTTCCCATGCCGTATCCTTTAATTGTTTTAGCTAATATGACTGTTGGTCTGTCTTTTGTATTAACAGCTTTATGATAAGCAGCATAAACTTTATGCGGATCGTGACCACCTCTATTTAATTTCCAAATATCGCTATCTGTATAACTTGCAACAAGATTTTTAAGTCCAGGGTATTTCCCAAAGAAGTTATCTCTAACATATAAACCGCCTTTTGCTTTAAAGGCTTGGTATTCTCCATCAACTGCTTCGTTCATTCTTTTTACAAGTAAACCTGATTTATCATTTGCAAGTAAAGGATCCCAATATGATCCCCAAATGACTTTTATTACATTCCAGCCAGCTCCTCTAAAAATTCCCTCTAATTCTTGAATGATTTTACCATTACCTCTTACTGGACCATCTAATCTTTGTAGGTTGCAGTTCACAACATAAATCAAGTTATCTAACTTTTCTCTTGCTGCTAAACCAATAGATCCTAGAGCCTCTGGCTCATCAATTTCACCATCTCCCAAGAACGACCACACTTTCCTATTCTCATCTTTTATTAATTTTCTATTAATAAGATATTTCATAAATCTTGCCTGATAAGTTGCCATCATTGGTCCAAGACCCATGGAAACAGTTGGAAACTGCCAGAACTTAGGCATCAGCCATGGATGGGGATAAGATGACAAACCTCCTGGGTAAACTTCCTGTCTGAATCTATCTAATTGCTTCTCGTCAAGTCTTCCTTCCAAAAAAGCTCTAGCATAAATTCCTGGCGCTGAATGTCCTTGGAAGTAAATTAAGTCCCCACCAAATTTATTGCTTTTAGCCCTCCAAAAATGATTCATTCCTATATCATAAAGAGTTGCCGCTGAAGCAAATGTTCCAATGTGACCTCCTAACGAAGGATCTCTCATGTTGGCTCTGACAACCATCACTGCTGAATTCCATCGAATTAGTGCTCTGATTTTTCTTTCGATATTTTGATCGCCTGGAGATTTTATCTCTTCATCTGCTGGTATAGTGTTTATGTATGGTGTATTTTGTGTGTAGGGTATATTTGATCCCTCTTTATATGCCTGATCAATTAATTGTTTAATTAAAAAATGAGCTCTCTCAGGACCCTCAGAATGTACTACAGCAGACAAAGATTCTAACCATTCTTTTGTCTCTTGAGGATCAATATCATTTTTACTTTCAACTATTTCTAACCTTTCATTATTTTCTTCTATTTGTTTATTTTCTTCTTTGATCTCTTTATGTGCACTAGTATCTAATTCAGAATTATTATATCCATTGGAATTTTCTGCTTCCGCAATTATTTTCTCTGTTGCGGGCGGTATTTTTTCAATAGTTTCTTGTTTTTGCTGAGTTCCATTCTCAGAGGATAGCGTTAGTACCAAATCTCCTTTAGAGACTTTATCACCAATTTTTATGTTAATACTATCTACAACACCATCAAAAGTAGATGGCACTTCAACACTTGATTTATCACTTTCTAGAGTTATTACAGGGTCATTCTTAGAGATTTTATCCCCTTCCTTTACAAGAATTTCTATAATTTCTACTTCTTCAAAATCTCCGATATCTGGAACTAGTAATTTTTCGCTCATTTAACTAATTGTATATATATATATTATTTACTTTTAATAGATGTATATTTTTGACCATTATTAAAATTTAGTAAAATTAATAATAAATGTTAAAAGAATAGATTATAATTAGCGCCTGTAGCTCAATTGGATAGAGCGCTTGGCTACGGACCAGGAGGTTCTGGGTTCGACTCCTAGCAGGCGCACCAAAAAGAAGGAAAAATGAAAATATCTTTGCAAAAATCTGTAATTTATTTTTTTGTAATAGTGTTAATAATATTATTTTTAATAACTTTAATAATTTAATGAAAAAATTTAAACAAATTAGCGTTAAAAAAGGTTTCATGAGACACAATGGTGGTTTGCTACTAAGAGATATCTCAAAAACTAAATATGAATTTAAAACTAAAATAAAAAAAAACCATCTTAACAGAGCTGGCATAACTCATGGTGGATATATAGCATCGATTATAGATACTGGGTGTGGATCTGGAGCCCATAGAATTTCGGGTAATCAACCTTGTGTAACTATAACACTTAATATTAACTTTATCGGACCTTCAACTATTGGTGATGAAATTTTTGGATATGTAAAAATTAAAAAAAAAACAAAAAGTATGGTTTTTTTAGAGTGCTATTTAGAATGTAAAGGTAAAATAATTGCATCTGCTACAGGTATTTGGAAAATACTTCAACGTAAATTACCGCATGCAGGTCTAAGCTAAATTCTTCTTCTTATATTTAAATAACCGAAGATTGATAAAAGGATAAGAGCAATAGGATAAATTATTTCTTTTTTTGGTCTATTCTGATTTTCAATTTTAAATTCATTAATAATATCTCCCATATCTAAACCAGATTTTTTTGCAATTCCATTCCATTTTAAAGTGTCAATTATTGTTTTATTATCTTCTACAACTAAGCTCATTCCATAATTATCTAAACTGAAATTTTCATCAAAACTATTTTTTTCAATTACAAATAATTTATATCTTTCGCCGTAGTCTGTAAGTCTAGTAATTTTAATTCTTATCTCTTTATTATAATCAAACTGTTTTTTGTTTATTTCTTCAGTACTTAAATAGTTATATTTTGGGTAAAATTTATTTAGAATAAATTCTGGAGATAATAATGATATTGAAATTATTAAAAAAATAATAATCTCATACCATCTCAGTTTATTTATAAACCATCCCTGAGTAGCTGAAGTAAATACTAAAATCCCAATCAATGAAGTGACTATTACCACTAAGCCATGCCATATGCTTTTAATACCAATTAATAATAACTCACTATTAAATAAGAATACAATAGGCAGTATTCCTGTTCTCAGACTATACCAAAATGCCTGGGCTCCTGTTCTTAAAGGGTCTCCACCAGAAATAGCTGCTGCTGCATAAGATGCTAAGCCAACTGGAGGTGTTACGTCTGCCATTAGACCAAAATAGAATACGAATAAATGCACGGCAATTAAGGGAAAAATAAATCCTGATGCATTCCCAACATCTACAAGAACAGTTGCCATTAGAGACGCTACAACAACATAGTTTGCTGTAGTTGGTAATCCCATACCCAATAGTAAACACAAAATAATAGTTAAAAATAAAAGAATAATAACATTATCTTTTGCAATCGACTCGATTACAATTATTAAATTAGTGCTCAGACCTGTAGATCCAACTGCACCAACTATAATACCTGCTGTTGCAATTGCTATTCCGACACTAACCATATTCAAGGCACCCTTTTCGAAACCAACAACAGTTTGGTTGTACCAACATATTAAAGCATTCTTAAGGTTCTTTTCTTTAAAAATTTTATTTAAAAGATTGACTAAAATTAAAGTTATTGTTGCAAAAAAAATAGAGTAAGAAGCTGTAAGCCTCATATAAACTAGTAGATATATAAGAACAAATATTGGAACTAAAAAATGTATTCCTTCAAAAAATGTTTTTTTCAATTTTGGAATATCGTTTTCATCCATACCTTTTAAATTTAATTTAAGTGCTTCAAGGTGAGATATATAAAAAAGTGCAATGTAAGAAATTATAGCTGGCAAAAAAGCATGTTTTACAACTTCAAAATATGTAACACCAATAAAACTTGCCATTACAAAAGCTGCTGCGCCCATAACAGGAGGCATTATTTGACCATTAACTGATGAAGATACTTCAATTGCACCCGCTTTTTCTTTAGAAAAACCTGTGTTTTTCATAATTGGAATTGTAAATGTTCCAGTTGTAACTGTATTAGCAATTGATGATCCAGAAATTAATCCTGTCATACCGGATCCAAGAATGGCTGCCTTAGCAGGACCACCTCGCATTTTTCCAACCATTGCAAAAGCTAAATCTAAAAAATATTTACCTCCTCCAGCACTTTCTAAAAGTGCTCCAAAAAGTACAAAGAGAAATATGAAATCTACAGAAACACCTATCGGAATTCCAAAAATTGCTTCTTGATCAAACCATTGAAAACCAACTAACCTTTTTAATGATAATCCACCATGAGAAATTATGTCTGGTGCATATTGCCCAAAATAAGAAAATAACAAAAAACAAACTGCTATAACAACTAATGGAATGCCTATTACTCTACGTGTGGCTTCAAGAAGAATTAAAATTCCAATTATTCCAAGTATAAGTTCTACTGGAATAGTAAAATCATTAGAAAAATTTATTTTAAGTAATATTCCACCCCTATCTACTAATTGATCATAAAAAACATAAATATATAAACAACAAACTGCACCTATTATTGCAATTAATATATCTATAAAATTTACTTTTTTACCCCTTGCGTACGGGAATATTAAAAAAGCTAGTAAAAGTGCAAAACCAAGATGAATTGCTCTAGCTGGCAAACCTTTAAACATTCCAAAATTAAGCCAAAATGGAAATGGAGAAGCATACCAAAGCTGAAATAAAGACCAGGTTATTGCGATAATTGCAACGATCTTTAAATGAAAACCTGTTAGATTTCTTGTAGGAGAAAGATCTTCTTTAATCTTATTTTCAATTTTTTTATCTATGTCTGCTGACATTCAGCTTAATATATAAAAAAAAAGGCCCAATAGATATATTGGGCCTCAATTTTTTATATAGATTTAATTACATTAAACCAGCTTCTTTATAATATTTAACAGCTCCAGGATGAAGTGGTGCTGATAAACCATCAGCTATCATATTTTTTTTCTCTAAAGGGGAAAAAGCTGGATGTTGTTTTTTAAAATCATCAAAATTTTCAAAAACAGCTTTTGTAACCTGATAAACTAAATCTTCAGAAACATCTACACTTGTTACTACAGTAGCTTTAACACCAAATGTAGTTACATCTTTTCTCTGTTTAGTATAAGTACCTTTTGGAATTGTTGCAGATGCATAATAATCAGCTCCACTAATAATTCCAGTAATTACATCTCCTGTTAAATTGATTGGCATAGCTTTAGCTGCACATGTTGCTGCTTGTTCCATTGCTCCATTTGGAAAACCTACTGAATATCCAAACGCATCAATTTTACCATCACATAAAGCTTTTACTTGTTCTGAAGATGTTAGCTCAGTAACTGATTTAAAGAAACTGTTATCAACACCCATAGCTTTCATTAATTCTTCCATTGTTCCTCTTTGACCAGAACCTGGATTTCCAATGTTTACTACTTTTCCTTTAAGACCCATAAAATCTTTGACTTTTGCTTTTTTTCTAGCCCAGATTTGAAATGGCTCGTTATGTACTGAAAAAACAGCTCTTAAATTTTTGAATTGTTTTCCTTCCCATTTGCTTGATCCATTGTAAGCATGATATTGCCAGTCAGATTGTGCTACACCAAATTGAAACTCGCCATCTTTTATTTGTCCGATGTTATAATTTGAGCCTCCAGTTGAAGGAGCGGTACATCTGTAAGCTTTATCTTTCATGCCTTTTTTTCTACCATGTTCAGCACTAATTGCTGATTTGTGTAACATTTTACAAATGGCATTTCCTGTTTGAAAATAAACTCCAGTTGGTCCTCCTGTGCCTATTGTAAAAAACTCTGCTGATTTTGCTATTGATCCAAATGAAAATATAGCAGCAAAAATAATCAGAGAGCTTGATATTGTTGATAATATTTTTTTCATATACCCTCTCTAAAGTTTTAAAATCAAATCTAACTATTTATTACTTCCAGTGTCTAGTAAATTCATTGAATATAAGTATTGTTAATCAAGGAATTTTTTAACTGATTATTATTTTTCAACCCAAGATTTTAATTTATTTACTCCCTCTACAACCTTTGGAGCGTACAATTTTATTAACTCGTCATTAATATCGGTTTTTCCATTAATATTTTTCATGAATGTATCTCCGTCAAAGTCTGTAAAACTTAGGCGAACTATCATTCTTTTTTGATCAAATCCAAAATCACTTCCTGGAAGTAAAGCAATATTTAAATTAGTTAAAATTTCATTGCATAAAATGGAAGAACTATCAAATTTTTTGTTCAAAAATTCTGGCAACAAATAAAAGCCTCCCATTGGTTTGTTCATAATAATATTATTAGATGATAAATTTCTATATACGTACTCTCCAACAGCTTTAAGAATTTTTTTTGATTTTAAAATATATTGTTCATGATTGTCATTAAAGGCAGATATTGCAGCAAACTGAATTGGTGAACTTACAGCGGAAAATGTTTCACTTGCTAGAACTTTCATAGATTTAAGTAATTCAATTTTTTTCTTTGGTATTATGAAGTATCCAAGTCTCCATCCTCCAGCACCACACCATTTACTAAGACCGTTACTTATTATAACATTATCTGGGCATTGTTCAAAAATTGAAATATAATTTTCATCAAATGTTAACTCAGAATAAATTTCATCTGATAAAACTAAAATATTATATTTTTTTATAATTAAAGAAATTTCATTTAAATTTTTGCATACTTGTCCTGATGGGTTATTTGGAGAATTAAGAAACAAAAGATATTTTTTATCTGGTTTTTTTAAAATAATTTTTTCTATTTCTTGAGCTTTAGGAAACCAATTGTTTTCAGCTGATGTTTGAATCCAATGATAATTGTTTTTAGCTATAATTGATTGTGGCTTGTAAGATACCCAACTTGGAGCTGGCAATAAAACTTCACCTTCAAATGCTAAGTGCATCAAGAACATTAGTTCTTTGGTTCCAGGACCTACTATGACCTGATCTGACGTAATACTATAATTTTTCTTTTTTGACTCATATTTTGCAATTGAATCTCTTAGTTTATCTAATCCTTGGATAGGTAAATAACTTTTCTGATATGCATTTTTTTTTAATTCTTCAACAATAGTAATTGGAACTGGGAATGGTGATTGTCCAAATCCAAACTTAATAATATTTTTACCTTCATTTTCAATAACTTTTGATTTTTCGTTTATTTTTAGTGTTGCTGATAAACTTAGGCTTTTAATAGTATCTTTGATCATTACGATTTTAACTCAATAAGATTTTTATATTCATTTAAAGCAGATGGATTTAATAATGCTTCAATATTATTTATTTTGTTGCCATCTATAATATTTTTTACAGCCACTTCTACAATTTTGCCATTCTTAGTTCTAGGAATATCATTTACTGCAATTATTTTAGAAGGTACATGCCTCGGTGAAGCCTCATATCTAATTGTTGTTTTTAATTTCGATATTAATTTTTCATCTAATTTGTTGTTTTTCGATAAGACTACAAAAAGTATTATTCTTACATCGTTTTCCCAAGATTGGCCCACTACAATAGACTCTTTTACCTCTTTAAATTTTTCAACAACAGAATAAATTTCAGCTGTGCCAAGTCGAACGCCACCTGGGTTTAATGTTGCGTCTGATCTTCCATAAATAATATAAGACCCATTATTCTTTCTTTCGGCATAATCTCCATGATGCCAAATATTTTTAAATTTTGAAAAATAAGCTTTTTTATATTTAACTTTTCCAGGATCATTCCAAAATTTCAAGGGCATTGACGGAAAAGAGTTTTTACATACTAACTCTCCTTTTTTATTTAAAATTGATTTACCTTTTTCAGAAAATACCGCAGTATCCATGCCAAGACCATTGTTTTGTATTTCACCACTGTTTACGTTTGTATAAATATTTCCATTTACAAAACATGATACGATATCTGTTCCTCCAGAAATAGATGCTAAATGAACATTTTTTTTTATATTTCTATAAACAAATTCAAAACCATCTTTAGAAAGTGGAGATCCTGTAGAACAAATCGTTTTTAAATGCTTAAGTTTAATTTTTTCTTTTAACTGAACGTTATGTTTTATAAGTTGATCAATATATTTTGCACTTATACCAAATAGAGTAACTTTCTCTTTATTTGCAATTTTTAATAATAACTCTGGAGATTTATACATAGGAAAGCCATCAAATAACAATATTGATGCTTTAGATGCTAAGGCTGTAACAAGCCAATTCCACATCATCCATCCACAAGTTGTAAAGTAAAATACATTATCATTTGGTTTTACATTGCAATGTAATTGATGTTCTTTCAAATGTTGTAATAAAACTCCACCAGATCTATGGCAAATACATTTTGGCTTACCTGTTGTACCACTTGAGTATAAAATTGCTAATTCGTGGTCAAAATCAAATTTTTTTAATTTATTTCTGCTTATTTCAAGTTTTTTAATCTCAGTAAAATAATAAATTTTTATATTTTTAATTTTTTTTAATCTTTTTAGTTTTTTTCCAGGATAATTTAAAATTAAAACTGATTTTATACTTTTTAATTTCCTTAATATTTTGGGCAGTCTCTCAATAATATTTATTTCCTTTCCATTATAATAATATTTATCAGTTATAATTAATAATTTAGGTTTTATTTGTGAAAAACGTTCTATAACTCCAGGAACACCAAAATCAGGTGAGCACGAGCTCCAGATTGAACCTATTGCACTAGCACTTAAGAAACACTCCACTGTTTCGATCTGATTTGGAGTATATGCTGCTATCCTATCTTTTTCAGAAATATTAATTTTTTTATAAAATGTAATTATTTTTTTCACGTCAATATTAAGTTCTTTCCATGACTTTCGTTCTCTAAAACCATTTTCACTAACAAAAGTAATAGCTTTTTGATTGGAATTTTTAACTAATAAATTTTCTGTGAAATTTAACTTTGAATTAACAAAAAATTTACTATTAATAAGGTCTTTGGTTAATTTGAATCTATTACTTTTTTTTCCTATTACTTCAAAATAATTCCAAATTGAGTTCCAAAAGTCTTTAGGATTTTTTACACTCCATTTTAACAATTTTGTATAATTTCTTGAAAAATTATATTTATAATATTTTGAAATAAATTTCTCATAAGCAAATAAATTTGAATTTTTTATAAGTGCTTTAGACGGCTCCCAAAGTTTTTTTGGCATTAAATATTTATATTTATATTGTAAAATTTATGCTAACCTTAGATGATATAAATTGAAAATGAGAACTTTTTCCTATCTGATTCGGACTAGTTTTAGTCTATTTTTGTTCTTTTTGAATAACAAAATATAGTAGGCTTAAAAAAGATCATACTAAAAGTTGATATGCCAAAAAATAAGATCACTGCAGTTCTTGGACCCACAAATACTGGAAAAACTTTTCTAGCTATAGAAACGATGCTTTCATTTGACTCGGGAATGATAGGGTTCCCTCTTAGACTTTTAGCTCGAGAAGTATATGACAAGATTATACAAAAGGTAGATATATCTCAAGTTGCTCTTATTACTGGTGAAGAAAAAATTATACCAATTAATGCAAAGTATTTTTTATGCACCGTAGAGTCAATGCCAATAGATAAGGTTTTAGATTTTGTTGGAATAGATGAAATTCAAATGTGTTCGGATCATGAACGAGGTCATATATTTACTGATAGATTATTAAATCTTAGAGGCAAGAAATTAACAATGCTAATGGGTTCTAACACTGTCAAAAGTATTATTCAAAAACTTGATGATGATATTGATTTTATAAATAAACAAAGATTATCGAAACTTTCATTTAGTGGACATAAAAAAATTTCAAGAATTGAAAGAAAAAGTGCAGTTATCGCTTTTTCTACAGAAGATGTATATGCAATTGCAGAACTTATAAGAAGACAAAAAGGCGGAGCGGCAATTGTTATGGGATCTCTCAGTCCTAAGACTAGAAATGCTCAAGTAAGTTTATATCAATCTGGAGATGTTGATTATCTTGTTGCTACTGACGCTATTGGAATGGGAATAAATATGGATTTGGATCATATTTATTTTTCAAATATAAAAAAATTTGATGGAAAGAAAATAAGAAGGTTAAAGATCTCAGAAATTGGACAAATTTCAGGAAGGGCTGGTCGATATTTAAATAATGGAAGTTTTGGTATTACAGGTAATTGTGATGAAATTAGCCCTGAAGAAATTGATTTTTTAGAAAATCATAATTTTCCTGAAATTCAAAATATATTCTGGAGAAATTCTGATTTAAATTTTAAAAATAAAGAAACTCTTTTAAAATCATTAGATGAAAAACCCAATAAAGAATGGTTGAGAAGAGTTGGAGAATGCGAAGATGAGAAAGTTTTAAAATATTTTTTAAAAGAAAATAATAGTGTTATAGATGACAAAACACACACTTTGAAAATTCTATGGGAATGTTGTCAAATTCCTGATTTTGTTAAAAAAACTTATGGTCATCACTTAGAAGTTGTAAACAAAGTATTTAATTTTTTAGTAAGCAAAGAAAAGAAAATACCAAATTATTATATGAAAGAACAACTTTCTATACTTGATAAATTAGATGGAAATGTAGATTCAATCTCAAACAGAATATCTAATGTGAGAACTTGGTCATATGTCTCAAATAAGTCCAATTGGGTTGAAAATCAAGATTACTGGATTGAAAGAACTAAAAAATTAGAAGACAAATTATCAGACAGACTTCACGATGAATTAACAAAAACATTTATAGATAAAAGAGCCAGTGTTTTAGCAAAAGGATTAAAACAAGATGTTGAATTAAAAACTGAAATTATTGAAAAAGAAAAAGTATTAATTAATGGTCAATACATTGGAATTTTAAAAGGATTAAAATTAAATTTAGACTTAAAAGTTGATGCTTTAGATGCAGATATAAAATCTTTAAAGAAAGCTGCAAGACAAAATGTAGGTCCAGAGATAATTAACCGAATTCAACAAATAATTGATACAGGTCAAATAGAATTGAAAGATGATTTTAAAATTTATTGGCATAGCGATCCTATAGCAAGACTCGCAGCTGGATCAGATTATCTCAAACCAAAGATTGATTTAATTATTGATGAAATGATTGAAAATGAGGAAAGAAATAAATTAAATGAGTTTCTAACAAAGTGGATTAACAAAAAGATTGGGACTGAACTTAGTAGCCTAATTGAGCTAAAAAATATTAAAGATGAAAACCCCGAGCTAAGAGCCTTGGCCTACAGACTATATGAAAATAACGGTGTAATTGAAAGATCAAATATTTACGAATATTTAAAAAAAATTAACCAAAGCGATAGAAAAAAATTAAGAAATCTGGGAGTAAAATTTGGAAGATATCATATCTTTCTATTTAAATTATTTAAACCAAGTTCAGTTTTATTAAGAATATTATTATGGAAAAGTTTTAATAATAAATTTCTTGAATTATCGCCTCCAACATTTGGGTTAAATTTTTTGGAGGGTATGAAATCTGCAAATAAGGATTTTATGTTGCTTTGTGGTTTTGAAAAATTTGACGATATTTGTGTTCGAATAGATATACTTGAAAGGTTATTTTTATTAATATTTAATTCTGAGAAAGATGTTAAAAAAGAGATAAAAGTAATTCCTGAAATGTTAAACCTACTCGGCTGCTCGAAAGAGAATTTTAAAAAATTGTTAAAAAAAATGGACTATAAAATTTATGAGAAAGATAAAGAATTTTTTATAAAATATACACCATTAAGAAAGAAGATATTGAAAAAATATGACAAAAAAGACCATTCTAATAATCCATTCAGTGTATTAAATCAATTGAACTTAAAATAATGTTTAATTTATTTACAAAAAAAAAAGAGACAAAAAATGATGAAAGTCATCTATCATTAATTAGTATTGCAGCGCTTATGATCCACTCAGCAAAAATAGATGAAAATTTTACAGAGAAAGAGAAAGTTATAATTAAAAAAGCTCTAATAGAAATGGGTGCTGATCAAAATAATTTAGATGAAATAATAAAAGATGCTGAAATTAAAGAAAAAGATTCAAATCAGATCTTAGAATTCACCAAGGAAGTAAAAAACAAAAGTATTGAAGAAAAAAAGATAGTAATCGAAGCTTTGTGGACAATTATTTACTCAGATGAAAATGCTGACATGTATGAAACAAATCTAATGAGAAGATTATCTGGACTGCTCTATCTTGACTCAAAAGTAGTTGGAGATATAAAAGAAAAAATTAAATCAAGTCAATGACATATTTGGTTAATGATAAATGTATAAAGTGTAAACACACAACATGTGTCGATGTTTGTCCGGTAGATTGTTTTTATGAGGGAAAAAATATGCTTGTAATTAAGCCGGATGAGTGTATAGATTGTGGCGTTTGTGAACCTGAGTGTCCAATCGATGCTATAATATCAGACACAGTTTCAGGAAGCGAAAAATGGCTTGAGGTGAATAAAAAATACTCAGAAATATGGCCAAATATTTCTGAAGCTAAGGAACCTCTTACAAATCATGAAAAATATAAAGATGAAGAAAATAAGTTTGATAAATACTTTGAAGAAAACATTTAAAACAAAAAAAATAGATAAAAAAAAGAAGTCTAAAAAAAGAGCTGAAAGTCCAAAAAAAGAAAAGATTATAAAAAAAATTAAAGTAAATAAAAAAGTAAAAAAAGTTAAGACAATAAAAAAAACTATTAAAGCTAATAACAAACTAAAATTATCTAAAAAAGAAAAAAAAGAAAATTCAGATACAAATTCAAATTTATTACGTATACCAAAAAATAACGAACAAAAACCAGAAATAAAAAAAGTAAAGAAACAAGATACTGAAAAGAAAGAATATAAAGTAAAAGACTATGTTGTTTATCCAAAACATGGTGTTGGTCAAATTTCAGAATTTAAAAAAATGAATATTGGTGGAATTGATATAGAAGCTTATATTTTGAAATTTGAGAAGGATAAAGCGAATGGAATGGTTCCAGTAAATAAGCAATCGCATTTGAGACCTTTGGCGACAATAAATCAGGTAAATAAATGTATCAGTATTCTAAAAAGTAAACCAAAGATTAAACGGAGTATGTGGAGTAGAAGAGCACAAGAATATGAAGCAAAAATTTCGTCAGGAAAAATTTACGAATTAGCAGAAGTAGTAAGGGATTTAAATAAAGGTGATGATTTAATGGTTGATCAATCTTACAGTGAAAGACAACTTTTTGAAAAAGCTTATGATAGGGTATTAACCGAATTTCAAATTATATTAAATTTGAGCACAGAAGATACGCAAAAAAAATTAGATAAAGCTTTAAAAAGAAATTTAGAAAAACAAATCCAAAAAGTTGAAACTAAGCCTGTCGAAGACGAAATATCAGAAGAAATAGCTAAATAAAAAAAACGCTTCCCACGCAAGCGCCATGAGAAGCGTTTGTTAAAAAGAATACTAAACTATTTTCTTCTTTTTTTCTTAGCTTTTTTCTTAGCTTTTTTCTTAGTTTTCTTTTTAGCAGCTTTTTTTCTTCTTTTAGCCATCTTTAGCTCCCTTTTTTTATTTACGAATCTTTTTGATTCGTTTGATTATCTTTTTGTATTTTTTTTGAATAGTTATGTCAATTACATAATTTTTAATTTTTTTTTTAATTTTTTTTTAGAAAAAAAAAAATTAAAAATTAAAAAAAGTTAAGTAAAATAGGGATTATTAAACAAATTTTTTCTATTAATTGTAAAGATTTTCAAAATTATTTTTATATTTATTTATAATTTTATATCTTTTTAACTTTAATGTTGGTGTTAACATTCCATTTTCAATTGAAAATTTTTCTTTTATTAAAAAAAACTTTTTTATATTTTCTATTTTTGAAAGATTATTATTCAATTTATTTATAGCATTTTGAATTTCTTCATTTTTAATATTAATATATTCATCATTTAAAACTAATAATGCAACTAAATATGGTTTATTGTCTCCATATATTACTGCTTGTTCAATAAATTCCAAATTTACTAATTCATTTTCAATTTTAAGTGGAGAAATATTGTCTCCTCCAGGATTAATGAGAATATCTTTTTTTCTATCAGTAATTTTTAAAAAATTATTCTCAATTACTCCAATATCTCCTGTATGAAGCCAACCGTCTATTAAAACTTTTTCTGTTTCTTCTTTATTATTCCAGTAACCTAACATTACATTTTCACCTTTTACTAAAATTTCACCATCTTCTGCTATTTTTACCTCATTTCCCTTAAATGGTGGTCCAACAGTATCTATTCTAATATCACCTATTGGATTACAGCTGACTACAGGAGAAGTTTCTGTTAAGCCATAACCTTGCAATGTTGGTAAACCAATAGCATTAAGAAAATATCCAACTTCTTTATCTAATGCACCTCCTCCAGAAACAAATGTTTTAAGCGATCCGCCAAATTGTGATTTTATTTTTTTTCTTACTAATTTCTCTAGGATTCTATCTTGTATTTTTTCAAAAATAGTTAAATTTTCATTTTTTATTTTTTTTAGACCTAATTCTAACATTTTAAATATTAAGTTTTTTTTTAATCCTGTAGATTTTTTAAAACTTGCATTAATTTTTTGATAAAGATTTTGATAAAATCTTGGTACAGCTGTCATAATCTCTGGTGAACAATCACCCATATTTTTAACCAATTTATCTATACTCTCTGCGTAAAAAATTCTAGCTGCTACAGTAATTTGTACAAATTGAACAGTGTGCTCGTAAGAATGTGAAAGTGGAAGCCATGTAAGGAACCTGGGCTGTTCTTTAGATAATATTGGTTTTAAAATATCTATTGCGCCTTCACAATTATTTAAGATACCTCCATGACTTAAAATCACCCCTTTAGGATTTCCTTGCGTACCTGATGTATAAATTATACAAGACGGGTCTTTTCTTGAGGCTAATGATTTATGAATTGGTAAATTTTTTTTATTATTATTTTGAATTAAATCTTTTAAATTAATATATTCAATTTCTACATTTGTTAATTTTTCAAAAGAAAATATTCTTTTTATAAATTTTTTGTCCTTAATAATGTTTTTCAATTTATTAAATTGTTCAATATTTGAGACAAAAATTACACTTGGAGTGCAATCATTAAGAATATAATTGTAGTCATTTTCTGCATAAGTTGTGTAAGCTGGAACAGTTATTCCATCTGATAACATAATAGATAAGTCTGTGATAAACCATTCAGGTCTATTTTCAGAAATTAACAAACACCTATCACCTTTTGATATTACTTTTCTTAATTCATGGGAAACTAAACTAATAAAATCACGTGTTTCTTGCCACGAATAATTTTTTCTTTTATCACCTAAAGTTGACAATAATATTTTATCTTTGTTAGTTTGTTGATTAAATTGATCAAAAAACAATTCAGTTAAATTATTAATTTGCTTCAAGTTCATATATTTTTTGGTGGGCAAAGAGAGAATCGAACTCTCACAGTATTTCTACTATTGGATTTTGAGTCCAACGCGTCTACCAGTTCCGCCATTCGCCCATTTATTTTTAGTTTCATAGAATATAAATAATAGTATTAAAACACTATTTATATTAAAAGAAAATATGTTTAAGGAACTATTTAATAAAACAATTAAACTTGCTGGACATAAAAACTCTAAAAAAATTTTAGGGTTTATATCTTTTATTGAGAGTTTTATATTTCCTATTCCACCAGATGTTCTGATTATTCCAATGACTATTGCTGACAGACAAAGATGGATGAAAATAGCGATCATTGCTACGACAGGATCAGTTTTAGGAGCATGTTTGGGATATTTCATAGGGTATGTTTTTTTTAATGAAATCGGCGTAAAAATTTTTGAACTTTACAGTGTAGATAATACCTCATTTTTAAAAGACAAAATTTCATCAGATGGAGGAGTTTTTGCATGGGCAACATTGTTAGCTATAGCAGGTTTTACACCTATTCCATTTAAATTACTCACAATAACAAGTGGGTTCGTTCAGTTTAATATTGTTTATTTTATAATTGTATCTTTGCTAACAAGGGGATCTAGATTTTTTATAATAGCTTTTTTGGTTGGAAATTTTGGTCCAGCTATGAAAACAATAATTGAAAAAAAACTGCTTAAAGTTTCAATTATAATCTCAATTATATTAATAGTTTTAACTTTTTTAATTTATAAATTTTTACAAAACTTTATGAACTAAAATGAATTTTATTTTAAAAAGAAAAAATATTTATTTATTAATTTTAATATACTCAATTATTGCGTTAATATCTGCAATCTATATTGAAAAAGTTCTTGGATATTTGCCATGTAAATTATGTATTTATCAAAGAATACCTTTTTTAGTAATGATCTTCATTTGTTTTTTGGGATATAATTATTTTAAATCTGATAGAATATTAATAGCTTTAATCATCACATTGACACTAGGCACTGCTTTATCAGGTTATCATTTTGGTATAGAAAATAGCATTTTTGAGGAATATGCTGGTTGCAAAAACATAAATATAGATGTCACAGATAAAGAAAAAATAATCGAAAGTCTTGGAATGGTTAAAAATTGTAAAGATGTAGAGTTCACTATTTTAGGCATCTCTTTATCTGGATTGAATTTTTTAACATCTTTACTAATTGCATTATTTTCGTTAAGAGCACTTATTTATGAAAAAAACTAACAAGAGAAAATTAGAGGAATTTATCAGAGTTGATCATGCAGGGGAGAGAGGTGCAATTAAAATATATGAAGGTCAACTTTTAGCACTTAAAACATTCAAAAAAGATCCTGAATTATTAAAATTAGTAGAAGAAATGAGAGAGCATGAGAAAGAACATAGTGATTTTTTTGAAAATGAAATCAGAGAAAGAAGTATAAAACCAACAAAATTTTTACCACTATGGGATCTTTTAGGAATAGGTTTAGGTTTCGGTTCAACAATATTAGGAAAAAAAGCAGCAATGCTGTGTACAGCCTCTGTTGAGGAAGTAATTGATAAACATTACCAAAGTCAAATAGATCAATTACAAGATGATGAGAAAAAACTTAGAGAAAAAATTAAAAAATTTAGAGCTGATGAATTAGAACATAAAGATATTGCCTATGAGCATGGAGCAACAAAAAAAGGATTATATTCAGTAATGGATAAAATTATTAAAACTGGTTCAAAAATTGCTATAAATATCTCTGAAAAAATTTAACTAGGATCTAATTCCACATCCCAATATAAATAATCCATCCAACTACTGTGGAGAAAATTAGGAGGAAAATTCTTGCCATTTCTGTGAAGATCTTCTGTTGTTGGTTGAAAAGGCCATTGATTTAATTTCATTCCTGAATTTTTTAGTAATCTTCCGCCTTTTTTAACATTACATGCTGAACAAGCAGTGACAACATTTTCCCAATCAGTTTTCCCTCCTTTTGATCTTGGGAGAAGATGGTCAAAAGTTAGTTCTTCATTACTTCCACAATATTGACAACAGAACTTATCCCTTAAAAAAACATTAAACCTTGTGAAATTTGGATTTGAACGAGGTTTTATAAATGATTTCAAAGCTATAACACTAGGCAACTGCATAGAAAAAGAGGGGCTTCTGATCATTCTATCATAATGACTTACAATTGAGACTCTATCTAAAAATACTGATTTAATTGCATCTTGCCATGACCATAGCGATAAAGGATAATAACTTAGTGGTCTATAATCTGCATTAAGAACTAGAGCTGGACATTTTTCAAGTGAAAGATTTTCATTGATCATTAAAGTCATAATTATTTAATATATTATATATTAATATTAATCAATGTAACAAAATATTAATTAACTTTAGGAGGCTAAACTGTTTTTGATAAATTTTAATGCATTGCTTGAGGCTTCTACTGGTATATGATGGTCACAGTCTTTGATCATTAAAGTTTCTATATTAATATTGTTTCGAATAAAAAAATCTTTTGCCTCTAATAAATTATAGGGTGGAACTATTTCATCTTTTTCGCCGTGAATTAACAAAGTTTTTGTTTTAGAAACCAATCTTAAATTGAGATCCTCTTTATCAATTATCTTTCCAGAAAATCCCACAATACAATTAAAAGGATCTTTTAAAGTTAAACCTAAGTTTATTGACATCATACACCCCTGACTAAATCCAGATAAACATATCTTTGAATTTTCCAAGTTATATTCTGCTTTAACCTCTTCAATGTATTTTTTTAATTTATCTTCAGCTTTTTTTACTTCATTTAAAATATAATTTTTATCATTTGTTTCTAAATCAAACCATTGATAACCAATTGGATTAATCTTACACGTTTCGTGTCCATTCGGGCATAAAAACACTGTATTAGTTAAAAATCTTTTCCAATTCAAAGTTAACATACTTATATCTTTGCCATCTCCACCATATCCATGAAGTAGAATTATAGCATTTTTAATTTCAGACTTATCTTCAGGTTTGATAATTGTTGATTCAAGGCAAAATGTCATAGATAATTAAATATGTTTTTTTATTTTAAAAAGAAACTAAAATCAAATTATGATTTCTGAAATATTTGTAAAAATTGCGGCTATAGTTTTACTTGCAGCTGTAGCTGTTGTCTTAATCCTTGGAATTAGGACGCTTTTTAAAGGTGATGGGGATAAAAAAACTTCAAATAAATTAATGCAGTTGAGAGTTTTATTACAATTTGTTGCTATAATCGTGCTTGTGGCATTAGCTTATTTTTATAAAAATTAATTTAATTTATTTAGCCAATTTAAAAATTCTTTACTATTAAAGTCTATAGACCCTACAATTCTCGCAAACTCATAACCATCTTTATCAATAAATATTGTTGTTGGTAGTCCTCTTAATTTTAAATTTTTTGCGATTCCAGCGCCATCTCCAACAAAAATTTTTAATTCATCTATAAGTAATGCATCAAAAAAAATTTTAGATGTCTTAATATTTTCTCCACCTATATTTATTGGGATAATTTTTATTTTTTTTTCATCATTCAATAATTGGAGATTATTTAAAGATGGCATTTCCTCTCTACATGGAGCACACCATGTTGCCCAAAAATTCAAAATAATTAATTCAGATTTGAAATCTTTCAAATTAACTTTATTTCCAGCCTCATTTAGAAAGTCAAA
Source organism: uncultured Pelagibacteraceae bacterium (assembly GCA_902524595.1). Classification (GTDB taxonomy): domain Bacteria; phylum Pseudomonadota; class Alphaproteobacteria; order Pelagibacterales; family Pelagibacteraceae; genus Pelagibacter. The sequence continues at coordinate 187,811 of CABZDS010000001.1, read as the reverse complement.
AAACTTAATTTTTTGTTTTTCCTCATAAATTATTAGATTTTTTATATTGGGCGCTTCTATTGAATATGAAAAACTAAATGGTATGAAGTAAATAAATATTATTTTAATAAATATAAATATAAATTTCATAGATTTATAACTGAATAACATGGGTAAAAATAAAAACAATAAACCAATTTGGGGTGCAAGAATAAAAAAAAATGCCTCAACTTTATTTAAAAAAGTAGGTGGTTCATTACCAGTAGATAAGAGACTATTTAAAGAGGATATTGAAGGATCAATTGCTCACGCAGAAATGCTTTACAAACAGAAAATTATTAATTTTAGAATAAAAAATAAAATAACTTGGGGATTAAAAAGAATTAAAAATGAAATTATCAAAAAGAAATTTAATTTTAATTATGACTTAGAGGATATTCATATGAATGTGGAGAATAGATTATTTGAACTTATTGGTGATGATGCTGGATATGTTCACACTGCTAGATCTAGAAATGATCAGGTAATTACTGACCTTAAATTATGGTTAAAAGAGGCAACCAAAAAAATTATAATTTTATTAGATAATACAAATTCTAATATCATTAATCTTGCAAAAAAAAATGTAAGAACAATTATGCCTGGATTTACGCACTTAAAAAATGCACAACCATTATCTTTAGCACATTATCTACTAGCATATATTGAAATGTTTAAGAGAGATAAGAAAAAATTTAAGAATAATTTGGAGTTTTTAGATGAAAATCCGTTAGGAGTTGGAGCCTTATCAGGAACTTCTTTTAATATCGATAGATATTATACCACCAAAAAACTTAAATTTAAAAAGCCAACAAACAATTCGGTAGATACTGTATCTGATAGAGATTTTGTGTTAGATTTTTTGTATTCTTCACTAGCTTGCTCTTTGCATATCTCAAGAATTGCCGAAGAACTCATAATCTGGAACTCAGATGCATTCAATTTGATAACCTTAAATGACAAATTGGTAACCGGTTCTTCTATAATGCCACAAAAAAAAAATCCAGATCCGTTGGAATATTTAAGAGGTAAAACTGGAACCTTTGTAGGAAATATCAATTCCATGATTTCAATATTAAAAGGATTACCTCTATCATATTTTAAAGATCTACAAGATGACAAAGAAATTGTTTTTAAAACAAATGATCAATTAAAAATATCACTATCATTGTTGAATGATGTAGTAAAAAATTTAATAATAAATAAGAAAAGTATGCTATCCCTTGCAGAAAAAGGATTTACTACAGCTACAGATTTATCTGATCACATTGTAAGGGAGCTTGGGTATCCATTTAGAAAGGCATACATACAGACAGCAAAAATAATTAATTTAGCTGAAAAAAAAAACAAAAAACTTCACGAACTAGAATTAAAAGAAATTAATCAAATTGAGCCAAGATTAACATTAAATGTTTATAAAATACTTAATCTAGAAAATTCGATTAATTCAAAAAAATCTTATGGCGGAACTTCTTTTGAGAATGTGAAGAAAATGTTAAAAAAAGCAAAAAAATGAGTAAAAAAATTTTAATTATTATACTTTGTTTATATTTTGTAGTTGCTTGTGGACGTAAAGGTGATCCTGAATATAAATCTGAATTAAGTAAGAATATTCAAAAGGTATTATGAGATATATAAATAGTAATTTTTTTATAGAAGGAAGAAATATTAAGAGTCTAACAAATAAATTTAATACACCTCTATATTGCTACTCATATAAAAATTTAAGAGAGAATATAGTGAATTTTAAAAAAGCTTTTAATGAAATTAGACCTTTAATTTGTTTTTCTGTAAAGTCTAATTCTAATATTTCATTATTAAAAGAAATAAAAAAACTTGGACTTGGAGCAGACGTAGTTTCAAAGGGTGAATTATATGCATCACTTAAAGCTGGTATTAATAAAAACAAGATAGTTTTCTCTGGAGTTGGTAAGACGAAAGATGAAATTGATTACGCAATTAAACAAAAAATATTATTAATAAATTCTGAGTCTTTGAGTGAAGTTTTAGCAATTGAAAAGGCTGCAAAAAAAGTAAATAAAGTTGTTAATATAGGGCTGAGATTAAATCCAGATACAGATGCTGAAACACTAAAACAAATTTCTACAGGCAAAAGTGAGAATAAATTTGGTGTAGATAAGAAAACTTTTATAAAAATTATTAATTTGATGAGAGACTCAAAATTTATAAACATTAAATGTTTAAGTGTTCACATTGGTAGTCAAATATTAAATCACAAACCCTATGAAAAAATGTTGAATGTTCTTGATAAACTTTTGAGAAATTTAGATTATAAATTTGAGTTTATTGATTTAGGTGGTGGGATGGGAATTAATTATGACAATAAAGCAAAAAAACTTGATTATTTAAAATATAAAAAATTAATAATTAAATTTAAAAATAAATATAATTGTAAAATAATTTTTGAACCTGGAAGATCTATAATTGGAAATGTTGGTATTCTTGCAACTAAAGTAATTTATTTAAAACATAATAAGACAAAAACATTTGTGATATTGGATGCGGCAATGAATGATTTGATAAGACCAGCTTTGTATAATGCAAAACATAGAATAGTTCCATCAGTAAGAAATAAATCACAATCAAAGAAAATATTGGAATTTGTTGGCCCTGTATGCGAAACAACTGATAAATTTTTAACCGAAAGGAAATTCCAGAACATAAAAGAAAATGATATTATGGTTATTTGCGATACTGGTGCATACGGTTATTCATTATCTTCTAATTATAATCTAAGATTAAGGCCTGCTGAAATTTTGATTAAAGGAAATAAAGTACAGATTATTAGAAAAAGACAAAAAATAGCAGACATAGTCTAGCTTTAAATATTTAATGAGAAACATCCTATTTAAAAGTGTATTTTTTTTTGGATTAATATCCATATGCATTATTTTTCTTCCATCATTAATGCTACCAAAGAAAATAACTCTTTTTGGAGGTAAGCTTTTTGGTTACTGGTCCTCATTCTGTTTAAAAATATTTTATTCAACCAGCATAGTAATTAAAGGTCGAGAAAATATAATTAATGATGAGAACTACATTATAGCATCCTCTCATCAGTCAATGTTTGAAACTTTCTTTTTACAGACAATTTTTAATTCTCCAATTTTTATTCTTAAAAAAGAACTATTAAATATTCCGATATTCGGTTGGTATTTAAGAAAAATAGATTCTATTTCTGTGAATAGAAATAAAGTTTCCAAAGAAAACCTTAATTTTACTGAAAAAATTAAACAAGCTATGGAGAAAACAAAAAGACCCATAATAGTTTTTCCCCAAGCTACTCGAGTTCTACCAGATGAAGTTATTCCCTTTAAAAAGGGAGTTGGAAGGATTTACAGAGAATTAAATGTAAAATGTCAACCTGTTGCTATTGACTCTGGAAGAGTATGGCCAAAATCTGGAAAAATGATGCCAAATAAAACAATTACTATTTCTATTCTAAAACCAATTAATACAGGTATTGAGGAAACAGAATTTGTAAAATTACTACAAAAAGAAATATATTCCGAGCTTGGTCTAGCTAACTAACCTTTCATAGGCATTACAACGTAAATACTGTCAAAGTCTGCAGGATCTTTTATTAAAGCTGGAGATCCAGTATCTTTCAAATATATTTCAATGTTATCACCGTCGAGTTGGGATGCTATATCAAGCAAATATCTAGAGTTAAAACTTATATCTAAATCTGTCTCAAATTTTACAGATAGGCTTTCTTTACCATCACCACTGTTAGTGTTATTGACAGATAAATCTAAATTATCTTTAGTCAAATTAAATTTTACACCATCTTTTTTATCTAGAGAAACTGATGCTACCCTATCTACAGAGTTTAAAAAAGATTTCAAATCAATTTCTAATTTTTTTTGATTTTCTCTAGGGATAACCTGAATATAATTAGGGAATTTTCCATCGATTAATTTTGATATCAAAATACTATTATTAAGTTCAAATTTAATTTTGGATTTAATATTTGAGACTTTAACTTCGCCATCATGATCCTCTAAAAGGGAACATAATTGAAATATAGTTTTTTTTGGAAGTATTATCGGTTCAAATTCAATTTTATTTTTTAGTCTTACTTTTGAAATAGACATTCTATGACTATCTGTTGCGGCTGCAGTTAAAAAATTCTTATCATCTGTTTGGGTCTGATGAAAAAAAATACCACTAAGATAATGCCTTGTTTCATCGTTCGAAATCGAAAATTTACATTTGTTTAAAAGTTTTAGTAAATCTTTTGAATTTATAGTAAATTCATTTTCATTAAAATTTTCATCTGTAATTGGAAATTCTGATGCATTAATTGAATTTAAATTAAATAAGGATTTATTTGTCTCTAATTGTAATTTACTCTCTCCAGTGTTTTCAAAATTTATCTGACTACCAGAGGGTATTTTTCTTATAATATCAAACATAATTGATGATGAAGTAGTAGTTTTTCCCTCTTCGAAAATTTTAATATTTGAAATTTCATTTACAAAAATTAAATCTAAATCTGTTGCTGTAATTTTTAACTTTGAATTTGCTACCTCTATCAAAATATTTGAAAGAATAGGTAAAGTGCTTCTTTTTTCTATTACACCCTGACAGTAACCTAAAGATTTTTGCAAATCTTGTTGATTAACACTAAATTTCATTTTCTTGTTTGTATAATATTTTATTCTTCAGGCTATCAATGCTTAAATTTAATTCATTATCGTCTTTTCTTAATTTTTCTATTGTTTTAACTGAATGAATAACAGTTGTGTGATCTCTATTAGCAAATGATCGACCTATTTCTGGTAAAGATTTAGATGTCAGCATTTTTGCCAAATAAATAGCTGTTTGTCTTGGTCTTACAAGATATCTTGACCTTCTTGGAGAAAGCATTTCATTTTTACTTATTTTAAAATATTTACAGACTATTGTTTGAATATTATCTATATCAACTTTATTTTCAGTTAAATTTAAGAGATCTTTTAATATTACTTTTACTTCTGACATCGAAGGAGTTTTTCCATAAATTCTTGAGAAGGATACTATTCTATTAAATGCACCTACAAGTTCTCTGATACTAGTACTAATTTCTGTACTAATAAATTTTATGATTTCGTCACTAATTTGAATATTATTTGGATCATGAATTTTGAGGTCATCGTTTTTAGATTTTATTATATTGTATCTTAATTCAAAATCGGCATTTTGGATATCAACTACTAGTCCTCCTGAAAATCTAGATTTGATTCTCTCTTGTATTCTAGTTAATTTGTTTGGTGGTCTATCTGCTGATATAATAATTTGAGATCCTTTCTCTAGCAAAACATTAAATGTATGGAAAAACTCTTCTTGCATAGCTTCTTTTCCGTTCATAAATTGAATGTCATCAATCAAAAATATGTCTGTATTTCTAAAATACTCTTTAAACTTTACCATATCGTTGGATTTTATTGATTTTACAAATTGATACATAAATCTTTCAGCTGAAATAAACATTACTTTATTTTTTTCTTTCAAACTTAAACCAATTGCATTCAACAAATGTGTCTTACCCATACCAACTCCACCATAAATATATAAAGGGTTATAGTGTGCTATTTGCTCTGAAACTTTTTTTGCAGCTTCAAAAGCTAGTTTATTACTTTTCCCTAGCAAGAAATTTTCAAAATTTTTATTTGGGTCAATTCTATTATATTGAAGATACGAGTCTTTGATAAAAGAAATTTTTTCATTATCTGATAAATTATCTTGTTTTATTTCATTACTATTTTCGGTCCTTATATTATCGTTAATAACAAACTCTATTCTAGAAATATCTTTTTTATAAAATTTAATTATTTGTAATATTTGATCTAAATATCTTGAAGTTATCCAATCTCTAATAAATCTAGTCGAAACAGACAACAAAACATAATTCTTAAACTCGTCGACCAAATCAATTTTTTTTAACCAACTATCATAAATCTCAGAACCAAATTTATTTTTCATTTCATTTTGTAATAATTTCCAATCAATCTTATTAATATTGTCTGATTTAATGTTGTTAAGATTATTTTTCATGAGAGTCTGTTTAACTCCTATTCATAATTCAATGCAATAAATTTATTTTTATTCTCAAAAAAAAATAAAATTTACAATTGTATAAATTAATAATTGAATCTGATTTGAGAGACTTAAATTTAGTAATCTTAAATTTACTTTTATTATTCTTTTTTTATTTTAAGACAAAATGATAAGAAATTTCATTTTTTAATTGAAAAAATAATCTCTAGAGTTGTAATTTCATTAAGTAAACTAAAAGTTGTTATAAAGAATTTATTTTTTTTGTTATTCTGGAGATATTTCTTGACGCGTTTTGCTTTTTTATCACTCCTGTCTTAGCTATTTTCATTAATTCGGAGTTTAACTTTGGCAAAAAAGCTAAGGCTTCTTTTTTGTTTTTTTTATCAAGAATTAAATTCATTTTTTTTATTGCAGATCTAAACCTGCTTTTTCTAGACTTATTTACAGTTGTTTGACGTGATATACGTCTTATTCGTTTAATAGCTGATTTAGTATTTGCCATAAGCGCGATTGTATATAACGAGAAATTTATAGGGTCAATAGAATAATTTTTTATTTTTGACAAATATTACAAAAAAATGTCGATCTATTAGTGATAAATTTTTTTATTATTATTCCTTTGCATCCTGGAGAAACACAACTCATATTCTCTCTATTGTATACTTTAAAGTTATCTTGAAAAGATCCATTTTTACCAACTGTATTTTTAAAATCTCTAATACTAGACCCTCCTTTTTTTATTGCTTGATTTAAAATTTTTCTTGAAAATTTGATAATATTAACGCAATCGTTTTTGCTTAAAGATTTTGCTTTTTTTTTCGGATTTATTTTACAATTAAATAAAATCTCACTCGCATAAATATTTCCCAAACCTGAAACAAACTTTTGATCTAATAAGAAATTTTTTATATTCTTTTTCTTATTATAAAAATATTTTTTTAAGTAATTAAGATTAAATTTTGAAGAAAAAGGTTCGGGACCATAATTATTTACAAAATTTTCTAAACTATTCTTATTCTCTAATAATTTAAAACAACCAAATCTTCTAGGATCATTATATATAATTTTTATGTTATCAAATTCCAAAAATACATGGTTATGTTTTTTCGGCAAATAAGGACTGTGATAAAAACTTGCATTTGTCTTTTGATTTAAAATATTTTTCCTTAAAAGATGTATAGTTCCAGACATTCCAAGATGAATTAAACAAAATTTTTCATCATTTAAAACCAGTATAATATATTTTGAAAACCTCTTAACTTTTTTTATCGATTTTGATTTAAGTCTTGTTTCAAAACCTTTTTTTATTTTAAACCTTAAATTTCTATTCTTAATACTTACTTTTTTTATTTTTTTTCCTGTTATCGTTCTACTTAGAGACTGTTTAACAACTTCTACTTCTGGCAATTCTGGCATTTATTATTATATTAATTATTATTATTTATTTTATGCAACAATATCTTCAAAATAGAAAAGGTCTAGTCCAAGGTGTGTTTGATAAAGTTTATGATAAATACGATATCATGAATGATTTAATGTCACTTGGAGTTCACAGAATATGGAAAAGAAATTTAATAAATTGGATGAACCCAGGAAAAAATAAAATTCTAGCAGATGTTGCATGTGGTACAGGTGATATAGCAAAACTTTATATCGATAATAGTTTAAATAAAAATATAGAATTATTTTGTATTGATCCCAATGAAGGAATGATGAAAAAGGGAAAAAATAGATTATCAAACTATAAAAATATCAAGTGGATAAAGGGATCAGCAGAGAAATTGCCCTTAAAATCTAATTCATGTGATTATTACACAATCAGTTTTGGTTTAAGAAATACAAAAAATATAGAAAAATCTTTAAGTGAAGCGTTCAGAGTTTTAAAATCAGGTGGTAGATTTTTTTGTTTAGAATTTTCAAAAATTCAAAATTTAAACTTAGATTTAGTCTATAAAAGATACTCTAAATTAATTCCAAAAATCGGAAAATTTGTAGTTGGTGAAAAAGAGCCTTATGAATATCTAGTAAAAAGTATCCAAGAATTTGTTAACCAAGAGGAATTAAAGGGTTTAATGGAGAAAAATAATTTTATTAAATGTGAGTATAGAAACTTTTCTGGTGGAATAGTAGCTATTCATTCAGGTTGGAAAATATGATTAAAAAATTATATATACTTTTTAAGCTTGGAAGAAAATTAGCAAAATCTGACGCTTTAAGTATTTTCACAAAGTTTCATAATCCGCCGATTGGAATAAAAATTTTATTCTATTTGTTATCTTTTTCATTTTCAAAAAAAAATATTTCTTTTGTAAATGAAACCGAAGGTGAAAGATTATCAAACTCCTTACAATCTATGGGCACGACATTTATTAAATTAGGTCAATTTCTAGCAACTAGACCAGATATAATTGGAGAAAAGTTATCGAAGCAACTAGAGAGTCTACAAGATCGTTTGCCTCCCTTTGAATTATATAATGCTAAAGAAATAATCAAAAAAGATCTAGGAGAAGATAATTTTAATTCAATTATAAATCTATCTGAACCAGTGGCAGCGGCATCTATAGCTCAAGTACATAAAGCACAAATAAATGATAACGGCACAATTAAAGATGTGGCTATTAAAATTTTACGACCAAATATAAAAAAAATATTCAACGAAGAAATTGATGCTTTGATGCTTTTTGCTTTTTTAACTGAGTCAATTATCAAAAAGACAAAAAGACTAAAATTAGTTGAGGTTGTTTATTTACTAAAAGAAATAACCAATTTAGAAATGGATTTAAGATTTGAAGCCGCTGCAGCTAATGAGTATTCTGAAAACACTAAGAATGACAGTGGATTTCAAGTTCCTAGAATTTATTGGAATTTTACAAGTGAAAACGTAATGACTTTAGATTGGGTTGAAGGTGTCTCTATAAGAGAAAAAGAAGAGTTAGAAAAAAGAAATATAGATACCAAAAAGATTGCATCAGATATTATTCAACATTTTCTAAGACATGCTGTCAGAGATGGTTTTTTTCATGCAGATATGCATCAAGGTAACATTTTTATAAACAATAGTGGTCAAATAGTCCCTATTGATTTTGGTATAATGGGAAGGCTCGATGATTTGAGTAAAAAATTTCTTGCTGAGATTTTATATGGATTTATTAAAAGAGATTATAAAAAAGTGGCTGAAGTTCATTTAGCTGCAGGGTTAGTTCCAAAAGAAGTGCCTGTTGATGATCTCGCCCAAGCACTAAGATCAATAGGAGAGCCAATATTTGGTCAGTCAATTAAAGATATATCTGGCGGTAAACTACTCAAACAACTTTTTGATGTGACAGAAAAATTTAATATGCAAACTCAACCACAGTTGCTCATGCTACAGAAAACCATGGTAGTAGTTGAAGGTGTTGCAAGAAGATTAAATCCAGAGACAAACATTTGGGAAACGTCAAGACCTGTTCTTGAAAAATGGCTTAAAGAAACAAAAGATCCTATTACCACATTAAACGAAACTCTTAAAAATTCTGCTGAAGTTATAAAAAGACTGCCAGAAATGCCTCAAATAATGGATAAGGCAAACCAAGCATTAACATTTCTTGCAAGTGGGCAAATTCCACAAAATACAAATACATATAATGATCTAAATACAAAAAAATCTGAAATGGTAGCTTTCAGAAATCAATCAATCATTGGTTTATTATTACTTGTAATTTTAGGATTAGTAGTATTTTAATCTCGACGATGAATTATTTTGATAATAAAAAAATACTGTTGATTATATGTGGAGGAATTTCTGCTTATAAAAGTCTTGAGTTAATAAGATTACTTAAGAAAAATGGTGCTCGTGTAAAAACTATATTAACAAAAAACGCGAAAGAATTTGTAACTCCACTATCTGTTTCGTCTCTTTCCCAAGAAAAAGTTTATGACGATATATTTAGTGCAGAAAACGAAGCTGAGATGGACCATATATCTTTATCAAGATGGGCTGATGTAGTATTAGTTGCACCAATTACAGCTAATACAATATCTAAAGTAGCCTCAGGAAATGCAGAAGATTTGGCGTCTACTGTTTTATTAGCCTCTAACAAACAGATATTTTTAGCACCAGCAATGAATGTAAGAATGTGGGAGCATCCCTCTACTAAAGAAAACATATTAAAATTAAAAAGCTTTGGATACAAAATTATTGGGCCAGAGATAGGGGATATGGCATGTGGTGAATACGGTGAAGGAAAAATGACAGAACCAAATGGGATAGCTAATACGCTTAAAAATTATTTTTCTAATTTAAATAAAAATAAAAAATTAAAAGCTTTAATTACTGCTGGGCCAACTAATGAATATATTGATCCTGTAAGATTTATTACAAATAAATCAAGTGGGAAACAAGGATATGAAATAGCCAAATGTCTTAGAGACAATGGATTTGATACAACACTTATTTCTGGAAAAACGAGTATTAAACCTTTGGATGGTGTTAATTTTATAAGTGTTGAAACAGCTGAAGAGATGTTCAAAGAAAGTTTAAATAATCTTCCAACGGATGTAGCTATTTTTTCAGCAGCTGTTTCCGATTTTAAAGTAAAAAATTATAAAAGTACAAAGATTAAAAAGAATGATGAGTTAAACTTAGAGCTAGAAAAAAATATTGATATTTTAAATCATATTTCTAATCATAATTCTTTAAGGCCAAAAATAACTATTGGTTTTGCAGCAGAAACAAACAATGTTTCAATAAATGCAAAAGAGAAGTTGAATGAAAAAAATTGTGACTGGATAATTGCAAATGATGTCTCAGATCAAACTATAGGATTTGAGTCAGATTTTAATAAAATTTCAATATTTTACAAAGATAAACCTGAAGAAAATTTTGAAAGGATGAGTAAATCGTTAATCGCTGAAGAGATAGTTAAAAGAGTAATTCAACAAATTAATTAACTTAATGGTAAAGGTCCTAATTAAAAAATTAGACAAAAAAGTAAAACTGCCAGAATATAAAACAACAGGCTCATCAGGTCTAGATTTGACTGCATTCATTGAAAAGAAAATAGTAATTAAACCTGGAAAAAACGCTTTAGTGCCAACAGGTATATCGATTGCAATACCTGAAGATACTGAGGTTCAAATAAGGCCGCGATCAGGTTTAGCAGCCAAAAACAATATAAGTGTTTTAAATACACCTGGAACTATTGATAGTGACTATAGAGGAGAGATAAAAGTAATTTTATTTAATCATGGAGATAAAGACTTTACAGTAAATAACGATGATAGAATTGCTCAAATGATATTAATGCCAATTCTAAAAGTGGATTTTGAAACAGTAGAAGTTTTGCCTGAGACAATTAGAGGTTTGGGTGGATTTGGATCAACAGGTAAGTGAAAAATTCATTATCAAAACAAAAGCTTGAGAGATACTCAAGACAAATAATACTTAAGGATATTGGTATATTGGGACAAAAGAAAATAATTAATTCAAAAGTTTTAATTGTAGGAATTGGTGGATTAGGTAGTCCAGTTGCAGATTTGTTGACTAGATGTGGCGTAGGCTATATAGGAGCTATTGATCACGATAAAGTAGATATTTCAAATCTTCAAAGGCAAATCTTATATACTTCAAAAGATGTTGGAAAATTTAAGGTTGATATCTTTAGAAAGAGATTAAAATTAATTAACAGAGATGTAAAAATCAAAACTTTAAGAGAAAAAGCATCTGAAAAAAATTTAAATAAAATTGTTAAGGATTTCGATATAATTGTAGATGGAACAGATAATTTTAAAACTAAATTTTTAATAAATAAATTTTCATTAAAATATAAAAAGAAATTAATAGTTGGTGCTATTAGCAAATTTGATGGACACATTTTTTCATTCGATTTTAATAATAAATCAAGTCCATGTTTAAAGTGTTTTTACCAGTCAGAACCTTCTGATGAAGTTTTAAATTGTGAAAGTGAAGGAATATTGGGGACTACATCAAACATAATTGGAAGTATGCAAGCAAATGAAGTTTTAAAAAACATAATTTCATCAGATAAAAGTCTTCACTCATCAATTCTGGTGGTTAATTTGAAAAAACTTGAATTTAGAAAAATAAAATTTACTAAAAAAAAAGGTTGTTTGTGCAATTAATCTTCAAGATTTTAATAATAATATTTTTTACCTCGAATGCCGTTTCTGAAAATAAAGAAAAATTTTTAATGCTTAAAAATGATAAGGTAAACGTAAGATATGGCCCAAGTTTTGATTATCCAATAAAGTATATTTACAAGAAAATAAACCTACCAGTAAAAGTGATTGATAAAAAAGAAAATTTTAGAAGAATAATTGATAATAAAAAAAATGGTGGGTGGATACATATATCTCAATTGAAGCAATCAAAATCCTTTATAACTGTATCAAATAAAATTCTTTTCAAAAAGCCGACTAAATTTTCTAAACCCTTGGCTAAAATAGAAATTGGAAGATTATTGTTAGTAAAAAAATGTGAGAGAAATTGGTGTTTAGTAGAAACAAAAAGTTTTAAAGGGTGGGTTGACGAAGAAAATCTTTGGGGAAAAATCAACTAACCCTTTAAGTTATATTTATTAACTGATTATTTTTGTTGGACACATACGTCTTTGATCACTGGAGCATTTGCACAATCAGTACATTTAGTCTTTTGAACAATACATCCATCATCAAGGACCTCGACATCAACTATTTTATCACACTTGGAACAAGTTGATGAAATTGTTAATCCACATTTTTTACAATTATAATTTTCTATTTGCATATTTTAAGATTAAATATGAAAAAATTATTTTCAACAAATATCCTTGCGAATAATTATTATTTACACATTTTTTTTGCGAATAATTATTATTGTTACGAATTATCCTTATAAAAAAAATTCATATATTTTATTGATAATGATTATTATTTACTTTGACCCAGTCAAATATTTTTATTAAATCAAATGACTGACAAGGTTTAATTCTAAAAAATATATTTTTTTTGCTTATTCGAACAAAAACATATACCCGTAAGCAAAAAGGATCGCTGGAATAGCGCTATATAAAGTTGCTACAATTGCAGCTTTAGGTGCTAGTGCAATAGCAGGAAATAGTGCATCACCATCATTAGATATAGCATTTCCTATTTCAGCTGATAGTGGAATGGAACCGCTTAGATAAAAAGTTGTAACAATAATTTGTGGTCCACATCCAGGTAGAAACCCAAATAATATAGCTATTAAGGGAACTATAGGCAACCATACTTCAAAAAATGCTTTTAGATCATATTCAGTAAAATAGATGAAAATTTCAAAAGTTAAAAAACCGCAAATTACCCAGGTAGTAACAAAGTTTGTTGTATCAACAACTCTTGACAAAACATTTCTATTTCTGTCGGTAGAACATTGAAAATCACTTAATGGATTGAGTGACCACATAAATATACACATAATAGCACCTAATGCTCCGATTGTATGGACTATACTTAAGTTGCCTGGAATATTTAGCATTTGATCAATATCAACTTGGAAAGCTAAAAATAAACCTATAACAAAACCAGGTAAAAAAATAACTGTCCAAAAGAAATTGAATTTAGAAACAAACGTAGTGGAAATCTTCTCGAATTCTATTTTTAATTTTGAATTACCCTGGAGATAATTTTCATTATGAATTTTATCAACAATATATCCAGAAATTGATCCAGCTGTAGCTCCTAATGTAAATATCAATAAACCAGTTATAGGTTCAATCGCAAGAAGTAAAAACGCTGCATCACCCATTGTAGCTGTTAAGACAGCTACTAAGGATCCAAAACTAATTCTTCCTTGAATGTATTGAGTTACAACAACAATTGCTCCCCCACAGCCTGGCAATGCACCTAATAAAGATGAAATTGCTACGTGATATTTTTTGGTTTTATTTAAAATATATGAGATATTGAACTTTGTGAGCGAATCCAATCCTATAAAAATGAATAAAGTAAAACCTACAAAAACTGATACTTGTAGGTAAGCGTCGACTAACGAACTTCTTATCATTTCACCGAAGCTGTTAGTTTGAAAAGCCATTGCCAAAATAGCAATTCCTAAGAAACTTTTCTTTAATAATCTTCCTTCATTTGCAACTAAAATTGTTTTTTTTTCTAATACAGCGGCAATGAATGCGTTCATAGAGAATTAATTTATATCACTAAGTTTGCTTATTATTTTTTAAATGGACTTTCTAGTACGCAAGCAACTAAGTGAACTCTGGCTTGCTCACCTCCGTTGAAAAAATTGTGATATTTTGTGTTATTTGTAATCCAAACATGTCCATCTGCTGGAAGATGTTTAGCCACATTTTCAATGACCATTGAACAACCTGCATTAGTTACTATTGGAATATGCAATCTACACTCTGGGTCTTTATGCCAACTTAATACTGATCTTGGCTCTTTTAATAGAAGCCTAACTCTACCCAATTTAAATTTTTTGCTCAAAATCTCATAAACTTCTTTGAAATATGTATTCTCAAATTCAGGTACTAACTGGGTATATTTTGACTCATCAATATCAATATCTCTTGAAACTTCCCTACCTGTCTCGTCAGCAATAGTCCAATATTTTCCTCTAATGTTATTTCCCTTTATTGACTCTTCATCATTAGGAATTTGATTTAAAGGTATTGCGCCAAAGTGAGTTATCCCTGGTGAATTAAATCTCTTTTTCTCTAATATTGCATCTAGATCTTTTCTTAACTTTGAGATGTCAAATTTTATTTCAGGAACTTTGTAAAAATCTTCAAAATTTAATGATGTCATTTTTTTTTCCGCCTCTTCTATACTAATTTAATCTTAAATCAAACCGATCTGCATTCATCACTTTGACCCATGCAGATACAAAGTCTTTGACAAATTTTTCTGATGAGTCTTTGCAGGCATAGACTTCGGCTAGTGCTCTTAACTGAGAATTGGAACCAAAAATTAGGTCAACTCTTGATCCTTTCCACTTATTTTTTTTTGACTTTCTATCTTTACCAACAAAATATTGTTCAAATTTATCAGTTTCTTTCCAGGTAGTACTCATATCAAGAAGATTTACAAAATAGTCTGTTGTTAGAGTTCCAGGTTTTTTTGTGAAAACTCCATTTTTAGAACTATCATAATTTGTATCTAAAACTCTCATTCCACCTACAAGGACTGTCATTTCTGGAGCAGTTAATCCCATTAATTGCGCCTTATCTATTAACTTTTCCTCAGCTGAAACATGAGATACACCTTTTTTCATATAGTTTCTAAAACCGTCAGCTTGTGGCTCAAGCAATCCAAATGAATTTACATCTGTCTGGTCTTGTCTTGCATCTCCTCTTCCAGGGTTAAATGGAACTTGAATTTTGTGACCAGCCTTTTTAGCTGCCATTTCAATTCCTACATTTCCACCTAACACTATAAGATCCGCCATTGAGACTGATCTTTTATTTGTATCAAATCTTTTCTTAATTTTTTGTAAAGCTTTAATAACCTTTGATAGTTTTTTAGGATTATTGACTTTCCAACTTCTTTGAGGCTCTAGCATAATTCTTGCACCGTTAGCTCCTCCTCTTTTATCAGAACCTCTATATGTTGAAGCAGAAGCCCAAGCAGTAGAAACTAAATCAGATACAGAGATTTTTGATTTTGAAAGCTTTGATTTTAAATCTCTTATATCTTTTGATTTAAGTTTATATTTCGGTTTATCTATAGGATCTTGCCAAATTAATTGTTCTTTTGGAACATCACTACCTAAATAACATGCTTTCGGTCCCATATCTCTATGAGTAAGCTTAAACCATGCTCTTGCGAATGCATCTGCAAACTCATCGGGATTTTTATAAAAATTTCTAGATATTGGTCCATAACTTTTATCAACTTTAAGTGATATATCAGTTGTCTGCATCATTGGAGGATGCATTTTACCCTTTGCGTGAGCATCAGGAACCATCTTAATGTGTTGACCATTTTTCTTTGGTGTCCACTGAAACGCGCCAGCTGGTCCCTTTGATAATTCCCAGTCATGATTAAATAAACAATCGAAATAACCCATATCCCATTGGATTGGGTTCTGTGTCCAAGCACCTTCTATACCACTACTTATTGCATCAACACCTTTGCCAGATTTGTAATTACTATTCCAACCTGTTGATTGGTCTTGAATTCTTGATGCTTCTGGATCAGGTCCTTTATGTGATTCAGGTGCTGCTCCGTGAGATTTACCGAATGTATGACCACCAGCTACAAGTGCTACAGTTTCATAATCATTCATCGCCATTCTTCCAAAAGTTTCTCTGATATCATGAGCAGCTTTTAAAGGATCTGGATTAAAATCTGGACCTTGTGGGTTTACATAAATTAATCCCATGTGTGAAGCTCCAAGTGGCTGCTCCAAATCTCTTTTTTTTGTATACCGATTGACACCTAACATTTCTTTTTCTGATCCCCAATAAATATCATCCTCTGGTTCCCATATATCGGTCCTTCCGGCACCAAATCCGAAAGTTTTAAATCCCATAGACTCTAAAGCAATGTTTCCTACTAATATGAATAAATCTGCCCAAGAAATTCTTTTTCCGTATTTTTGTTTAATAGGCCATAAAAGTAATCTAGCTTTATCTAAATTAACATTATCTGGCCATGCATTTAAAGGTGCAAACCTTTGATTACCAGTTCCGGCACCACCTCTGCCATCACCAGTTCTGTAGGTTCCAGCAGCGTGCCATGCTAATCTTATAAACAATGGGCCATAGTGCCCGTAATCAGCGGGCCACCAATCTTGTGAATCTGTCATTAACTTATTTAAGTCTTTTTTGAGGGCTTTATAATTTAGTTTTTTAAATTCTTTAGAATAATTAAATTTTTTCTCCATTGGATTTGATAAATTTGAGTGCTGACTTAATATTTTCAAATTCAAACTGTTTGGCCAAAAATCTCTATTTGTTTGTCCTCGTCCTGCACTAAATTTTGCTGGTGTACCTGCTCCTGTAAACGGACACTTACTTAATTCTGCTGATTTAAAAGATTTATTCTTATGAAATTCCGCACTCATTGTTTTTTGCTCCTATGTTATTTACTCAATGAGTTTTTTATAATTATTCTAAAGAAGAATGTCAATGAGTTAGAATGGTTTTAATGTAGCTTTAAGGATTTAATCCTCTAATTTAACGAGAACTTCAACAGACTTGATTTTTTTTCCGGGAATAGATTTTTGAATTTCAATCGGTCCTACATCCTCATTTTTTAAGTCAATTAGCCTTTCCTCTTTAACATCAAAGAAATGGTGGTGATCTGTGACATTTGTATCAAAGTAAGTTTGATTAGAATTAATTGGTATTTCTTTTAAATAACCTTTTTTGTGAAATGCATGAACTGTATTGTAAACAGTCGCTAAAGATACTTTTTCTTCTGTTTTGTCCTTAATTAAATTGAACAAGTCGTTTATTGTAAAATGGAAAGTTTTATCTCTGTTAAATAGAACTTCACATATATTAATTCTTTGTTTTGTTGGTCTTAAGTTAGAGTTTCTTAATTTTTTAATAAATTCTTGTTTACTAGTCATAAGCAAATTAAAACTATTCTAAACTATTTCTATATTATAATGTACCATAATCAAGTATTAAGATTACAAAATATGAAAAAAAGTTCCTTTAATTACAATGAACTTATTGATTGCGCTAACGGTAAATTATTTGGTCCAGGAAACGCAAAATTGCCATCTCCACCAATGCTTATGTTTGATAGAATTACAGAAATTACTGAAAGTGAGGGTTTTTATAAAAAAGGATCTATGAAAGCCGAACTTGATATAAAGGATAATTTATGGTTCTTTGATTGTCATTTTAGGGAGGATCCGGTTATGCCAGGTTGTCTTGGTTTAGATGCTATGTGGCAGCTAGTTGGGTTTTTCCTTGGTTGGCTTGGAAATCCAGGTAGAGGTAGAGCATTAGGTGTGAGCGCAGTAAAATTTACTGGTGAAGTTCTTAAAAATGTCAAAATGGCGACATATGAAATAGATATGAAAAGAGTTCTTATTAAAGGTGAAACAACGGTTGGTCTCGCAAATGGAATATTGCTTGCTGACGGAAAGAAGATTTATAGTGCAGAAAATCTTAAAGTAGGGTTATTTAAATAATGAAAAAAGTAGTTGTAACAGGAATTGGTGTAGTTTCATGTTTAGGAAATAATCAGGAAGAAGTTTATCAATCGTTAGTTAATACAAAATCAGGAATAACATTTTCTGAGGAATATAAAGAACATAACTTAAAGAGCCATGTCCATGGCAAACCTAATATCAAATTAGAAGATTACATTGATAGAAAAGTTATTCGGTTTATGGGTGCTGGATCAGCATACAATTATGTTGCTATGAGTGAAGCAGTCAAAGATTCGGGATTAAAGGAAAATGAAGTTAGTAATATTTCAACAGGAATGGTTATGGGATCTGGAGGACCATCAATTGAAAATGTGATTTTAGCATCTGATAAAACTAGAGAAAAAAATCCTAAGAAGATGGGTCCATTTATAGTTCCAAGAACAATGGCAAGTACTGCATCCGCCACTCTTGCGGTTCCATTTAAAATAAAAGGAACAAATTACACAATAAGTTCTGCATGCGCGACGAGTGGTCATTGTATTGGTAATGCAATGGAACTTATTCAATTAGGAAAACAAAATATTATTTTTGCAGGTGGAAGTGATGAGGTTCACTTTGCAATGACTGCAATGTTTGATGCAATGACTGCACTATCATCAAAATATAACAATACCCCTGAAAAAGCCTCAAGACCGTATGATAAAACAAGAGATGGTTTTGTAATTGCTGGTGGAGGTGGAGTTCTTGTTTTAGAAGAATACGAACATGCCAAAGCAAGAGGTGCTAAAATATACGCCGAATTAACTGGATATGGAGCAACATCAGATGGCTATGATATGGTTGCGCCATCTGGTGAGGGAGCAGTGAGATGTATGAAAATGGCCCTTGCAACTTCAAAAAATAAAATTGACTATATCAACACTCACGGGACATCTACGCCTGTAGGTGATATTACAGAATTAAAAGCAGTTGGCGAAGCTTTCCCAGATTATAAACCTAAGATAAGTTCAACTAAGTCTTTGTCTGGTCATTCATTAGGTGCAACTTCAGTTCATGAAGCAATTTACAGTTTGATAATGATGAAAAATAATTTTATTTCAGCATCAGCAAATATTGCAGAAATGGATGACGAAGCAAAAAATTATCCAATTGTTACACAAGTTGAAAAAGATGTAAATTTAAACGCAATTATGTCTAATAGCTTTGGTTTTGGTGGAACTAATGCAACATTAGTGTTTGAGAAAGTTTAGATCTATGAGTTTAATGAAAGGAAAAAAAGGTCTTATCATGGGCGTTGCCAATGAAAGATCAATTGCATGGGGTATATCTCAAAAACTAGCAGAAGCTGGAGCAGAGTTAGCTTTTACATTTTTAGGTGATGCTTTAAAAAAAAGAGTTGTTCCACTTGCAGAAAAACTTAATTCAAATGTAACATTTAGCTGTGATGTTGAAAAAAAAGAAGAGATTGTAAAACTTTTTGAAGATGTAAAAAGTAAATGGGGAGAAATCGATTTTATAGTTCATGCAATTGCATTTTCTGATAAGTCTGAGTTAACTGGAGAATATTTAAATACTAGTCGTGAAAATTTTTTGAGAAGTATGTTAATATCTTGTTTTTCATTTACTGAAGTTGCCAGAGAGGCATCTAAAATAATGAAGCAAGGCAGCAGCATGATTACTTTGAGTTATGAAGCAAATAAAGCCATACCTAATTATAATGTAATGGGAGTTTGTAAAGCTGCATTAGAGTCCAGTGTTAAATACTTAGCTAGAGATCTAGGAGCAAAAAATATTAGAGTTAATGCAATAAGCGCTGGACCAATCAAAACTCTAGCTGCATCTGCTATTGGTGATGCTAAATTTCTTTACAAATGGAATGCTGATCATTCCTTTTTAAAAAGAAATGTTGATAATTTAGATGTGGGAAATTCAGCATTATACCTATTAAGCGATATGGCAAGTGGTGTTACTGGAGAAATTCACTATGTAGATGCTGGTTACAATAAAGTTGGAATGCCAGATCCTAAGAACTTTACCTGAAATTTAGTTAAATTATGATGCAACAAATTAGTATTTATCTAACAAGTATTATATTGGGAATTATGCTCTTCTTTTCTTTTGTTGTAGCGCCTGTTACTTTCACTGCATTAGATGAAGAAAATGCTAGAAAATTTATAAGAAAAATATTTCCTTATTACTATACTGTTAATTTAGCTATTAGTGTTTTAGTTTTCATTTTATTTACAATGCTAAAAATTTTTTCTTTAGATTTTTATTTAATTTTAAGTGTTGCAGTATTATTTGCTTTATCAAATTTTTTACTAATGCCACTGATAAATAAATTCAGAGATAATAAGCAGGATAAAAAGTTTAAACAATCACACTTTATTTCTGTTGTAATAAATTTTGTTCAAATGATTCTGTTGGTAATTGTCTTAATTTAAAAAGAATTAATTATACCTAAGCCAATAGCTATAAAAATACCTAACCAAATTAAACCTTTAATAAAAAAAAATGCAAAACTAATTAATAATAAATTTTTGCCAAACTTAAGATTGAAGAATTTTTTTATTTTTAATCTCGTAAACATTATTTTATTATGAATTTTTGCTCAAAACTTTAGTCAAAGCAAAAGATAGTTTTTTAATAAAGAATTTATTTAATAAAGTTCTAAAATTGATACCGTAGTCAGATTGATTTATTATCGTAAATCCTAGAGCTAATATTAACTTTTGAAATGCATTAGATTTCATTTCTTTAAATCTTCCATTTACAATTAATGTATCTACTCCATAAACTTCTTTAAGCATAAAATATAAAACTTCTGATTTCATATGCAACGAAGCTTTATTTTTATTTTGTATCCTTGAAATAGAATAAAAATTAATTTTGTAAGTTTGTCTAGTATCACTCAAATAAATTATGCAATCGCCAAATAAATACTTAATTGTCAAAAATCTTATTATGCGCATTAAAATTATTGAATTTTTAGTCTTTATTCTATCTAGAAAATTATTAATTGTAATTTCATCAATTTTCTTAATATCCACTGGAGAGAATTTTTTTATGTTGTCTTTAAACCTTTTGTCCCAAAATGATACTGATAAAGTATTAATTTTTGATCTATATTGGTTTTTACTAATTAATTTTTCTATATTTACTTTTTGAATTAAGGGATTTAAGAAACAATGTTTAACATTATGTTTCAGTAGAAATGACGAAGTTTTATGACAGTTATTTTTAAAGTGATTTAAATTTTGATTTTCCCTGTTAGAAAAAGTTATGAAACTTGCAAAAGGTATTACCAAGTCAATTTCAAGTTTTTTATAAATTTGTATAATATTGTTTAATTTATATTTAGCTGCTTCTTTTAGCCAATCTTTGTTTGATCGATGCGCGGCATAAGAAAATTGTATGTAAAGTATTCTTTTTTTACTAGTATTATTTAATTTTTTTTTTATTAGAACTAATTCTTCATCTTCAAAATTACAATCATTAAAATTTATGTGATAATAGTTTCTAGTTTCATAAACTAAAGATGAGTCTATATAACTATTTTTGAAAAGAGTTAATTTACTATTTAAATCTTTTTGTTTGGAATAAAAACTATCTTTTAATATCTTAAACTCGAGACCAAATTTTTTTTCTAAAAATTTTTGTAGCCTTTTATCACTAGTTTCCTGAAATAAAATCTTAATATTTTTTTTTTTTAATAATTTATAGTATTTACGAAAAAAGCTCACAGAAAAATGATCAGGGTGTTCATGTGAAAGATATATATATTTTGTTTTATGTAATATCTTTTTTATATCATTTTCTTTATTTTGATAAATTAGTCTCCATCCTTTGTTGAATATTTCGCCTTCAAACCAAGGATCAGATAATATATTTTCTTTATTCTGGTTTTCTAAAAAAATAGATGCGTGATTGATTAATGAAATATATTCAGGATTATAATGCATTTGAATTAGTCACTAGCATTTTTAAATAATAAGCAAACTAAACTTCTAATAAAAAAAATTGTAAAGCCATAAAATAACAAATGCATTCCATATTTTTTTTTTAGAAGTATGATGTTAAAGTTTTTAAAAAGTTTCATTTTTTAATAATTTATTTGCTTAATTTATTACTTAATCTTTTCCCACTCTTTTATTCCACCAATGATATTTTTAACATTTTTAACCCCCATGTCTTTCATGGTTTTGGTTGCTAATGTTCCTTGTCCTCCAACACCACAAAAAACTACATATTCTTTATCAGGATTATTTTTAAACATATCATTTTCTATAGGACTGCCTTCTGCTAAATAAAATTCTAGTAATCCCCTATCCAAGTGAATTGCATTACCGATCGTTCCTTTTGAAAAGCTTTCTTTATCTCTGACATCGATAAATTGAACATTTGAGTCATTTAACTTTTCTTTTGCATCACTGGCGCTAATATTTTCTATTTCATTACTCACACTCATCAAATCATCAAATTTTTTCATATTTCTCCTATAAATTTATATTGCAGCTTGTTTAATTGATAACTTAACTTTTCCTCTATCAAAGCCGATTACTTTAACTTTAACTTCATCACCTTCTTTCACGACATCAGTTACCTTGCCGACTCTCTTATCAGCAAGCTCTGATATGTGAACAAGCCCATCTTGTTTTCCTAGGAAATTAACAAATGCACCAAACTCCATAATTTTCATTACTTTACCATTATAAATTTTATTGAGTTCAGCTTTAGCCGTTAAATCTTTTATCATCTGCATAGCTTTATTCCTAGATTCTTCATCTGGAGCAGCCACTGTTACTTCACCTTCGTCATTGATGTCAACTTTTGCACCTGATAGTTCAACTATTTCTCTTATAGTTGCACCGCCTTTTCCAATGACTGTGGCAATATCTTTTTTGTCCACAGAGATTTTTTCCATTTTAGGTGTATGTTTTCCAACATCTTCCCTTGATTTGGATAAAGCTTTATTCATTTCACCTAAGATGTGAATTCTTCCATCTTTTGCCTGTTTTAGAGCTTGCTCCATAATTTCAAATGTTATTCCTGTGATTTTAATATCCATTTGAAGCGATGTTATGCCGTCTTTAGTTCCTGCAACTTTAAAGTCCATATCACCCAAATGATCTTCATCTCCCAGGATATCTGAAAGAACACTAAATTCTTCTCCTTCTTTAATTAATCCCATTGCAATACCAGCAACTGGCTCTTTAATTGGCACACCTGCATCCATCAGTGCTAAAGAGGCACCACAAACAGTTGCCATTGATGACGAACCATTTGACTCTGTTATTTCTGAAACAATTCTAAATGTGTATGGAAAACTTTCCTTTGAAGGCAAAGATGAATTTATTGCTCTCCAAGCTAATTTTCCATGACCAATTTCTCTTCTGCCGGTTCCTATTCTACCAGTTTCCCCTACTGAGAAAGGTGGAAAATTATAATGAAGCATAAATCTTTCTTTTTGTAACCCTTCAAGACTTTCAATTTTCTGTTCATCATCCGATGTTCCAAGTGTAGTTGTAACTATTGCTTGAGTTTCTCCTCTAGTAAACAAGGCAGAGCCATGTACTCTTGGAAGAATTCCAACTTCACACATGATTGGTCTAACATCTGCAAGACCTCTACCATCAATTCTATTTTTATTTTTTAGAATATCTGTTCTCACAATTCTCTTCTCTAAATTTTTAAGTTCAGAATTTACATCAAGATCTGTATAATTTTCGTCTTCTTCATATAGCTTCTTTGCTTTATCAGTTATCTCAGAAATTAAATTTGATCTTTCTTGTTTATCTTTTATTGAAAATGCTTTTTTAAGTCCCTCCGTAAATTCGCTTTCCAATTTACTTTTTACTTCTGAAATATCTTTTTTTTCAATTATCCAATCAGTTTTTTTGCATTCTTTGGCTAGTTCCTCTATCATTTCAATTACTGGAACAAACCCTTCGTGACCAAACTTAACAGCATTTAGCATTTCCTCTTCAGTTAAACCACTTGCCTCGGACTCAACCATTAAAACTGCATCTTTTGTTCCTGCTACTACAAGATCAAGTTTTGAATCTTTAAGTTCTGCTTTTGTGGGGTTAAGAGTATATTCCCCTTTAATAAAGCCAACTCTAGACGCACCGACAGGGCCCAAAAATGGCATTCCTGAAATTGCTAAGGCAGCTGATGAAGCAATAATTGATAAAATATCTGCTTCATTTTCTTTATCATATGATATCACTGTTGGTAGAACCTGAACCTCATTTTTAAATTCATCTGGGAACAATGGTCTGATAGGTCTGTCAATTAATCTTGAAATTAATGTTTCGCTATCTGTTGGTCTTGCTTCTCTCTTAAAATATCCACCTGGAATTTTACCTGCTGCGTAATATTTTTCTTGATAATTTACTGACAAAGGAAAATAATCCATATCTGGATTAACTTTTTTAGCTCCGACAGCTGTTGCTAAAACTACTGTTTCTCCACATTGAGCTACAATTGCACCATCTGCTTGTCTTGCTATTTTACCTGTTTCTAAACTAATCTTTTTCCCTGCGACTTCTATTTCTTTCTTAACAATTTTAAACATTTATTTCCTTAAATTTAATTTTGATATTACTTCTTTATAAGACTCCATTTTATTTTTCTTTAAATAGTCTAATAATTTTTTTCTTCTATTTACTGCTCTTAAAAGTCCAACAGATGAGTGTTTATCTTTTTTGAACTGTTTAATATGTTTTGACAAGTTCTCAATTTTATCTGTTAATTGCGCAACTTGAACTTCTGAAGAACCTGTGTCCTTTTCGTGGATTGCTAGTTCTTTTACTTTATTTACCATTTTCTTTTCCTTATTTATTTGTTTGTTTTATTAAATTTTCAATTTTTTCTGCATAATCAAAGGAATCGTCTTTTACAAAAAATAGTTTTGGTAAAAATTTCATTACTATCTTTTTTGATAAGACTTTTCTTATTACAAATGAAAATTCTTTTAATTTAGTAACAACTTCTTCAGCGTCTTTACCGCCTAAAGGCATTACAAAAATTTTTGCAGTTTTTAAATCAGGAGACATTCTAACTTCGGTTACAGTTATTTCCTTAGTAGATAAATTCGGAAGCTTTGCTTCATCTCTGATAAATAACATTCCTAGAGCTTGTTTTATCATTTCTCCAACTCTTAGCTGTCTCTGTGTAACTGGTTTTCCTAGGTTAGTCATTATATTGTTCTTTCTATTATTGTCGAATTATACACTTCAATTACATCATTTTTCTGAAAATCAACAAAATCCTTTAATGTTATTCCACATTCTAATCCAGCAGATACCTGTTTAGTTTGATTTTTTTCTCTAAATATTGAACCTATTTTTCCATTAAATATTATAGTACCATCTCTAATAACTCTTGCATTAGAGTCCTGGGTAATTTCTCCATCAGTTACTTTTGAGCCCGCAACTTTTCCAACTTTTGAAACTTTAAATATTTCAAGAATTTCTGCTATTCCAGTAATTTTCTCATCCACCTCTGGTGTTAATAGGCCAGACATCTTGTTTTTTATGAAGTCTAAAACTTCATAAATTATATTAAAATTTGAAATAGAAATTTTTTCTATTTCAGCTCTTTTTTTAGCTTCTTTGCTAGGTTTTACATTAAAAGCAATAATTACAGCATTAGATGCTTTAGCCAAAGTTACATCCGTTTCTGTTACCATTCCAATATCTGATAAAAGTATCTTTGGTTTGACTTCATCATGTTTAATAAGATTTATTGCATTTTTAATTGCTTCTGAAGAACCATGCACATCTGATTTTATTATTATATTTAACTCTTCAGATGAAGAATCTTTAAATGCGGAGTCTTGAGTTACAAAAGATAATGGATTTTTGTTCTCTTTAGCTTGTTGTATTCTTCCATCGCAAAGTGATTTGGCTTCTTTTTCACTCTTTAATACTATAAAATCGTCTCCAGATTTTGCTGCTCCATTTATACCCAATATTTCAATCGGTGTCGCTGGCACTGCACGATCAATCTGAACTCCTCTATCATTAATTATCGCTCTTACTTTTCCCCATTTTGAACCACTAACAAAATAATCTCCCTTATTTAAAGTTCCGGCAGTAATTATTACATTCGCAATTGGTCCTCTTCCAGTATCAATTTTAGATTCTAAAACAATACCTTTTGCATCAGTATCAAAGTCTGTTTTTAAATCTAATATTTCTGCTTGCAAGATTACGCTCTCAACTAACTTATCTAAATTTTGTTTTGTTTTTGTTGAAATTTCTACCATTAATGTATCACCAGATAAGTCTTCTGCTATAAGCTCGTATTCTAAAAGCTGATTTTTAATTTTTTGGGGATCGGCCTCTGGAAGATCACATTTGTTTATTGCAACAACAATAGGTACTTTGGCAGCTTTTGCATGTTTTATTGACTCTATTGTTTGAGGCTTTACTCCGTCATCTGCAGCAACAACTAGAATTACTATATCTGTCAATTTTGAACCTCTTGCTCGCATTTCTGTGAATGCTGCATGACCAGGGGTATCTATAAAAGTTAATTTATTTTCATTATGAGAGATTTGATAAGCTCCAATATGTTGAGTAATCCCACCAAATTCACCAGAAACAACATCGGCCTTTCTTAGCACATCTAATACAGAAGTCTTACCATGATCTACATGGCCCATTACTGTAACTATAGGAGCTCTACTTTTTAAATTTTTTGTTTTTATCTCTTTGATTTTATCTAAAATTTCTTCTGCTTTTGCTTCCTTAACAGGATTATGTCCAAATTCTTTTACTAAATATTCTGCTGTGTCTGCATCAATTGTATGATTAATTGTAACTGTTACACCCATACCCATCAAATGTTTGATTATACTACTTGATTGTTCGGCCATTCTATTAGCTAATTCTCTTATAGTAATTACCTCAGGAATATTAATATCTCTTTTAACAGGTTTAAAATTGTCTTTTGAATCCTGCTTATTTAATAACCTGTTTTCTTTTTGCTTTGCTCTTTTTAAAGAGGCCAAGCTTCTTGATCTTATTCCAATTTCATCTTCACTTAATGCTCTGGAAATTGTAAGTTTTAATTCTCTTCTTTTGCCTACTAATTTATTTGTTTTACTTTCCTTTTGAACATTTTCACCTTTTAATCTTCTTGTTGCTCTTTGTTCAGCTAGTTTTCGTCTTTCAAAATCAGAAGTTATTGGCGATGGTGGTTTAGAAAAATTTGTTTTTTTTGGTACAAAAGTACTTTGTGATTTAATTTCACTAGATTTATTGCCTCTTGAAAAATTTGGTTTTCCAGAAAATCTGGGTGATCTCTTTTCTATTACAACAGTATTTTTTGACTGAGATTTAGCTTGCTCTATACTACTAATTGTTTTTTTGGATGCTCCTGAAATTGATAACTTTAATTTTTTTTTTTCCATTATTCATCTCTCAATCTTGATAGATAATATCTCTTGCTGACATAATTAAATCATCTGCCTCTTTTTTTGAAAGTGCAAAATCCTCTAAATATCCTTTAATTCTTACTCTTTCCCCTTTAACAACATCATATCCACCAGTTAATTCGTCGGATGCTAAATCTGCAAAATCATTTAATGTTAGTATTTTTTGTTCTCCAAGTGTAACTAACATTCCCGGGGTTAAACCTTTATGATTAATTAGGGCATTTTCTAGACCTAGATTTTTTATTCTATTTGCAATTTCCTCTTGATCTTTTTGATAAAATTCTTCTGCTCTTTCAATTAATTCTTTTGCCGTTTCTTCCTCTATCCCCTCGATTTTCATTAATGCTTCTGGATTGCTATCTTTTATGTCATCAATTGATGAAAATCCCTCTGCTACTAATAACTGACCCAAGGTTTCATCCAATTCTAGATTTTTTACAAAGTTATCTGTTTTTTCCTTAAATTCAATTTGTCTTCTCTCAGAATCTTCTTGATCTGTCATAATGTTTATTTCATAGTTCATTAATTTTGTCGCTAATCTAACATTTTGACCTCTTCTACCAATAGCTTTGCTTAAATTCTCTTCAGTTAAGATTACATCAAGTTTCCTTGCATCTTCATCTACATTTACTCTTTGAACTTCTGCAGGCGAAAGTGCATTTGCAACAATAACTGCTGGGTCTTCTGACCAATTCACTATATCAATTTTTTCACCCTGTAATTCGTTAACTACAGCTTGAACCCTGCTTCCCCTCATGCCTACACACGCACCTACTGGATCTAATGATGTATCTATTGCTTTAACACAAATCTTTGCTCTACTACCAGGGTCCCTAGAGGAGGATTTAATTTCTATTAATCCATCATAAATTTCTGGTACTTCCTGAATAAATAATTTTTCCATAAATTTAGGGTGTGCTCTTGAAAGAAATATTTGCTGTCCTCTTGGTTCTCTTCTTACATCCAAACAATATGCTTTTATTCTATCTCCCGCTTTGATATTTTCTCTTGGGATCATTTCATTTTTTTGAATTATTGCTTCTGTTCTTCCCAAATCTACAATAACATTTCCAAACTCTAATCTTTTTACTATTCCACTCAAAATAGTATCAATTTTATCTTTAAAATCGTTATACTGTCTTTCTCTTTCTGCCTCTCTTACGTTGTAACTAATTACTTGTTTTGCAGTTTGTGCAGCTATTCTACCA
Source organism: uncultured Pelagibacteraceae bacterium (assembly GCA_902524595.1). GTDB lineage: Bacteria > Pseudomonadota > Alphaproteobacteria > Pelagibacterales > Pelagibacteraceae > Pelagibacter. Next base: position 158,992 of record CABZDS010000001.1, on the reverse strand, counting down.
AAATCAAATGATGGTAATGGCTGAAGAACTTCATCTCCTATTTCTTTTCCTTCATTATTTTCATTGAGTTTAATTGCATCTTGAAGAGTTATCTCTAGGTTTGAATTTTCAGGATTTTCAACTATTACTAATTTTCTAAATATTCCTATATCTCCACTATCCCTGTCAATTTCAACTTTGATTTCATTTTCAGATCCAAATTTAGATTTTGCTGCTTTTGCAATACCATTTTCCATTGATCCAATAATTAATTCTTTATCAATAGATTTCTCTAATGCCACTGCTTCAGCTATTCTTATCAACTCTAATTTATCAGCTCTTCTATTTAACATTTTTCTTACCCTAAAAAAAAATGGGCCGAGGCCCATTTAGAAATTTCAATAATATTATTGGAATATATTTATTTTTTTTTAATATTCAACTTTATTTAATTATTAAATAAGTCCGATTTATCTGTTTTTTCCCATGAAAATGAACCTGCCTCGTCTGGAGTTCTTCCGAAATGACCATAAGCTGCTGTTTTTTCATAAATTGGTTTATTTAAACTTAACATTTCTCTAATACCTCTTGGACTTAAATCAAAATTTTTATTAATAATATTTTCCACATGTCTATTTTTTTCTTCATCATTATCAAATAAATCAACATAAATAGATAATGGCTTTGAAACACCAATTGCATATGCAAGTTGAATTAAACATTTGTCTGCAATTTTAGAAGCAACAACATTTTTTGCTAAATATCGAGATGCATATGCAGCAGATCTATCAACTTTTGTTGGGTCTTTTCCGGAGAACGCACCACCACCATGTGGAGCTGCACCACCGTAAGTATCAACTATTATTTTTCTACCGGTTAAACCACTATCTCCATCAGGACCTCCAATGACAAAATTTCCTGTCGGATTAACATAAATTTCATTTTCATCTAATGAGTTAATTAATTCTTTTGGTATTGATCTTTCAATGTAAGGTTTAACCAATTCTCTAACTTGAGACTGATTTACATCTGGAGAGTGTTGTGTCGATATAACTACAGATTTTACTGATGATGGTCTTCCATCTTTATATTCAATTGTAATTTGGCTTTTTGAGTCTGGTTCTATATTTTTTAATTTACCAGATTTTCTATCCTCTGCCATAAGTCTTAATATCTTATGAGAGTAATGTATTGGAGCTGGCATAAGTAAGTCTGTTTCATTACATGCATAACCAAACATAATTCCTTGGTCACCCGCACCTTCATCTTTATTACCATCGGAGTCTACACCCATAGCTATATCAGCAGATTGGGCATGTAAATGACTTTCGATTGATGTTGCTTCTTTCCAGGTAAACCCTTCTTGATCATAACCTATGTCCTTTATGCAATGCCTGACTTTTTCAATTAAATCCTCTTTTTTAATTTCTGGACCTCTTACTTCACCAGCTAAGACAACTTTGTTGGTTGTTGTTAAAGTTTCGCAAGCAACTCTTGATTGAGGTTCGGCTGCCAAATAAGTATCTACAACCATATCTGAAATTCTATCACATACTTTGTCCGGGTGTCCTTCGGATACAGACTCGCTAGTAAATAAGTAATCTTTTTTCATTTATTCTCTCTAATTTTTAAAATAATTGTAAAAGTAATATAAATTAGAACAAAATAAAAGAAGATCTTATTACCGTGTTTAGCAAAATAGGTTTTATCAACATGTTTGAACTCATTAACATCAAAGTATCCTTTTTCACTTAATTGTTTTATAATTTGGCCTTTAGGGTTAATAAAGGCAGATACTCCATTATTGGTTGACCTAATAACATTTTTACCTTCCTCAATTGATCTAAATATCGAATGAGATAAATGTTGAGTTGGTCCAATAGATTTACCAAACCACCCATCTTCAGAAATATTTAAAATAAAATCATAATATTTTTTATTTGGATTAATTTTTCCAGAATATATAATTTCATAACAAATAAGTGGAATAAACTTCAATTGATCAATATTCAAAATTTCCCTTTTATTATCAGCTGAAAATGATTGATATCCTTGAGTAATTTTTTTTAAACCTAATTTTTTAAAAAAATTTTCAAAAGGTAAAAATTCTCCAAATGGAACTAATTTATTCTTGTTATATTTATACAATAATTCAGTCTCGTTATTTAATACTACTAAGGAATTAAAAATTTTATTTTGTTTAATGCTATTAATTCCCAATATAACTTTATGATTATTGTTAAATTTTTTTTCAAAAATATTTTTAAATAATTTAAGATCTTTAAAATAAATACTAGTAATTATTCCCTCAGGAAAAATAAATATTTTTTTTTCAGAATTGTCTGGATCGCTTAAACTAATTAATTCATTGATATTTATCTCAACATCTTGGTTTGTTAAAAATCTCTCAATTGGTATATTCGGTGAGACAACTCGAATAATAGAACTTAATTTTTCACTTTTTTTTTTTTCAAAATTTTTAATAATCAAGTTTCCATATAAAAAATTGATTGCTACTAAAATTAAACTAAGGCTAAAAATTAAAAATTTGGTTAAACTTTTATATTTAAAAAAAAATATTATTGGTAATAAAAATATAGTTATTGATAATAAATTTAATGAATAAGTGCCTACATAAGCTAAAATTTGCAAAGAAGATAAATTACTTGAAAGACTGAAAACTACTAAATTCCAAGGAAAGCCACCAAAAATAAAACTTCTTAGAATCTCAATTCCACCAAAGATAACTGAAAATATTAAAATTGATGAGATTTTATTTTTTAAATTAAAAAAATTGCTTAGAAAAGTAACTAAACCGTAAAATATTCCTAAAAATAGAGGGATTATTATTAATGCAAATGGAATGATAATTTTAAAATTTACATCAAAAGTCAAGGAATTTGTAATCCAATAAAGGTTTGAAATAAAATAACCAAATCCAAAGATCCAACCAACAAAAAATGAAATGGTTTTTTTATTTACATAATTAACTAATATGTAAAGTAATACTGGAAGTGTTAAAAAGTTAATAAAAACTAAATTATATGGGGGTAAACTAAAAGACGTAAGTATACCTAAAAGTAAGCATATTAAAAATAGGTACGCTTTATTTTCTAAAATAGAGCTCAATTTATTTTATTCAATTTTTTAAATATTAAATTTTCTTTTTTCTTCATTAAATAATAATCTTTATTTTTTTTATGATCGTGTCCTAAAAGATGTAAATAACCATGTATCCACATTTTGTCTAATTCATGATTAAAAGAAGATAATTTTGATCTTTTATTAATTATTTCAAAGGAAAGTGCTATATCTCCTAAATATAATTTATTTTTTAATTTAACTTTTAAAGGAAAAGAAAGAACGTCCGTTGAGACATTTTTATTTCTAAATTTTGAATTTAAATCTTTCATTTTTTTATTATTAGTAAGCATTACAGTAAATTCCTGGTTTTTACTTTTAAAAGTACTAAATTTAGATAATTTGTTTAATTTCTTTTTAAAGTAAATTTCAGGTTTTTTTAATTTTTTTTCCCAAATTTTTTTGTCTAAAACTATGTTGGCCTTAATCATTGATCTGAATTTTTATCAGAATAAGCCTTGACTATCTTAGAAACTAGTGGGTGTCTTACAACATCACTATGATCAAAATCTATAACAGATATTTCATTTAAATGACCAAGTAATTTTTTTGATCTATTTAAACCTGATATTGTTTTATTAGGTAAGTCTATTTGGGAAGGATCGCCGTTAATAATTATTTTAGAATTTTCACCAATTCTTGTTAAGAACATTTTTATTTGAGTATCGGTGGCATTTTGTGCCTCATCAAGTATTGCAAAGGAATTTTTTAAAGTTCTTCCCCTCATGAAAGCAAGTGGTGCAATTTCAATATCTCCAACTTCTATTTTTTTTTGAATTTTTTCAAAATCTAATAAATCATATAATGAATCGTATAGAGGTCTTAAATAAGGATCAACTTTTTCTCTCATATCTCCTGGTAAAAAACCTAATCTTTCTCCTGCCTCCACTGCTGGTCTAGATAAAATGATTCGTTCTATTTTTTTTTCTAGTAGCATTGTTAAAGCAACTGCGACGGCTAAAAAAGTTTTACCAGTTCCCGCTGGTCCTGCAGAAATAACAATATCTGATTCTTTTAAAGCACTTATATATCTTTTTTGCTTCTCTGATCTTGGTATTACAGATTTTTTTGGAGTTTTTATTATGTATTCTACATTTTTACTTTTATTTGAAACTTTCTCATCAATCATAAATTTGTTTACAGATGACTCTATATCCTTTTTTTCTACTGTTCCATTATTTAAAAATTGATCTACAAGAAATTGAATTGCATTCTTTATTAACTCATTTTTTTCAGGCGTATTTTTTAATAAAATTGAATTTCCTCTAGAGTAAATGCTAGTATTTGTAACTTTTTCTAATTCTTTTAAGTTATTATTAAATTCTCCTAAAACACCTAAAAGTAATTCATTGCTTTGAAATACAATACTTAAAGCATTGTTTTCTGAATATACATATTTTAAGTCAGGGTTAATTTTTGATTTTGCAAAATTTTTCAAATTATGCTGCTTTCATTTCATCTATTACTTTACCAAATAGAGAATTTTGATTACTTTTTTCAATATTAACTTTAATTAGTTTGCCAATATGACTTTCTTTACCATCAAAAATTACAGAATTTAAAAATTTATTTCGTCCAAAATATTTGTTTTGGTTTTTAAGTTTATTTTCCACAAGCACCTCTAAGGTTTTGCCTTCTAAAGATTTATTCAATTCTATTTGGTTACTAAATAATTTTTCTTGAATAGTTATCAGCCTATTTTTAAGTTTATTTTTATCTGTAATCTCTAATTTGGCAGCCTTTGTTCCTGGTCTTGGACTGAAAATAAAAGAGAATGAATTTATAAATTTAATTTTATTAATTAAATGTATAGTTTCTTTAAAATCATTCTCTGTTTCTCCAGGATATCCAATAATAAAGTCACTAGAAAATTTTATATCAGAATTAATTTTGATTAATTTTTCATAAATATCTAAATAATAATTTACAGTATGCTTTCTGTTCATCATTTTTAATATTCTGTCAGAACCGCTTTGAATTGGTAAATGAACAAAAGGCATTAACTTTTTCGAATTTTTATAACATTCAATAAGATCATCTGTCATATCTCTTGGGTGAGAAGTGGTATATCTAATTCTACTTATTTCGTTATATTTGCTGAGTGTATTGATAAGATCTGATAGTCGGTACTCTCTGGATTCATCTATATAAGAATATGCATTTACGTTTTGGCCAAGAAAAGTAATTTCTCTAGATCCGTTCTTTATTAATTTCTCGGCTTCATTAATAATGCTTTTGAATGGTCGAGAATATTCTGGTCCTCTAGTATACGGAACAACACAAAAGTGACAAAACTTATCACAACCCTCTTGAATCGTTAAGAAAGATGAAACATTGGTATTATTATTTTTAATATTATCGAAGTACCTAAACTTAGACACTGAGTCAAATTCAGTTTCTTCAACTTTGTTTTCTTCCTCAAAATTCTTTAAAAGATTGTTTATCTTTTGATAAGATTGTGGACCTATAACAAGATCTATATATTTTTCTCTATTGAGCATCTCTATATTTTCAGCTTGCGCTACACAACCTGCAACAACCATTATTGGTTTTTTTTTATCTTTGTATAATTTCTTAACCCTTCCTATCTCGTGATAAACTTTATCTTTAGCTTTGTCTCTAATATGACAAGTGTTTAAAATATAACAATCAGCTTCATCCTGATTTTCAGTTTTATTATAACCTATAGCTCTAACAGCATCGTATATCCTGTTGGAGTCATACTCATTCATTTGACAACCAAATGTCTTTATAAATACCTTTTTACGCATTAATTACTTTTTTTTGATTCCGTATAGTTCTAATTTATGATCAACGAGCTTATAGCCATATTTATCTGCGATTTTTTTTTGTAATTCTTCAATCTCTTCATCAACAAATTCTATTATTTCTCCAGTTTTAATATCAATCAAATGATTATGGTCATCGTTAAGCTCATATCTTGCTTTACCAGACTTAAAATCATGTTTTGTTAAAATTCCCGCTTCTTCGAAAAGTTTGACTGTTCTATAAACCGTAGCAATACTAATTTTAGAATCTATTTGAGAAACTCTATTATACAATTCATCAACATCTGGGTGGTCAGACTCTCCGTATGTTTTTTTAGACTCGGAAATTACTCTTGCGATTATCCTTCTTTGATCTGTAAGTTTTACTCCATTTTTTTGGCATTTTTCTTCAATAGTTTCTAGCATAATATATTTTAACTCGAGTAAAGGGGTTTAATCAAATTAATATTTGTAAAATTTTTTTTATCAATTTTTACTAACTGATCTACACTTTTTTGGGTTAAGTGTTCACTAGAAAATCCATATAAATCAATATTTTTTGCAAAAGCAATGCCTTTTGCGATTGCTATTGAATTTCTAATACTTGAGACTTTGCCAGGACCTTGATTGACAAATATTTCACTTATTTTATCTAAATTTGAATTATGTTCTTTAAGAAAATTTAAAATTAATATCATTATTTTGTCAAAATTTTCCCTACTGTTTATATGAGTGGTAGTATAAGATTCTATGTTAGTTATGAGACAAAATAAAATTTTATTATCTGCAGCGTTAATAACTAAAGTATTCATTTTTTTTATTATTTTTTTAAACGTTAAAGCTGAAGTAGTAAATAAAAAATATTTTAAAAATGAACAAGGTATTTTGGCAATTATGTATCATAGATTTGAAGAAAATAAGTATCCATCAACAAATATTAGATTAGATGTATTTAAAAAACAAATTAATTTAATAAAAGAAAACAATTTAAATTTTTATAATCCCGGTGAATTTTCAAAAAATTTTAAAAAAGTCAAGAAACAAAAGAAAATTTTACTAACAATTGATGATGCATTCACATCATTTTATGAAAATGCTTGGCCAATTTTAAAAGAGGGAAAAATTCCGTTTATTTTATTTGTCTCAACAGAGTCAGTTGGAAATAAAGGATACATGAGCTGGAACCAAATAAAAGAAGTAGAAAAAGAAAACTTTGCTTATATTGGTAATCATTCTCATTCACACGATTATTTAATTAAATTTACTTTTCAAAAGTTTGTAGAAGATATAAAAAAATCAATTAAAATTTTTAATGATAAATTAGGTTATAATCCAAGTTTTTTTTCATATCCCTTCGGTGAGTATAATTTAGAGCAGAAAAATTATATTTCAAAAAATTTTGAATTTGCATTTGGCCAACATTCAGGTGTTATTGATTTAAACAAAGATAGATATGAACTACCAAGATTCCCTATAAACGAAAAATATGGAGAAATAAAAAGATTTAAAGAGATAATATCTTATTTGCCACTTCAGTATAGAATAATTAAACCTGAAAACAAATTTATGATAGATGGAGAAAACCCACCTAGAATGACAATAGAATTTTTCAAAGATCAAAAAAATTTAGAAAATATTAATTGTTTTTCAAATGAAGGTTCAAAATGGAGAAAAACAAAAATTGTCTTAATTGACAATATATTAATTATTAATTTTGCAGAAAAATTTATTGAGAGAAGAGGGAGAATTAATTGTTCTTTAAAAGATGAAAATGGGTGGAGATTTTCAGGTTTCCAATTTGTTCAAAATTAAATTAATTTTTTAGTCTTCTTACTCGTAGGCATTACATTTACATCATCAAAGTCTGTAAGAGAATTTTGCTTTATAATTTGTTTTAACACATCAATATATTGTTGTCCTGTCTCCGCGTATTTATCTAAATAATTTACCAGCTTTAAACTGTCTAATTTTTCATCGTTGTCTCTTTGAATTGCTCTTTCCTTTCTAAATTTAATATAGCTGCTATGAGTATTTAAATTTCGCTGATATGCTCTTACTGATGCTTTAAGGACTGCGAATTTTGCAACTTTGTGTTTTGCATCTTTATCTACACCAGCTGGTCTTATTCCTTCACCATTCCAAGTCCATTGCCCAAATAATGCATTTCCTTCTAGTGCAAATCTCGATGTACCCCATCCAGTTTCTTTTGCAGCTTGAGCAAGTGCTAATGAGACAGGGATTTCATCCATTCTAACTTTCAAAGAATAAAAATCTCCATCTCTTAAACCATATTGTTTAAATTTTTTTTTTAACCAATTCTTTTCTTTTCGAGTGTTTATATTTTTTGCCAATATTTTAAATAGTTCCTTTCTATCAAGTCTAATTTTAGCGTTCTCTTCTACAATTAACGGTAAAACTATTTGAATAAATAGTTTCTTTCTCTTTTTTGAACTCTCAATACTTTTGATCTCTTTTGGAAGATGATCAATTTTGTTACCAATATTTACTAATTTAGTCTCACGAACTCTTTCAAGATTATAATTTGTATCTTTAAACAATTGCTCAATTGTTCTTGCATCAAATCTTATTGAATTTTGTCCCTCGTCATCTGTACTGAAAAAATCAATATCGGCAAAAATATTTTTTATACTCAGTTTATTTGTTTTGGTTTCTATTGCTCCGTCTATCACTTTTTTTCTTTTTTCTAATTCTTGGTCAAAATTTACACCAGAATTTGAGATTATAGATTTTTTAAAATTTAAATTTTTATCCAAAAAATTACTTACGGTTGGTAAAGAAAAGAATGAGAATATTACAAAAATACTAATTGTGGAAAATCTAAGTATGTTATTTTTCTTTTGCTTGAATTTAATACTTTTGTTTTTTGTACGTCTAACCATTAGTTTCAATATAATAATTATTATTTAGTTATACAGCTAAAACTTCTTTAACTTCAGGAATATAATGACAAAGCAAGTTTTCTACACCTTTTTTTAAAGTAAGAGTTGAAGACGGACAGCCTGAACAACTACCTTTTAACAAAACTCTAACTTTTCCATCCTTGAATTCTTGGAACTTTATATCTCCTCCATCTCTTGCAACAGCTGGTCTAATTTTAGAATCTAGAATACTTATTATTTTTTTTTCGATCTCTGAATAATTTTTGTTTTGCTCTTCTTCATTTGTTTTGTCTATAATGCAAGTATTGCCATTTGCATAATGCTCATTTACATAAGATATAACAATATGTTGAATATCTTCCCATTTTTTATTCTCTTCTTTATTTATAGAAAAGAAATCTTCTCCTAAAAATACTCCAGTCACTCCATTTATTTGCAGTAAGTTCTTTATCAATAAATTATTTGTATCTTCCTGATTTAAAACTTCCAAAGAACCATTATTAGATACCCTTCTACCAGGTAAGAATTTTAATGAATTTGGGTTAGGTGTATTTTCAGTTTGTATAAACATATATTTTATATAGTGTTTATTTCAAAATATTAAATGATTAAAAACCAACTATTTCTTTTATTTTTTTAACTTTTTTAGAAGAAATATCCTCCGCTTTTGCCGCACCATCCTTTAAAATTTGATCTATGTAATTTTTATCTGACAACAATTTTTTTATTTCTTTTGATATAGGTGACAATTTAGTCACAATTATTTCAGACAGTTTATTTTTTAAATCAGAAAAGTTTTTTCCCTCAAATTCATTTATTGTATTAGTAATATTTTTATTGCTTAAGCTAGAGTAAATACCCATCAAATTTTTTGCTTCAGGTCTGTTCTTAAGTCCTTCTTCATTTTCAGGCAAAGTATCATTATCTGTTTTTGCTTTTTTTATTTTGTTAATAATTTGATCCTCGGTATCTGTTAAATTGATCCTACTTCCTTCAGCAATATCTGACTTACTCATTTTTTTTGTGCCATCTTTCAAACTCATAATTCTTGAAAAATTTTTTTGTATAAGTGGCTCAGGAGGCCTTAGGAAATCTGGACATTTATATTCATTATTAAATTTTTGAGCTATATCTTTACAGAGTTCTAGATGCTGTTTTTGATCATCTCCAACTGGTACATGAGTAGCGTCATATAAAAGAATATCAGAGGCCATTAGAATTGGATAAATATACAAACCAACACTAGCTTTTTCCTTATCTTTTCCAGCTTTCTCTTTGAATTGTGTCATTCTATTTAGCCAACCCATTCTAGCAATACATCCTAAAATCCAAGAACCCTCAGAATGTGCGGGAACTAAAGATTGATTGAATATTATACAATTTTTTGGATCAATACCGCTTGCAATAAATGCTGCTGCTGTCTCTCTAATATTATTTTTTAACTCTGTCGGATCTTGCATTACTGTAATTGCATGAAGATCGACAACACAAAAAATGCAGCTGTTATCTTTATTATTTTGTAAATCTACAAAATTCTTTATTGCACCTATATAATTGCCAATATGTAAATTGCCCGTTGGTTGAACTCCCGAAAAAATTTTTTTAGACATAACTTAATAGTTTAATTTAATATCAGATATTTTAAAGGCCTTAATGAGTATTGAAATTAACAAATAAGAAGCAAAAGTTAAAATAACTAATAATATAATTGCTAAAAATTTATAAGTATTTGTAAATGTAAAATAATTACTAAAATAATTTATTAATATTTTAAATAATCCCAAACAAATTAAATTTACAATAAATATTTTAAATAGCTGTATAAAAAACGAGTCATTGAAATTAAAGTAATTTTTATTTAGGACGAATACCATCAGCAAGAATCCATTCAACCAAGATGAAATACTTGTTGCTATAGGAATTATAATAAACCCTATTTTGCTGAATAAAGATACACTAATAACGATATTTAATATTACAGAAATCAATGAAAAGTAAAAAGGCGTTTTAGTATCATTTCTTGCAAATATAAAACTTGAAAATATTTTTATCATCGAGAATGCGGGTAGACCTAATGCAAAATAAAATAATGCATGAGCTGAATTTTTAACACTTTCTTCGCTAAAAGATCCATATCCAAAAAGTGCAGAAACAATTTCTTCAGAAGCAAAAATTAATGCAAGTGTAGCAGGAAGACTTAAAAATAAACTCAACTCCAGAGACTTATTTTGTAAGATTTCCAATTTTATTTTATTTTTACTCTTAACATACCTACTTAAGTTGGGCAGTATAATTATACCAATTACAATCCCTGCTATCGCTAAGTTTATCTGATAAATTCTATCTGCATAATACAAATATGAGACTGCACTTGCTTGGAAAGAAGCAATTATAGTCCCAACTAATATATTTATTTGGGTGACCCCAGATGAAAATATGCTTGGTAAAAGTTTACTAAAAAAAAATTTTATGTTTTTATCTATTTGGAAATTGAAGTAAAAATTAGGATAAAAATATTTTCTAGTAAAAATAATTAAAAATATAAATTGTATAATTCCCGCTAATGTTACTGCATAACTTAGATAGTAAACTAAATCTGTACCATTTTTTATAATAAGGAAACAAATTATTAATATTACATTTAAAAAAAGAGGAGCAGCAGCAGCGGCTGCAAATTTGTTATGCGAATTTAAAATTGCTGAAAAAAAAGATGCTATACTTATAAAAAATAAAAATGGAAAAGTAATTCTGGTTAAATCAACAGCTAATTTGAACTTTTCATCTATATCTGAGAAGCCAGGGGCAATCAATTTTATAAAACTTGGCATAAAAATCTCAATTAAAATTGTTAGACTTAAAAGTGCAAAGACCAATAAATTAAATACTGAATTTGCAAATTTCTGAGCTTTTTTTTTACCAGACAAAAGTTCTGATGTGTAAGATGGAACAAATGCTGCATTAAAGGTACCTTCTGCAAATAATCTTCTAAAGGTATTTGGTATTCTAAATGCTACGAAGAATGCATCAGCAATTGGTCCTGAACCAAGATAAATAGCTATAAAAAAGTCTCTAATGTATCCTAAAATTCTGCTTAGAATAACGAACAGACTAAATGTGCCTGTTGACTTAATTAAATTCATAAATCATATTAGTAGCTTAATCCTTTTGTATATCTAAAGAAAAAATGAAAAAAAACAAAATTGAGCATTATTCTGATAAAGAAGCTTTAGATTTTCATACTTATGACAAATCTGGCAAAATAGAGATCGTTTCATCAAAGCCTGTAACTACAAAAAGAGACTTAGCCCTAGCTTATTCTCCTGGTGTTGCGGCTCCTGTGAAAGCAATAGCAGACAATCCTGAGTTAGCATATGAATATACTACTAAAGGGAACCTGGTTGCAGTAATTAGCAATGGATCAGCAATATTAGGGCTAGGAAATTTGGGTGCGATAGCATCAAAACCAGTGATGGAAGGAAAAGCAGTTCTTTTTAAAAGATTTGCAGATATTGACTCGATAGATTTAGAAATAGACACTGAAGATACAAAAGAAATAATTAATTCAATAAAGCATATCGCAAAAAGTTTTGGTGGTATAAATCTTGAAGACATTGCAGCTCCAAACTGTTTTATAATCGAAGAAGAATTAAAAAAAATTCTAGATATTCCTGTCTTTCACGATGATCAACATGGGACGGCAATCATAACAACAGCTGCTTTAATTAACGCTGTGGATATTGCAAAAAAGAACTTAAAAAAAATTAAAATAGTGATTAACGGTGCAGGCGCTGCAGCTATGGCGTGTGCAAAGTTGTTTAGAAGCACAGGTATTCCAAAAAATAATATCAAAATGTTGGATACAAAGGGAGTTATTAATAAAAATAGAAAAGATATTAACACTTGGAAGAAAGAATTTGCAGTAGAAACAAATGATAAAAATTTGGATGATGCGATGAAAAATGCAGATGTATTTTTGGGCTTATCCGCCGCTGGAGTTGTAAAAAAAAGTATGGTTAAAAAAATGGCAAAAAATCCAATTATATTTGCTTGCGCAAATCCTGATCCTGAAATTAAACCAGAGGATATAGAAGATGTGAGGAATGATGCAATTATAGCAACGGGTAGATCCGATTATCCAAATCAAGTAAATAATTTAATTGGGTTTCCCTACATATTTAGGGGAGCGTTAGATGTAAGAGCAAAAACTATTAATGAAGAAATGAAAGTTGCAGCAGCTAATGCTATTGCAACGCTTGCAAGAGAATTTGTGCCTGACGAAGTAGCCGCTGCAATGGGTGGCGAAAGACCTAATTATGGAAAAGAATATATTATTCCATCTACTTTTGATCCTCGGTTAATAAGTGTAATACCAGTAGCAGTAGCAAAAGCTGCTATAAAATCTGGTGTAGCTAGGAAAAAAATAGAAAATTTTGATCAATATTCAGAACAGCTAAAACAAAGGCTTGATCCATCTGTAACTATTATGCAGGGAATAAATAATCAAATTAAAAAAACAAACAAAAAAGTTGTATTTGCTGATGGTGAGGATGAAAATACTTTGAAGGCAGCTATAGCATTTAAAAATAGTGGACTGGGTACGCCTATTTTAGTTGCTAAAGAAAAAGTTGTTAAAGAAAAACTTAGAGAGATTGGTTACGGAGAAAACTTTGATATTGAGATTGTAAACTCTACTTTGAGTGACAAACGAAAAAAATATGTGAATTACTTATTTAAAAAACTTCAAAGAACAGAGGGATTGCTTGAAAGAGATTGTGATAAAATGGTTAGAAATGACAGAGTTATATGGGGTTCTTGCATGGTTGCATGTGGTGATGCTGATGCAATGGTAACTGGAAATTCAAGAAGATATGGCCAATCTCTTGATAAAGTAAAAAAGGTCATAGATGTTAGACCGGGAGAAATTATGTTTGGATTGAACATGATTGTAAATAAGGGCAAAACAGTTTTTATTGCGGATACAAGTGTTCATGAATATCCAACATCTGAACAACTCTCTGAAATAGCTATTTCTGCATCTAGAGTAGCAAAATTATTTGGTTTTGAGCCAAAAGTTGCTTTTCTTTCGCACTCAACCTTTGGCCAACCAATTACAGCTAGAACTAAACATATAAGAGATGCAGTAGAAATTTTAAAAAATAAAAAGGTTAACTTTAAGTTTGATGGAGATATGCAGCCTGATGTGGCCTTAAGTGATGAATATAAAGACCTTTATCCATTCTCCGAAATAGTTGGTAATGCAAATATATTGATTATGCCTGGACAACATAGTGCTGCTATAACTTATAAAACAATGAAAACTTTAGGTGGTGCTAAAGTTATCGGACCGCTATTAATCGGTTTAGGTCAAGCTATTGAAATTGCTCCATTAAGATCATCGACATCTGACATATTGAATTTAGCATCTGTTGCAGCATATTCAGCAGGGGTAATTAATTACAAGAAACCAAATTAGTTTTTTACAACTCTCAAGTCTTCAACTAAAAAAATGCTTGTAACTACATCATCTACATCAAGAACTTTTTTAGCCTCGTTAATAACTTCAGCTCTTTCTTCTTCATTTTGCGAAATTCCGTAAACATAAATTATTTTCTTATATGTATCGATATCATAATTAGCAGACTTAATTTTTTTGTTGGTTATTAAAGCGGTTCTTAATTGAGAAGTTATTAGTACATCTTTTGCGGTTTGTTTAAAATTAAACTCTTCCTTAATTTTTAAATCATTTTTTACTGATCTGGCACCTTTTATTTCCCAGCCTAGTTTTGTAATTTTTAATTTTTCTTCAATAGTATTTACTTTACCAGTTATAAATATTCGACCGTCTAAAACTTTGGACTTTACATTTAGTAAATAATTTTTGTCCATTAATATAAGTTTTGCTCTTAGGTTTTTTTGCATTAAAGAATCGTCTATTTGTGTTCCTATTGTTCTTGGATCTATTGCAATCGAAACCCCTGTTCCCAAAACTCCAGTTGATGAATAACCAACACATCCTGAGATTAAAATAAAAGTTATAATTAAAATTAAATTTCTAAATTTCATTTTTTTTCTTTAAGCAATAATCGTAAACAATTTTTTTTGATATATTATTTTCCTTACTAATTTTCGATGTAATATCTTTAATTGACATTTTTTTTAAAAGTTTGATAATTTTTTTTTTAACTGATTCTTCAATTACTTGTAACCTATTTTCTAAATTTAAATTTTCTGATATAACTACAGTAATCTCACCTTTTTCTGTTATATTAATGTTATTAAGGTTTCTAATCTTATCTCTAATATATTCTTCGTGTAACTTTGTCATTTCTCTAGTAATTAGAATATCTCTATCACCAAAATATTTTTGAATTTGTGCTGTAATTTTTTTTATTTTTTTGGGTGAAATAAAAAAGACAATTGAGCAATTTAAATTAGAAATCTTCTGAAAAAGTTGATCGATTTGTAACTTTTTATCTGGCAAGAAACCACAAAATAAGAAATTGTTTGAAAAGCCGCTTATAGATACAGCTGCAGAAACAGCGGAAGATCCTGGAACAGGAAATATATCAATTTTATTTTTAATACATTCATTTATCAAGATTCCACCAGGATCTGAAATTGTTGGAGTACCTGCATCCGAAATGATGGAAACTATTTTATTTTCTTTTAGTAAATTTAATACGTATTTGATGTTTTTTTTTTCATTAAATTTATGATTAGATGATAGTTTTGTATTTATATTGAACCTAGATAATAGTTTACTTGAAACTCTTGTGTCTTCTGACAAGATCAAGTCTGATTTATTAAGTATGTATATAGCCCTAAAAGTAATATCACCTAAATTTCCAATCGGAGTAGAAACACAATATAGCCCAGGTTTTAAACTATCATTTATTTCAAAATTATACATTTAATGACGATAAAGAAATTATATACCATAATTTTAAAAGTTTTTCTTATAATCGTTTTCTCACATCTTAAAGCAATTTCAGATGAGAAAATTAAAATAGGTTTAATTGTACCTTTATCAGGCGAATATTCATATATTGGTAATTCAATTCTTAAATCTACAAGAATGGCATTAAATAAGATTAATGATAACAGAATAACAGTTGTACCCAAAGATACTAAAGCAAATCCAATAGATGCATTAAAAGTATCAAATGAGCTTTACAGTAATGGAATAAAAATAATTATTGGACCAGTATTCAATGAGAGTAATAAATATTTAGACGAATTAAATGAAGTCACATTCTTATCTTTTACAAACAAAATTAGAAATAATCCAAAAAATGTAATTTCTGCGGGAGTAAATGCAATATCACAAATAAATACAATTAAAAAATATTTAAGTGAAAATAATTTAAAAAATACAATATTTTTGGTTCCCGAAACAGAGTATAAAAGCGAAATAGAAGAGGCTATTAAAAAATCAAACTTGTTGTTAAAAGAAGAATTTGTCTACAGCAAAGACCCAACATTACTAACAAAACAAATAGAAGATTTAACAAGATATCAACAAAGAAAACAAAATTTAAAAAACGAAATTAAAAGGGTAGAAAATTCAAATTCTTTCAATAAAAAAAAAAAAATTGATGAATTGAAGAAAAAAGATACTTTGGGTTTCATTAATTTTGATTCAGTAATAATTGCTGATTTTAGTGAAAGTCTAAAAAGTGTTGCCACATCTTTATTATATACAGATGTGTCCTCCAAAAGAGTAAAATACATTACATTGAATCAATGGTTTGATGAAAGTCTTTTAAAGGAAACTTCATTGCATCCAATATATTTCCCATCAATAAACAAAGATAATTTTGAAATGTATCAAAAAGAATACATACAAAATTTCAATAATATACCAAATCAAATTTCATTTTTAAGCTATGATCTTATAGGGTTGGTATATTACTTGTTAATAAATAATGATTTTAAAATTAATGAAAATTTATTTATTAAGAAAAATAAATTTAAAGGTAAAATAGGTATTTTTGAAATAAATAAGAAAACAATTACCCATCAATTAAACTTTTATGAAATACAAGACAAATATTTTAAAGAAATTTTTTAATTTGTTTGAAAGCTCGTGCTCGGTGATCATTTTTAAATTTTAACTTTTGACTCATTTGACCAAATGTTAATCTTTTATTTTCAGGAATAAAAATTGGATCATATCCGAAACCTTTATTTCCAATTTTCTTTTTTGAAATTTTACCATTAATAATTCCTAATGATTGAATCGGATTTTTTTTTAACCCATAAATAGTTAATGCACAAATAAATCTTGCTTTAATTTTTTTTAACTTCCAGTTTTTATCGACCTCCGATAACTTTTGATATACTTTGGATATTGCCAAACTAAAATCACCCTTTTCTCCACCCCATCTTGCCGAATAAATACCTGGTTGATTATTTAGTAAGTCAATTTCAAGTCCTGAGTCATCTGCAATACAAATTTTTTTTGTTTTTTTTGAAAAATACTTGGCTTTTATTAAAGAATTTTTTAGAAACGTATTTCCATTTTCTTTTGGGCTTTTAAGGCCATAGTCTTTTGGAGAGGTAATAGTGTAGTATTTTGGCAGCAAATCTTTAATTTCTTTTATTTTTCCATCATTATTTGACCCTACTACAATTTCTTTAATTTTTTTTTTTAACATCTAGAATTTCATGAATTTCATACCATATAGAATGTAATGGAAAAAGAAGTATCACAAAATAAGAAAAATCAAAATTTAAAAGATGAAAATTTAGAGCTAAGCACAGATAAGCAGGTCCCAGAAGAGACTGAAAAAAAAGAAGAAGTTGAACAGCTTTCGCCTGAAGATGAAATTACAAACCTTAAAGATAAAGTTGCTAGAACATTTGCTGAAATGGAAAATCAAAGAAGAAGATTTGAAAAAGAGAAAGATGAAGCTTTTGAATATGGTGGATTTTCATTTGCAAGAGAAACACTTAATCTTCTAGATAATTTAGAGAGATCAAAACAAACACTCGAAAGTGATGAAACTATTAAAGATAAAGACACACTAAAAAAATTAATAGAGCACATTGATATTATTAATAAAGATATGATTTCAATTTTCAAAAAAAATAATATTGAACCGATTAAAGCAATTAACGAAAAATTGGATCCAAATTTACATCAGGCTATGATGGAAGTCGAAGATGATACCAAAGATCAAGGCACAATAGTTCAAGAAATTCAAAAAGGTTTTATGATGAAGGATAGGTTACTAAGACCTTCGTTAGTAGCTGTATCTAAAAAAAAAGTTGAAGATAAACAGAATAACCAAAAAAACCAAGAAAATGAGGAAAAAGAAGTAAAAAATTAGTTATTTATTATGGTTGTAGTTGTAAAATTAACACTTATATGAGCATCAAATAGGATTAATTATGAGTAAAGTTATAGGAATAGATTTGGGAACAACAAATTCTTGTGTTGCTGTTATGGAAGGAACGCAAGCAAAAGTCTTGGAGAATGCTGAAGGAGCGAGAACGACACCTTCGGTTGTTGCATTTACTGATGAAGGAGAAAAATTAATAGGCCAGCCTGCGAAAAGACAAGCTGTTACAAATCCTGAAAATACAATATTTGCAGTTAAAAGATTAATTGGAAGAAATTTTGATGATCCGACAGTTAAAAAAGATGTAGAGACTGCTCCTTTTAAAATAGTTAATTCTGATAAAGGCGACGCATGGATTGAAGCAAAGGGCCAAAAATATTCACCATCACAAATTTCAGCTTTCACACTTCAAAAGATGAAGGAGACAGCAGAAAAATATTTAGGCTCTGAGGTGAAACAAGCAGTTATTACCGTTCCAGCATATTTTAATGATGCTCAGAGACAAGCTACTAAAGATGCAGGTAAAATAGCTGGCCTTGAAGTTTTAAGAATTATAAATGAGCCAACAGCAGCATCTCTAGCTTATGGTTTAGATAAAAAAGCAAATAAGAAAATAGCAGTCTATGACTTAGGTGGAGGAACGTTTGATGTTTCTATTCTTGAATTAGGTGATGGTGTATTTGAGGTTAAATCAACCAATGGTGATACATTTTTAGGTGGAGAAGATTTTGATAATGCAATAGTTGATTACTTACTTACAGAATTTAAAAAAGAAAACGGTATTGATCTAAAATCAGATAAATTAGCTTTGCAAAGATTAAAAGAAGCAGCTGAAAAAGCAAAAATTGAACTTTCATCAGCTACCCAAACAGAAATAAATTTGCCATTTATTACTGCTGACAAAACTGGACCAAAACATATTAACCTGAAAATGACTAGAGCCAAATTAGAAGCTTTAGTTGAAGATTTAATTTCTAGAACGATACCGCCATGTAAAACAGCATTAAAAGATGCAGGCTTATCACCAAGTGAAGTAGATGAAATAGTACTAGTTGGTGGTATGACTAGAATGCCAAAAGTTATAGAGGAAGTTAAAAATTTCTTTGGGAAAGATCCTAACAAATCTGTAAATCCTGACGAAGTTGTAGCAATGGGTGCAGCTATCCAAGCTGGAGTATTACAAGGGGATGTTAAAGATGTGCTGCTTTTAGACGTAACGCCTTTATCTCTAGGGATAGAAACTTTAGGTGGTGTATCAACAAAACTTATTGATAAAAATACAACAATTCCAACAAAAAAGAGCCAAGTATTTTCAACCGCTGAGGACAATCAACCCGCTGTATCAATCAGAGTTCTCCAGGGCGAGAGGGAAATGGCTTCAGATAACAAAGTATTAGGAAATTTTGAGCTAGTCGGAATTGCTCCAGCTCCAAGAGGTGTTCCACAAATTGAAGTAGCTTTTGATATAGACGCTAACGGTATAGTTAATGTATCAGCCAAAGACAAAGGAACTGGTAAAGAGCAAAAAATTCAAATTCAAGCATCTGGTGGATTAAGCGATGAAGAAATTAACCAGATGGTAAAAGATGCGGAGTCTAACAAAGAAGAAGATAAAAAGAAAAGAGAAGCTGTTGATGCAAGAAATCAAGCGGATACATTAATTCATTCAACTGAAAAGAACTTGAAAGAGCATGGAAGTAAAGTTTCTGATGCAGATAAAAAAGCAATTGAAGATGCATCAGCAAATCTAAGAAATGCTCTGAAGGGAACTGATATTGAGGAAATTAAAAAGAAAACACAAGATTTAGTTCAGGCATCTATGAAATTAGGTGAAGCAATCTACAAATCACAACAAAGTGCAAAACCTGAAGATGCTCCAAAAGAAGCGAAGAAAGAAGATAAGAAAGACGATAACGTTGTTGATGCAGATTTTGAAGAAGTAAAAGACGAGAATAAAGAAAAAAGCGCCTAATATAACAACTGTTTGTCTATAACATGTTATGGCAAAAAGAGATTATTATGAAGTTTTAGGTGTAAACAAAAGTGCTTCGGCAGATCAAATAAAATCAGCTTATAGAAAACTTGCAGTAAAATATCATCCAGACAAAAATAAGAATGATAAGAGTGCTGAAGAAAAATTTAAGGAAGCATCAGAAGCTTATCACGTCCTTTCTAATTCTGAGAGAAAACAAAACTATGACAATTTTGGTCATGCGGCATTTGAAAATGGAGGTGGTGGTAGAGGAGGATTTGGAAATTTTGATTTTTCAAATCATTTTTCTGATATTTTTGAGGATTTTTTTGGAGAAGGCTTTGGTGGAGGTCGTAGGTCAAGAAGATCAAATAACAGAGGTTCAGATTTAAGATATGATTTGTCTATTTCTTTGGAGGAGGCTTTTTCTGGAAAAAAACAAGATATAAAATTCTCTACATCTGAAAAATGTGATACTTGTAGTGGCTATGGATCAAAACCTGGACATCATGCAGGCGCATGTTCTATGTGTGGTGGTCATGGACAAGTTAGATCAAGCCAAGGTTTTTTTACAGTTCAGCAAACTTGCCCTCAATGCGCTGGTGCTGGAGAGGAAATTACACATCCTTGCTCAGCTTGTAATGGTCAAGGGAAAAAACAAGCTTCGAAAAGATTATCAGTTACCATTCCAAAAGGTGTGGATGATGGAACGAGAATAAGGCTCTCAGGTAAAGGTGAAGCAGGATCAAGAGGTGGGGGTAGTGGTGATTTATACTTATTCATTAATGTGCATTCCCATGACTTATTTAAAAGATCAGATGAAAATCTGTTTTTTGAATATCCAGTCTCTATAGCAGATGCTGCTTTGGGTGCTTCAATTGAAATTCCAACAATTGACGGTGGTAAGGCTAAAATAAAAATTCCCGCAGGAACTCAAAGTGGAAAACAATTTAGATTAAGAGGAAAGGGTATGCCTTACATGAGGGGTAATGATTTTGGAGACCTTTATGTACAAGTAAATACTGAAGTTCCAATATCTCTAAATAAAGAACAAAAAGAATTACTAGAAAAATTTAGAGAAATTGAAAACGAAAAATCTAACCCAAGTATTAAAAAATTCTTTCAAAAGGCCAAAAGTTTTTGGAAAAACTAACTAATAATGCTAATCTAAACCCTAATAATGGGTAAAATTAACATAGCTATAACAGGATTTAAGGGAAGAATGGGCCAACAGCTCATCAAATCTGCTACAAAAGATAAATCTACTAGATTAGTTGCTATTACAGAAAATAAGTTAATTAAGAAAAAGATTGTTGGAATTAAACCTGAATTGAATACTGAAAAAGCCCTAAGAAAAGCAAACGTTATAATAGATTTCACTGTACCAAAATGTACGCTAGAAGTATTAAAAATTGCTGTAAAACTAAAAAAAAAGGTGGTCATTGGTACTACAGGTTTTACAAAAAAAGAGGAAAAATTAATAAAAAAGTTTTCTAATAAAATTCCAATTTTGAAAGCAGGTAATATGAGCCTTGGAATTAATCTACTCATGTATCTTACAGAGATCACAGCAGCATCACTCGGTAATAATTATAAAAGTAAAGTTTTTGAAGCACATCACAAACACAAGAAAGACCATCCTTCTGGAACTGCTTTAATGCTTGGAAATGGAATTGCTGTTGGAAAAAATAAAGACTTTTATAAAATAATGGGGAAAAAATTCTTAAATAAAAAAAAGTTTCCTTTTGGAAAAAAAATTAATTTCAATTCAATTAGAAAAGGCGAGATTATTGGTGAACATGAAGTGACTTTTTCAAGCGGAAAAGAAATTATAAAACTAAATCATGAAGCTTTCGATAGAGCTTTGTACTCAGAGGGAGCAATAATTGCTGCTAAATGGCTAATAAATAAAAAACCAGGTCTTTATTCAATGAGAAATCTTCTGAATTTTAAATAATGAATGAAGAACAGAGAGCCAAAATAGTTTTAAAAATATTAAACAAAACTTATCCAACAACACCTATACCATTAAAGCATAGAAATATATTTACACTTTTAATATCTGTACTACTTTCGGCTCAATGTACAGATATAAATGTTAACAATGTTACAAGAAATATTTACCCAAAATATAATAAACCTGAGCATTTTGTTAAACTGGGTAGAAGAAAAATAGAAAAATTGATAAGAAGTATAGGTATTTTTAGGGTTAAAGCTAAAAGTGTTTATAATCTTTCAAAAACTTTAGTTGAAAAATATAATGGAAAAGTTCCTAGGACTTTTGAGGAATTAGAGGAATTGCCTGGAGTTGGACACAAAACTGCAAGTGTAGTTATGTCTCAAGGTTTTGGCTACCCTGCATTTCCAATAGATACTCACATACATAGACTTGCCCAACGATGGGGTTTAACTAATGGAAAAAATGTTGTTCAAACAGAAAAAGATTTAAAGCGTTTATTTCCAAAAAAAAATTGGAATAAACTTCATCTTCAAATTATTTATTATGGAAGAGAATATTGTAAAGCAAGAGATTGTTACGGTATTTCTTGTAAAATTTGTACTTCTTGTTATCCTAAAAGAAAAAGACCGATAAAAACAAAAAAAGCATAAAATGAAAATTTTAGGAATTGGAAATGCAATAGTCGACGTAATTTGCAAGGTTGATGAAAACTTTATTAATCAAAATAATCTAACAAAAGGTACAATGAAGCTAATTTTTGATGATAAGGAATTTCAATCACTGTTATCAAATTTAAAAATTGAAAAAACTATTTCTGGTGGATCAGTAGCAAATTCTATTGTTGGATTATCGCAATTAGGGAACAACGTGGGTTTTATCGGAAAAGTGAGTGATGACGAATTAGGTAATAAATATGAAGAAGGATTGAAATCAGAAAAGGTTAAATATTTTTATTCAAAAAAGAAAGAAGAATTGCCAACAGGGACTTGTTTAATTTTAGTAACTCCAGATTCGGAAAGAACAATGTGTACATTTCTGGGTACTGCCGGAAAAATTAATGAAAAGGACGTAAATGTTGATTTTATTAAGCAATCAGAAATGATATTTTTAGAAGGCTATTTGTGGGATGAAGGAGAACCTAAAAAAGCATTTGAAAAAGCAATTAAAAGTGCAAATAAAGTTGCTATGTCTCTTTCAGATCAGTTCTGTGTGGATAGACATAAACCACATTTTTTAGATTTAGTAAAAAATAAAATAGACATCACTTTTGCAAATGAACAGGAGATGATGTCATTGATAGATACAAAAAATTTTGATGAAGTTATAAACTTTGCTAAAAATTTAAACAAAATTATAGTAATTACCCGCGGCGAAAAAGGTGCCGTGTTAATATCTAACAATGAAATTTTTGAAAATGGCATAGAAAAAAATTTACTTATAAAAGACCTCACAGGTGCTGGAGATTTATTTGCAGCAGGATTTTTGCATGGATACCTTAATAATTTAGACTTAATGGGATGTCTTAATAAGGGAAAAGAATTATCATCAAAAGTAATTCAACAAATTGGTGCAAGACTCTAAATGACATTATCAAAAAATATATTCAAACTCTTTCCTCAACCTGTATTCCATTATCAGTTAGATGATTACAAAAAACATAACGAAGAATTATCAAAATATATATATAATCTTCATAAATTGGATCCTGAGGGTGTGGCTAGGTCAAATCAAGGGGGATGGCACTCAAAACCGTTTAATCTAAAGGAGAAAGAAGCTGCGCCTTTTAAATTTTTTATTTCTATACAGATGTATGTTGCTGATACATTCAAAGAGTATGGATGGAAATATGATCCAGGTAAAGTGAACTTAACAGAGATGTGGGCAATAATTAATAAAAAAAATAATTTTAACTTAGAACATACCCATCCAAACAATTATTTGAGTGCAGCATACTATGTGAAAGCTCCAGAAAACTGTGGATCTTTCAAAGTTACAAATCCAAATTTGATATCCAGAGAAAGAGTAACTACAAGCAATAGAAAGACTGATTTAAATCAAAATATTGCTCACATAAAGCCAAATGAAGGAGATTTACTTTTGTTTCCAGCTTACCTACCTCACTCTGTAGGTATGAATGAGTCAAATGAAGATAGAATAGTTATTAGTTTTAATATTGATATATTAAAATAATTTATTTTTTTTTTCTTTTAAAGCTGCCTTTACCTTTTTTTGGCTTAACTATTTTATTCTTATATTTTTTTGAAAATAAATCTTTAGCTATTACGTTTCTATTTTTCATGATATTTGATAGCCTTCTTTATAACTTCTGATAAAATTTTTATCTTTAAATACATTGTCAATTTTTTTTCGTAAACGATAGATGTGTGTTTCAACAGTATGGGTTTCCAATTGTGATTTATAGCCCCAAACTTTATTTTGCAATTTAATAACAGATACAGGTGAGGTAGAATTTTTTAGAAAATCAATTATTTTTGACTCTTTCTCAGTTAAATTGAGATGCTTATTATTCTTAAACATTTTTCTTGTATTAAAGTTTACTTGATACTCTCCAATTTTGATATCTTTTTGAAATTTAATTTTTTTTTTAAGAAAGTTAATATTTAAATAATCTACTAACTTATCTAATTCTATTGGAAAATCATTTAATTTAATTTGATTTTCACTTTCGAAATTTTTTTTTGAGATAATTAACTCATTAGGTCTTAAATTTTTTAATTTAAAATCTTTTTCTTTTATAAATCTTAACTCAAAACTTAATATACTCTTTAATTCAAACAAGATTTCGTATAATATTTTATGATCATGAATTAGAAGGTATTGTTTATTCATATTTAAAGGTTATGATAATTAGACTAAAAAATAAACAAACTCTTTTATATAAAGATTTTAGTTTTAAATGCTGTGTAGGTAAAAACGGACTGACTAATACTAAATTTGAAGGAGATAAAAAGACACCCCAAGGTTTATTTAATTTAAGTTATTTGTATTTTAGAAAAGATAGAGTAAAAAAACCTCAAACCTCATTAAATTGTAAGAGTATTAGTAAAAACATGGGGTGGTGTAACGATATAAGAAATAAAAAATTTTATAATAAAAAAGTAATAAATTATAATAAGATTAAATCTGAAAAATTATATCGAAAAGACTATAAATATGATTATTTAATTCCAATTAAATATAATTGGAGTAAACCAAAAATACATAAAGGAAGCGCAATTTTTATTCACCTAACTAAAAATTATAGACCAACTGCAGGATGTATAGGTTTATTAAAAAAAGATTTTTTAATTTTAGCTAAATTAATTAATAAGAACACAAAGATTAAAATATCTTAATTTCTGCTTCCAAAAATACTAGATCCAATTCTCAGATAAGTTGCGCCATAATTTAAAGCATCCAAATAATCTGATGACATACCCATACTTAACTCTTTTAATGCTAGATTATTTTTTAATTTTTCCATTTTATTAAAATATTTTTCACTATCATTATTAAAAGGTGGAATACACATCAAACCAACAATATTTAAACCTAAATCTTTGCAATAATTATGAAAATTTTCTAAATTGTTTTCATTAATACCTGATTTCTGGTTTTCATCTCCTATATTAATTTGAATAAATAATTTTAAATTACGATTTTCTTTAATTTGATATTCAGAAATTTTTTTAGCCAACTTTTCATTATCAAGTGAATGTATGTAGTCAAATAATTTAACTGCAAATTTAACCTTATTGGTTTGTAATTTACCAATTAAGTGTAATTTTAAATTATTTTTTTTTTGCTTAATATCAGTCCATTTTTCAACAGCCTCTTGAACTTTATTTTCTCCAAAATGGATATGTCCATGCTCAATTAAGGGACTTATATGATCAATTTTAAATGTTTTAGATACTGCTATTATATTGGGAACTTGATCAAAATTGCTTTTTTGAAATTTTTGCTTAACTTTTGTTTCGATATTAAGTAAATTTTTAATTGTTTCATGCATAAACTAACTTTTAAAAAATATTATTTTATAAATAAATTTAAAAAAAGTAATATTGATAAACTTGATAATAATACAGTAATTATTTATAGAAACTATGAAAAACGTACTAAGGTTAAGGATTTATTTGAATTAAAAAATTATTGTAAAAAAAAAGGAATAAAACTTTATTTATCTAATAACTTTAAAGTTGCAATAAAACTCGGTCTAGATGGAGTTTATATACCATCGTTTAACATTGAATTTAAACACTTATCTTACATATACAAAAAAGATTTTCACATTATGGGTTCTGCACATAATATTAAAGAAATAAGGATAAAAGAACTGCAGAATGTAAGTGATATAGTTTTATCCTCTTTATTTAAAAGAAATAAAAATTTTCTTGGGTTAAATAAATTTAGAATTATTCAAAAAATGACCAAAAAAAATGTTTTTGCTTTAGGTGGAATTTCTAAATCTAATTTAAAAAAACTGAAATTAATTGGATGTAATGGATTTGCTGGAATTAGTTATTTTGAATAAAAAAAAGGCCCTATTTCTAGGGCCTTTTAAGTAATTTATAATTTCAAACTTAGAAGTTGAAACCTAACGCAATGTTGTAAGCGCTTCTGTCATTAGTTTGCACGTTGTTAATGTTGTTAACATCGTGAACTGATGCACCTATGCTTAATGATCCCATTGTGTAAGAAACAGATAAAGCTGACGCTTCTTGGTCAGTTCCACTTGTTACTTCTGAGTCTTGAGCACCATAAGATACTGCTAAATCATCATTAACTTGGTAAGAAATACCGAAGCTAGTTGATTCATAGTCGTTTCCAGTTTCATTGTCTTTTTCTGATTGTTGTAAACCAACAGTGATTGAACCCATTGCATATTTTGCAAACATTGTGCTCTCATCACTTTTTGTGTTAAGAGTTTGCTCAACATCACCTTGACCATAACCTATTGTCAAACCTTCCATACCAGTATAAGTTACACCAAAATCAGTATATGATTTTGCTGATATTCCACCAGCTGATTGTAGATAACCTACTGTTAGGTTTAATCCTGAATCATGGCTGTATTTGTAAGTAAACATGTTGTTTCCAGAATGACCACCGATTAACTGTGCTTCCGCACCAGTTACGATATCCCATGGCTCTTCATGAGCTGTTGGCATAACGTCATCGTTAGCATCCAAGAAACCACTTCCACCGTGACCAGCAAATACTAATGAACCAGCATCTCCTAAATCAAAAGTGATTGAGTGTGAATCTAATTGGTTTGTTCCATCAGCAGCATCACCATCTAGCTCAACGCTATATGTAACACCAATATCATTTACATCTCCTGAAGCAGAAAAGGTAACAGAGTCACCCATTGTCCATCCTGCACCAGTTACTGCATGCTCATCACCACCTGAGTACGACATAGCCGCACTACCAGATACTGACATTTCAGCTGCTGAAACTGATCCAGCAACTAGGGATCCAGCTAATGCTGTTAACCCAATTTTTCTTAGTTTGTCCATATTAAGAACTCCTTATGTTTTAGTTTAATATTAAACAAAGGTGTTTTATCAAAAAAGCAAAAAAACTCTTAGATTATTGGCATTATTTGAAATTTAAAAAAAAAGTGTTGCAAATATACATCATTAAAAATGTTGAATTTACTGCTTTTTTTAACATATTTATAAATTTATTGTTATAAAATTAATAAATAATCTAAAAACAGTCTAATATAAATTATGAAAATACAAATCATAACTCTGATTACAATTTGCTTACTTTTAAATAATTGCACAGGAGCAGATGCAAGGAAAATTTCTCCAGATCCTAAGGAAAGAGTAAAAAAAAATATTGAAGAAGGAAGAGGTTTCCGACTAATGGGTTCACAGAAAAAAGCATCTGGTGAATTTGATTTTGCAAGTTCCAATGAACTTTGGAGAGCTTCATTAGACACATTAGAATTTATGCCACTAGCGCTTGCTAATTATGGTGGAGGTTTAATTGTAACTGATTGGTATAGTGATAATGAAAATAATGAGTCAGTTAAAATCTCAATAAGATTTTTAAGCAATGATATTAGAGCCGACGCACTTAATATAAAAGTGTTCTACAAACAATGCTCTATTCAACAAACATGTAAAATCTCTGATAGATCAGAAACATTATCAGCAGAATTAACAAAAAAAATATTAACAAAAGCTGCTGTTTACGAAAAAGAAAGCAAGTCAAAAAATAAAAAAAAATATATTAATAAAAATCTCGAAAATTAATAGTAAAATCTTAAATTGTGGAAAGATATAATTTCAAAAGCATAGAAGAGAAATGGCAAAATAAGTGGGAAGCAAATAAAGAATTTTCTTCTCAATTTGATAAAAGTAAAAAAAAATTTTATTGCCTTGAAATGTTTCCTTACCCATCTGGCAAAATACATATGGGTCATGTTCGAAACTATACTATTGGAGACGTGTTATCTCGTTATAAGTATTTAAATGGATTTAATGTTTTACATCCCATGGGATGGGATGCATTTGGAATGCCTGCAGAAAATGCAGCAAGAGAAAATAAATTAGATCCAAAAGATTGGACAAATAAAAATATCGAAACAATGAAAAACCAATTAAAAAAATTAGGTTTGTCTCTAGATTGGGATAGAGAAATTTCGACTTGTTCGGAAGAATATTACAAACATCAACAAATATTCTTTCTAGAACTTTTAGAAAAAGAATTAGTATATAGAAAAGAAAACTATGTAAATTGGGATCCAGTTGATGAAACAGTTTTAGCAAATGAGCAAGTAATAGATGGAAGGGGATGGAGATCTGGAGCTTTAGTAGAAAGAAAAAAATTAAATCAATGGTTTTTTAACATATCAAAATTTTCTCAAGATTTACTAAATGGTTTAGATGAGTTAGAAAATTGGCCTGATAAAGTTAAGGTAATGCAAAAAAATTGGATTGGAAAATCATTTGGTTGTGAAATAGAATTTCAAATTAAAGGTAAATTGCCTATTAAAAGTATAAAATGCTTTACAACAAGACCTGATACTTTGTTTGGTTTTTCTTTTTTAGCCTTATCTGTAGATCACGAAATATCACAGTTTTACAAAAATAATAAAGATTTTAAGAATTTTAAAGATGAGTGTTCTAAAACTGGAACAACAGAAGAAGCAATCGCTGTTGGTGAAAAAATTGGTTTCAAAACTGAATTAGAGGCAATAAATCCGATTAATCCTGAGGAAAAAGTACCAGTATATTTTGCTAACTTTGTATTAATGGATTACGGATTTGGAGCTGTTTTTGGTTGTCCTGCTCATGACCAAAGAGATTATGATTTTGCAAAAAAATATAATCTTAAAATAAAAACTGTTGTCAAACCACTCAATCAGAAAGATGATTATGTTGTGGAGAGTGAAGCATACACTGGTTCTGGAATATTAATAAATTCAAGTTTTTTAAATGGACTAGAGGTACCAGAAACCTCAGTTTTAGAGACGATAAGATACCTAGAACAAAATAAATTAGGGAAAAAAACTACAAACTATCGTTTGAAAGATTGGGGGGTTTCTCGTCAAAGGTATTGGGGCTGCCCAATACCAATTGCTTACGATAAAAATGGTAAAGCTCATCCAATTCCAAAATCAATGTTGCCAGTTAAGCTTCCAGAAAACATTGATTTAAACACAAAAGGCAATCCTTTAAGTAAACAAACTTCATGGAGAGAAGTTATTATAAATGGTGAGAAAATGTACAGAGAAACAGATACTCTAGATACTTTCGTTTGTTCATCTTGGTATTATTTAAGATTCTGCTCTCCTAAACAAGAAAAATATGGATTTAAAAAAGAAGACATCGATTATTGGATGCCAGTTGATCAATATATTGGTGGGGTTGAGCATGCAATTTTACATTTGTTATATTCAAGGTTTTTTATGAGAGCTTTAGATTATAAGAATGACAACTTTAATATTAAAGAACCATTTAAAAGTTTATTTACTCAAGGAATGGTTTGTCATGAAACATATAAAGATGAAAATGATAATTGGTTAAGTCCTGATGAAGTAGAAAAAATTAATAAAATATTTGTTCAAAAAAGTAATCCACAAAAAAAAGTTAAAGTTGGAGCATCAGAGTCAATGTCTAAATCAAAAAAGAACGTGGTTGATCCAGAATTCATAATTAGAAATTATGGAGCTGATGCAGTAAGATTATTTATACTTTCAGATAGTCCTCCTGAAAAAGATGTGCAGTGGTCCGAACAAGGGATGGTTTCTTCGTACAAGTTTATTCAAAAACTTTGGTCATTGCATTGCTTTATACTAGATAAGTTAGAAAATGAGTCTCAAGAAAATACAGATGAAGAATTAAATAGGTTCACAAATCAAATGATCTTTAAGATTACAAATAATTTAGATAAATTTAGTTACAATGTAATAATTGCTAATATATATGAAACTTATAATTTTTTATTTGATTTGATTAGAAAAAAAAAAAATCTTAAAAATCTTAAAGAAAATTATTTAAAAATTTTAGTCTGCATATCTCCTATTATCCCACATTTTTCGAGTGAATGTCTTAGTAAATTTGCAGATAAAGGTGTATTTGAATGGCCAACATATAACAAAAAATATTTAAATGAGGAAAATGTCAAAATTGTAATACAAATAGATGGAAAAAAAAGGTCATTACTTGAAGTAAAGAAAGAAATGAATGAAGGAGACCTTTTAAAAACTGTTAAATTAGATAAGAGTCTACAAAAATATATAGGTAACAAAGAGATAAAAAAGATTATATTCATTAAAAACAAGCTTATGAATATTTTATTAAATGAGTAAAATTATAAATATATCATTATTTATTTTTCTGATTGTTGGTTGTTCTTACGAACCAATTCTTTTAAATAAGAGTTCAAGTTTTAAATTTATTAACATAATTACTAATGGTGATAAAGATTTTAATAAAATATTAAGTAAAAAATTATCAGATAAAAATGATGGTGATAAGGAATATAATATTTATATTACAACAAAAAAAAAGAAAGAAATTTTATCATCAGACACAAAAGGTGATCCAAAAATATTTAAAATAAAGCTTGATGTAAAATTCAAAATAGAAGATAGCGGAAAATTTATTTTAAATAATAAAATTACTAAAGAATTTACTTACAACAACATGAAAGATAAATTTGAGCTTCTTAAATTAGAAGAAAACATAATTAATACTATAGCACAAAAGATTTCTAATGAAATTTCAAAATCAGTAGTACATAAAAATTAAATGATTATCAAATATTATGAATTAGATAAACACGGAATAGATGAATTTAAATTTTACCTTTTCTATGGTAAAAACGAAGGATTACAAAACGAAGTTCTTATTAATAAATTTAAAAATAGTACAGAAGATCAAATGATTAAATATGAGGAAAAAGAATTTATAAATAACTTTGATGATATATTATCTGAGTTATTAAATATATCTTTTTTTGAAA
Source organism: uncultured Pelagibacteraceae bacterium (assembly GCA_902524595.1). GTDB lineage: Bacteria > Pseudomonadota > Alphaproteobacteria > Pelagibacterales > Pelagibacteraceae > Pelagibacter. Next base: position 127,442 of record CABZDS010000001.1, on the reverse strand, counting down.
AACGGAAAAAAATAATAATTTCTAGGATAAGTGAAAAGATAAATAAGTATATTGATATAATATTACAAAAAAAAATAAGTGAAACCATATTTATATTAAAAAGTGGGCCTCTTGACAAAAAATCTAAATTACGGGCTTTATTTGAAAAAAATAAAGATTTAGCAATTGTTCCATTTTATGAAGATGATAATAAAAAATTATCACAATTAGTTTCAGAATTTTTAATCGATAAAAATATAAAACTATCAAGAGAATCTATAAACCTGTTAGTAAGTAGAGCAAATGGGGATAGAAAGAACCTAAGGATTGAACTTGAGAAAATATTTAATTATTCAATTTCGAATGAGAAGATTGAATATGATACTGTGCAAAAACTAACAAACTTAGCAGAAAACTACTCTGTAAATGAATTGGCAGATAATTATTTAATTAAAAATAAGAAAAACACAGCTAAAATTCTTAATGAAAATAACTATACAAGTGAGGACTGTATCCTTATTTTAAGAACAATACTTAATAAATCAAAAAGGTTATTAGGAATTTTAGAGAGGTACAATAAAATTAATAACATTGATGAAGTTATATCAAACACGAGACCTCCCATATTTTGGAAAGAAAAAGAGAGTGTTAAAAATCAAGTAAGATCTTGGAAAAAAAAGGACTTAATGAATAAAATTTATGAAATTAACGAGATTGAATCTTTAATAAAAAGCAATTCAAATAATTCAGTTAATATAATTTCTGACTTTATAGTAAACTATTAGTAATAGTTCTTAATCACATTAATAAGTCTATCCAACTGATCGAGACCTTTATATTCAAAAATTAAGCTGCCTGAATTATTTTTTGTGTTATCTAATATTACTTTCATGCCTATCTTATTTATTAATTCGTTTTCTGTTGCAATAATATTTGGGTCTTTAATATTTTTAATTTTTTTAGATCCTCTTTTTAAAAGTCTAACTAAATTTTCTGTTTGTCTAACTGATAATTTTTTATTAATAATTTTTTCAGCTACAAGGAGAGCATTATTTAAACCAATTAAAATTTTAGCATGCCCCTGGCTGATTTTTTCATTCTTAATCATATCAATAATTTTATCAGGAAGGGTCAATAATCTTAAAGAGTTTGAGACGTGAGATCTACTTTTTCCAATAAATTTCGAAACTTTTTCTTGATCGTATCCAAAATTTTCAATTAAATTTTTGTAACTTTCGGCTTCCTCTATTGCATTAAGATCCTTCCTTTGAACATTTTCAATAATTGCAAACTCTAATGACTTTAAATTATCAGCTTCAATAATCACAACTGGGACTTCATGAAGACCGGCTGATTGTGCTGCTTGCCACCTTCTCTCACCTGCTATTAATTCAAATTTATCATTTTGATCAACTGATTTTCTAACGATCAGAGGTTGTATAATTCCTCTTTCTTTTATTGAATTTTTTAACTCCTCTAATGCATTTTTCTCGAAGATTTTTCTTGGTTGATTTTTATTTGGAATAATTGAACTTATAGAAATTTTGTCATTGGAGGTTTTAATATCACCATCTCCTATTAATGATGAAAGCCCTCTCCCTAAGCCCTTCTTACTTTTAAAAGGATTTATCATGCTGCACTATCCACTTTTTTGTCTTGTTCTAAAAATTCCTCTGTAAATTTAAAATAAGCTTTACTACCTGAACATATCTTATCATATAATAAAACTGGGATCCCATGTGACGGTGCTTCTGATAATCTAACATTCCTTGGAACAGCAGTTGGGTAAACTTTATCTTTAAAATAGTTTCTTGCTTCCAATTCAACTTGTCCTGAAAGCTTATTTCTTTTATCAAACATGGTCAGAAGGATACCTCTTATCTCTAAGGAAGGGTTTAAATTAGATTTTATTCTCTCAATCGTTTTCATGAGTTGTGTAAGTCCCTCCAAGGCAAAAAATTCTGTTTGAAGAGGCACAACTAGTGCATCTGAAGCTACCAATGCCATAATTGTTAGTAAGCTGAGTGATGGGGGACAATCAATTAGAATGTAATCATATGATGCTCTAGAATCGTTTAAAATAGAGCCTAATTCATCCTTTAATTTAAATGCCCTGCGGCTATCTCCTGCTGTTTCAACCTCAAGACCAGACAAATCAACGTTCGAGGTAATTAAATTGAGGTTTGCAAAGTTAGTCGATTGAATAACCTCAGAAATTTTCTTATTTCCATTTAGTACACTATAAATTGTTATATCAGAATTGGTCGTATTTGATAATCCAAGACCTGTTGTTGCATTGCCTTGAGGATCAAGATCGATTACTAAAACTCTTTTTCCTTTCATCGATATTCCTGCTGCTAGATTGATTACAGTAGTGGTCTTTCCTACTCCTCCCTTCTGATTTATAACTGAAATAATTTTATTATCCATTTTTTTTTATTAAATTTTTATATTCTAAAAATTTTTTAGACTGAAATAAAATTTTCATACCGAAGAAATTTATTCTATACATTTTTTTTTCTTAAATTTGAAATTTTTACAATAATCGACTCTTGATTAGTCGAACTTTTTTTTTCTTCGTAATCAAATGTCCAAGATTTATGTGCATCATCTAAAATTTTTTTGCCGCTCTTCCCTAAAAATAAAATTATATATTTAAAATTTTTAAAATTATTTTGAGCAATTTGAAAAATTATTGGCAAAGGTTTAAATGCGCGGGAAATAATGACATCAGTATTTAAATTTTTTTCGTTAAAAATATTTTTTTGCCGAATTTCTGAGTCTAAATTAAATTTTTTTGTCATATCTCTTATGAAAATACTTTTGTGATGACTTTTCTCGTAAAAAACTACTTTAAATACTGACTTTTTTGGTTTCATTAAAATACCTAAAACTATGCCAGGCAATCCAGCACCAGAGCCTATATCAGTGCATATTTTGATATCATTTTTATCAATAAATTCAATGGTTTGTGCACTATCTTCTATATGTCTGTGTTTTATTGATTTTTCCGTTGATTTACTAATTAAATTAATATCTTTATTTTTTAAAATTACAGCTCTTGAATAATCTTCAAGTTCTTTTAATGTTTCACGTGAAACATTTAAGTCAGTAATTTTATCTAATTTATAAATATCCGAATCAATCAAGCTATATGCTTAATAGACTTTCTTTTGAGGTGAGACAACAAAATATACACTGCTGCCGGTGTGATACCGTCAATTCGCAATGCCTGCCCCATTGTTTTAGGCTTTATTTTCTTAAATTTTGATTTTACCTCATTTGATAGTCCTGAAAAACTGTCATAATTCAGATTTTCAGGTATTAATAAATTTTCATCTCTTTTAAACGCTAATATATCAGCTTTTTGTTTCTTTAAATAACCCTTATAATGTGAGTTGATTTCCAGTTGTTCATCAATTTCACGTGAAATATATTTAATTTCTGGCCAAATTTCCCTAATTTTGCTCATATTTACTGACTTTTGTCCTAATATTTGGTTTGCTGATCTACTTACACCGTCTTTTGCAATATTTACACCAAATTTAGAAATTTTTGATGGTGTAATCATTAATTTATTCATTTTAGAGTGTATTTTTGATAATTGATTATATTTGTCTTTATAAATTCTCTCTCTTTCGCTCAAAACTAATCCTATGTTTATACCTTTTTGTGTCAATCTTACGTCTGCATTGTCTGACCTGAGCGATAGTCTGTACTCTGCTCTTGATGTAAACATTCTATATGGCTCAGCAACACCTTTGGTTACCAGATCATCTATCATAACTCCAATGTAAGCTTCAGACCGATCTAAAATAAATGGTTCATTTTGTTTAAAAGCTAGGGCTGCATTTGTCCCAGCTATTAATCCCTGTGCTGCTGCCTCTTCATACCCTGTAGTTCCATTAATCTGACCTGCTAGGTAGAGATTTTTTATTTTTTTTGTTTCTAAAGTTAAAAAAAGCTCCCTTGGATCAACAAAATCATATTCAATAGCATATCCTGGTCTCAAAATTTTTACATTCTCTAAACCATTGATTTTACTACATATTTCTTTTTGTATAGCCTCTGGTAATGACGTCGATATTCCATTTGGGTATATTGTATGATCGTTTAATCCCTCAGGCTCTAAAAAAATTTGATGCCTCTGCTTATCTGCAAATTTTTTTACTTTATCTTCTATTGATGGACAATATCTTGGTCCCACTCCTTTTATGTGTCCAGAATACATTGCACTGCGTTTTAGATTTTTAGAAATAATTTTATGCACTGCTTCATTTGTATATGTCATTCGACATGAAATTTGTTTGTTTTGATTTTTTTTTGTAAGAAAAGAAAAAAAGTATGGAACCTCATCTGCATACTGTTCCTCTAAATTTTCAAAATTTATTGTACGTGCATCAAGCCTAGGGGGAGTTCCAGTTTTTAGTCTGCCTATTTTAAAATTATATTTTTTTAATTGTTCACTTAAACCTGTAGAAGGTTTCTCATTAAATCTTCCAGCAGGTGTTTTTTCCTCACCAATATGAATCAAGCCGTTTAAAAATGTGCCTGTTGTTAAAATTAACTTAGATGATTTAATCACTTTGCCTGATTGTGTTTTAAAACCAATTATATCATTATTTTTAAATTCAAACATTATTACAGGATCAGAAAAAATGCTTAAATTACAGTAGTTTACAAGTTTTTCTTGCATATACTTTTTGTATAATGATCTATCACTTTGTGTTCTAGGTCCTCTTACTGCTGGACCTCTACTTCTATTTAGTAATCTAAATTGAATACCTGATTTATCTGCAACCTGTCCCATAACGCCATCTAATGCATCTATTTCTCTAACTAGATGTCCTTTGCCTAATCCTCCAATTGCTGGATTGCAAGACATCTCTCCTATGGTATCAAATCTATGTGTGAATAATGCAGTGTTAACACCTAATCTTGCCGAAGCAGCTGCAGCCTCACAACCTGCATGGCCACCACCTATTACTACTACATCGAAATTTAATTCATTTTTCATAAATGTAATTTATTATCGATCTTGAAATTTACAAGAAAACACTAAAATTTGTTTAAAAAGCTTTATATTCCAAGGATTATTTGCCTATACAAAAATCACTAAAAATCGATCCTAATATTTCTTCAACATCAACATTCCCTACAATCATGCCCAAGGCTCTTGTGGCTAATCTTAAGTCTTCAGCGGCTTTGTCAAAATCTTCAATTGAATTTTTTTTTTCGAAATTGCTTAGATGCTCGACGCATTTTTCAAGATTTGTTCTATGTCTTTGTCTTGTAATAAAAACATCTTCCTGGGAAATAAACTTATTTGTTAGATTTTTTTTTATCAGATTAATAAGTTTGTCCAAATTTTTTTCTTGTTTTATTGAGATTTTAACTGATTCATATTTTTCAATTTCATTGTAATTATGATCAAAACCAAGATCTATTTTATTGATAACTAAAATTGATTTTTTTGATCCAAAATTGCTTAAAAATTCAGTAAAATCAATACTTTTGGGCTCAATCACAATTAGATTTAAGTCAGCGTTTTCAGCCTTCTCTAGTGCTAATTTTATTCCTTTTCTTTCTATCTCATCTTTCGATTCTCTTATTCCAGCCGTGTCAGATAAAACAACAGGTAAACCATCTAAATTTAAATGTGCTTCTATCACGTCCCTTGTCGTTCCTGCTATTTCTGAAACAATAGCTACATCTCTTTGGGATAAATAATTTAACAAAGAAGATTTACCAGCATTTGCAGGGCCAACAATTGCGATTTTAAAACCTTCTCTAATTCTTTCTCCAACTTTTTGATCATTTAGTATTTTTTGTATTTCTTGTTTAATGTTTTTAGTTTCTAAGTTTATATTTTTTAAAATATTGCTAGGTAAATCGTCTTCGGGAAAATCAATCTTAGCTTCTATGTTTGATAATATTTTCAATAATCTCTCTCTTAAAGAATTGAATTTATCTGAGCTTTTTCCGGTCATAATCTTCATTGCTTGCTTCCTTTGAATCTCAGTTTCTGAGGATATTAAGTCAGAAATACTCTCTGCCTTTAATAAATTTATTTTACCATTTTGAAATGCAATCTTTGTAAATTCTCCTGGTTCAGCTAATCTGCAACCATCAACTTTTGAAATTGTCGAATGTATTGCATCTACCACCGCTTTACTGCCATGAACGTGAAATTCCGCCATATCCTCACCGGTGTAGCTACTAGGCCCTGGAAACCATATTAAAATACCCTCATCTATAAGCTCATTATCCTCAATTTTATTGAATTTTCTTCTTGTCGCCACTCTAGGTTCTGGTAACTGTTTTTTAGTTAATTCTGATATAACTTTTCTTGTATTTGGACCAGAAACTCTAATTACTGAAATACCAGCTAATCCCGGACCTGAAGATAGAGCAAATATTGTCATTAGAACAATTATAGCTAGTATTGAATTTAAATATATAAATTTTTCTATGATTGTTTGGATCGCTTCTTATCCTAAATGTGGAAATACATGGGTAAGATCTTTTTTGTCAGCTTATTATTATTCTTCTAACGGGAACTTTGAATTTGAGCTATTGAAACATGTTAAACAATTTCCCACTAGAGAATTTTTTGGGAGAAAATTAAATACACTAGAAGAGGCAGCAGAGAACTGGCTTTTGCCTCAAAAAATAATCAAGGATAAAAAAAAAATGTTGTTTTTAAAAACTCACAATGTTTATGGAGCATATAAAGGAAAAAATTTTACAACTCCAGAATATACTTTGGGAGCAATTAACATTGTAAGAGATCCTAGAAACGTTCTTACATCCTTGATGAATCATTATTCATTAGATGAGAATGGTGCACTAAATATGATTAAAAGCATATACAGAAATTTAAGAGACGAAAATGACCATGATGACTTTTCAAATTATTCATTTATTAGCTCATGGTCTAATAATTATAAATCTTGGAAGATGGCAAAAAATATAGATAAAATTTTAATAAAATACGAAGATTTGCAAGATGACACCGAAAATACATTTACAAAAATTATTCAATTTACAAACAAATTATTAAAAAATAATGAAGTTATAGATTTCGAAAAATTAAAAAAATCAATTCAAACTACAAATTTTAATTTACTTAAAAAGAAGGAAGAAAGTGACGGATTTATGGAGGGCGTTTATTCAAAGAAAGAAGGGGTTAAAAAAAAATTTTTTAATTTAGGAAAAGATAATAATTATAAAAAATTACTAAAGCTAAAGACAATAAAAGAAATAGAAAAATCATTTTATAATGAAATGAAGGAATTAAATTATTTATGATTAAATTTATAAGAAAATGTTCTATTGCAATTTTTCACTAACACATTCTAACAAAGCATTTTCAAAAGATTCTGTGAATGATTTAACATCAAATAATTTAGAATTAAGTAAATTCTCATAAATTTTTTTTTTTATATTTTGAAGATCATTGTAATTATTTGATAATTTTATTGCTTTCGATACATAATCATCTGAATTATTTGAGATTAGTTCTTCAATACCTAAATTTTTTAAAATGCTATATCCATTTCTTGATAAAAAATTATCTCCTCTTAAAGTTAAAACTGGAACGGATTGCCAAAGCGCCTCGAAAGTTGTGGTAACACCATTGTAGGGGAAAGTATCCAAAGCAAGATCAATTTGATCATACATTTTTAGATGATCTGTAAAAGTTTTTGATTTTTTTAAAATAGTAATTTGTTTTTCAATTCCTCTCTCTTTAAGCTTTGATAATAAGTGATTTGGGGAATATTCAACTGAGGATTTTAAAAAAATTCTATAGCTTTCTGAACTTTTTAGTATTTTTTCCCAACAGTTCAGGGTTTCATCACTTATTTTATTAAAATTATTAAATGATCCAAAGGTAAATTTGTCATTATGCTTAACAGGCAAATCCATGAGCTTTCTCTCTATTGATATACCTGAATGACTATTCCATATATAAGAAAGTTTTTTTACTTTTTCTGAATAATATCTTTCCTCACTATCTTTAATAAGATGTGGATCAGCAAATATAAAATCCATATTTTTTAATCCTGATGTATTGCAATATCCAAGCCAATTTATTTGTATAGGTGCTATTCTGTTCTTAAATAGTGTTGGCCTATTTTCTCCCGTCATACCCATAATATCAAATATTATGTCTATTTTTTTTGATCTTATTAAATTAATAGCTTCCAAATCTTGTAAATTATAAACGGAAAACCATTCATCGAAGTTTTCTCGTAACTCTAAATTTGAAAAATTTACCTCTTTCCAGTTTCCAATTGCAATTAACTGAAATTTATTTCTATCTAAATTCTTAAGTAATCCTTTTAAGAAAAAATTGACTGAATGATTTTGATTTAAATCAGCTGACAAAAAACCAATTTTAATTTTTCTTTCCTTAATATTTTTATCTATTGGCAGATGAGGTAATTTAAATGAAGGCAATACCTCGTTAAATCTTTTTGCCAAATTGTAGTGATCTTTCTGTGTTTTTGAATTACTTAAAAAATTATTATTATAAAGATATGAGCTCCATATTTTTACAGATTTACTTTTATTTTTAATTATTAATTCAAGAACTTTTTTTCTTTCTATTGTGTTATGTTGAAATTGGTAAAATCGTTGAATAGCTTCTAATAGTCTTTCGTTTTCGCCAAAATTGTTCTTGGCTGATTTGATGTAATGAAAAATTTTATCAAATTTGTTTAAATCGGTTGCAACATTTATATAGTTGATTATTGCATTTAACCCATTTTCAGTTTTGTTGTCTTTTAGGTAAGCTTCTTCAAAATTTGAAAGAGCATTCTCTTTATCTTGTTTTTCTAAGTTATCCCTATTTAATCTGGCAGCTCCTAAAATGTTCAGGTATAATGAGTTTTTATCTTTAATTTTTTCGATCTCAATTATTATTTCATCAAATTTTTTATTAAAAAATAATTTCCTTAATTGATCAATTTTATCAATTTTTGACATAATCGAAGTATGCTATACTAAAGGAGGGCAAACTAAATAATTTTTTATATTTTCTATGAAGGCTTATTCATTGAATTGAAAAATTCAGCATTATTCTTCGTAACTTTCAATTTTGAATTTATAAATTCAATTGCATCCATCGAGCCCATCGGAGCAATTATTCTTCTTAAAACATTCATTTTTTGAAGATCATTCTTCTCAAAAATCAATTCTTCTCTTCTTGTGCCTGACTTTGTAATATCTATTGCTGGGAATATTCTTTTTTCTGATATTTTTCTATCTAGTATAGTTTCACTATTTCCGGTTCCTTTAAATTCTTCAAAAATAACTTCATCCATACGACTGCCTGTATCAATCAGTGCAGTTGCAATAATTGTTAATGATCCTCCTTCCTCAATATTTCTTGCAGCACCAAAAAATCTTTTTGGTCTTTGTAGAGCATTTGCATCAACACCTCCAGTCAGTACTTTTCCCGAACTTGGAACTACTGCATTATAAGCTCTTCCGAGTCTTGTTATTGAGTCTAATAATATAACTACATCTTTCTTGTGCTCAGTTAACCTTTTAGCTTTTTCTATAACCATTTCTGCCACAGCTACGTGCCTTTGAGCTGGTTCATCGAAAGTAGAACTTATAACTTCGCCCTTAACAGTTCTCTGCATATCTGTAACCTCTTCTGGTCTTTCATCGATTAACAAAACCATTAGGTAGCATTCAGGGTGGTTAGCAGTAATTGAGTTCGCAATACTTTGTAAAATCATTGTTTTACCTGCTTTAGGCGGTGAAATTATTAATGATCTTTGACCTTTTCCAATTGGACTTACTAAATCAATTAGTCTTGGTGTTAAATCAATTTTTTTTTCAACTTTATTGGTTTCCACTTCCATTACTAATTGTTTGTTTGGATACAAAGGGGTTAGATTATCAAAAGCTATTTTATGTTTAAATTTATCAGTCTCTTCGAAATTAATTTTGCTGACTTGTAACAAAGCAAAATATCTTTCACCCTCTTTTGGGGCTCTTATAGGTCCTTCTACAGAATCTCCAGTTCTTAAACCAAATCTTCTAATCTGGTTAGGACTAACATATATATCATCTGCCCCTGGTAAATAATTTGATTCGCTTGCTCTTAAAAATCCAAATCCATCTTGAAGCAGTTGCAAAACACCCCCGCCAGTTATTTCTTCTCCTTTTTCTGCGAGTTTCTTTAGAATTGCGAAATAAATTTCCTGTCTCCTTAATGTGCTAGCATTTTCAATTCCTAAATTTTCAGCTTCTGTAATGAGTTTTTCTGAACTTTTTTCTTTTAATTCTTGTATATTCATAATGGGGGGTGGGTTAATTAGATAGTATTAATATAGATACTTGTTAAACAAATTTCAACCCCTGATTACTTTAAAATCTTAAAAAATGTTGTAGATATAAACATTAATGGAACAAGAAATCACAGAATTTAAGGTTTTTAATAAAAACATAGAACAAGTGTCTATTTATTATGGATTTTTTCTTACTATTTGGGGGGTAGTTGTAAGCTTTATTTCTGGCAGCTCGTCTTTTACATCCTACATACCGAGTTATATTGGTTTAATAATTTTAGTTTTTTCATTTTTATCAATTAAATTTTTTAGGAAGAAAAAATTTTTCATGCACCTAGTTGCTTCATTAGGTCTAGTAACATTTTTGGGTGGTTTAGATTTTGTTAGATTAATTTTAAAAGGTAACTTTTTTGATAACTTTTGGGCAGATATATCAAAACTTATGATGCTCATTACTGGTAGTATTTTTGTATACCTATGTTTTATGTCTTTCAGGTTTGCTAAAAATATTAGAAAAAACTAGACTACAAAGCTTTTAACTCTAATGCGAATTTTTTTACCATTTCCCAATTGGTAAATTCATATGAGTTGTCTGTATTGGTAGGACCATTTGTAATCATCATAATAAATCTTATTACATTTTTATTTATAAAATTATAACTAGGGTAATCTACCTTGCCACCAAATACTGCAACTTTGTTTGGTTTCCATTTGGTTTTTGCAAGAAATTTTTTTACATATGGGTTAGTTTCTGGGGTGCTTTTTTCCTCTTTTCTTGCAACAACATTTACAGAAAAAAAGGCAGTCTTTTTTGTCTCTAAGATATGTTTATTTTTTATAACAAAATCTCGTACTTTTCTGTTATGTCTGCCATATCTAATACTTGCCCCTATTATTATTTTTTTAATTTTTTCTAAGTTAACTTTGTTAACTTCATTTAAAGAAACTATTTTAATTTTATCATTTAATGCTATGTGATCTTTTATTGTCTCACAAATTCTTTTTGTTTGTCCATCTGTTGATGAATAAATAATTAAATCTTCCATAATTTAAATACTTTTTAATATAAGATTATTTATAAGCTTAATATGATCATCGTTATCGTTCAGACATGGGATCATTTCAAAGTTTTCTCCTCCAGATTCCATAAAACTCTCTTTACCTTGTATCAATATTTCTTCTAGTGTTTCTACACAATCAGAAGAAAATCCTGGACAAATTGCTAAGACATTTTTTTTTCCCTCTATTGGTAATTTCTCAAGTGTTTTATCAGTGTAAGGTTGAAGCCATTCTTGTGGACCAAATCTAGATTGAAAGGTTGTTTTAATTTCTATATCATTAATTTTTTCACTTATTAACCTAGTAGTTTTATGACAATAGCAATGATAAGGATCGCCTTTATCGAAGTACTTTTTGGGAATTCCATGGTATGAGGCCAATATCAAATCTGGCCTCCAATTGATCTCACTAATTTTTTTATTGATAGAGTTAACTAATGCTTCAATGTACAAAGGGTTAGACTCATAATGAGGTATTATTTGTAAGGATGGTTGCCATCTCATATTCATAAGTGTCCTATAAACCTCATCACAAACAGTTGCAGTTGTAGCTGCAGCGTATTGAGGATACAAGGGTAAAATAACTAAATTTTCGCAGCCTTCTTCGTGTAATTTTTTAATTTTACTTTTGATACTTGGATTCCCATACCTCATTGCAAAGTCTACTATTAAGTTTTCATTTGATATTGAATCTGAAACCTTTTCAGCTTGTTTTTGAGTATAATATAATAAGGGAGACATATTTATGTCCTTCATCCAAATCTCTTTATAAGCCTTTGCTGTTTTAGATGGTCTTAAGTTTAAAATAATGATATTTAAAATTAACTGCCATAAAATTGGGTTAACTTCTATAACTCTTTTGTCAGACAAAAATTCTTTCAAATATTTTCTAATATCTAACCATTTTGTTGAATCTGGGGTTCCTAAATTAATAATTAGAACTCCAGTTTTGCCAAACCTTACTTCAGGATGTTTTTCCATTATTTAAAATTCCTAACAATTTTAACCAATTCTTCAACTGTTTCAATTTTTGTTTCTGGAAGAATGCCGTGACCCAAATTAAATACATAAGGATGATCTTTAAACAATTCTAAATATTTTGTTACCTCAATTTTTAAGTTTTCATTATCTGTTAGCAAAACTTTTGGATCTAATCCACCTTGAATTGGGATCTCAATTTTATCAATTAAAGTCTTTGGATTTATATTATAGTCTATGTTCACCATACTTGGCTTGACAATTTGGCAAAATTTTTTGTAATCAGATATTCCTCTTGGAAAACAAATTACTGGTACTCCTAAGCTCTTAGTATAATTAACTAAAGATAAAGTTGGATTGTATAAGTATTTATCAAAATCGGATTTTATAAGTCCAGACCAACTATCAAATATTTGGATTATAGTGGCACCGGCGTTTACTTGATTCTTAATGTGAGTTTTAATAAATTTATCTAAAATTTCTAACAAATTATTAATTAAACTTGTATCTGAAAAAAAATTAGTTGTTAAACCATTTTTTGGGGAGACCTTATTAATCATATATACAATTAAAGTCCAAGGGGCTCCTACGAAGCCAATCAAATCTTTTTTTTTTAAATCTACACTTTTTTTTAGTTCAACTAAAAGTTGGTATATAGGAGATAAATTTTTTGTAAATTTTTCTTCATCAATTTCTAGCAATTTATCTATCTCCAAATTTTCAAGATTAGGCCCAAAGTTTTTCTTAAACTCAACTTTTTGACCAAGTCCGTAAGGTATCATTAAAATATCGGAAAAGATAATTGCTGCATCAAAACCAAACCTTTTTATTGGTTGAAGAGTTATTTCTTTTGATAATTTTGAGTTCAAACAAAGATCTACAAAATTCGGATTATTTTTCCTTATCTCTCTAAACTCAGGCAAATATCTGCCTGCTTGTCTCATTAACCAGATAGGCGTGAGATCCGTTTTATTATTTATTAAACATTCTTTTATTGGTGTCATTTATAATAAGATAATTATATTTAGATTTATTATTAGTATGAATTGTTGATAACGTAAATTACTCAATTTCAACACTTTACTCACTTTTTATTCATTATTATAAAAAAAAGAACCTTTAAAACTTGGATTATTTGATCACTTCTATATATATTAAAATTGTTAATAACTTATTCACATTTATAAAAATGTTAATTAAATAATAAAAAGTAGACTAACTTTAGATGTGATAGTTAAATCAAAAGTTTTCTTATTCTATAATTAATTTATAAACAATTTATACATGAAAAATACACATCAAGTTTATTTGATATCAGATTCAACAGGAGAAACACTTGATAGAATCTTTATGGCTCTAAAAGCACAATTCAATAATTTTAATTATGATTTGAACCAGTTCTCATTCACTAGAACCGAAAATCAAATTTCTACAATACTGAATGATGCTAAAAAACAAGAGAGTCCAATAATTCTATATACTGTTGTTAATAGTAAAATAGCAAAATTTCTTGCCGAAGAAGCTAACAAAAAAAAAATTCCATGTTTTGGTGTTTTAGGTGATTTAATACTAAACTTCTCAAAAATTTTAAATGAAAAAGCAACTCATCAACCTAGTGCTCAACATGTTCTAGATGAAGATTATTATAAAAGGATTGAAGCAATACAATTTACAATGAATCATGATGATGGTAACAATACCGAAAACATATTAGAGTCAGATATTATTTTAGTTGGTGTTAGTAGAACAAGCAAAACACCAACTTCCATATACCTTGCCAATAAGGGGTTAAAAACCTCAAATATTCCACTCGTAAATGACATGAGTATTCCAAATGATATTATCAAATCAAAAAATTTATGTGTTGTTGGCTTAACCACAGAAGCTGAAAGGTTGTATGACATAAGAAGAAATAGATTAAATTCACTGAAAGAAAATGAAGCATCAGATTACACAAATCTAGAAAGAATTAGACTTGAGGTAGAAGAATCTAAAAAATTATTTAAAATTAACAAATGGCCAATAATTGATGTGACAAGGAAATCTGTCGAAGAAACTGCAGCTTCAATAATAAAAATATTTGAAATACAAAATAAAAATGGTTAAAATTATTTTAGCTTCAAGAAGTAAGGTTAGAGAGGAAATTTTAAAAAAAAATGGAATTCAATGTTTAGTGTCTCCTTCAAATATTGATGAGGATCCTGTAAAAGAAAGTTTATTAAATGAAGGTGCATCTTCAGAAATAATTTCAAAAAATTTGGCCGAACTAAAAGCAAACAAGGTTAGCCAAAAAAATTATGATGTTTTGGTGCTTGGTGCAGATAGTGTAATAGATTTAAACGGAGAATTAATTTCAAAACCTGAAAATAGGATAGAAGCCTTCAATATTTTGAAAAAATTAAATGGAAAAAAACATTCATTGATAAGTTCAGTTTGTATATCTAAAAATGGATCAATGACTTGGAATTATACAGATAAAGCGTACCTCACAATGAAAAATTTTTCAGACAATCAATTAAAAGAATATTTAGAAAAAATAACTGACGAAGCCCTGTATGCGTATAATGTTTATCAAATAGAAGGAGAGGGTAGAAATTTATTTACATCGATTGATGGAGATGAAAATACTATTATGGGATTACCTATAATTGATATTAAAAAGTATCTAGGTAATTATAAATGAAAAAATTTTTAGTTATTGGGAACCCAATAGATCATTCACTATCTCCAAAACTTCATAATTTTTGGATAAAAAAACACAATTTAGATGCAATTTATGGAAAATTGGAGACCCACAAAAGCGATTTAACTGAATTATGTGAAAATTTAAAACAAGGTCAGTTAAATGGTCTTAATGTAACTGTACCCTTTAAAAAAGATATTATTCCCCACATCAATGTCTTAAGTGGCCATGCTTTGAGAACAAAATCCATAAATACCATTTCTGTTGAAAATGGAAATTTAATAGGTCACAACACTGATATTGATGGTTTTGAACTTAGCATAAAAAAATTAAATTATAATGTAACTAATAAGACCATAATTATTCTAGGTGCTGGCGGTGTAGTTCCATCAATAGTATATGCGTTAAAAAGAATGAAAGCTTCAAAAATATTTGTGAGCAACAGAACGAAAGTTAAGGCTGATGAGTTAAAAGATTTTTTTAATGATTTAATGGTATTGGATTGGGGTGATTTAGTAGATTTTGATATGATAATCAATGCAACCAGTGTAGGCTTAAAAAAAGAAGATAATTTTGAACATGATTTTAGTCAATTCGGAAAAAATAAATTTTTCTATGATGTAATTTACGATCCACATGAGACGAATTTTTTTAATATAGGAAATCAAAAAGGAAATAATTTTGAAAATGGATTAAATATGTTTCTTTATCAGGCTCAAAAAGCTTTTAATATTTGGCATAATATTGAACCAGATATTGACGAAGAAACTATAAATTTATTAAAAAATTAAATTATGAGATTAAAAAATAAAGTTGCAATAATAACTGGATCGGCTTCTGGATTTGGAAAAGGTATAGCAAAAAAGTTCACTGACGAGGGTGCTAATTTAATAATGGTAGACCAAAATTCAAAATTGTTAAAAAAGGTTTCAAAAAATTTGTCTCAAGATTATTTTGTTGCTGATGTTTCTAAATCATCAAATTTTAAATCATTATTTAATCATGTTTATAAAAAATATAATAAAATAGATATAATAGTAAATAATGCAGGAGTAACTCACAAACCTAAATTTATGGAAACTGTAACTGAGAAAGAGTTTGACAAAGTTTTTAACGTAAATGCAAAATCACTCTATTATTGCGGAAAATTTTTTGTTCCAAAAATGAAAAAACTTAAAAAAGGTGTCATTTTAAATGTTGCTTCAACTGCTGGTTTATCCCCTAGACCGAAGCTAAATTGGTATAATGCGAGCAAAGGGTGGATGATAACTGCAACAAAAGCGATGGCAATCGAACTTGCTCCATATAAAGTAAGAGTAAATGCAATAGCCCCTGTCGCTGGAATAACACCATTATTAAAATCTTTTATGGGCGGTGATACCCCAGAAAAAAAGCAAGCTTTTTTATCTACTATTCCAATAGGGAGATTTTCCACACCTCAGGATATGGGAAATGCTGCATGTTTTCTATGTTCTGATGAAGCAAGTATGATAACAGGAACAGTTTTAAAGGTTGATGGTGGGAGATGTATTTAAATATTTTTTGTATTTATAATGATTAGAGTTTGTGTTTTAGGATCAATAGGATCAGGAAAATCTTTTGTTTCTAAGTTATTTAACTGTCCAGTTTTTAATGCAGATAGAGTAGTAAATTATATATACAGAAAAGATGAAAATTGTTTTAAAAAATTGAGAAAAACTTTTCCTGATCATATCAAGTCTTCTCCAGTAAGGAAATCCGAGTTAATTAGTGCCATTTTATCAAAAAATATAAATATAAATAAAATTTCTAAAATTGTTCATCCTATAGTTAGAAAAAACATGAAAAATTTCTTAAAAGAAAAAAAAAATTCTAAAATGGTAGTTTTAGATATTCCACTTCTTATTGAAAATAAGCTTAATAAAAAAGGAGATATTTTAATATTCGTAAAAACAAAAAGATCTAAAATTATTAAAAGATTAAAGAAAAGGAAAAATTATAACAAGAAAATTTTAGATAAACTTAGATCCAATCAGTCATCACTGTTAAAAAAAGAAAGATTATCAAATTATGTTGTCGATAATAATTTTTCAGCAAATATAATGAAAAAAAACATTAAAGTATTAAAAAAGAAAATTATAAGTGAAAGAAATAGTACTTGATACAGAAACTACGGGTTTATCAGTAAAAGATGGACATCGAATTGTTGAAATTGGATGTATCGAACTAAATAATTTAATTCCTACAAAGAATGTTTTTCACTGTTATTTAAATCCTGAGAGAAAAGTTTCAGAAAGTGCATTAAAAGTACATGGATATACTGATGAATTTCTTTCGGATAAAAAAAAATTTATTGATGTAGTAGATGATTTTCTAAAATTTATAGATGGGAAAAAAATTATTATACACAATGCAGATTTTGATATTAGTCATTTAAATAATGAGCTTTCTTTGATAAATAAAAAAATTATCTCTAAAGAAAATGTTATTGATACTCTTGAGATAGCCAGAAATAAATATCCTGGTTCGGCAATTAGCTTAGATGCTCTTTGCAAAAGATTTAGAGTAGATAATACTAAAAGGAAAACTCATACAGCACTTTTAGATTGTGAGCTTTTATCTAAGGTTTATATAAATTTGATAGATCAAAAAGAACCTATTTTTCAGTTTAAAAAACAGAATGAATCAAGAAATGTTACTTTAGATAATTACAAAAATAAATACTCCAAAAAAATTATAAAAATATCAAAAAAAGAACTTGAAATTCACAAAAAATTTCTCCGTGAGCAATTGAAAAAAAATTTTTATTAATTCAATCTTTGTTGATATAACTCTTCAAAATCGACTTTTTTTTCTAGTTTTAAATTTGGAAAACCAGAGTCTCTTATAATATCTAAAAATACCCTTTCTAAATCTTTGTATATTTCATTTTGAACTTCACAAAGTATTATTTTTTCTAACTCTTCTTTTTTCAAATTTTTTTCTTTAATTTTGATTACTGTAGCTTGAGAAATTTCAAAATAAGATTTTTTTATATTTTCTTTAGGATCTTTGTAGTCAAATTTTGTTATGACCTCTATCATTTCATTTTTTAGGGGATTTGTTGTTATGTTAATTCCTAATGAATATTTGGTAATATACTCTCTACTAAGCACATATGTTTCAGCATTGGGAATTTCTACCGAAAGATCTTTGATATATTTTAAAATTATTTCATATTTTTTTGTCATTATCGTCACTTATATCTTCATACTCTCCATCAATGTAATTTTTATTATCTCTTTTTTTGAGAGTATTTTTTTTAATGTACCTATTTAGTATTAACTTTCTTGTTATTGGAATGACTAATAGTATACCAAGTAAATCTGTTGCAAAACCTGGCAAAATTAATAAAAAAGCAGCAAAAGCAAGAGTTGCACCAGAAATAATTTCATAAACAGGTAACTCGTTTTTAACTAACTGACTTATTCCTGACTTTAGGGTATTGAAACCCTCATATCTTACATATAAAACTCCAACGACTGCAGTTATAATTATTAATAAAATTGTATTAAAAGCTCCAATTTGAGATCCAATTTTAATAAAAAGGTAGATTTCAATGATTGGTATACCAATAATCAAAATAAGTGCTGTGTTCATTTGTCTATAATTTAAATAGCAGGTTGAAATTTTGCAACATAGTAAATATTATACATATATGAGTTACAGCTTTGAGTACATCGATATTATACTTCTTGCAATGATAGCAGGATTTATTTTCTTAAGATTAAGAGGAATTTTAGGAAAAAAAACTGGATTTGAAGAGGATATTAATTCAAGTTTTCCTCATGAAGCCCCACAATCAAAACCACCAGTAAACCTAAATGCCCAAACATTTGATGAAAATGCAAAAAAAGATTTTGTTAAAGGAGCTAAAATTGCCTACGAAACTATCATAACTACTTTTGCAAAAGGTAAGATAAAAGAGATAAAATCGCTCTTAGATAAGAGTGTTTACCAACAGTTTGAGGAAGCAATTAAAGATAGAAATTCTAGAAAATTTTCATCAGAAACTACTTTTATTGGAATAAATTCAGCAGAGATCAAAGAACATGTACAAAATAAAAATATGTTAGAAGTTACAGTTGAATTTGTAAGCGAGATTATTTCATGCGTTAAAGATAAAGATAACAAAGTCGTATCTGGAGACCCAGAAAAAACTAAAAAAGTACTCGATACTTGGAAATTTTCAAAAGATAGTAATTCTAATAATCCAAATTGGTTGCTTATTGATACGCAGGCTTGACGGATAAGCTTTCAGATAAAGATAAAAAAGACTGGCAAAATTTTATCAGCAGTTCAGAAAAAGTTGAAAGTAAAGATAAGGACATACTAATAAAAAGAACTGTAAATGAAAAATCTATTGATTTGCATGGATATACATTAGAAGAAGCTAATAAAAAAATATCAGATTTTATAAACCTTTGTTATTTTAACGGTGTAAAAAAAATCAATATTATTACTGGCAAAGGAATGAGATCAAAAAACTTAGACAATCCTTATCAATCAAAGGATCTAAGTATATTAAAATATTCGGTTCCTGAATACATTAAAAATAATAGTTATTTAATGAAAAAAATTATTAAAATTGATTTTGATTCTGTTAATAGTCCCTCTAAAGGAAATTTTGATATTTACTTAAAATCTATAAAATAAATTTTGATAAGTCAGTATCTTTCACCAGTTCGCCAATGTTACCTTTGATGTATTTGCTGTCGATGGTAATTTTTTCTCCTGCCCTGTCGGTTGCGGTAAAGCTTATCTCGTCAAGAACTCTTTCAATTATTGTATGCAGTCTTCTAGCTCCAATATTTTCAACAGATGTATTAACTTCACTTGCTATATGAGCAATTGTGTTTATTCCATCCTCAGTAAATTCTAGATCAACATTTTCTGTTTTTAAAAGCGCTTTATATTGTTTAATTAGGCTATTATCCGGTTCTTTTAAAATTCTGATAAAATCCTCACTATTTAGAGCATCTAGTTCGACTCTAATCGGGAGTCTACCTTGAAGTTCTGGTAATAGATCAGATGGTTTTGCTAATTGAAACGCTCCAGATGCAATAAATAATATGTGATCTGTTTTTACAGGACCATATTTAGTACTTACGGTAGTTCCCTCTATTAAAGGAAGTAAATCTCTTTGAACACCTTCTCGCGAAACATCGCCCCCAACTCTATCTGTCCTCGCAGAAATTTTATCAATTTCATCCAGAAAAACTATTCCATTATTCTCAGTTGAATCTTTTGCTGATTTAATAATTTTATCTTGTTCAATTAATTTATCAGATTCTTCATTTATCAATATGTCATGTGACTCTTTCACTGTCATTTTCTTTTTTTTCGGTTTTTGGCCCATAGATTTTCCTAGCATGTCTGAAATATTTATCATTCCAACATTTGCTCCTGGCATTCCTGGTATCTCAAATGATGGCATCTGATTAGAATCGCTAACTGCTATTTCAATTTCATTGTCATCTAGATCGCCATCTCTTAGTCTTTTTCTAAAACTTTCTCTTGTTGCAACACTTGCTTTATTTCCAACTAAAGCATCTAAAACTCTATCTTCTGCTAATTTTTGAGCTTGGGCGTGAACTTCTTTCCTCTTTTTTACTTTTTCCATTGCAATTGCAATTTCTAAAAGGTCTCTTACAATTTGTTCCACATCTCTTCCAACATATCCTACTTCAGTAAACCTTGTAGCTTCAACTTTTACAAATGGCGCTTCAGCTAATTTTGAAAGTCTTCTGGAAATTTCAGTTTTACCAACACCAGTTGGTCCAATCATTAAAATATTCTTTGGAAGAACTTCATCTTTCATATCATCTTCCAATGCTTGTCTTCTCCATCTATTTCTTAAGGCTATAGCAACAGCTCTTTTCGCTTTATTTTGACCAACAACAAATCTATCTAATTCTGAAACAATTTCTCTCGGTGATAATGAATTCGCAATTGAAGTTTTCTCTTTTAAAACTTTCTCTTTTGGAAATGATGTAACATTTGTCTTTTCCATTATATTTTCTCCATACTTAAATTATCGTTTGTAAATACACAAATATCAGACGCAACTTTAATAGACTTTTTTGCAATTTCCTCTGCAGACATATCAGTATCCATTAAAACTTTTGCAGCTGCTAAAGCATAATTCCCTCCTGAGCCAATTCCAATTACATCACCTTCTGGTTCTAAAACGTCTCCTGTGCCAGAAATTATAAAACTTTTCTCTTTATCTCCTATCGCCATTAGTGCTTCTAATCTTCTTAGATACTTATCAGTTCTCCAATCTTTAGCTAATTCTACTGCGGCCCTAGTTAGGTTGCCTGCATGCTTTTCAAGCTTTGACTCTAATCTTTCAAACAATGTCAAAGCATCAGCGGTTGATCCTGCAAATCCTGCAATCACATTTCTTTTCTCAATTTTACGAACTTTATTGGCCGTTTTCTTAATAACAGTGTTACCCATGCTAACTTGGCCGTCACTGGCCACAACTACATCATCATTTTTTCTTACAAGTACAATTGTTGTCATGGGTTATAAATGGATATGAATTTAAATAGTTCAAGTCCAGGTTTAGTATTATTGATATAATCAAAAATACCTATATACCTAATTCTAATTATGAAAAGAAAAGCAAAAATAGCTAGAAAAACAAAAGAAACCAATATCAGTGTTGACCTTAATATTGATGGCAAAGGGAAGTACAAAGTTGACACAGGAATAGGTTTCTTAGATCACATGCTCGAGCAGTTATCTAAACACTCATCAATGGATTTAACTGTTAAAGCTAAAGGCGACACACATATTGATCTTCACCACACAACCGAAGATACTGGAATTGCAATCGGAGAATGCTTAAAGAAAGCATCAAAAAAATTTGTAGGTATTAAAAGATATGCTCACATTTTATTGCCGATGGATGAAACGTTAACAAGAGTTGCAATAGATGTTTCAAACAGACCTTATTTAATTTGGAATGTAAAATTAAAAGTTGAGAAACTTGGTGAAATGGATACGGAATTGTTTAAAGAATGGTTCCAAGCTTTTTCTCAAGCCGCGGGTATTACTTTACATGTTGAAAATATTTACGGTGATAATAGTCACCACATCATAGAGTCTTGCTATAAAGGCCTAGCAAGGACTTTAAGAGCTGCGTTAGAGTTGGATACAAGGAATAAAAGTACAATTCCTTCAACAAAAGGCTCTTTATAAGATTAATGGACGTCACAATCGTTGACTATAAATCTGGAAATATTAGCTCAGTAATTAACTCCTTTAAGGAGGTTGCTAAAGATAAAGTTAATATCAGAGTAACCTCAGATTTAAATAAAATTAAGTCAAGCGATAAAGTAGTTTTGCCAGGGCAGGGATCTTTTAAGAGCTGTATAGACAGTTTAAATAGCATAAATGGTTTAATTGATACTTTGAGTGAATTTGTATTAAATAATAAAAAGCCACTTTTAGGTATTTGTGTTGGTCTTCAAATGTTTGCAGATGTTGGCTATGAAGAAGTTGAGACTAAAGGACTTGGTTGGATTCCGGGCAAAGTATCTAAAATTGATAATCAAAACGGTAAATATAAACTTCCTCATATTGGTTGGAATCAAATAAATATTGTTAAAGATAGTAAAATTTTCAAAGATATAGAAAACAACTCCCATATGTATTTTGTTCATAGCTATGAATTTATTCCAGACGATAATTCAGTTACAGTTGCAACAACAGACTATGCTTCCAAAATTGTCTGTGCCATTGAAGATGAAAATATTTTTGGCACTCAATTTCACCCAGAAAAAAGTGATAAAATTGGGCTTAAAATAATAGATAATTTTATAAATTCATAATGTTAAAGCATTTTACTAAATTACCTTTTTTCAAAAGGTTAATTCCATCTATAAGCATAAGAATTTTAAAATTATTAAAAAGAAACCGAGGATATTATAAAATAGGAAAAATAAATTATTTTTTAGATTTTTTAGACCCAATAGACAGAAACATAATACTAAATAAAAATTATGAGAACGATCAAGTTTCTTTTTTAGAACAAATTATGAGGACATATTCTTTTTCACATTTTATAGATATTGGTTCTAATTCTGGATATTATTCATTTTATTTTGCAGAAAAATTTAAAAGTTTAAAAGTGAAAGCCTTTGAAATAAACACCGAAGCATATGAAAAGTTTAATAAAACTCTAAAAAAAAATTTTTTAAATAATATTGAAATCTATAATTTTGGCTTATCTGATGAAGAAAAAAAGGTTAAGATTAGATCTATGATAAAAAATGGATTTGTTCAATCAAATTCAGCCGTGTTAGATAATTCTCATAATTTTGATATCAATTATTTTAAAATTAAGGAAGCAGATGTGAAAATAGGAGATAATGTTTTAAATTTTAAAAATGAAAATTTATCGATTAAAATTGATGTGGAAGGACATGAACTTTATACCTTGAGAGGATTAGTAAATAATCTTAAAAATAACAATTGTATGATTTTGTTAGAAATAAGTGATGGAAATTTTGATAAAATTAATAATTTTTTTAAATCGATTAATTATGATTATATATTCAAATCAAAATTTAGACCAGATTACTTGTACACAAATATTAGATCTTATAAATGAAAATATTTCCTGCAATTGATATTAAAGATAAAAAGTGTGTAAGATTAATTAAAGGCGACTTTGAAAATAAAACTGAATATGAAATGTCTCCTGTAGAGCAAGTTGGAAAATATAAAGAAAATGGATTTAAAAATTTACATATAGTTGATCTAGACGGCGCACTAATTGGAGAGCCAATCAATATTGATATTATCCATGATATTATTGGAAAATTTGATCTTAAAGTAGAAATAGGTGGTGGTATAAGAAATTTTGAAACTATTCAAAAATACATCGATGCTGGTGTTGAAAAAGTAATATTAGGAAGTGCGGCTATAAAAGATAGAAGATTTTTAGAGAAAGCTTGTAATAAATTTCCAAACAAAATTGCATTAGGTTTAGATGCTAAAGATGGATATCTTGCGATTTCAGGGTGGACCGAAGAATTAGACAAATTAACAACTGAATATTTAAAAAAAGTAAATGATTATGGAGTTAGCAGGATTATTTATACAGATATAAATAGAGATGGAACTAAGCAAAGCCCAAATTTTGAAGAGACACAAAAAGTTGCAGATATTTCAAATTGTCCAGTAGTTATATCAGGTGGCGTTTCATCAATTGATGACATTAAAAGAGCAAAAAAATTAAATAATATCGAAGGTGTAATTGTTGGAAAAGCTATATACGATGGAGATATAAAGTTAGATGAACTTGCAAAAGAAATAGATGCTTAAAAAAAGAATTATACCTTGTTTAGATGTTAAAAATGGCCGTGTTGTAAAAGGCATTAACTTTGTAGGTTTAAAAGATGCAGGAGACCCTGTTGAACAAGCGAAAATTTATAGTGATGGTGGTGCAGATGAGATTTGTTTTTTGGATATCACTGCTTCAAATGAAAATAGAGATACTATATATGAAGTGGTAGAGAAAACTTCTAAGAAATGTTTTGTGCCCTTAACTGTTGGTGGAGGAGTTAGAAGTATTGATGATATTAACAAATTACTTAATTGTGGAGCTGATAAAGTATCTATAAATACAGCTGCTGTCCAAAATTCAAAAGTTGTTGAAGATAGTTCTAGAAAATTTGGATCACAGTGTATTGTTGTTGCAATTGATGCAAAGAGAAAAGATGATGGATGGGAAATTTTCACTCATGGTGGAAGAAATCCAACTGGCATAAATGCTTTGGAATTTGCATCCAAAATGGAGAAATGTGGCGCTGGAGAGCTTCTCGTAACTTCAATGGATAAGGATGGAACGCAATCTGGATATGATATTGAATTAATGCAAAAGTTATCTTCTATGGTCAATATCCCGGTTATTGCCTCAGGTGGAGTTGGTACACTAGATCACTTAGTTGATGGAATAAAATCAGGTGCTAGCGCTGTTTTAGCTGCATCTATATTCCATTATGGCACTTATTCAGTTAATGAAGCTAAGCAATATTTGGCTTCAAAAGATATACCTGTTAGGATTTAATATGTTAAAGATATTAGAAGATCTCGTTACCCTTGCAAGAGATCGAAAAAGTAATCCAGTTGAAGGCTCATATACTAATAAGCTTTTAGAAGATAAATCTTTAGCAAAAGAAAAAGTTTTAGAAGAAATAAATGAGTTAATAGAAGCTGTAGAGCAAGACTCTAATAAAATCCACGAAGCAGCAGATGTTTTATATCACTTAATCATGTTTCTTGAAAATAGTGGTATAAAAATTGAAGAAGTAATGGAAGAACTGAATAGTCGAAAGAGATAATTATGATGCAAGGTTATATAAATTAACTGACAAGATAAATTAGTATTTTTAATGTTAATTTAAAGTTATATATTAAAAATAAAATTTTAAGTATGTCATACGATAATAATAATATATTTGCAAAAATCTTAAGAGGAGAAATTCCTTGTAACAAAATATATGAAGATAATTATATTTTGTCTTTTTATGATATTAACCCTCAAAAAAAAATTCATGCTTTAGTAATTCCAAAAGGAAAATATATAGATTTAGATGATTTTAATTCCAATGCTTCAAATGATGAAATAGTTGGTTTAATGAAAGGCATAACAACAGTCTCAAAAAAATTAGGAATTTCATCAATTGATGGTAATGGGTACCGTGCTCTTGCTAATATTAGTGACTATGGTGGTCAAGAAGTACCACACTTACATTTTCATTTATTTGGTGGTGAAAAAGTTGGAAAAATGGTTTCGTGATAACCAGAGTTGATAGAAAGTATTTGGAAATTAATTCTCTAGACGAAATCAATTCATCTGAGCCGAAGATTAACTGTAAAATTGAAATTAAAAATCCACCAGATTTTCAAATAAATAAATTTTTTTATAAGCAAATTGGAAAAAGCTATCGTTGGATAGATCGACTCACCTGGAACGATGCGAAATGGATGAGTTATACGAATAATTCTAATTTAGAAACATATATATTGAGAGAAAATGAACATTTAATAGGTTTTTTTGAGCTCATATTTCATCCCGAAACAAGAAAATGTGAAGTAGCTTATTTTGGAATTTTAGATCAATATATAGGAAAAAATTATGGAAAATATCTCTTATCAGAAGCTCTAAGGTTAGGATTTAGAAAAAATACAAAAAAAGTATGGCTTCATACATGTTCTTTAGATCACAAGCATGCTTTAAAAAATTATTTAGGAAGAGGTATGAAAATTTTTAAATCCGAAACTATTAATTTAGATATTAGTTAATATAATTTTGAACACTGAATGTCTTTTCATCAATCATTATATTTACTTCTATGTTGAATAACTTTGTTTCAACTTTGTTTTGGTAAATATCGGTTGTTGTCCATCCCTTAATATCATAATTATTTTTATCAAAAAAAATATTTAATAAATTATTATTATGTATAATTTCAAAATAAAATGTTTCATCACTTTCTTGAATTACTTCAACTTGGTCTAATTTCTCAAGTAGAAATTTTTTATCTAAAATTAAATCAAGAGGAGTATCTTTTAGGTTATACCTTAAATAATTTGAAATTTTTTTACTATTAATTACCAATGATTTACCATTAGATACTAAAATTTTATTATAAATATCGTCATACTTACATAAAATTTTTTTTGGATACAAAATTACACATTTTCCTTTTTCAGTTTTTTTACCAATTTTTTGTATAAATTTAAAAGATATATTATCTGTTTGATCTAATTTATTTTTTATTAATTCTTTTGATGATGCGAAAATATTTAATGGATAAAAAAATATTAGTATAAAAATTATATATTTCACTATTTTAATACTTCTCTTTTGCCCACATGATTTGCTTTACTGACTTCTCCATTAGCTTCCATTTGATCAATGATTCTTGCGGCTCTATTATATCCAATTTGTAACTTCCTTTGCAAAAATGAAGTAGATGCTTTTCTCTCCGATTTGATTATTTCTAGTGCAGTATTATATAGTTCATCAGAATCAGAATTATTCTTATTTTTTTCACCAATCTCTTTTTCATCGGCAAAGTTTAAAATTTCATCAACATAATCTGGCTCTGCTTGATTTCTTAAAAAGCTATTTACTTTGTCTATCTCTATTTCCGATACATAGGGTGCATGTACCCTTGTAATTCTATTTGCTGATGACATATATAGCATGTCTCCTTTACCTAAAAGTTGCTCTGCCCCCTGTTCTCCTAAAATTGTTCTACTATCTATTTTAGAGGTTACTTGGAACGAAATACGCGTTGGAAAATTAGCCTTTATAGTACCAGTTATAACATCTACACTTGGTCTTTGAGTTGCCATTATTATATGAATACCAGCTGCTCTAGCCATTTGAGACAATTTTTGAATATAATTCTCGATCTCCTTGCCAGCTACTAACATGAGGTCTGACATTTCATCTACAATTACAACAATGTAAGGCATTTTAACTTTATGTTTTTCATTATATCCGTCAATGTTTCTTACACCTACTTTTGTCATTAATCTGTATCTACTCTCCATTTCCTTAACGACCCAACCTAAAACAGATGCAGCTTTTTTTGCCTCAGTTATAACTGGACATAATAAATGCGGTATACCTTCATAAGTTGAAAGTTCTAACATTTTAGGGTCTATCAAAATGAACTTACAAATTTCTGGTGTGTGTTTGTAGATTAAAGATAGAATAACTGTATTAATGCACACAGATTTACCAGATCCAGTTGTTCCTGCTATTAATAAATGAGGCATTGTGCTCAAATCACTTATTATTGGTTCACCAGATATACTTTTTCCAAGTGCAATTGGTAATTTTATATCTTTTCTTCTAAAATTTTTATCTGAAATAATTTCTCTTAAGAAAACGTTTTCCCTCATAATTTTTGGTAATTCAATACCAACTGTATTGCTTCCAGGTATAGTTGCTATTCTTGCAGATTCAGAGCTTGTATTTCTTGCAATATCTTCTGATAAATTTATAATTTTAGATACTTTTACTCCTGCTGCTGGTTCAAATTCATTGAGTGAAACAACAGGTCCATGACTTATTTTTTTTATCTTTCCTTCAACACCAAAATCAAGAAGTATCTTTTCTAATCCTTCAGCATCTATTTTAACATCTTCTTTTTTATCAGAGTTTGTTTCTGGTTTTTTTAAAAAATCAATTAAGGGCAACTTTATTTTTACATCGTTCGAAATTGTTTTATTAATAGAAAATAAATCTTCTTGAACAGGAGGTTCATTATCTCTTTCAATTATAGTACTTTCCTTAAAAGTATTTTCTTGATTAATTAAATTACCTTTTTTCGACGAAAACAATTTTTTTATTAGATTAAAAAAATTTGAAACATGCACAACCTTGAAATTACTGCTTAACATAAAAAATAATAAAATAAAAAAAATTAATAAATAGTAGCTCACAGTTTTATTTATTTTCAAAAAGTCAGCAATTATAGTTTCAGACATTAGATCACCCACAAAACCATTATTACCATTTATTATTAACCAATATGTTTCTTTGTGAAATATACCAAAGAAAAATGTTGAAAGAATAATGTAAAGAATTATGAAAAAAATATTTTCAATTATAATAATAAATTTCTTATTGATCGTTATAGATAATCCTGTGAACAACAATGAAAATGGAATTAGAAGAGATACAATACCAATTGATTGAAAAAATATATCGGCAATAAAACTCCCCCTGATGCCAAGTATATTTTTTAAATTTTGATTCTCAGGAAAAATAAAATTTGGATCTTCTGGTGAATAGCTAATTAGTGAAATAAATAGAAGTATTGAGGCGATAACTAGAGCAATACCAACCAATTCTGCCAAACGGTTAATAATAAAATAGCCTATTTTACTTATATAATTTTTAATTATCATGAATCAAAACTGCATTTGTCACTTTGTATCATTTAATTTTTATTGTTAAAATTATTTTGTTATGAAAATTTGTCTTATAGGCCAAAATTTAACAAATTTGATTCTTGCTTACCTTTTTTCTGAAAAAAAACTCAATGTTGACATATATTTAAATAAAAAAATTCAAAAGGTAAAAACAAATAGAACAATAGCTTTATCGAGTGAGAATTTTGATTATTTAAAATCTTTAACAAAATCGAATATTAAACATTGGAAAAGTAAAGAAATTAAAATTTTTACTGAAGACTCTCGGTCTAAAGAAAAAATTAACTTTAATAAAAAAAATAAAGAAGTTTTTAATTTAATATCTTATTCCGAATTGAATGAAATTTTTTTAAAAAAAGTAAAAAAATCTAAATCTATAAAATTCTTTAATTCAGATACTGTTAGTCAAAATATTTTAAAAAAAACTAAAATTTATGATTTAGTAATAAACAGTGAAAATAAAAATTTTATTTCAAATAAATTTTTTACAAATAAAATAAAAAAAGATTATAAAAGTAGAGCATATACATTTCTAATAAATCATCGGCGTAAAGATAATAATATAGCTATTCAAGTTTTTACAAAATTTGGACCTCTGGCATTTTTACCATTGTCTAATACTAAAACTTCAATAGTTTTTTCTTATAGGGGAGCAAAAATAGATGATGAAAAAATATTGGATATATTCAAAAAATATAATTCTTTCTATTCATTTACTAAAATAAGTAAAATTGAAAACTTTACTCTGAGTTTTCAAATGCTTAGAAATTATACTAATAATAACATCCTTGCTTTTGGTGATTTAATTCATCGCATACATCCCCTTGCAGGTCAAGGATTCAACATGACAATTAGGGATATTAAAATAATATCAAAAATAATTAATGATAGATTATCTTTAGGTCTTCCAATAGATTTCTCTGTTGCTGAAGATTTCCAGAGTTCTACTAAACATCTTAATTATCTTTATGGAAAAGCAATCGATGGAATTTATGAATTTTTTAGATTAGATAGCAATATTAATAATTCAATTTCAAAAACAGTTTTTAGTATATTAAATAAAAATTCTATTTTTAAAAAGTATTCTAATATTTTATCGGATAAAGGATTAAACTTATAAATTATTGAAGAGTAGTATTTTCAAACTCGTCTTTAATATAATTATTTAAAATTTGTTCCATTTTTTCTTTTCTTACATTTATATCAAGACTTTCTAATAATATTTGTTTTTCCTCTAATGAGAAGGGCGATGCCATTGATAGATCATTAAGAGTTTGGCTAAGATCCTTCTTTTCTAAGTCTTTTAAGTTCACAATATACCCTTGTTTTTTGAAAAATGTTCTCATGTTCTTCATAATTAAGCTTAAGTCTGAAAAGTTAACTTCATTACTTTTTTGCATTATATCTTTTGAAAATTTATCATACTGAACACTGCACTCACGGTACATCTTGTCGGTATTTAACTCTGAGTTAATTTTGTATCTACAAATACCGTTTAAAATAATAAGTATTCTACCATCTTCTGTTTCATTGAAACTTGTAATTTTTCCAATACATCCTATTTCGTATAAATCAGGTTTTTTCAAAGACCCTGTTTTTTTTGGCTGTATCATTCCAATCATTCTATGCTTTTTCATACTATCATTTACCATTTGTAAATATCGAGGCTCAAAAATATTCAGTGGAACAGTTGTGCCGGGAAACATTATAAAATTAGATAGAGGAAAAATTGGTATAGTTTTTGGTAATTCATTAATATTCATATTATAATTATAATTATTCTTTATAAAGTTACAACTAACAGAAATGTTTCGATAGTCGCATATAATAATTTAATCACTTGCTAAATTCCAAAAAAACTTTTAGTTTTGATAAGTAAGAATAAGCGGGCATAGCTCAGTGGTAGAGCGTCTCGTTGCCAACGAGAAGGTCGTGGGTTCAAGTCCCATTGCCCGCTCCATTAAAGGAATTATATTATGAGTGATTTAGCAAGTAAAAAATGTATCCCGTGCGAAGGGAACATCCCGCCATTTAACACAGAAGAAATTCATAAATATTTAAAACAAGTTGATGGATGGGAAGTTATAGAGGACAAAATAGATGGATTTCATTTAATAAAAAATTTTAAATTTGATGATTTTTTACAAAGTCAAGAATTTGTGAATAAAGTTGGAGAAATTGCTGAAACAGAGGGACATCACCCTGATCTGTGGTTTGGATGGGGCTATGCAAGAATTAAAATATTTACTCACGCAATTAAAGGTCTTGCTGAGAGCGATTTTATTTTAGCTGCCAAAATAGATAAGATAAATTGATTAGTGATTAAAGTGTCTTGTTTTAGAAAATACTAAAATAGTATTTGTTTGGTTAGCATATTTAATAATTTCTTTATCATTTTTTGAACCCGACGGTTGAATGACTGCTGAAATTCCTGCTTGTACCAATTTTTCTATACCATCAACAAACGGGAAAAATGCATCAGATGCTGCTAAGATTTCATCACTATCGCTAATTTTCTGAAACTTTTTCATTTTATCAATTGCTATTTTGCAACTATCTAACCTACTTGGTTGACCAGAACCTATGCCTATTGTCCTGTAATCTTTTGTAACGACTATCGCATTCGATTTTACACTTCTGCATATATTAAATGCAAAAATAAGTTTGTTTAAAGTTTTATTCGTAGGTTTTAATTTTGATACAACTTTAAAATTTTTCTTAGAAAAATGTTGAGTATCTGGATCTTGAGCTAAAATAGAATTAAATTTATTGATAAAATTAAATTTAAAATTTTTTTCTACTTTACTAGAATCAATTAGCCTTAGATTTTTTTTCTTTTTTAAAAGTTTGACTGATTTTTTGTCAAATCCATTTGCAACTATTACCTCAAAAAATATTTTGTTAATCTCTTTAGCTAAATTATTATTTAGTTTAAAGTTACATGATACAATACCACCATAGGCACTAATTGGGTCACTTTCTAAAGCTTCTTTAAAAGATTTGATTTTGTTTGGATTGATGGAAACTCCACAAGGATTAGCATGCTTAATTATTGCTACACCCTTATTTTTTGGTAAAGTTTTGGATATACTTAGGGCAGAATAAAGATCGTTATAGTTGTTGTAACTGAGTTGTTTTCCACTGATTTGAATAATTTCCTGCTTATTATTTTGTGAATATATTGCTCCTTTTTGATGAGGGTTTTCCCCATATCTTGTCTTCTCAACTAATTTTCCAGAAAAAATATTCTTAATTGGGAAAAGGTTTTTGGACTTCTGATTGAAATAATTAAAAATTTTTGATTCATAATATGCTGTTTCCATAAATGCTTCTTCAGCCAATTTTTCTCTAAATTTTAAATTCGTTGCACCTTTATTTTTATTTAATTCAATAGTTAAATCTTCATACTGTTTTGCGTTACTTAGTATAACTACATCATTATAATTTTTTGCAGCTGCTCTAACCATTGTTGGTCCTCCAATATCTATATTTTCAATTATATTTTTGTGACCAGAATTACTTAATAAAACTTTTTCAAATGGATAAAAATTTATAATAACAAGATCTATATTTTCATAATTGTAAATTTTCATTTCTTTTTGATGTTTTTTATTCTGCCTAACATTCAAAATCCCAGAATGAATTTTTGGATGCAATGTTTTTACTCTTCCATCTAGCAGTTCTTTTGAATTTGTAAATTTAGATACTTCTAAGCATTTAAAACCCATACTTTTAATTTTTTTGTATGTGCCACCTGAGCTTATTATTTTGATTTTATATTTTTTTAGTAAATTTAATAATGGTCTTAAATTGGATTTATCTGACAATGAAATTAAAGCAGTCTTAATTTTTATTGTATTTTTTCGAATGCCCATTTAATTTCCTGAGTTATATCTTTTATTTTGCCTGATAAACATATATTTTGGTTTTCACTAGTAACATTTTTATTACCGAAATATATACCCGATTCAATATTTATAATCTCGCAGTTAGTTGAAAATTTCCATCCAGAATTTTCAATTTCAATTAGTATAGTTCTGTTATCTAGAGTTTTTGTTAACTTGACACCTGGTTCCATATGAAATCTGATATCATATTTTTTTGTTTCTAACTTGTTTTTTGAAATTATTTTATCAGTTCCTATCAATTTATTTTTTTCAACGAAATATTCTAAAGATCTTTCATATAAAATTCCAAATTTTTTTAAAAAGCCATTATGAGATGCTTTGATTAACCAATAGTTTTTTTCATTAACAATATTTTTATCACTAATTTTCAAACCGTTTTCTAATGTTTTATAATTTCCATTGTTTCTAAATGAACAACTTGAATGATTATCAATTATAAGTGCTGAATGAGCGGCAGTAGATTTTGAAATTAGATTTAATTTGTTTTTATAATCCTGAAAGTAACCAGAATTTGAAATAAGTTTTTTATCTTTGTAGAAGAATTCAAATGAAAGAGCTCCACTTTGATAGTTATGTGAATAAATTTTTTGAGGAGAATTTCCAACATCCATTGCAAGAATACAATTTTTGTTTTTTAAAATGGCGTATCCTCCTACTTCATTATTTGAATTTCCAAACTTATATTTATAAAGCGAAAGATATTTATTAAATTCCTTTAAATCATTTTGATGGTTCCCATTGAATAGTAAACTTTGTTCGATTTTAGAAAAAACAGAATAAGATTTTCCTAGATAGAAAATTATTTCATCAAGGTATCCAGGTATATCATTAAAAGACTCCTTTAATAATTCTCTAACAAGAACAAAATATTTTAAATAAAAATTTAACTGCCTGATACTTCTCGTTTTTGGAAAATACTCATTGTCAAATGAATTAATAATAATTTTTCTCAGTAATTCTAATCCATAATTTAAAAATTTTTCATTTGAGTATGATAATCCTGTAATTATTATTGCTATACAGCCTAATAATTTATCATTAACAGATCGAGATTTACTTATTTCATTTATTAAATGATTAATCTGTTTATTTACAGAAAAATTAAATTTATTTTTATATTTAGTATCACTTTCATCATAAGATAATTTAGAGTTTGCAATCCAAGATATTATTCTCTTTGATAAAATATCTGTTTGCCATGTTAATGAATTATAACTTTGATTTTTTTCAATCCATTTAATAATTATTGATTGTGTAATACTTGGGGAAGATTTTAAATCAATACTAAATAACCAATAAAAATTATTTAGTTTATTGAGGTTATTACTACTTAATAATTCACTTTCCCAAATATTATCTTTATCTAATTCTTCAATTTTAATTTTTTTTTTATCATATTTAACCAAGCAGCTTAAAATACTTAGACTTGGTCTATAGAAAATGTTGCTTATCTCAATTTTTGAAATTTTATTATTATAAAACCTTGATTTTAAGTATAAATTTCTTATTTGGTTTTTAGTGTAGTAAAAAAATTCATTTATTAAAATTAAAGAATTTTTTAAATACATCTTACATTGATTTTAGAGTTTCAATATTTTTTTTAATATCACCATTATTTTCTTTGAATATTGTTGTTCCAGAAACTAATATATTTGCACCCGCTGATATAACCTCTTTTGAATTAGAGAAATTTATTCCGCCATCAACTTCAATATCAAATCTTAAGTTATTATCTTTTTTTATTTGATATAGTTTTTTAATTTTTTCAATGACTTCTGGTATAAATTTTTGACCACCAAAACCGGGATATACACTCATAATTAAAACTAAATCTATTTCTTTTAATAATTTTTCAATGACACTTACTTCCGTATTTGGATTTAAAGATATGCCTACTTTTTTCTTTAATTGTTTTATAAGTTTAATCGACTCAATCAAATTGTCGGTTGCTTCAGGGTGAATTGTTATTATATCAGATCCTGCTTCAGCAAAATTTTTTATATATTTATGAACTGGTGAGATCATTAAATGTACATCAAAAGGTAATTTTGTATAATTTCTAAGTGTTTTTATCACTGGGGGACCAATTGTAATATTGGGAACAAAATGTCCATCCATTACATCAACATGAATTAAGTCAGCGCCACCATCTTCTAATCTTTTAATTTCCTCACCTAATTGGCTAAAATCTGCAGAAAGTATTGAAGGCGAAATTTGTATATTTTTCATTAATAAATAAAAACTAGTACTATCAATTTTTGAATATATTTGAATTATTATTTACCAAATATTTTATAAATTTCCGCAGCTATTTCACTTTCTAATGGAAACGATAACATTCCCATAACAGAATAACCCATTAAATAAGGCATTAAATAAAATCTAAACATATAAAAAAACCACGCTACATAAAGTGGAACTAAGGGTCCTATAATGAAACTAGGAGTTATGAATTTAAAAATTTTAATAATTGGATTTGTATATTTTACAAATACTTTCATAAAAAAGAATTCAGAATCTTCTTTTTGAAAAATATTCATTGCAGATCTTCCAATTAAAGTCCACATAATGATACCTAAAATGTAGTCTATTACTAAAATATATAAAGGCATTTATCTGAAAAAAATGGGGGCGGATACCGCCCCCAAAAAGTCTAATTTAGTGTTGCTTACCAAGTATTGTCTTACCTGATGGAACACGAACTTCGTCTACCATTTGCTGTGTAGCTTTATCTGGTTCTTCAGTCATTAAACTTACAACAACCATTACAACTAAACAGACCGACGCTCCGATTATACCGAAACGTAAATGGTCAATACCTAACCAAGGCGCATTACCCATAAACTTAGGATAAACATAAATTAGATAAGCTGTTCCTGATGCAAGACCTGCTATCATACCTGCGATTGCTCCTTGTCGTGTTGCTCTTTTCCACCATACACCAAGTATTAATGGGAAGAACAATCCTGACATTGCAAAGTCAAATGCCCAAGCAACTGCACCAAGGATACTAGTGATCCTCATCGATGCAATGTATGCTCCAGCGGCACCAATAACTATTAGAAGTGCTCTAGCAACTAACAATCTTTTTCTTACATCCGCTTTTGGATCAATGATTTTGTAATAGATATCATGTGATAAAGCGTTTGCGATAGCAAGAATTAGACCATCAGCAGTTGACATCGCAGCAGCCATTCCTCCTGCAGCAACTAGTCCAGAGATTACGTATGGTAATCCAGCAACTTCAGGAGTTGCTAGTACAACGACGTCACCTCTCATAAACCATTCATTTAACTGAAGAATGCCATCTCCGTTAAAGTCTGCTATGAAGGCTTGTTTTACATTAATCCAAGCATTTACCCACTCAATTTGCATAATTTCAGCAATTGGTTTTCCAATAATACCTGTTGGTAAGTTTGGATCTATTAGTGAGATTTTGGATAATGTTGCAAGCATTGGCGCTGAAGTATAAAGCAATGCAATAAAGAATAGTGACCATGCCACTGATTTTCTTGCAGCTTTAACACTTGGAGTAGTGAAGTATCTCATTAAAATGTGTGGTAAAGAAGCTGTTCCTACCATCATACATAGTGCTAATGAAATAAACTTCCATGCAGCCATTCCACCTTCTGGCACACCTGCGTGTGATACAGCGATAGATTTTAGACCACCTGGTACACCTGCAGCTTTTATATCTGCAGCAGCATTTTTAACTAATCCAAATTGCGATTCAAGTGCACCTAGTCTAGCTACTTCCTCACCTAACATAAAGTGTGGAAAGAAACCAAAACCTGCTTTGTTACTAATCCAGAATACTGGAATTAGGTAAGCAACAATCAATACTATATATTGAGCAACCTGTGTCCAAGTTACTGCTCTCATTCCACCTAGCATTGAACAAAGTAAAATACTTACTAGTCCAACCCAAACTCCTAATTCAAATGGAATACTTAGTGCTCTTGATGCAATAGTTCCTGTTGCGTTAATTTGAGCTGTTACATATGTGAAAGATGCCAATGTTAAAACAACTACGGCACAGAACCTTGCAAAGTTTCCGCCATATCTTGTTCCAATGAAATCTGGCACAGTATAACATCCAAATTTTCTTAAGTATGGTGCTAAAAGTGATGATACTAAAACGTATCCCCCAGTCCATCCGACTAAGAAAGCCATATAAGTATAACCACCAAAGTAAATACCACCAGCCATTGCAACGAATGATGCACCTGACATCCAGTCAGCTGCGGTTGCCATTCCGTTAAATACTGTTGGTACCTGTCTTCCAGCAACATAATAAGCGTCGACTTGTACAGTTCTAGATAGATATCCAATTATGGCATATATACAAACTGTAAAAGCTACAAACAAAATACCAATTGTTTTTGCGGTCATACCTGCTTGCTCTGCTATTGCCATCAAAATGATGAATATGAAGAAGCCTCCAGTATATGTTCCGTAAATTTTTGGTAGGTTGTCAATAAAATTGCCTTTAAACATTAATCATCCTCCTTTTCGGTAAAACCAAACTCTTCATCGATTTTTTCCTGTCGATTTGCAAACCAAAAAATTAGGACCACAAATGCAATGATGGAACCTTGCGCACACATGTAATACGCTAATGGATATCCCATAAAACTTGAAGTGTTTAGGTCAGAACCAAACATGAAGATCAGATAACCGAAAACAAACCAAATAATTAATGTAATAATCATTAATCCCTTAGTTTTTTCCCAGTGCTTTTCTTTGTTTGACATTATTTTAATCCTCCCTATAGGTTAAAGATATAATTCATACTCATTTAAAGTAATAATTAAAGGGTAAAAAATGGCATATATTTATAGCAAAAGTAGATATATTGGTTCTAAATGGGCATCAAATACAAATTAAAGCTCAAAGATTTGAAATTTGAGTATTTAAAGGAATATTTCATTCCATTCTTAAAATATTTCAAAAAAACAAAAAAAATTGAAAATTATTCTGATTTAAAAGATTTCATTCAAAAAAAATCTGCTTGGGTAAGTCAAGTTACACTTTATGGTTATCTAAAAACACGAATGGGAGCAAAATACGTACTTATGTTTGAGGACGAAATATTCTTGGGTTCAATTAATAAAGCTAAATGGAATATTTACTCAACCGCTTTACAAGATTTAACTTTTTATACTATCTCATTTTTAAAAAAAATCAAAAATCAACATGATACGAAAAAAGCAAATGAAATTTATTTTGAAATTTTAGATAATGAACTTCAGAAAAATGAAATGCCAGACGAAATATACGAAAATGCAAAAAAAAAATTTCTTGAGAGATATGAAAAAATTAATTGGAATGAATATCATGAGTCATTACCATTTAATACCAGCGCCCTATCATTATATGAATGGTCTCCAATCGCTGAAGAGTTAAAATCTTTAGACAAAAAAATAGTTTTGAATTCTATGATCTTGAAATGGGATAATGTTAAAAAGGAATTTATTGAATTAATAAATTTTTAAGTATTTTTTCTATTTTCAACTAAACTTTTTACAACACTTGGATCTGCCAAAGTTGTTGTATCACCTAATTGATCATGTTCATTTGCTGCAATTTTTCTAAGAATTCTTCTCATAATTTTTCCCGATCTAGTTTTTGGAAGACCAGGTGAAAATTGTATTAAATCTGGTGTAGCTATTGGGCCAATTTGTTTTCGAACCCAAAGTTTTAGATCTCTCTCTAAATCAAGTGTAGATTTTTCTCCTACATTCAATGTAACGTAACAATATAGGCCGTTTCCTTTAATATCATGAGGATATCCTACAACTGCTGCTTCAGCTACTTTAGGATGAGCAACAAAAGCACTCTCTATTTCTGCAGTTCCCAAATTATGACCCGATACAATAATTACATCGTCAACTCTTCCAGTAATCCAATAATATCCGTCTTTATCTCTACGACACCCATCACCTGTGAAATATTTTCCATCAAATTGTGAGAAATAGGTGTCTATAAATCTTTGGTGATCTCCATACACTGTTCTCATTTGGCCAGGCCATGACTGTGCAATACATAAACGTCCCTCTGCCTCACCCTTTAAAGTTTTTCCATTTTTATCTACTATCACTGGTTTAATACCATAAAAAGGTTTAGTAGCTGATCCAGGCTTTAAATTAATAGCACCTGTTTGTGGACTTATTAATATTCCCCCTGTTTCTGTTTGCCACCATGTATCGACAATTGGACAGTTAGAATCTCCAACTGTTTTATAATACCATTCCCACGCTTCTGGATTGATTGGCTCTCCTACTGTTCCTAATAATTTTAAAGATTTTCTCGATGTTTTTTTAACAGGCTTATCACCCTCTCTCATCAAAGCTCTGATAGCAGTTGGTGCTGTATAAAAAATGTTTACTTTATATTTATCAACTATTTGCCACCATCTAGAACTATCAGGATATGTAGGTATTCCTTCAAACATGATTGTAGTAGCTCCATTAGATAATGGCCCATATATAATATAACTATGTCCTGTAACCCAACCAATATCTGCAGTACACCAATAAATATCTTTAGGTTTATAGTTAAATATATATTGATGTGTCATTGACGCATAAACCATATATCCACCTGTTGTATGCATTACACCTTTCGGTTTTCCTGTTGAACCAGATGTATATAAGATAAATAGTGGATCTTCTGCGTTCATTTCTTCAGGTTCACACTTATTAGAAACTTTTTTAATCAGTTCGTGATACCAAACATCTCTTCTTTCATCCCAATTTATACGATTGCCGGTTCTTTTTACTACAACACATTTTTTTACATTAGGGCAATTTACTAAAGCTTCATCAGCAATTGATTTTAGAGGAATAATTTTTCCTCCCCGAACACCTTCATCTGCAGTTATTAAGTAATCAGACTCACAGTCATTTATTCTTCCTGAAATACTATCAGGTGAGAATCCTCCAAAAATAATTGAATGAACCGCACCAATACGAGCGCAGGCTAACATTGTATAAGCTAGCTCAGGTATCATTGTTAAATAAATTGTTACACGATCACCTTTTTTTACACCGAGTTCTTTCAAACCATTTGCTGCCTTTGAAACTTCTTTGTGTAATTCTTTGTATGATATTTTCTTTTGTACTTTTGGATCATCACCAACCCAAATTATAGCAGTCTTGTCTTTATTCCTTTTTAAATGTCTATCTATACAATTAGCTGAAGCGTTTAATGTCCCATCATAAAACCATTTAATTCTTACATCGGAACTACTATACTTTACATCTCTGATCTTTGTGTATGGTTTTATCCAATTAATTCTTTTTCCTTCTTTTTTCCAAAATCCATCATTATCTTTTATAGAAGACTTATATTTTTTTTCATATTGCGATTTATTTACGAGAGCTTTATTAATCCAGTCTTTTTTTGTTTTATAGATTAATTCTTTTTCTATGTTTGAAGTTATAGATTTCTTTTTAATCTTTTTTCTAACTTTTTTTGCTTTCTTTTTTTTTGACATGGAATATTTATTAACTGATACTACCTATCTTCAAAATAATTTTCCAGCATTTAGTATCTATTGGCATAACCGAAAGTCTACTTTGTTTTGTAAGAGCTATATCTTTTAAATCTTTATTTTTTTTAATATTTTCTAATGAAACTGGCAATTTTAGTTTACTTTTATACTTAACTTTAACTGCTACAAATCGCTTCTCCTTGTCTGTAGGATCAATAAATGCTGTTTTAATTACTTCAACAATACCAACGATTTCTTTACCTATATTTGAATGGTAAAAAAAACATAGATCTCCCTTTTTCATTTTTTTTAAATTATTAGCAGCTTGATAGTTTCGTACACCATCCCAATCAGCACCTTTTGATCCTGACTTCTTCTGTTGGTCTATAGACCAAACGTCAGGTTCTGATTTTAATAACCAATATTGCATTTAAATAAGTTATATTAAATTGCTATGTAAGTAAAAGGTATAAAAACTTGAACAAAAACAAAAATAGAAAAAATCAAGATTAATAAAATGAATATTATAAAAAATATTAATTTTATATAACCATATTTTTTTTTAAAATCATTAATTAGATAAATGTAATTTAAAATTTTTTTCATATCTCTTTAACTTTAAATATACCTTCGTTCATTATAATATATTCAATATTCATTCTTCTCATATTTGTATAAACATCAAACAAATCGAATACCATAGGATCTTTTGAAATATTAAAAGATGTATTTACAATTATGTTAATATTGTTTTCAGCTAGTTTTTTTAATAATTTAAAAATAAACGAATTCTCATTGTCAATAACTTGTGCTCTACATGTGTTATCAGCGTGAATTATAGAGAAGTAATCATTTTTTAAATCCTCTTTTGCTTCACATAATGTTCCCATTGAGTATAAATTATTTTTTATATTATCTTGAATAGAAAAATATTTTTCAAATTTTTCTTTAAGTAACATTGGAGCAAGAGGTTGATAAAATTCCCTTTTTTTTATTCTGTTATTTAAATTTTCAACAGCTAATTTATCTTTAGCGTTACAAATTATGGAAGTATTACCCAATGCTCTTGGACCAGTTTCTGTTTTATCAAGATAAGTTGTTAGAATGTGACCTTTGCTTATTAATTCAGTGGCTGTTTCTAAAGAGTTCTCCTGTTTAGAAATTTTTTTAAAAAACTCATTTAGTTGGAATTTTTTATTTATTTGATTTTTATCTGGTCCAGGAAATAAACCTATATTTTTTAAAAATCTATTATTTTCGTGAAAATACGAAAAATTAGTAGCTCCAATTGCAGAGCCTGAATCACCAGGCGATGGAGGAACAATTAATTCATCAAATATATTTTGTTTTGATAAATCATGTATCATTTTACAATTTAATGCAACGCCACCTGTTAAAACTATTCTGTTTTTGCCTGTAAGTTGCTTTGCTTTTAAAATAAGGTTTTTTACAGATTTATTTAATATTAGCTGAGCTGAACTTGCTATATTTGAGTATTTTTTAAAATTTTCTTTAATAGCTAAATTTAAATAAGGCTTACCAAAAATTTTTATAAGTTTTTCAGAAAATGATCTTTCAGGATCTTTTTGAAATTCAAAGTATGATGAATTTATTTTCAATTGTTCGAAATCAAAAATTTGATCCATTTCTTTTTCATAAACTGGATCACCATATGAACTTAAACTCATGACTTTAAATTCACCATCATTTATATCAAAACCTAGAAAATCAGTTATTGTAGAATAAAATAACCCAATTGAATTAGGATAAAAGTTTGTCCAATGTTTCTTTATCAAATTTTCAGTGTCGATTGTATATATAGTCATTGTTTCACCTTCTCCAACACCATCACAACTAACAAATGCATAATCATCAACATCTTTCACATATAATGATCCATACAAACAATGGCTAAGATGATGAGAAGAATATAAAATTTTATCTTTAGATATTTTAATTATTTTATTTAAATGAGTATAAAAAAATATTGAACCTGTATTAAAATTTTTTAGATGATGAATTAATAATTTTTTATTTTCTAGAGGTTTTTTTATGGAATAAATAAAAATTTCCCACCATGATTTAAAAGGTTTTTCATAAAAACAAACAGATTTTATATTTTCTTCATTTAAAGAATATTTTTCTATTAAAAATTCCAAACTCCTTTTTGGGAAGCTTTTATCGCCTTTTATTCTTGTAAAATATTCTTCTTTGAGAAAACAATTAATATTTATTCCATCTGTTAAGAAAACGGATGATTCGTGGTAATAAGCAGAAATACCAATGTAAAACATTAAAATTATAGTATCGATTTTGGATTAATATTTTTTAAAACATTATTGTCCTCTTTGGATTTATCCAAATCCAAAAATTTTACAGGTAAATACATAATTAAAATTAATAAGTATAAAATTGGATTAAAAATTTTTGAGACTTTAGTTAAACTATTAGCATAAAGGTGTCTTAATTTACTTATTAAATTCTCCTTAGAGAATTTAACAAAATAAGCAATTTTAGAATTATTTTTTTTTGCAAATGTTAGTGAGTATTTGGCATGTCTTTCTTCATCTAGCAATATCTTATCAATTTTTTTAGTGTGATTTGGTTTAAACTTTCTAATATTATCAAGAAAGTTATGCAATTTTTTTTCTGCAATTTCTTCATTTGCCCCAATAAAAATTGCAAAATCTTTAATGTTCTTTTTCTCAAATATAAATTTATCTTTATAAATATACCCTTTAGCAAATAGGTGAATTGGTATAAATCTTATTTCTCTGTTATTTAACTCGTGTTCTAATGAAATTTGGTTTTTGATATTTGTAAATATAGAAAAATGTTTATACTCATCTAAAGAATGCCTTATGAAACCTTTGCTTAACTTTAAATCATTTACATTTTTGGCTGCAAATAACATTTCTAAAGCAGATGCAAATTCTGCAGCAGAAAATTCATTTAAAACAAAACAACACCTTAACGGTTCAAATTTTTTTAAGTTATTTTTTGGAATTAGAAACATATTAGTTATTTTTGTATTTACGATTTTACCAATTAATGATTTAAAATCAAAAGAATGTCTAAAATTTTTGCCTTTTGGACATAATGATCATTATGTTCATCTGCCAATTAATACCAATTTCTGTGTAAAATATGGAAATGAAAAACTTACTTTTAAAACAGACAATCTTGGTGGAAGATATTTTCAAGATAAAAATAATATTCTACAAGTATTTGGGGATAGTCAGGTTTTAGGTTTAGATATTCAGAATCAAACACAACACTACCTTTCAAAATATTTTAGAAATAATTTTGTTATTTATGCAGCTCCAAATAATGGTCCACTTGAAGTGATAAAATTTATTAAATTAAATAATAAAATAATTAATGAAAAAATTATGATCAATTTTAATCTGTCTGTAGATCTTTTTAGAGTTTACCCAGATTGGAATATTAAAAATTTTGTAGCTTTAAGGAGTTAT
Organism: uncultured Pelagibacteraceae bacterium; assembly: GCA_902524595.1. Taxonomy (GTDB): domain Bacteria; phylum Pseudomonadota; class Alphaproteobacteria; order Pelagibacterales; family Pelagibacteraceae; genus Pelagibacter. Next base: position 83,569 of record CABZDS010000001.1, on the reverse strand, counting down.
CAATTGAAAGAAATATTGGATAAACCTTTTAAATATAAAATAATAATTGCTAAAAGTCTTTTAGAAAACAAATACTTTACTGTAGCAAGGAAAAATGAAAGTCAAATGCAAGAACTATTTATGAGTAGAGATGTGGAGAATTTAAAAAAATATTTAGCCTTGTATTTATTAAAATTAGATAAAATAATCGATAATATGAATATTGAAATAGATTATGTATTAACAATGCCTTATTGGATGTACGAAAATACAGACAATAAATTTTTAAAAATTAATTCAATTGAAAAACGTTTGAAGACGATAATATGTGATACTTTTAATAAAAAGAGCAAACTTAATAAAATCTACATTTCTGAGTTAATATCCGATAATAATGAAATATTGACAGAAGATAAAAGACATTTAAAATCTGATCAAATTTCATTGATAGAATTGAAAAATTATTGCTAAAAGAAAAGGTTTTTTCATCTATTGATATAAAGAAATTTTACAAATAATGTATTAAGTTAAAGTTTAATCTAATGAGCAAAAAATTATTATTTATTCTGTTGTTTTTAATATTAAATAATAGTGTTGTTAAAGGAGATATTATTCAAGATAGTAAATTATGGAAATTTTTTTCAAATATTGCTAATGACGCCAAAACAAATTTTCCAGAGATCCCATTTTTAAAATCTGAGACAACAGTCGGAACCTTAAATTTTGGTACAGCAATTTATCAAGGAGATATAAAAAAAGGAAAAGCACATGGTTATGGAGTGTTTAAATTTTCTGATGGAACACGATATAAAGGGACATTTAAAAGAAACATGTTTCATGGAAGTGGAGTTTATCTTGATAAAGAAGGCAATTTAATAAAAGGTAAATGGAAATATAATAAACTTAGTAATCCAATAAATAATAATACAAGAGAAATAGTTCAATTAAATAAAGCTTTTGGGAAAGTAAATTATTTTGAAATTAGAGGAGAAGGTGAATTAAGAAGTAAATGGTTTGAAGCAGAAATTTCAGAGGAAAATACTGCCGAAGTTCAATTAATTAAAGAATTAGATATTTTTGATACACCTTCAGTTTTTTCAAAAGATTATGGTGACCAAGATAAAATTAAAGAATTAATTGATGAAAAAAATTTAGAAATTACAAAACAAAATGAGACGTCGGCAAATATTTCATCAAATATGCAAACTACATATGTGTTAACAGCTAAGGGTAAAAAAGATATGGAAGATCAAAAACAAGATCTAATGATGGCACATGAAAAAGCAACCGTTGCAAGTGGGAGTCATGGAGGTATGAGCGGCGGCGGCGGAGGTTGCTAAATTATAATAAATTCTTAATAATTTTTCAGATATAATGTTTTTTCATAAATGAAAAAATTAATTAATGAAGCAGTTGAATTATTTCAAAAAGGTAATCTAGAAAAGTCAAAAGAGGTTTCTTTAAAATTATTAGAAATGGATCAAGATAATTTTGATGCGTTATACCTTTTGGGGATTATTTCATTTCATTTAAAAGAATATCAACAATCATTCAAATTTTTAGATAAAGCAATTATAATTAACTCAAATATCCCTGATTTGTACAACATATATTCTTTAGTATTATGCCAAGTTAATAATTTTAAAGAAGCATTAAAATATTTAGATAAAGCAATTGATATCAAACCTAATTACTTTGATGCATTTTATAATAAAGGAAATGTTTATTTCCATTTAAATGAGCATGATAAATCTATCGAAAATTATAAAAAGTCTTTAAGTATAAATCCAAAAAATAAAGACGCTCTTAATAATTTAGGAAATGTTTATAACGAGACTAAATCTTACATAAATGCTCTAGATTGTTATGAGAAAGCATTAGTGATTGATACAAATAATTCTCTAGCTTTTTATAATAAAGGAAAAGTTTTAAAAGCTCTAAATAGATTAGATGAAGCAATAATCAGTTATAACAAAGCTATTGAGCTAAATAAAAATTTTTCGGAAGCTTATAAAAATCTAGGAAATTTATTTTTAGATAAAAAAAAATATAATGAAGCAATTTTTAATCATAAGATTGCTTTGAAAATTGACCCAGATATAACTTTTTTGGGAGGCACTATTATTCAATCTAAATGTTCTATTTGCGACTGGACTGATATTGAGAATGATAAAATTATTTTAAAAAATAACATATTGAATGAAAAAAAATTTTCAAATCCTTTTCCTGTGATTTCATTAATAGACTCGCCTGCTTTACAAAAAAAAGTTTCTGAAATTTTTGTGAAAGATTTATCAAATAATATGAAAAAAATTGAGAAATATAAATATAAACAAAATAAAAAGGTTCGCTTAGGTTACTTTTCTTCTGATTTTCACTCACATGCAACTAGCCATTTAATGGTAGAATTATTTGAGTATCATAATAAAGATAAGTTTGAGATATATGCATTTTCATTTGGGAAGAATGATAACTCTGAAATTAGAAATAGATTAAATAAATCTTTTGACAAATTTTTTGATGTTAGTTTAAAATCAAATGGTGAAATTATAAATATTTGCAAAGAAAATAATATTGACATTGCGATAGATCTTAAAGGATTTACAGACAATAACCGTTTTGGATTATTTATACAAAGATGTGCACCCATTCAAATCAGCTACCTTGGATATCCCGGAACAACTGGCTGTAATTCGATGGATTATTTAATAGCAGATAGGGTCTTGATAGGTGATCAAAACAGAAAATTTTATACTGAAAAAATAATTTATTTGCCAAATTCTTACCAAATTAACGAAAGTAACAAAAAAATTTCTACAAAAAAATTTACTAGGAAAGATTTTGGCTTAAACGAAGATAGCTTTGTGTTTTGTTGTTTTAATCAAACTTACAAAATACTTCCAGAAATATTTAATTTATGGGTAAAAATACTTAAAAATGTTGAAAATAGTACAATTTGGTTACTCAGTGATAATGAAGTATCAGAGTTGAACCTAAAAAAAGAATTCAACAAAAACGGGATTAATGTTGAAAGAATAAAATTTGCTAAAAGATTGCCACTTGATGAACATCTGAAAAGACATAGCCTTGCAGACCTATTTTTGGATACTTATCCCTGTAATGCTCATACAACAGCAAGTGACGCTTTAAGAACAGGACTTCCTTTGATCACTCTGAGTGGTCAATCATTTGCAAGTAGGGTTTCCGCTAGTCTCCTAGTTTCACTTGATCTAAATGAATTAATAACTGATAATCAAGATGACTATGTTAATCTTGCTGTTAAATTAGCTAAGAATAATAAATTACTTAATAAAATTAGAATCAAATTAAAAGAAAATATTAAAAATAAATCATTATTTAATTCAAAATTATTCACAGAAAATATAGAGATCGCTTTTGAAAAAGTATATAAAAATTATTTAGATGGTAAAAAACCAGATCACATAAATATTTAATTATAATTGTACTCCAGCACCTTTAAGAAATTTTGCTTTTTTATCTAAAGCTAATCTTGGATTTGCAGGTAAATCTAAATTATCAAATCGTTTTTTTTTAAAATTTTCTAAACCTACCATTGCAATCATTGCTGCGTTATCTCCACATAATTTAAGGTCTGGAAATATAGACACAAAATGGTTTTCATCGCTGACTTGAATTAGTTTTTTTCTTATTCCATTATTTGCCGCAACACCTCCAGCAACTATAAATGTTTTTTCTTTTATAGGAAAATTTTTTAAAAATTCGTCAAAAGCAATTTTTGTTTTAATATATAATATATCCTCAATCGTTTTTTGAAAAGAAGCTGCCAAATCATACTTTTCCTTTTGTGAACTTATATTTCTTGTAATTTTTAATATTGCAGTTTTAAGACCAGCAAATGAAAGATTACATCCGCCTTTATTTATAATTGGCTTAGGAAGATCAAATCTATTAGGATTACCTTTTTTAGCAAATTCCTCCAACTTTGGACCTCCAGGAAATTCTATGTCTAAAAGTTTTGCAGTTTTATCAAACGCTTCCCCAAGCGCGTCATCTATGGTTGTTCCCAATCTAGTATAATCATTTAATTCATTTACTCTCAGGAACTGACTGTGTCCTCCAGAAATTAAAAGAAGAAGATACGGAAAATCTAATTTGTTATGTAGCTTTGGACTTAAAGCATGGCCCTCTAAGTGATTCACACCAATAAACGGTACATTCAAAGAGGAAGCAAGTGCTTTTCCAAAATTTAAACCAACACTCAAGCAAATTATTAATCCAGGTCCAGCTGTAGCAGCAATAGCTGATATTTTATCTAATTTAATTCCACTATCATTTAAAGCTTTTTTTGCAATAATATTTATTTTTTCAACATGAGATCTTGCTGCTAACTCTGGTACAACACCTCCAAATTCCTTGTGAATATCCGTTTGGCTCGAGATCACATTTGATAAAATTTTAGGTATACCAGATTCGTCATCTTGGATAATTGATACAGATGTCTCGTCACAACTTGTTTCAATTCCTAATATTATTGGATTTTTATTCATAAATTATTTTTTATAATTAATACAATTAAACTATAACAATGTAATAAAAATAAGTTTTATGAAAAGAACTAATTTAATAATTGGAACACGTGGAAGTAAGTTAGCAATGATTTATGCGAAAAACGTAATAAACAAACTAAAGAAATACTTCCCAAATGAAATAGAATTAAAAAAAATATTAACAACAGGAGATCAAAAAAAAGATCAAAGATTGTCTAAAATAGGTGGAAAAGGATTGTTTTCGTCTCGTATCGAGAAAGATTTATTGAATAAAAATATAGATATAGCAGTTCACGCATTGAAAGATATGCCTACTATAGAAACAGAAAATCTTTTAACAAATAATTTTTTAAAAAGAAATTCTCCTAATGAAATTTTAATAAGTAAAAATAATGTTAAATTTGAGGATCTACAAACTGATTCTGTTGTAGGAACATCATCATATAGAAGAGAATATCAGCTTAAAAAAAAAAGACCTGACTTGAAATATAAATTGATAAGAGGCAATGTTGATACAAGAATTAAAAAATTAGAAAAAGGTGAATACGATGCGATACTTCTTTCTAAAGCTGGAATAGATGCCTTACAATTAGAACATAAAATCTCGCAAGAATTTAGTATTGACGAACTTATACCTTGTGCTGGACAAGGAATTATAGCTATTCAATGTAGAGAAGATGACAATGAGATAAAAAAATTACTGGAAAACATAAACGATGAAGATTCTCGAATTGTTGCAAATGCTGAAAGAGAAGTTTTGAAAGTTCTTGAAGGTGACTGTGATACTGCTGTAGGTGTTTTTGCAAAAATAAATGGTGAGAATGTGGATTTAGTTACGGAACTTTTTTCTATCGACGGGGAACAGAGATACTATCTTAAAGAAAGTGTAGAAAGAGAAAAAATAAAGGTTACTAGTAAATATATTGGAGAAAAACTTAAATTACAATCAAAAGGTTCATATAAAAATTAGAATGCATATTTTATTAACTAGACCATTGGACGACAGTAAGCAATTAATATTAAAATTTAGTTCGATGAATCATAAAGTTTCACATTTACCTCTACTAAAAATTAAAAAGATAGAAATAACTGAAAAAGATTTTACACAATTCAAAGGGATTATATTTACAAGTGGTAATGCATTAAATAATTTAGATACTTCAAAAATAGATAAAAATATAATTTGCTTTTGTGTAGGTCTTGCAACTGAACGGAAAGCAAAAGAATTAGGTTTTCAAAATATTTTTTGCGCAGAAGGAAACGTAAATAATCTAAAAGAATTAATTTTACAAAACTTTGATCCCAAAATTGGATCTATGCTTTATGTCAGTGGAGAAGTTGTTTCATACAATCTCGATAAAGAATTAATTTCTGAAAAATACGTTGTTAAAAGGATTATAAATTATACTGCAATACCCAATGAAAATTTAGACAATAATTTCTTAATTGATATAAAATCTTCTGTACCAGACATTGTTTTTATCTATTCTGAAAATAGCGCAAAGGCTTTCAATAAAATCATAAAAAAATATAATCTAGACAATATCTGGATGGAAACAAATCTAATGTGTATTGGCGAAAAGGCATCATCAGTATTAAATGATGTTAAATGGAAAAAAATTTTTTTATTTAACTCTGGTGAAGAAGAGTTTTTACTATATAAAATTTAAAAATGGACGTTTTAAATAAACTCAATCAATTATTTTTATCTGTATGGAAACAGGGGATACTTGGAGTAGATTTCTTCCAGATAATAATAGGTATTGGAATATTTATAGTATTTTTAATATTTAGAGGGCTAATAAGTAAACTTGTTATAAAAAAATTAGAACTAATCTCAAAAAGAACAACAAACAAATTAGATGATACATTTGTAAAATCAATGGAAGGTCCTGCGAGATTTCTTCCAATTGTTCTTGGTGTCTTTTTTGCAAGCTATTACATGTCATTTGATAATGAAACTAGAGGCTTTATAGATAATATTAATAGAACCTTAATAACAATATTAATATTTTGGATAATTCATCAAATAATTGAACCATTATCTTACATATTAAGTGGATTAGACAAGGTTCTTACAAAAGAACTAATAGGTTGGATTATTAAGTCTCTTAAAATTTTAATTTTTATATTAGGTGCAGCAGCTGTTCTTGAGTTATGGGGAATTAAAATTGGACCAATAATAGCTGGATTAGGTTTATTTGGAGTAGCAGTAGCTTTAGGTGCTCAGGATTTATTTAAAAATTTAATATCTGGAATTTTAGTTTTGGTTGAAAAAAGATTTAGAATTGGTGATTGGATTAAGGTTGATGGAGTCATCGAAGGAGTTGTTGAAAACATTGGATTTAGATCAACTGTTATAAGAAAATTTGATAAGTCATTAGCAATTATTCCTAACTTTCAGTTTGCTGAAAATGCAGTGATTAATAATACCAGAAAAACTAATTGGGCTATAAGTTGGATAATAACTCTTCAATATGACACTACTATTGAACAATTAAAAACAATAAGAGATAATATTGAAGACCACATTAATAAAGGCGAAGATTATGACCAGTCTGTGGGAGTTGCTGTTAGAATAGATAAGTTTTCAGATAGTTCAATTGATATGTATGTTAGATGTTTTACGAAAACAAATAGCTGGACTAATTATTTACAAGTTAAAGAAAACTTGGCAATTGAAATAAAAAAAATTGTTGAAGGTAATGGAGCTGCCTTTGCATTTCCTAGTCAGTCCATTTATGTTGAAAAAAAATGATTGCTATATTTTATTTAGCACTTCAAATTTTAAAACTTTATTCATATGTTGTAATCGCTAATGTCGTAATAAGCTGGTTAGTTGCTTTTAATGTTTTAAATACCAGCAATCGGTTTGTATATTTAATATTAGATTTTACTTATAAGATGACAGAACCGATTTTAATGAGAATTAGAAGATTTTTACCTAACTTAGGGGCTTTTGACATTTCACCTATCGTGCTTCTTTTGTTGATATGGTTTATAGAAATGTGTATGAAGCTTTACGTTGCACCACTTATATTTTAATAAATGATTTTAATTGATGGAAAAAAAACTGCCGCTGATCTAAGAGAAGAGCTAAAAAAAGAAGTCTTAGCTTTAAAAGACAAGCATAATAAAGTACCAGGTTTAACAGTTATATTGATAGGGGATTTAGCACCTAGTCAAATTTATGTTAAAAATAAAGAAAAATCTGCGAACGAAGTAGGTCTTAAATCAGATGTGATTAGATATCCTGATAGCGTTGAAGAAATTGAAGTTTTAAAAAAAATTGATGAACTTAACAAAGACGAGTCTGTTTCAGGAATTTTAGTTCAGTTACCACTTCCAAAACATATTGATAAACAAAAAGTAATAGAGGCTATTATGCCTGGGAAAGATGTTGATGGTTTTCATCCAATGAATGTTGGTAATCTTTCATCGGGTTATGAAAGTTCTATACCATGCACTCCTTTAGGTTGTTACTTATTGATAAAAAAAATAGAACCAAATTTAAACGGAAAAAAGGCTGTTATTGTAGGAAGATCAAATTTAAATGGTAAGCCGATGACACAATTGCTGTTAAAAGAAAATTGTACAGTTACAATTACACATTCAAAAACAAAAGATCTCAAAGGAGAATGTTTAAAAGGAGATATTATTGTTGCTGCTGTTGGCATTCCAGAACTTGTAAAGGGTGATTGGGTTAAAAAAGAGGCTATTGTAATTGATGTAGGAATTAACAAAACTGAAAATGGTTTAGTAGGAGATGTTGCTTTCGATGAAGTATCAAAAGTCGCAAAAGCTCTAACTCCAGTTCCGGGCGGAGTTGGACCAATGACTATTGCATGTTTGTTAAAAAATACAATTGAATGTTTTAAAAGGAACTTAAAATAATTAATTATTAACAATACTTTCAAATTTTAATTCTAAATCTTGAATTACTTTTTCATTTTCGAAGAGATTTTTATTAGCTTGTTCGCTGTAATATTTTTTTAAATCAAGATTTACATTATTCGCAAATTCAACACATAAATCAACATACTCTTCAACTTCTTTTGCTATTGGTGGGTTCTCAATTTCCATTTGATTATAAGCACCTGTAACAATTCTACTTTTTAAATATTTTGTAGGCATTGTAACTGTTGGGGTTCCATAATACATAGATTCATGAAAGCTATTTCCTGCTCCAAAAATAAATGGATCTAATAATACTGAGGATTTTCCACAGTCATTTATAAAATGTTCAACTGTTAACTTTTCTTTAAAATAAATACGATCAATATTTGTCGTTACTGTTTTTTTTAATCTATTGAAAAATTTTTTTGTTAATTCTTCGTTTGAGTCCTTAATAAAATAAATTTCTGCTTTTTTGTCTTTTTTAAGAATTTTATTTATTGCTAAATCGAAAGAAGGATGCATTTTTATTAGATTTTGGGGACAAGAATAAATATTTTTTTTTACCATTAAGTCTTCTCTTAGTTGGTTTATAACTTTTGGTTTGTAAAAATACATTGGTAGATAATTAGATAGCAAAACTTTTTCACTATATCTCTTTTGACAATCTTTAATTTCTAGAAATTTCGATGATAAAAAATAATCTATTTTTGAGTTTCCAGTTGTTTCAGGGTGGCCCCATGAAGTCATTTGAATTTTTGCTAGCCTAATTAATGTCAAATAATATAGATTTTGAGACATGTGTATGTCTGTGTAAAATAATATATCTAAGCATTGTTCTTTAATTAAATTAACTTTTTGGTAAAAATTCTCAGGTAAAAAAACGTTTTCGTAATCATACATCATAGAGTTTCTTTTCAATTCTTCATATCTTGTTCCTGGCAGTGTCTTATCTGAATAAAATATATAAACTTCAAATTTTGATTTATCTAATTTATAAATTATACCCTCAAATAATTTTAAAATAGTATGATTTGTAAAAAATTCTGAAATAAACCCTATTTTAATTTTTTTATTTCTTACTGTATCTTTAAGATCAAGTTGGTTAAGTTCTGGATATATTTTTTTAAATAATTTCGTAAATTTTTTATTAATTTCCAAATTATCCTGACCATCATATGATAACCAAAAATTAGGAGGTACTAATGGATTTTTTTCTAGATTTAAAGTGTTTAAACTTTCTTCATATAAAATTTTTTTAATATTTTCTGAATAACCTTTCCTGAAATTTTTAATCTGATCTACAGAATCAAATAATTTAGGGTAGTAAAGGTTTACTTTCATTTTTGTAAAATCATCAAAATAATCCTCTGAAGATGAAATTTTCTTTAATTTCTCAATTCCATGAATGTCGTCTAAATTTATATATACTTCATAAAGCAATGACAGTGCTTCTTTTTTTTCTTCTAATGAAACACTAAAAGATATTAATTTTTCCAGGTGTTCTTTTGCTTTCATATAATTTTTTACTTTAAAGTATGTTTTTGACAAATTCAGAATTATGGATCCTCTTTTTGGTTGTAATTCCAATGATTTTTTAAATTCAATGATTGCTTTATCAAATTCTTTCTTAGTAAATAAATTTATTCCTTCTAAGAAAAATTTTTTTGCTTTTTCTTGATTATCCATTTTAATATTGAATATATTTAAAATTTTAAATTAAACAAATTATTACTGATTTCTTATAAGTGGATAAACCTTGGGATTTAAGTACTTAAGATTAGTTAGCATAATTAAAATCAAGGTCACAATTCCTATAGAGGCACCAAGGTAAATTAAAACTTTAAAATCAAATTGCCAAACTAATTCAAAAATATTCTCCATGATAAATTTTGATCCAATTACTGCAAAAAAAATTGCAATTAATATTACCGACATAAAAATAATTATAAATTCTATTAAAGACGAAAATATAATTTCTTTTTTTGAAAAACCTAAAATTTTGAATACAAGATTTTGGTATTCTTTTACTTTTCCTTGGACCATTATAGCACTTGAGATAACAATCAATCCAATGACAATTGTTACACCAGAAATTAAGGTTACAGCTATGAAGACTTTATTTAAAACTGATGTTACTTTGTTTAAGTAATCAGCAATTTTTATCATAGACAAACTTGGTAATACTTCTAACATTTTTGTTTCATCAAAATTATCTGGATTTTTAAATTTAGCAGTTGCTAAATATTCATGAGGAATTTTTTTTGCAAATTGTGGATTAAATAACATGGCAAAATTAATACTTAGATCACGATAATCAACTTCTCTAAAATTAACTATTTCTCCATCAATTTCTCGACCATAGATGTTTAAAGTAAAAATATCTCCCAACTCAATATTAAAATCTTTAGCCACTTTAGCATCAAGTGATATCTGAAGTTGGTTAGGTTTAGATAAATCCCACCATTCTCCTCTTAAAATTGGGTTATCTTTAGGTATATTTTCAACCCAAGACGATCTTCTTTCACTTCCAATTACCCAATAACTATCATTATCTGGTTTAATATAGCTATTTGGATTCACACCATTAATTCTTACTATTCCGGAAGAAACCATGGGCACTATTTCAATATTCGCATCAGGGTTCATTTTGTAAACACCTCGTTCAAATTTTTTCTTTTCACCTTTTTGAATACCAACAAAAAAATAATCAGGTGCAATATCTGGAATAGATCTTGCAATTTCTCTTTTAAAATTTGTTCCAACTAAAGCTAAAGTTAATAATAAAGTTACACCCAAGCCTAAAGACATAATTGTGATAGGAGTGATACTTTTTGTTTGAGTTATATTTTTTATCGATACTTTTAAAGAGATATTTGAAATAAAATTAAACTTTTTCAGTAAATAAATTATAATTTTCGAAAGTAAAAAAAATACAATTAGACATACAAAAAAAGCCAGAAAATAACCCAAGCTATAAGAAGGCCTTTCAGATCCTAGTGTAAACAATAAAACTAAAAATGATAACAAGATAAAACTCAAAATAACTGACTTTTTTGAGTAATAAAATTGTAGGTTTTGGAATACATTTCTAAATAGGTTTGATGCTTTAACTTGATCAATTGAACTTATTGTTGGTATTGAAAAAATTATAAGAACTAATAAACCTACAATAAATACTTTTATAAAATTAATTAAAGAGAATTTTGGATAAACATTTAATCCCAACCCATCAGATAAATATTTATCTGCAATTGGCACAATTAAAAAACTTGAGCCATAAGAAATTACAGTAATAATAAATAATAATATTAATAATTGAAGATAATAAAGTGTTTTTATATTCCCTGAATAAAATCCTACAGCTTTTCTTACAGCTATAGACATATTATTCTGGTTTATAAATGACAACAATGTATTAGCGATACCTATTCCAGCAATTAACATTGCACTAATTGAAACTAAAGATAGAAATTGGGAAAAATTATTAATTATCCTTTTTAAGCCACTAGCTGAATTTTCTGGAAATCTAAGCTTTACTTTTTGGTCATCTTTAAAAATATCTTTGATCTTACTTTCTATTTTTTCTGGATCATCACTTGGTTTAAACTTTACTTTATATTCATAATTTAAAAAACTACCTATTCCATTTAGTTTTAGTATCTCCAAAGTTTGTTTTCCTGCTAATGCCCAATCTCCAAAAGCTACAAACCCACTGACATCAGGTACAGATTTTATAATTCCAACTACTATGAAACTTTGATCCTGAACCTTAACTTTGTCATTTATTTTTATCTTTAAAGTTTTTGATAAACTTTCATTAATCAAAATTGTCTTGGGTTCATTTTGCATTCTTTCATAAGCATCTTCTGGCTCATAAACAACTTCACCGTATAACGGATATTTTTCATCAACTGTTTTAATTCTTGTAAATAATGATTTATTTTTTTCTCTGCCTGTCGTGGAAAGCATTGTACTAAACTCTATCATTTGTGAGATAGTCGAAAATTTCTTTACTTTATTGACTAAAGTAAGATCCCCCTGATTACGGTTATAATCGATTTCGAGATCTCCACCCAAAAGAACTTTTGCATTATCATTAAGCTCTTTTTTTAAACTATCTTCGATTGTAAAGATGGCACTTAAAATAAAAAGACTGATAAACAGCGTAACAATAATGCTAGAAATTTTTTTATAATTTCTGCTTAAATCCTTTAAAGCATATTTGAATATTAAACTTAACTCCGAAGGATTATTTAATTTTTCCATCTTTGATTTTAATTTTTCGTTTTGCTTTGTCTGCTAATTTTGGATCATGTGTTACCATTATTAAAGAAGACCCTTCTTCTTTGACGTATTTAAATAAAATTTCAGAGATCATTATTGAGTTTTCGGTATCTAGGTTACCAGTTGGTTCATCAGCTAAAATCAAATCTGGTTTCATTGCAATTGCTCTTGCAATCGCTACACGTTGTTGCTCTCCGCCAGATAATTGACTTGGAAGATTATTGAATCTATGTTTTAGACCAAATCGATCTAATAAACTTTTTGCTTCTTTCCCAGGATTTTTAAATTTATTAAGTTCAAGTGTTAAAGCTACGTTTTCAACAGCTGTATAATTTGGAATTAAATAGAAAGATTGAAATATAATTCCTATATTTTGCTTTCTAATTTCAGATACTTCGTCTTCATTAAGATTTGTTATTTCCCTGTCTTGAAATATAATTTTCCCTGAGGTTGGACGTTCTAGTCCACCAATTAACATAATCAAGCTTGTTTTTCCTGACCCACTTTCTCCAACCACAGACACAGTTTCTTTTTTTTTTATAGTTAAATCAATATTTTTTAAAACATTGATATTGTCCTTTCCAGTTTGGTATTTGAGATTTATTTTTTTTAATTTAAGAAGTGTGTTCATGAATAAAAGTTTATTTATAAAAATATTGTTATTCTTTCTAGTGCACATAAATGCAAGTGCAATAGAAAAGGTTATATTATTCGGCGATAGTTTAATGGCGGGTTATGGTCTACCTAAAGAACAACACTTATCTTTGGTTTTAGAAAGTAATCTCGTTAGGAGTGGTTTAAATATTAAAGTAATAAATGGAAGTGTGTCAGGAAGTACTTCTTCTGGTGGATTGAATAGAGCAGAATGGAGTTTATCAGAACCCGGTATTGATTTAATCATCCTTGGTCTTGGGGCAAATGATATGCTTAGAGGAATTCAACCAGACGAAACTGAAAGAAATTTGGAAGAAATAATTAAAATTGCTAATAGTAAAAAAATAAAAATTATAATAGCCGGGATGGTTGCGCCAACAACTCATGGATCTAAATATAAAAAAAATTTTGATGCTATTTATCCTAAATTGTCAAAAAAATATAATTTACCTCTAATTCCATTTTTGTTAGAAGGTGTTGCTCTTGATCCAAATCTAAATCAACAAGATGGCATACATCCTAACAAAGGTGGAACAATAGTTATAAGTAATACAATTCAAGATATTATTTCAAAAAATTATTAATCGGATATGAAAAAAAAATATCATCATTTAGCAAATGGCACATTTCGTAATCCTGAAGGATCAAAGGTGATTGATATGAATTTCAATTGGTCGTTTAAGGTCTTTAACCAAGAAAAAAAAAAATTAGATATGACTTTTCCTGAAAGTAATGTCATTAAAAAAGAAAAAGTTTTATTGGATTTAAATAATTTCCAAAAAGAAGATTATGTAGCGTGGATAGGTCATGCAACATTTTTATTAAAATTAGGGGAAATAACAATAATAACAGATCCAGTTTTTTCAAAAAATGCAGGACCTTTATTTTTTGGGCCAAAGAGATTTACCGAACCAGCATTAAAACTTAATGAGATACCAAGAACAGATATTTTTCTACTAACTCACAATCACTACGATCACCAAGACATGAAAACAATAATGAGATTTCCTTATAAAGATTCTAAAGTTTTGGCGCCTTTAGGACTAAAAAAATATTTTAAAATTAATAGATTTAAAGATGTAAATGAAATGGATTGGTATGATCAAATAAGAATAAATCAGAATTTAAATATTACTTTTTTGCCATCAGTCCACTGGTCAAAAAGGAGTTTAACGGATACTAACAAAACTTTATGGGGTAGCTATTTGATTGAATACAAAGGAAAAAAAATATTATTTTCATGTGATACTGGCGTTGGAAAAATATATAAAGAATTGGGAGATAAGTATGGTCCAATTGATTTAACATTTATTAACATTGGCGCATATAATTTTTATCCTATGGCTTCAATTAAAGATTCTTCTGCTTATCACACTAACCCCGAAGAAGCCCTTGGACTAGCTAAAGATTTAAAAAGTAAAAAAGTAATTGGAATGCATTGGGGAACTTTTGTCTTATCACTTGAACCAATATTAGAGCCCCCTTTAAGGTTTAAGCAAAATGCAGAAAAATTTGGATTTAAAAATGATGATGCAATTATTTTTAAAATTGGTGAATTTAAATTATTTAAAGAGCTTTTTGATACTAACTAGAATTTTCCATCAACCACAATCCATCTTGATTTAAAAAATATAGTTTACCATTTATAGGATGAATTTGTATGTCTCTGATTCTTCCAATTTTATCTTTAAATATTATTTCCTCTTTTACGTTTGATAAATCATTAAACTCTAATTTTCTTAAAGACTTATCTTTAAGAGAAGTAATTAATGCATGACCATTCCATTCTTTAAATTCATTACCTTTATAAATTGTGATTGCACTTGTGGCTATAGATGGAACCCAATATTGAATGGCTTTTGTAAAGCCAGGTTTCCATTTTGGCCCTATTGGTATACCTGAATAATTTGTGCCACCCCATCCAAGAATTTTCCAACCATAATTTTCACCTTTCTTTGCTTCACCGAACCAATCGCCTCCTTTTGCACCATGATTGCTCATATAAATTTTTCCATCAAAAGGAGATAAAGCTAAACCTTGAGGATTTCTTACACCAATTTGATATATTTCAGGTAGCCAGTCTGATTTCCCCTCAAAACGAGGATTGTCTTTTGGAATGCCACCATCTAGATAAATCCTAACTATACTTCCTGGATGTTTATTTCCATCTTGAGCAATCATTCCCCCACCTCTTTCACCTGCAGAAGCAAATAAATAATTGTCTTTAATTACTAGTCTTGAACCAAAATGATATGGCGAGTCAATTGGTGGATTGGCTTGAAAAATATTTTTAAAATTTAATTTGTTTTTATTAAATTTTGCACGCGCAATTGAAGTACTAGTCTTCCAATTATTTCTATTTTCTGTGTATGAGATGTAAATATAATCTTCATGATACAGAATATCCAATAATCCTCCCTGTCCATATTCTACAAAATTTAAGTTATGACCAATTTCACTCATCTCTCTTGTTGAAATATTAACAAGTTTTATTTTGCCACCTTTCTCAGTAATAATCATTTCATTATCATTAACGAACGACGAACCCCAAGGTGCTTCTAATTCAATAATTTTATTAAAATTAAAATTTTTACTAAATGAATTAGTTGAGAATAATATTAAGGATAAAAGAAATAAAAATTTCTTCACTCTATGAAAGTTTTGATCTACCACCATCGACAGCAATAATTTGTCCTGTAACCCAAGAACTGTCTTCAGTTATTAGAAATTTTGCAAGCGAAGCTGAGTCTTTACCTTCTCCAAGTCTTTTTAATGGATGGGCTTTTGCTATACCATCAGCTAAAACTTTATTTTTAAGCATTGGCTCCGCAATTTTTGAATTAGTTAAACTTGGAGCAATGCAATTTACTCTTATATTAGGAGCAAATTCTGCTGCTAAAGAAACAGTTAATCCTTCAACAGCTGCTTTAGTTGAAGCTATAATTGCATGATTTGTAAAACCCCTTTGAGCAGCAACAGTTGAAAACAAAACAATCGATCCTTTATTTTTTTTTAAACTTTCTTGATAACCTTTAATTAAATCTACTGCGGAATATAAATTTAGTTTCATACATTTTGTAAAATCTTGTTCTGAAACCATTCTCAAAGGTTTTAAATCAATTGAACCAACACAATAAGCTATACCTTTGATATCATCTATTTCGGACTTAATCTTTTCAACAAAACCATTTTCTAAAACATCAGAGACTGTATATTTACAATTTAGTTTTTCAGACAAAGATTTTGTTCTTTCTTCATCCCTACCAATTAAATGTACTTCTTTGCCGGCTGCGTATAACTGTTCGGCTAAATTAGATCCGATAGATCCTGTCGCACCTACTACTAAATATTTTTCTGACATAAATTTTTAAAGAGTTATATATAGTGAATGAAATTATTTTTTCTACTTGGAAATCAGCTTTTCTCAGAGAAATATCTAGAAAAGTACAAAAAAGACCACTTTTTCTTTATGGCTGAAGATTATCAGCTTTGTACGTACGAAAAGCATCATAAACAAAAGATATTATTGTTCTTATCTTGCATGCGATCTCACGCAGATAGACTAAAAAAAAAAAAATTTAAATTAGAATATTCTTCGATCGAGGATAAACCTTTCAAGCTGGATTACACAGAAAAATTAAAAAAAATAATTAAAGCAAAAAAAATTAAAGAAATTTCAAGTTTCGAAATTGAGGATAAGTTTTTTGAAAATAAAATTACCAATTTTTTAAAAAAGGAAAAAATTAAATGGAATATTATTCAAACACCAATGTTTTTAAATTCTAGAGAAAAATTTAAAAACTATTTATCGAAATCAAAAAAACCTTTTATGGCAGTTTTTTATAAAGAGACTAGAAGAGATTTGGATATACTCATGGAAAAAGATGGTAATCCAGAAGGAGGCAAATGGAGTTTTGACGAAGAAAATCGAAATAAACTTCCAAAAAATATATCTATACCCAAATTTCCTAAAATTACTGAGACTGTTCATACGAAAAAACTAAAAATTTTAATTGATAAAAATTTTAAAAGTCACCCGGGTAATACGAAAGACTTTTGGTTTGCTACGGAATATGATGATGTAATTAAATTATTAAATTTTTTTATTAAAGAGAAATCAAATTTATTTGGGGATTATGAAGATGCAGTTGATCAGAAAGACAATATATTATTTCATAGTGCTTTAAGTCCTTACATCAATTTAGGTCTTATCACTCCAGAATTTATAATTAAAAAAGTTTTAGATTTTCACAACAAAAATAAAATAAGATTAAATTCCTTAGAGGGTTATATTCGTCAAGTAATCGGGTGGAGAGAATTTATGAGGGGAATATATCAAAGCTATTCAAAAGAAATGGAAACTAGAAATTTTTTTAAACAAAATAGAAAAATGAAAAACTCATGGTACGAAGGAACAACAGGATTACCACCTCTAGATTATGCTATTAAAAATGCAGTGAATTATGGTTGGTCACATCATATTGAAAGGTTAATGATCTTATCAAACATAATGAATTTATGTGAAGTTAAGCCAACGTATGTTTACAAATGGTTTATGGAAATGTTTGTGGATTCATCTGACTGGGTAATGGTCCCGAATGTTTATGGAATGGGGCTTTTCAGTGATGGAGGAATCTTTGCAACAAAACCATATATTTGCGGCTCCGCTTATTTCATGAAAATGATGGATTTTAAAAAAGGAGAATGGTGCAATACCATGGATGGTCTTTATTGGAGATTCATAAATAGAAATAGAGCCTTCTTTTTAAAAAATCCTAGACTTTCTATGATGGTTAGAATTTTCGATAAAATGAAACCTGATAGAAAAAAATTAATTTTAGCTGAGGCAGAAAAATTTATTAAACAAAATACTGCATAGTGAGAAAAGAAAATTTACCCACAAAAATTTGCCCTGTATGTAAGCGACCTTTTACTTGGAGAAAAAAATGGAAATTAAACTGGGATAAAGTGAAATATTGTTCTAAGAAATGTTCAAAAAATAACTAATTAACAACAAGAGCAGCTTTTCTTTTTCTCTGGTTTTTTTGCTTCAATCACTTCTTCTTTAGGAGCTGATTGTTTAAGAATTTTTGCTGCTTCAGCTTCTTTCTCTTTTGATATTTTATTTTCAATGTATGCGTAAAGAGAGTTGAAACCTAATTTTGAAGCTTTCTTTTCTTCGTAATTCCTTCTGCCTTTAAGATTTTCAATAATTTCAAGAACTTGCGGGTTATTCATATTATTTTTATCTCATAATTTTGATAATTTACAATAGTTCTTAAAAAAATTCTTTAATTATAGTTGGTATATACTTTTTGAAATTAAAAAAACCTTTATTGCAATATTTCCAAGAACTTCGGTCTAAATTACGATAAAGAAATTTTATATTATTTATTCCTTGAGAAGTTAAAAAATCTAAGTTTTCTCCAACACAAGGATATAAAAAATAACTATTCTCAATTGTTTTAAGGTTACCAATATCAATAATTTCACAATCCAAAGATTTTTCATCCAACCTTCTTTTTTGATCCTGAATTAAATTAGTCTTAAATTTCACTGTTTTTTCACTAAGTTTAATATTCCTACTGTCGTTATTATTATTAACTAAATAAATCTTTTTAAATTTATGGTTTTTGAAATCAGTCAACTCAAAAGAAAGATTATTATCAAAAATAATTAAATTTTGCTCATCCAAACTTATTGGATTACTAAAATCTTTTAAGACAGCCTTGTATATTTTCTCGCTAACTTTAGGTGGTGCATTTTCATTTAAATTAATGTTATTAAATCTGTTATTAGTAAATTTTTTTATATTCCATTCACTTGCCAAATAATGCTTACCTTGTGTTTGTATCCCAGCAACCCATCTCCATCCTAATGTATTA
Source organism: uncultured Pelagibacteraceae bacterium (assembly GCA_902524595.1). Classification (GTDB taxonomy): domain Bacteria; phylum Pseudomonadota; class Alphaproteobacteria; order Pelagibacterales; family Pelagibacteraceae; genus Pelagibacter. Next base: position 64,341 of record CABZDS010000001.1, on the reverse strand, counting down.
GATGCTACATCTCCATCATAGAGATGTTTCATAAAAAATTCAGCTCCTAATTGCCAAGGTAAATTTAAAGTAAAAATCCAGATACTGGCAAACCACATTCTGGTATGATTATGAAGGTAATTAAATTCTTTTAATTCTTTAACCCATTCATTAAAACATTCTATATTTGTATTTCCATCAATGGCATTTAAATAATCTTTATTATCTTTGTATTTTTCTCTTATAATTTTTAGTTCTATTATGTAATCTGTCCATACATTAGGTCTTAATTCTAACCATCCTTTCCAATAAGTACGCCACAAAACCTCCTGAATAAATTTTTCATTTTTAGAAAATGAAAATTTCTTTAAGGCTTTATCTATAACTTCTAACTCATTTAATATTCCATGAGATATATATGGAGAAATACAAGATATATTTGATCTTTTATCTGGACCAAAATCAAAATTTCTCAATCTTGAATATTCAGAAAGATTATTTTCAACAAAATTATCTAGTTTATTAATGGCTTGCGCCCGACTTGGTTCAAAATTCATGATATTTTATTTTAATTTTTTCTTGTGAAAATTAATAAATCTTTCAACATTTGATTTATTAAAAGTTTTATTTTCCTCAAATGAAACTTTTTTCATAGAATAAGCTGAACTTTTAGTTATTCTTGAATGAATAATAACATTCCCTTTATATAACCTCAATTTAACTGATCCATTAACTTTACTTCTCTTAAGATCTACAAATCTTTGTAATTTAAATCTCTCTTTAGAAAACCAATATCCATTGTAAATCAGTTCCGCATATCTAGGCATAATTTTTTCTTTCTTATGCATTGTATCTTTATCAAGTGTAACAGACTCTATAGCCCTATGAGCGTGCATTAATAAAGTTCCGCCTGGTGTTTCGTATACACCTCTTGATTTTATACCGATAAATCTATTTTCTACTAGATCAACTCTTCCAACAGCATTTTTTCCAGCTATGTCGTTTAATTTTGCAAGCAATTTAGATGGAGATAATTTTTTCCCATTCACTGCAATCGGATCTCCACTTTTAAAGTCTATTTTTACAATTGAAGATTTATTAGGTGCTTTTTCTGGAGATACCGTTCTTTGAAAGATAAAGTCAGGTGCAGAGTTTTTTGGATTTTCTAAAAACTTTCCTTCTGTTGATGTATGAAAAATATTATCATCTACTGAAAAAGGTGGTGCTCCTTTCTTGTCTTTAGGTATTTCAATTTTATTTTTTCTTGCATAATTAATTAGATCTGATCTAGATTTCAGCTTCCAAATTCTCCAAGGCGCAATAACATTTATTTTAGGACCAAAATAATGATAACCTAATTCAAATCTTACTTGATCATTTCCTTTTCCTGTTGATCCATGAGACACAGCATAGGCATTAAATTTTTTAGCAATTCTAATTTGATCTTTGGCTATTAAAGGTCTGGCAATTGAGGTTCCAAGCAAATAAACACCTTCATATATTGCATGGCCCCTAATCATTGGATAAACATAATCTTTTACAAAAATATCTTTTAGATCTTGAATAATAATATTTTTTACGCCAAGTTTTTTTGCGTTTCTGAAAATTTTATTTCTATCTATTTCTTGACCAATGTCTGCAGTATAACAAATTACTTCTGCATCATAATTTTCCTGTAACCATTTTAATATGATTGATGTGTCCAAACCTCCAGAATAGGCAAGAACTATCTTTTTCTTTGATTTCATTATTTAATTGCAGCTTTTTTTAGCCGCGTTATATGCTTTAGTGAAGCCCATCAAAGAATAATGATCAATTGTTTGCGATCCAGATTTATTATATCCAGTAACCATTAATCTTGAGGCCTTTTTCATTCTGCTAACAACTTTTTTTTCAATTTTATTACTTGAAATCCATGCAAAATTATCTTGAGCTATATCAAATTTATATTTTGATTTACCAGAGCTAGCTATAATTGAATTTTGACTGTTGTATTCATAGCCTGAGGTTGTGCTTACTTCGTCTTTAATTTTTTCAGATGGTCTAAAAGTTACAAATAATCTTGCATCTCTATCATTTTTTTTAGGAGATTGAAGAACAGGTTTAGATTGAGCAAAACATACTTTACTATCCCCATTATTAACAACAATTGCATCCCAGTCTTTAAATGTTCCTATTTTATTTAATTCTTCTGAATAAGAAGTTGATCCTAATAAGAGAATAAAAAAAATTATTTTAAAAATTATGGACATGGATTTGGATATTTTTTTTGAATTTCATTAATTTCATTAATTATTTCTTTATCAAGATTCACTTTTACACTTTCTATATTTGTTTTCAACTGCTCCATTGTTGTTGCACCAATAATAACGCTAGACATAAAATCCTGTATCTCACAAAATTTTATACACATTTGACTCATATCAATGTTGTATTTTTCACTAATATTAAAATACTCATCAACAGCTTCGTTAGTATTTGGTTTTCGATATCTTGTCCAAAAATCCCAATCTCTTTCCATCCGAGATCCTTTTGGAAATTGCTTATTTCTATATTTACCACTTAAAAAACCACTGGCTAAAGGAGAATAAGATAAACAGCCAATATTTTCTCTTATAGACACCTCAGCTAATCCAACTTCATATGACCTATTTAATAAACTATAGGGATTTTGTATGGACATCATTCTTGGCAAACTCTTTTCCTTTGAGAGTTTGAGATAATTCATAACACCCCAAGGAGTTTCATTAGATAGACCTACATGTCTAATTTTACCTTGCTCAATAAACTTTTGTAATTCAACCAACACGTCTTCGAATTTATTCCATTCATTTTCTTTATGCACATAGCCAAGTCTTCCAAAATTGTTTACATTTCTTTCTGGCCAATGAAGCTGATATAGATCTATATATTCAGTTTTAAGTCTTTTAAGACTGTTATGAAGTGCAGTTTCGAGATTCTTCCCTACAAAACTATTTTCACCATTTCTAATATAATCTCTTGCAGGACCACAAACTTTAGTTGCAAGTACCACATCTTTTCTTTTTTTTGTTTTTTCAAACCAATTTCCAATGATCGTCTCTGTATGACCAAAAGTTTCAGCTTTAGGAGGTACCGCATAAAGTTCTGCTGTATCCCAAAAATTAACCCCATTTTCTAGTGAGAAATCCATTTGTTCGAAGGCCTCTTCTTGGCTATTTTGTTCACCCCAAGTCATGGTGCCGAGACAAATTGTGCTAATATCTATATCAGTTGTTCCTAATTTTTTATAATTCATTAAATATTAAGTATTTGTTACCTATATTTTGACTGCTTGAAAAATTTTAAATTTATTACTATATATTTAATTATGGAATTCAATAAAGACAATATCTTAAATAGATCAACGACTGCAAAAAAAGCTGTTGTGATGGATGAAGGCCTTAGAGCCTACATGCTTAAAGTTTACAACTACATGGCAACTGGAGTTTTGCTAACGGGAATCATTGCATTGCTATCTTTTAAAATGTCAGTAGTTACAGATGCAAATGGATCAATAGTTGCTTTAACTGAGTTCGGAAATGCAATTTATCTATCAGGATTGAAATGGGTAGTTATGTTAGCTCCTCTCGGAATTGTTTTTTATATGAGTTTTGGGATAAATAAAATGAGTTCTTCAAAAGCTCAAACTACTTTTTGGATTTTTGCAGCCTTGATGGGTTTTTCATTATCATCAATTTTATTAGTTTACACAGGACTTAGTGTGACTAGAGTATTTTTCATATCTTCAGCAACATTTGGAGCTATGAGTATATATGGTTACACAACTAAAAGAGACCTTACAAAATTTGGATCATTCTTAATGATGGGTTTGATCGGTATTATAATCGCATCTTTAGTAAATATTTTCTTAAAATCTTCAATGATGTACTTTGCTATTTCTATCATTGGAGTTCTTATATTTGTTGGATTAACTGCATACGATACACAAAAAATTAAGAATATGTACGCAGCTTCAGACTCAGGTGAAGTAATTGGTAAGAAAGCAGTTATGGGAGCTTTAACATTATACTTAGATTTTATAAATTTATTTATAATGCTTTTAAGATTGTTTGGTCAAAGAAGATAATCAAAAACTATAGTTTTTTCCAATTTGTTTTTTTTAGAAGTATTTCTAAATCGTAAGCATTATTTAAAATTTTACCATTTCTATCAGTTATTAAATATTTCAAATTCTTATTTGAAGGTTTAAAATTTTTACTAATGTTGTATATGGCTTTTTCTGCTGCATTTTTAAAAATACTAAAACTTACTCTTTTACTTGATATTGAGAGGCCATAGTCTTTCCAAGATCCTTCAGATACCATTTTAGCATATAGGTCTAATATAATTTTTAGTTCTTTTTTTTCAAAAAAATACCTTTGGTTTTGTTCTTTATTTGAATTATTTATGACTAATTTTAAATTACTCATTTAATTTGTGCTTATTAATCAACCCAACTTGTGATGCTGTAAAAATGAATGTAATTGGTAACATTCCCCAAACTTTAAAGTTTACCCAAAACTCTTCTGTTTGAGTTCTCCAAACAATTTCATTTAATATAGCTAAAAAAATAAAAAAATAAGTCCATCTATTATTCAAAATTTTCCAACCTTCATCAGACATTGGCAGTGTTTTTCCTAGTATTAATTTTAAAACTGGTTCATTGGTGAAGTATTTTCCAAAGAATAAAGCTAAGGCAAATAAAATATTTATAATAGTGGGCTTCATATAAATAAAAATTGGATTATCAAAATAAATTGTCAAACCTCCAAATAGAGTAATTAAAATTCCTCCCAATAAAGGAACCATCGGAACTTTTTTTTCCAGTATCCAAACTAAAAGAACAGAAATTATTGTTGCGACAATTAGAGGTGGTATTGCAACTTTTAAATTTTTATCACTGTTATAATAAAAGAAGAAAAAAATTGCTAAAGGCCCAACGTCTGTAATGAATTTTAGAAGTGATTTATTCACTGCTACATATTAACAGATTAATAAAACATTTATATTTTTTTTATTGATTTTTTTCGTCAAATATCCATATTTAACATCGTGAGTATTCAAAAAGCTAAATTTTCAATTGGAGACGTTGTAAAACATAGACACTTCGATTTTAGAGGAGTAATTTACGATGTTGACTTTGAATTTAATAACTCAGAGGAATGGTATCAGTCGATTCCAAAAAACGTGAGACCTAGAAAGGATCAGCCATTTTATCATTTACTAGCAGAGAATGACGAAATTACTTACGAAGCCTATGTGTCTGAGCAAAATCTATTATTTGATGACTCTAAAGAGCCTATAAAACACCCTCTAATTAATGAAATTTTTTCAGGTAAGCGTGGATCAAGCTACTTCAAGCCTTCAAATTAACTAATAGCCAATATTTAAACACAATTGTCCCAAATCTTTGTCATAACTGTTTGTTATAAAATATTAAATTCTGATCAAGAGTACTGTTTTTCCTCTATCTCCCTCTGTATTCTTGGTCAGAAAATTTTGAACAATTTTAATCCAAAATTTATGTGTTATAAAAAATTATGATTAATTATTTCAATCCAAATAATACTTTAAAGATAATTAATAAAATACAAAAGTTTGTATTTGCGCTATTTATAATTGTATTGTTACTTGGATTAGTTGAAGCTTTAGTTCTTTCTCCCGAGGATTATAAGCAGAGCGACTCAGTTAGAATTATGTATGTTCATGTTCCATCGGCTTGGATATCACTTGGAATATTTTCAGTTATTTCCATTCTTTCTTTTGGAGTTTTTGTTTTTAAAAATAAAAATTTCTCTTTAATAACAAAAAGTTTAGCACCTTCTGGATTTGTTTTTAGCATAATTGCTTTAGTTACGGGATCAATTTGGGGAAAACCAACCTGGGGAACTTGGTGGGCTTGGGATGCAAGAATTACTTCAATGCTCTTACTTTCAATTTTTTATTTATTGTTTATTACTTCTTGGAAGATTACGACAGATACTAGTAAAGCAGAAAAAATTAGTTCAATAATAGCAATTATTGGTCTTATAAATATTCCAGTTATAAAATTCTCAGTGCAATGGTGGAATACTTTACACCAACCTGCTTCAGTAAAAATTTTGGAAGAAACAACAATTCATTCTTCAATGTTGATACCATTAGCTATAATGACTGCGGCATTTGCTCTATTTTCACTTTTGATATTTTTAATGAAATATAATACAGAACTGTTAAAGATTAAAAATAAAGGCCTTAATAGATTATGATAAGTGAACTACTAAATATGAATGGATACGGTGTGTATGTTTGGTCATCATTTATATTCACTCTACTTTCTTTTAGTTTCTTGTATGTGGTAGTAAAATTAAACTTAATTAAAGAGAAAAAGAAATTTGAGGAAAATTATAAATCACTAGATGAAAAGAAACTTGCATCAGTAGCTAAGCAAAAAACGTACAGAGAGATATTAGCAAACACTTCAACATCTAAAGTTTAACTAAAATTTACATGTACGGAAAAAAAGTTAAATTTAGAGCCCTTTTTATTTTTTTAATTTTAATTTCATTAGCTCTTATAATTTTTTTGTTAGCCAAATCTCTTGAGGAAAACGTAGTATATTTTAAGTCTCCAACAGACATTAAAAATCTTAATGAAATAAAAAATGCTCAAAAAATTAGAGTTGGTGGAATGGTAAAAAAAAATTCTATTATAATAAATAATAAAGAAATTTTTTTCGTAATTACGGATTTCAAAAATGAATTATTAGTCAACTTTAATGGATCTGTGCCTAATTTGTTTGAAGAGGGTAAAGGTGTAGTTGCAGAAGGTTTCTTAAAGGATAAAAGTTTACTAAATGCTGACAAGATTTTAGCAAAACATGATGAAAATTATATGCCTCCTGAAGTCAGCGAGGCTATGAAAAACAATTAATTTTTATGTCTAATTATTTAGGAAATTATTCTTTATATATTGCTTTAATTGCATCTGTTTATTTAATTTTTAAGTCATACTTGGATGCAAATTCAGAAAATAAATATTTAGATAAAAACTTTGTTTTGATTACTTCGATACAAACTATAATGATTACAGTAAGTTTTTTTAGTCTAGTTGCAGCTTTTGTAATTTCAGATTTTAGTAATGAAACTGTTTTTAACAATTCTCATACTTTAAAACCTTTATTTTATAAAGTTTCAGGTACATGGGGAAACCATGAAGGTAGTTTATTATTATGGTTATTAGTTCTTTCAATTTTTCTTTTTATTTTTTTATTAAATTCAAGATCACAAGATACTAAATACAAACTTCTTACGATACTATTTCAACAAATTATTATTTCAGGTTTTCTAGTTTTTATTTTATTAACCTCCAACCCATTCAAAACGCTTTATCCAATTCCTAGCGAGGGATTAGGTTTGAATCCTATTTTACAAGACCCTGCTTTAGCTATTCACCCTCCAATTTTATATTTAGGTTATGTAGGAACATCTATTATCTTTTCAGCTTCACTTGCCTCAATGATTAGCGGAAATATTGGAGATAAGTGGGCAAGACACATTAAAAAATGGGTTTTGATATCTTGGGTATTTTTAACAATCGGTATTTTGCTAGGATCTATATGGGCATATTATGAGCTGGGCTGGGGAGGTTTTTGGTTTTGGGATCCTGTAGAAAATGTTTCATTAATGCCATGGTTTTGCTTAACAGCACTCCTGCATACTGTAATTGTATTACAGAAAAGAAATTCGTTTCAAGAGTGGACTATTATTTTATCAATTACAACTTTTTCACTGAGTATGAGTGGCACTTTTCTCGTTAGGTCTGGAATTTTAAACTCAATTCACACCTTTGCAAACGATCCGTCAAGAGGGTTATATATATTAAGTTTTCTCTTTATCTTAATATTGATGTCTATATTAATTTTCTTTTTTAATCAGAATAAAATATCTAACACAGTCAAAGAGAATTTTATTTTAAGTAAAGAGACTGCAATATTAGTCAATAACTGGTTTATGATGTTTTTTTTATCTGTTGTTCTTGTTGGTACAATTTATCCAATTTTTCTTGAGGTTTTAAATGGTTCAAAAATTTCAGTTGGTTCACCTTTTTATCATAATCTTTTAATACCTTTCTTAATTCCCTTTTTAATATTCATGAGCTTTGGCCCAAGTTTGAAATGGATTAAAGATAAATTAAAAAAGTTTAACTATAATATTTTAATTATTTTTTTTGTTTCACTACTCATTTCATATGTCATTTTAACAAAAACAGAAAATTCATTTTTGTTATCTATTCCTCTGATAGTTTTGAGCATCTATCTTTTATTAGTAACAATTAAGGATTTTTTTGTTAGTAAATCATCGATTAGCCAAAAAATTTCACATTTTGGTTTTAGTTTATTAATTACTAGTATCTTATTGAATGGCCTTTTTTCTAATGAATTCAATTCAAATATGAAAGTAGGAGATGAAAGAATATTCAATGAAAAAGTTGTAAAATTAAAAGAAGTTAATGTTACAGATGTGGACAATTATAAATCTCTTAAAGCTAGTTTTGAAGTTACAAATAAAAATTCCTCTTTTGCTTTATACCCAGAAGTTAGGATTTACCAACAGCCTCTAACTATTACGAGTGAAGCAGATATTAAGACAACATTATTTTCAGATAATTTTTTAGTATTTAATATTATAAAAGACGATGGTTATTATAATGTAAGATATCAATATAAACCCTTAATGATTTGGATATGGATCTCAACTATATTTATTAGTCTTGGTGGTTTATTAAGTGTTATTAGAAAAAATGATCAAAAATATTAAATTTTTAGGATTACTATTAACTTTAATAATAATTTTTATAATTTTGCTAAAGGGATTAAACATATCTAAAAATTATTCTAACGAGAAATTAAAAAGTAAAGTAGATTTTTCACTTAATGCAAAAAAATTATTTTCTGATGAAATAATAAATATTTCAGACTTATTTGATAAAAATAGTCCTTCAGTACTAAATATTTGGGCATCTTGGTGTGCACCATGTAGAGAAGAGCATAAGTTTTTAATGAAATTAAAAAATATGAACACTAACATAATTGGAATTAATTATAAAGACAGTGCAAAAAATGCGAAAAATTTTTTAAGCTTACTTGGAAATCCTTATTCAGAAGTTATTACAGATAATGATGGAACAAAATCAATAGAATTTGGAGCCATTGGTGTTCCTGAAACTTTTATTATAAGTGGTAAAACAAATGAGATAATAAAAAAGTATATTGGTCCGTTGACAAGTGAAGATTTAATAGAAATAAAAAATTTATTAAAAGAAAATGTCTAATATTGTAAAATTAATATTTTTGCTATATTTTAGTTTTAATTTTTCCTATGCCAATGAAACAAATACTAAAGTAGATCAAATTACAAAAAACTTAAGGTGTTTGATTTGCCAAGGTCAATCTGTTTACGACTCACAATCCGATTTTGCAATAAGCATGAAGCTGGTTGTAAAAAATAAAATTGATGAAGGTAAAGAAGAAGAAGAAATATATGATTATTTAAAAAATAAATATGGAGAATGGATTGTCTATGAACCAGAATTAAACCAAAATACATTTTTACTCTGGTCAATACCTTTGATTTTGTTCGTTTTTGGTGGCCTTTTAATTATTAGAAAAGTATCTATAAAGTAACAAGAACTTTTTAATATGAAGATTTTAATTAAAACTTTAATAATTTTATTTTTTACTATCTCATTTTCTAATGCAGAAAATAAATGGAGTCTTTATACTGGTATGTTTGATTTCAGCGATGATGGTAAGAAGGCAAATCTTTTCGGTGCCGAATACATAAATTTTAATGCTAGCAAAGATATTTTTTTAGGAAATGTTCAGCCTGTGACTGGTGCAATGATTACAGCTGATGATGCAATATATATTTATACAGGTTATCAATTAAATCAAAAATCTAATTTAACTACCTTCTCTCCTAGTTTTGCAGTTGGATATTACGATGAAGGAGATGGCAAGGACTTAGGTCACGAAATTGAATTTAAGACACAAATACAGATATTATTTGATATTTCATCCAATTCTGAATTAGGTATTTCTTATAATCATATTTCTAATGCAAGTTTAGGAAGTAAAAATCCTGGGGCAAATAGTTATATGTTTAATTTTACAAAAAAATTTTAACTTAACATATGAGATTAAAAGATTGTCATAACTTTTATGACTTTAGAAAACTGGCAAAACAAAAGCTTCCATCTCCAATATTTCATTATATTGATGGGGCTGCAGATGATGAAATAACTTATGCAAGAAATAGTAGTGCATTTAATGACGTTGACTTAGTTCCAAATGTTTTAAGAGGCGTTGAAAATGTAGATTTATCGACAACTATTTTTGGAAAAAAATTAGACTTACCTTTTTATTGCTCTCCAACAGCCTTGCAGAGGCTATTTCACTACGAAGGAGAAAGAGCGGTTGGAAAAGCTGCACAAAAGTTTAATACTATGTTTGGAGTTTCAGCACTGGCTACAGTAAGTGTTGAAGAGATATCATCTTTAATTGATACCCCAAAAATGTTTCAATTTTATTTTCATAAAGATAGAGGCTTGAATAATTCATGCTTAGAGAGAGCAAAAGCTGCAAAATTTGACGTAATGGCCCTTACTGTTGACACTATTACTGGCGGAAATAGAGAAAGGGATTTGAGAACTGGCTTTACTTCACCTCCAAAACTAACATTATCAAGTCTATATAGCTTTGCTACAAAACCTATGTGGGGAATAAATTATTTAACTAAAGGAAAATTTGAACTACCTCATTTACAAGATTTTGTGAAAGAGGGAACAGATACAAATACTTCTATTGGACAATATTTTTCTACTATGCTGGATCAATCTATGAACTGGGATGATGCTGAGAAATTATGTTCACAGTGGGGAGGCCATTTTGCCCTTAAAGGTGTGATGAGTGTAGAAGATGCTAAAAGAGCAGTAGATATTGGATGTACTGGAATAATGGTTTCAAATCATGGAGGAAGACAGTTAGATGGTTCCAGATCTCCTTTTGATCAATTAGCAGAAATTGTAGACGCTGTTGGAGACAAATTAGATGTAATTTGTGAAGGCGGGTTTCAAAGAGGAACTCATATGCTTAAAGCTTTATCTATGGGTGCTAAAGCATGTGCAGGTGGAAGGCTGTATCTTTATGCTTTAGCGGCTGCTGGCCAGGATGGAGTGGAGAGAGCACTTAATCTGTATAAAACTGAATTAGTGAGAGACATGAAATTAATGGGTTGTACAAAGATTAGTGATCTTAATAGAAATAATTTAAGATTCCGAAATACATGAGTTTAAAGAATTGTTACAATTTTGAGGATTTTAGAAAATTAGCAAAAAAAAGATTACCTTCCCCAATTTTTCATTACATTGATGGAGGTGCGGATGATGAAACCACTTTAAAAAGAAACACAAATTCTTTTGATGATTGTGACTTAGTTCCTAATATTCTAAGAAGTGTTGGAGAGCCAGATTTATCCACAACTGTTTTTGGTAGAAAAATAGACATGCCAATTTTTTTATCTCCGACTGCAATGCAAAGTTTATATCATCCAGATGGGGATAAGGCTTCTGCAAGAGCTGCTGAAAAATTTGGAACGATGTATAGCATGTCAACTATGGCGTCTTTTTCTATTGAAGAGATTGCAAATATATCAAGTGGTCCGAAATTATTTCAACTTTACATTCATAAAGATAAATCATTTACGGATGATTTAATTGATAGATGTAAAAGAGCAAATTTTGATGGTTTATGCTTAACAGTTGATACATTAGTTGCCGGAAATAGAGAAAGAGACCATAGAACTGGATTTACAACACCACCAAAATTCACCTTAGAAAGCTTGATGAATTTTGCAATTAAGCCTGGATGGTTATTTAGATATTTTACCAATAAGAAGTTTGAACTTGCGAATATTAAACATAAAACTGATAAAGGAACTAATATCACCAAGTCTGTAATCGACTATGTTAACGAACAGTATGACCCCAAAATGAATTGGGAGGATGCAGAGTACTGTGTCAAAAAATGGGAAGGACCTTTTGCGTTAAAGGGTGTGATGTCAGTTGAAGATGCTAAAAGAGCAGTAGATATTGGATGTACTGCAATCATAATATCAAATCATGGAGGTAGACAATTGGATGGTTCGAGAACCCCTTTTGATCAACTAAAAGCTATTTCAGATGCAGTAGGTGATAAACTTGAAATAATTTTAGATGGAGGGGTCAGAAGAGGAACCCACGTATTAAAAGCATTAGCCGCTGGAGCAACAGCTTGTAGTTTTGGCAAAGCATTTTTATTTAGTTTAGGAGCAGGGGGACAGCAAGGAGTTGAGAGGCTGCTTCAAAATATGCACGATGAAATTAGGCGTAATATGATCCTGATGGGCTGCAAAAATGTAAAAGAGTTAGATAGATCAAAGATTATTTACCGAAATTAAATTTTAATATAAAAAATATTTATAAATTTTTTCATTTTAAATAAATAGACATGAAGTATGTTTTCAGTTAGTTTGTCGACGAAAAATTATGATTGAATTATCAAAAGCATTAGACCGTTTAGGAACAGAAAGTGCATTCTCTGTTTTAGCTGAGGCAAAAAAGTTAGAAGCACAAGGTAAACCAATGATCCATTTAGGCTTGGGACAACCAGATTTTAAAACTCCACAACATGTTGTTGAAGCTGCAAAAAAAGCATTAGATGACGGACATCACGGTTATGTTTTATCAAATGGTATTCCAGAATGTCGTGAAGCTGTTGCGAGGTGGGTAAAGAGACTCTACAGTACAGATATTGATCCTAGTAGAGTATTAATAATGCCAGGTGGTAAACCAACAATGTATTATGCAATCACATGTTTTGGTGAACCAGGTGCTGAAATAATTCATCCAACTCCAGCTTTTCCTATATATGAATCTATGATTAATTATTCTGGAGCAAAAGCCGTTCCATATGACTTAACTGAGGATAAAGATTTAAAATTTGATCCAGATAAACTTTTATCTTTAATAACTGATAAAACTAGACTTTTAATTTTAATAAACCCTAATAACCCTACTGGAAGTTTTGTTGAAAAACCTGCGATAGATTACCTAGCAAAAGAGTTAGAAAAACATCCTCACGTAACAATTTTAAGTGATGAAATTTATAGTAGACAAGTTTTTGATTATAAAGAAATGCCAACTTTTTTTAATTACCCAAACTTAAGAGATAGATTAATTGTTTTAGAAGGATGGAGTAAAGCATATTCAATGACTGGATGGAGGCTTGGATGGAGTTTTTGGCCAGAACATTTAGTTGAGCATGTAAATAAACTTTTGATTAATAGTGTATCATGTGTAAATGCTGCAGCTCAATATGCAGGTATTGCTGCATTAGATGGTCCAGAGGATTCAATCAAAGATATGCTTGATAAGTTTACATTAAGAAGAAATTTAATTCATAAAGGATTAAATGATTTACCAGGAGTTGAGTGTAGTTTGCCGGGAGGAGCTTTTTATGCTTTTCCAAATATAAAAGGAACAGGAATGAGTGGGTCTGAATTTTGTAAAAAAGCAATGCACGAAGCTGGTGTTGCAATTGTACCTGGTACTGCATTTGGAAAAACATGTAATGATTATGTCAGATTTAGTTTTGCCGCATCTAGAGATAATATAATGCAAGCCTTGGAAAACATAGGCAAGATGCTTTCTAAATAAACTGTATTTTTAATAAATTTTTTTGTATTATTAATATATGAATGAAGCTGTCCAAACAGAACTAAAAAAGATTTTTAATGGAAGATTTTCTACGTCTGAGTCTACTAGATCAAATTATGCTAGAGGTGAAGATACATACAATCCAATTTTATCAAAAGCAGTAGTTTTTCCAGAGACAAATGAGGAAGTTTCTCAAACTCTAAAAATATGTAACGAGCACAAAATTCCAGTTGTTCCTTTTGGAACTGGTACTTCTCTAGAGGGTCATGTGGTCGGCAATCAAAATGGAATTACAATTTCATTAGAGAAAATGAACAAAGTATTAAGTGTAAATGCTGAGGATTTTGATTGTAGGGTTCAAGCAAATGTAACAAGAAAACAATTAAACGAATATTTAAGAGAAGACGGTGTATTCTTCCCAATAGATCCAGGTGCCGATGCTGCTTTAGGTGGAATGGCATCTACATCTGCTTCAGGAACTATGGCTGTTAAATATGGAACAATGAGAACTGTAGTTTCGGGTCTAACAGTTGTTTTACCAAATGGAGATATAATCAAAACAGGTGCAAGAGCTAAAAAATCTTCTGCTGGATATAATTTAACTAACTTATTTATTGGATCAGAGGGAACACTTGGAATCATAACTGAGGTCCAACTTAGATTATCTCCAATTCCAGAAAGTATTATGAGCGCTGTTTGTTATTTTCCTGACCTTGATTCAGCAGTAAAGACAGCACAAGAAGTCATTCAGTATGGCGTTCCAATTGCGAGAATTGAAATGTTAAATAAAGATCAGATGGAAATCAGTATTAAATATTCAAAGCTAGAAAACATTAAAGCTTCACCAACATTATTTTTCGAATTTCATGGAAGTGAGCTATCAAATAATGAGTCTGTAAAAATTGTCGAGGAATTATCAAAGAATAATGGTGGTAGTGATTTTCAATGGGCGTCTTCTCCTGAAGAACAAAAAATATTATGGAAAGCAAGACATGATGTTTATTATTCTGTAAAAGCTTTAGGAAATGATATGAAAGTTTATTCTACAGATGTGTGTGTTCCTATTTCTAAATTAGTTGAATGTATTTCTTGGGCAGAAAAAGAAGTAAAAAGATTGGGATTAACTGCACCAATGGTAGGACATGTAGGGGATGGAAATTTTCACTCTATAATTTTATATGACCCAGATGATGAAGAAAAACAAAAAAAAATTAGACAGTATAGTGATGATCTTATTAATAAAGCTCTTGAATTAGAGGGAACAATTACTGGAGAACATGGAATTGGACTCCAAAAGAAACATTATTTACTTAGAGAACATCCAGATAATTTACCAGTGATGAAGGCTATTAAAAGAAGTATTGATGTAAACAACATCATGAATCCTGGTAAGGTTTTTGATCTAAATTAATTCAAAAAAATTAAATGAAAAAAATTTTAATCACGAGAAGGCTTTTAAGATCTTGTGAAGATAAAGCTAAAGAATTATTTGATGCTAACTTTAATTTAAATGATGAACTCTACTCTCAAAAGAAGCTAATAGATATAAGTGCAGGCTGTGATGGTATTTTGTCAGCCTTAACAGATAAGTTAGACGCAGAAACAATTAATAAATTACCTGACAGTGTTAAAATTATATCAAATTTTGCTGTAGGTTTTGGAAATATAGACTTAGAAGCAGCAAAAAAGAGAGGTATTGCGGTTACGAATACTCCGGATGTACTAACCGATGCAACAGCTGAAATAGGAATGCTTTTAATATTGGGTGCTTGTAGACGAGCTGCTGAAGGAATCGAAAGCGCTAGAGATGGTGGATGGAAGTGGTCTGCAGATTACTTAATTGGAAAGCAATTAACAGGTGCCAGATTAGGGATACTAGGCATGGGAAGAATTGGACAAAAAATCGCTAAGGTTGCTAAATCTTTAGGAATGATCATTCACTATCATAATAGATCTAAGTTAAGTGAAGAAAAAGAAAACGGAGCTACTTACCATGATAATTTAAAAGACTTACTTTCAGTATCAGATGTATTGTCTGTTTGTTGTCCAGCCTCAAAAGAAACAGTTGATATGATCAACAGAGATACAATTGAATATTTACCTAAAGGAGCAATTGTTACAAACGTTGCAAGAGGAGATATAATTGAAGATGAAGCTTTAATAGATGCTTTGGAAAGAAGAAAAGTTTATGCAGTTGGGTTAGATGTTTACAAAAATGAGCCGAATTTAAATCCTGGATATCTCAAACATAAAAGCGCATTTATTCTTCCTCATCTAGGTAGCGCAACAAAGGAAACTAGAACTGCGATGGCTAATCTAGCAATAGATAATATCGATGAGTTTTTTAAAACAGGCAGCTGCAAAAACAAAGTTAATTAACAATCTCAAGTTGTAATTTGCTATTTAAAATTATTCTAACTTTCTAGACATATTTTTTATTTCAATTTAAGATTTGTTTATAAAAAAAAATTTAGAGAGGAAAATAATGAAAGCACAGGTTTTACATAAGTATGACCCAGAAATGAAAGCAGATGTTTGGGTCACAGGTGAAGAGTTACCAAATCCTAAAATTGAGAAAGCAAGCGATGTCATTGTTAAAATTGGAGCTGCAGGTGTTTGTAGAACTGATTTGCATATTATTGAAGGAGTTTGGAAGCACATTACAGATCAAAATAACGATTTATTGCCTATGGTTATGGGACATGAGAACGCTGGATGGATAGAGGAAGTTGGTAAAGATGTTACAGGATTTAAAAAAGGTGATGCAGTTATTTTACACCCTAAAGTTTCTGGCACAGGAGGAACATGCTTGGATTGTAGAAGAGGAAACGATATGCATGCTGAAGATCCAATTTTTGCAGGTTTGAATGTTAAACACGGAGGTTACTCAGAATTACTTCAAACTAGTGTTAGAAATTTAATAAAAATTCCAAAAGTTTTAGGTCCAATAGACGTTGCACCATTTTCGGACGCAGGCTTAACTGCTTATAGAGTTGTCAAAAAAGCTACAAGACACCTTTTGCCAGGAGAAAATTGTGTAATCATAGGTGCTGGTGGATTAGGACATATAGCAATTCAATGTATGAAAGCAATGTGTGCTGCTAATATTATTGTTGTTGAAAAAGCAAAAGCACCTTTAGATCATGCAATGGAACTCGGAGCTGACCATGGTGTTTTAATAGATGGTAATGAAATTGAAAAAGTAAAAGAACTTACAAAAGGTAAAGGAGCAGAGGCTGTTATAGATTTTGTTGGTGAAAAGGGTTCTACGCCAATGGGAATTAAGATGACTAAAGCAACTGGGACTTTTTACATTGTAGGTTACGGAGAAGAGATAAGAGTTTTGGCGATCGATATGATCGATCAAGAAAAAAGTATAGTTGGAAGCTTAGTAGGTACGTGGGCTGAATTATATGAATTAATGGAACTAGCTGATAAAGGTTTAGTAAAACTTTCAATGAAAGAATACAAACTTGAAGAAGCTAATAAAGCACTACATGATTTAAATGATGGTAAGATTAAAGGTCGTGCAGTGTTAGTTCCATAATTAACAACAAAGAGAGGAAAAAAGATGAAGACAATAAAAACTTGCGTAACCGCTCTAATATCAGCTTTGTTGGTATTTAGTCCTGTTGCGTATGCTGATAAGTGGAGTGATCAGTTTCCACATATCAAAACAACTGGGGATATTCCTGGTGATTGTTCTTACGAGTCTATGTCTAAGAAAAACTATAAAGGCAAGACGCTTAAGATTAATACACATGCTGTACCAGTCATGGGAGAGCCAACAGCTCTACATGCTGAGCAGTTCGCTAAACTTACTGGAGCAAAAGTTGATGTTACTCATACGCCAGCAGGTGACTTATATGCGAAAGCAATGGTACCATTTCAAGCTGGACAAGCTCCGTATGATATAGTTTTTGGATTTTCAAACTTCATTAACGATTGGAGAAGATACTTAGAGCCAGTTCCAAAAAAATACGTTGAGATGAAACAAATGAAAGACGTTACTCCATCTCACATTGGTGTAGCATCTTGGGATGGTGTTATGTATCAGTTTCCGGTTGATGGAGACAGACATTATCTAAAATATAGAAAAGATGTAATTGATAATCCTAAGTACCAAAAACAATATAAGGAAGCTACTGGTAAAGAGTTAAAGGTACCAACAACTTGGAAAGAGTATGGAGAAATGGCCGCTTATTTCAATGGATGGGATTGGGATGGTGATGGTGAGAAAGAATATGGATCAGCAGAAGTTATGAAAAAGGACGACCTAATGTATGCTGCTTTCTATTCTAGATCTGCTGCTTATTCTAAAAATCCAAAAACACCTGGTGGTTTCTTTTTTGATTTAGAGACTATGACACCATTAATTAATAATCCAGGATTTGTTGAAGCATTAACAGATTGGGTTGCTGCTACTAAATATGTTCCTCCAGGAGGAATAAATTTTGGTTTAGGTGATGAAATTGGATCATTTGGTGGAGGACAAACTCTGTTTAGTTTTTCATGGGATGATGCATTTGTTGCTGCTATGCAACCAGATAGTCCAATAAACAATAAAGTTGGTGCTGCACAATTACCAGGAGCAACAAAAGTTTGGAATAGAAAAACAAATAGTTGGGATGAAGGTTTCAACCAAGCTCCTTTCTTCGTATGGGGATGGGCAGTTGGCGTAGCTAAGAAAAGTAAAGAGCATGAAATGGCATTTGATTATTTATGTTTCTTTGCAAACGAAGCTAATCACCAAGCAGACATCGGAATTGGTAGATTTGGTGTGAACCCATTTAGAAATGATGACTTTAAAGTTGATGTGTGGACACAAATTGGTTGGGATAAAGATATTGCTCAATCATATGTTGATACTCTAGCTAAAATGGAACAAAGTAAAAATAGAGTGTTTCCATTAAGAGTTCCTGGAACTTTTGAGTTTAACGCTGCATTGGCTACTGCTGCTGCAAAAGCATTAGCTGGTCAATTATCTCCACAAGCTGCCTTAGACGAAGCTGCTAAGCAGTGGAATGATATACTTAACAGAGTAGGAAAAGATAACGTAAGAAAAGCCTATGCTGTTGGTGTAGCAATGGAAGATAATAAGCAATAATTTTGTAAAACTTGTGGCCGTTTTTTAACGGCCACATTTTAAAATAATCCAAAAAAAAAATTATGAATTTTAAACACAAGTTTGTTTTTTTATTCCCAGGATTGTTTGTACTTATTGGAATTTTAATTTTTCCAATTATTTTTACTATTAGATTAAGTCTCTCTGGATGGAATAGTTATACACCAGAAATGAACTTCATAGGTATTACGAACTATATAAGGTTATTTACTGATGACCCGAGGTTTTGGGAGTCTTTTTTTAGGCTAAGTTTTTTATCGGTTACAACAGTTATTCTACAATATGTTATCGGATTTGCTCTTGCGATGATGGTTTGGAGAGAAATAAAATTTAAAAGATTTTTTAGAGTAATTTTTCTAGTCCCAATGATGACAACTCCAGTAATAATGACTGTTATTTGGAGAACATTTTTTCACGAGTCACTAGGTCCTGTAAATGATTTGTTAGGTGGATTAGGAGTAAAACCTATTTTATGGTTGAGTGATCCAGTTATTGCAAAGTTTACAGTTATAATTGTTGAGGTTTGGCAATGGACACCGTTTATGTTTTTACTAATATTAGCTGGACTTTTGTCACTTCCAAAAGAACCCTTTTTGGCAGCCGCTATAGATGGAGCAAGTCCATTTAGAAAATTTGTTTACGTAACTTTTCCTCTGATGGCTCCAATATCAATTGGAGCAATAATAATAAGACTTATCGAGGCTTCAAAAATAATGGATACTGTATTTGTTTTGACTTCAGGAGGACCAGGAACTGCAACTGAAACGTCGAGTTTTTATATTTATATAAAAGGATTAAGAGAATTTCAGATGGGTTATGCAGCAACCTTATCTTTCACTTATCTTGTCATAATGATTATCAGTTTAACGATAATAGCTAAAGTTTTGACCAAATTAATGATCAAAGAATAACTATGAGCAAACTTTACACTTTTCTTAAATATTTCTTTATTACATTTTGGACTGTATTTGTTGTTGCGCCATTTCTGTGGGCTGTATCAACATCTTTCAAAGACTTCCAGTCAGTAAATAGTAAAGTAACTTATATTCCTTGGTTAGATTTCGAACCAACATTGGAGGGTTGGAGAGTTTTAATTAAGTCTCCCGCTAAAGGTGGAGTAGATATTGTTGAGCCCTATTTTAATAGTATTTTTGTAACCTGTACTGCTAGTCTAATAAGTATTGTTCTTGGTACTCTCGCTGCTTATGCACTATCAAGATTTACCTTTAAAGCTGGATTTGTAAGAAACAATGATATTACTTTTTTCTTTATTTCACAAAGAATCATGCCTCCAATTGTATTATCAATTCCTTTCTTTATTTTTCTAAGCACAATAGGATTGCTTGATAGCTTGTTAGGTCTAGTGGTTGTATACATCGTTTTATTAATGCCAATTGCTGTTTGGATTATGGTAGATTTTTTTAATAGAGTTCCAAAAGAATTAGATGAGACTGCATTAATTGACGGATGTAATCCGTATCAAGCTTTCTACAAAGTTGTTTTACCAAATTCAATACCTGGTTTAATTGTTGCAGGAATGTTTTGTATTATTTTTGGATGGATAGATTTCTTTTTTGCATTTATTTTAACATTCACTGAAGTACAATTGTTACCTGTAAAGGTTGTTGCACTTAATTCATCAATAACACCATGGTGGAGCCTTTCGGCATCAGCTTTAGTCTCAGTTGCACCATTAATAATCGTTGCATTTATAGTTGAGAGATATCTATCAAAAGGAAATTTATCAGGAGCATTAAAATAATGAATTTAATTGGAGATAAAATTTCTTATAAACCTGATGAGCAATTTCATTTAAATGATGTCTCGTTTAATTTTAAAAAAGGTAATTTGTATACCATTCTAGGCAGGACTTTATCTGGCAAAACGACTCTTTTAAAAACAATTGCAGGTTTATTAAATCCAGATCAAGGCTCAATTTCTTTTGAGGAAAAAGACTTTATTAAAATACCAGTTTGGGAACGAAATGTTGCTATGGTCTATCAACAATTTATTAATTACCCTCATTTAAATGTATATGAAAATATAACTTTTCCATTAGAACAAAGAAAATTAAGTCCTGAGCAAATAAAAAAAGATGTAGATGAAGCTCTAAAAACTGTTGGATTAGTTGGATTTGAAAATAGAAAAATTCAGGAATTATCTGGCGGACAGCAACAAAGGGTTGCACTTGCAAGATCACTTGCAAAAAAAGCAAAAATTTTGTTGCTAGATGAACCGTTAGTTAATTTAGATTACAAACTTAGAGAGCAATTAAGAGAAGAATTTAAAAGAATTTTCTCAGAAGGGCTGTCCCAAGATACAATTTTAATTTACTCAACAACAGATCCTCAAGAAGTAATGGAACTAAATGGAGAAGTAATTGTTTTAGATGAAGGGAAGGTATTACAAAAAGGGCCTGCCAAAGAGATTTTTGAAAATCCATCTAATTTAAAAGTTGCAGAAATATCAAATGATCCACCAATGAATATTCTGAAAGGTTCAAAAAATTCAAAAAATCTGAACTTTGAGAACATTTCTGTAGAAATTCCAAATCATTTTAAAAATTTAGAAGATAAAAATTATAATTTTGGAATTAGAGCTTCAGAAATAAAACTTGATGAAAATGGTGAAGAATTCGAAATAGAATTAGCGGAGATTAGTGGTTCAGAAACATTGCTTCACTTAAAGAGAGGAAATTCAAAAATAATTGCTTTAATCGAAGAAGTAATGAATTTTAAAATTCACGAGAAAGTAAAAATAAATTTTAATGCAAATAAGTTTTATGCTTTTGGAGAAGATGAAAAATTAGTTTCATCACCATATGGAGGAACAAATGGCTAAAATTGATTTATCTAACATTTCCCATACCTATAATCCTTTAGATCCAAAACCAACATATGCTCTTAATCCGTTTTCAATGACTTGGGAAAATGGCAAGCGGTATGCAATTTTGGGACCTTCTGGGTGTGGAAAAACTACAATGTTAAACATTGTTTCTGGATTAGTTAGGCCATCCAAAGGTGAGATATTATTCGATGAAACACCTGTGACTGATTTAAGAACAGAAGATAGAAATATCGCCCAAGTTTTCCAATTCCCAGTAATTTACAATACAATGACTGTTTATGATAATTTAGCGTTTCCACTTAGATGCAGGGAATTTACAAAAGAAAAAATTGAAGAAAGAGTAAAAGCAGTTTCAGATACTTTAAATTTATCATCATTTTTAAACTCACCAGCAAGAAAATTAACGGCTGATCAAAAACAACTTATCTCCTTAGGTAGAGGGTTGGTTCGAGAAGACGTTGCAGCTGTTTTAATGGACGAACCTCTAACAGTTATTGACCCAGATTTAAAATTTAGACTTCGAAGAAACTTAAAAGAAATCAATGAACAATATAAAACAACATTGGTTTATGTGACTCATGATCAAAACGAAGCCATGACTTTTGCTGAAAATATAATTGTTATGGATCAAGGTGAAATCGTGCAAGTTGGATTGCCAAAAGATTTATTTGAAAAACCTAAAACAACTTTTGTCGGTTATTTTATTGGCTCTCCTGCGATGAATATTTTTCATTCAACAGTATCTTCTGATTATGAGGTAAAAATTAATGATACCACTATTAAGACAAATTCAAATTTAGGTAATTTAAAAGATAAAAATGTTAAACTTGGAATTAGATCTGAGTTCATAGAATTGGCCGCAAAAGAAAGAAGCAATACAATTAAAATTAAACTCACGAGAGTTGAGGACTTTGGTAATTTCAAGCTCCTTACAGGAAAAATGGGTGATATAGTGGTTAAGTCAAAAGTAGAAAGAGAAAAACCTATTCCAGATGGAGAATTAAATTTATATTTTCCACCAGAGAAATGCTGTGTTTATTCTGATGAAAAATTAGTTTAAGGGATAAATGAAACTCCTAAATTTATCAGCACAACAACTTTTAAAAAAACTTAAAAATAAACAATTAACTTCTGTTGAACTTTGTAAAGCATATATCAATCAAAAAAAAAAATATGATAAGAATATTCAAGCTTGGGAATATTTTAATGAAAAAAAATTACTAAGTGATGCAAAAAAATCTGACAATCAGAGAAAAAAATTAAAATCTTTAGGGGTTTTGCATGGTCTACCAGTTGCACTTAAAGATATTATCTCAACATCAGATATGCCAACAAAATATGGCGCAAGAATAAAATTAAAAAAAAAGAGTAATTTAGATGCTAAAATTGTCGAGCTTTTAAAAATGGCTGGAGCGATAATTATGGGTAAAACTGTAACTTGTGAATTAGCTTTCTTATCGCCATCAAAAACTAAAAACCCACATGATTATTCAAGAACACCAGGAGGTTCATCCAGTGGCTCTGCAGCTGTTATTGCATCCAATATGGCACCATTATCAATTGGAACTCAAACAGGTGGATCTGTAATTAGACCAGCTTCTTATTGTGGAGTTGTCGGTTATAAACCTACCTATGGATTAATTTCTAGAAATGGTGTTTTGCAAACATCATATAATTTAGATCAAGTTGGAGTATTTGGAAAAACAGTTAGTGATGTAGAACTTTTATCGAAAGTTTTGTTTGCTAGAGACGATGCAGATGAAACAACAACAAGCATTAATTTTCTAAATAAAAAAATTAAAACAAAAAAATCAAAATTTGTTTTTTATAAAACCAAACGTTGGAGAAATATTGATAGTATTTCAAAAAAATCATTTAACAAATTTATTTTAAATAATAAAAAAATAGTTAAGGTTGAGACTGCTCCCAAATATTTTGAAGATATGATTGATTGTCATACAATTATATATGAGACAGAGATGGCTCAAAATTTCCATCAATATTACAAAACTTTAAAAGGAAAACTTTCTGTAGAAATTAAGAAAGCAATTGTTAATGGACTAAAACATTCTGCAAAAGAATATGCTTTAGCTTTAAATGCGATGAGAACATATTCAAAAAACTTAGATAGTATATTTGAAAGCTTTGATGCAATTATAACTCCAAGTAGTTGTGGAATTGCAGACAAAGGATTTAAGACAACTGGTAGTCCAGAATTTAATAAGATTTGGTCTCTTGCCCATGTTCCCTGTATTTCATTACCAATTTTGAAAGGTGAAAAAGATTTACCATTAGGATTGCAGATTATAGGTAAACAATTTGAAGATTTGAGCATGTTAAGGCATGCCAAAATATTCAAGAATTAGACAGAAACCATAAATATTTACAATCGTAGATTGTAATTAAGTGAAAAATCTTCACTTTTTTAAAATGACTCTAAGAAGCATATATGTTTTAAATGCAACAGTTAATTAACTTAAAGAGGAGAAATAATGATTAAAGATAAAAAACTATTGAAGGGTAAAACTCCTTCAAGACGTAAATTCTTTAAAGCTGCTGCTGCAACTGGTGTTGCCGCTGTTGCTGCATCATCTTTAGCTGCTCCTGCAGTTGCCAAAGAAAGAATCGAAGTTTCAATGGTGGCTACTTGGGGAAGAGATTTCCCAGGTCTTGGTACAGGTGCACAAAGATTTGCTCAAAGAATTACAGACGTGAGTGATGGAAGAATTCAAGTTACTTACTATGCCGCAAACGAAAGAGTAAAAGCATTTGATTCATTTGATGAAGTTGCTTCAGGTAACTCGCAAATGTATCATGCAGCAGACTACTACTGGGTTAAAAAAGATCCTGCATGGGGTTATTTTACAGCTGTACCTTTCGGTTTCACTTACACTGAAATGAATGCATGGATTAGATTTGCAGGTGGTCAGCAATTATGGGATGAGCTATCTGATAAATTTGGTCTAAAAAACTTCATGTGTGGTGACACAGGAGTTCAAATGGGTGGATGGTTTAATAAAAAAATTAGAAGCCCTAATGACTTCAAAGGTCTTAAAATGCGTATGCCTGGATTAGGAGGACAAGTTATTGGTAAACTTGGAGGATCTCCAGTTTCACTTCCAGGTGGACAAATTTACGAGAACCTTGTTTCTGGTGCAATCGATGCAACAGAGTGGGTAGGTCCATGGAATGATGAAGCTATGAAATTCCAAGAAGCTGCTAAATATTATTACTATCCTGGTATGCATGAACCTGGTTCAATGTTAGCTTGTGGATGTAATAAATCATGGTTTACAAGCTTATCAAAATCAGATCAGCTATTAATCGAAGCATGTGCATCAACAGAGAATGACGTAATGATGTCAGAGTACAATGCGAAAAACGGTGCTGCTTTAGAGAGATTAATAAATGATCATGGAGTTAAATTAGAAAGATTTAGCGACAAGGTTTATGATGGTTTCGGTAAAGCTGCTGAAGAAGTTTTTGAGGAAACAAGAGCAAGCAGTGGTCTCGCTGAGAGAATCCACTCTAGTTTCTTAAAAGCTAGAAAAGAAATTGGTGCTTGGACAAACTTGTCAGATTCACCGTATATTCAGCAACGAAACAGAGTGTTAGGAATGTAATCTAACTAAATTTAGTTATTAAAGGGCCCATGATTGGGCCCTTTTTTTTTAAATAAAATCGATTATTACTTATTTATATTAAAATACTATGGTGGCAAAAAATTCAAATCTATCTCTATATGTTAGAATCATTAGTTATTCTGTTTTAGCTTTTACTTTAGCATTTCTCATTAACAATGTTTTAACAGTTTGGAGTGATTGGCCAGGCATAAAAAAGATTTTTTCACATCATGAGGTACTTGGATTTAAGAAAAAAGCTCTAGAGGGATCTGATTTAAATTACGGTTATATGCAAATTGGTTTGTACCTGATTTGTATTGCTGCAGTTATTTTTTATGTTTTTAAAACATATAGCCAAACTTTAGAACAAGATTCTAAAATTTTATCAAGATTTTCAGCATATATTATTCGATCATCATTTTGGGCAGTATTTTTAGTTGGTGTAGCTGATTTTGTTATTTCATTTATGGTTGTAGAGAGATTATGGGAAGCAATCTTCAGTCCTGAGGTAAAAGCATTAATGGTTAAAGCTCCTGTAAGAATTACTTATATTCACTTTCCAATCATATTAATTTCTTTTGTAATTGGATATTTTACAAAATCAGTTGGCTTTATATGGCTAGCAGTATTAGTTGTAGCAAGTGAATTTGTAATTGTTCTATCAAGATTTATATTTTCATATGAACAAGCATTCCAAGGGGATTTAGTTAGATTTTGGTATGCAGCACTTTATTTGTTTGCAAGTGCATATGCATTAATTCATGAAGGTCACGTAAGAGTTGATGTACTATATTCATCTTTTAGTGAGAAAAAGAAAGCATGGACAAATTTACTTGGGTCATCACTCTTAGGAGTGCCACTCATGTTGATTGTAATATTTTTAGGTTTAAATGGAAAGGCTAGTATAATAAATGGTCCGGTTGTAGCTTTTGAAGTAACACAACAAGGGTCAAATGGACTTTATCTTTTATATTTGATGGCTGTGTACCTAGCTGTTTTTGCTGTCACTATGTTAATTCAATTTACAAGCTATTTTATGGAAAGCAGCCACAAAATTTTAAAAGGTGTCAAAAATTAAATTATGGAAACATTCTTTTTAGCCGTTCTAGTTGCAATAATGATCGTTGCTCTTGCATCGGGTTACCCGGTTGCCTTTGCACTACCCGGCTCAGCTATAATTGCAATTGGTTTAGCAGCATTTTTTGGCTACATATTCGAGGGAGACTCTAGTGCTTTCTTTGCTGTAGATGGACCCATTGAATGGCTAGTTGCAGGTATTACAAATTTTAGGAGTAATTACTGGGATGTAGAAACAGATACCTTGATTGCAATTCCTTTATTCATTTTCATGGGAATTATGCTTCAAAAATCAAAAATTGCCGAAGACTTATTGATAACAATGGGCCAGTTATTTGGACCAATTCCTGGCGGTCTAGGAATTTCCGTAATATTTGTAGGGGCACTACTAGCAGCAACCACAGGTATCGTTGGAGCAACTGTAATTGCAATGGGATTAATCTCACTACCAACGATGTTAAATAATAAATATGACAGACAACTAGCAAGTGGAATAGTTTGTTCTTCGGGAACATTAGGTCAAATTATTCCTCCATCAATTGTTTTAATTATTATTGCTGACCAGTTGGCAAGCGCATCAGATGTTGCAAACAATTTAAGACAAAAAGATTATAAAAACTTAACTGGTGAATTCAACATGCCAGGAGAATTTAGAGTAGGCTCATCTAGTGCAGGTGATATGTTCTTAGGAGCACTTTTGCCAGGCTTAGTGTTAGTTGCTCTTTATATGATCTATGTATTTATTTTTGCTAGAATAAAGAGAGGTGTTGCACCACCAGTTCCATTTAAAGGAAATTTTGATTTAAAATTTTGGTTAAGAGTAGTTGTAATTATCATACCACCTCTTGCATTAATTTTTGCAGTTTTAGGTTCGATTTTAATGGGCATTGCCACTGTAAACCAAGCAGGCTCAATAGGAGCAATTGGTGCTACTTTGATGGCTGGTTATAGATTATATGAAGGAAAGAAAAGTGCATTTTATCCTTTGATTTTAATTATTGGATCTCTGATCCCAATTACATTCTTTGCTTCAAATTATGAGTTAAATGTAAAAAATCTGGAGGAAAGAGATTTAAGCGCAATTTATATTACAGCTTTCTTTGTAGTCATTTTTATTATCGGAATAGGTTGGAGTTTTTGGAGAACTTTTAAAACAGAAAATGTTTTAAAAGAAGTAGTAACAGAAACTTGTGTGACTACCTCAATGGTATTTATCATTCTTTTAGGAGCAGCGATGCTTACTTCAGGATTTAGAGCATTTGGAGGAGAAGAATTAGTAAGAGACTTTTTACAAGATTTACCAGGGGGTTTTTGGACACAATTTGTTGTCGTGATGATTGTAATTTTCTTGCTAGGATTTTTCCTAGACTTTATAGAAATTGCAGTTGTTGTTGTTCCAATTATTGCACCAATATTATTGGCCGAAACAGGAGCTAACGTTACAGCTGTTTGGTTAGGAGTTATGATTGGTGTTAACTTACAAACTTCCTTCTTAACCCCACCATTTGGATTTGCGCTCTTTTATTTGAAAGGAGTTGCTCCAAAAATTGTTAAAACACTTGATATTTGGAAGGGAGTTGTGCCTTTTATAATTTTACAGCTTATAGGTCTTGGAATAGTAGGTGCATACCCTAGCCTAGTAAATTATCTGCCGAACAGAGTGTATTTAACTTCGAATGTTGCTCCTCCACCAATGAATCCCAAATTACAGTATTGTTTGCAAGAGTACAAATTTGCAAGATTTGATACCAACGGTGAAGCGATTAAAAATGCAATCTTAAAATTCCAATCAGAGGCACCAACTAATCTCCCAGATGATAAAATGGAAATTTTAGAAGATCACTTTGATAGTGCATTAGGAACGTTTGCTCTTGTTGATAAATTAAAAAAAGTTGAGGTAGAATATAACGATTACACTATTGATTACAGAGACCTACATTTCACTGTTAGAAAAAAGCAAAAGAAAATACTTAAATTGAATAAAAAAATCGAAAAATACAAAGCAGAGATAAGAAATTTAGATGATGATGAATTAGATGAGAAAAATAAAATAGAATTAAGAATTGAAGATGTAAAACTCGAAATTGAAGAAATTCAAAATTCAATTCCAGAAACTTGGCAAGCTAAGAATTCAGAATTTGACAAAATAAATAAAGCAAAAAATACAACAACAAAAAGATATAGAAAGAACGTAGATGAAGCCTACGATCTACTTGATCAGTTTGCAATGTTCATAAATGATGGAGTAAAACTCGAGGAAGTATCAAAAGACATTAAACAGTTAGATTATTTTATAGCCATGGAAAGTAATACAAAAGTATATGAAAGATCAATTACAATTATGGATGGACTGTTTGATAAGTTAAGTGAGATCTCTGGAATGGATGAATTTTTAAATAGTGTAGATGATTTATTGTCAATGGTTGATTCAGATGAACTTGATCCAATGGCAATTAGAACAAAATCAAAAGAAGTTGTTGAGTTATTCAATAAAGAAGTTAGTTGGAGGGCAAATGCTAAAGAAAACTTAATGCCAAAGATTGAGGAATATAATAATGCAATCAAAGAAACAATTGGACTAAGATTGCAGTCTAAACTTACTAAAGAGCAAGCTATCTATGTATCTAGATGTAATTCAATACATAGAGATATTTCACTAAATTTCTAAACTGTTAATTTATCAATTAATTCTGATCTTGTATAAAGACCCAAGTCTTCCGCCTTGGACTTTAACTTTTCATTAATCTCTTTTAATCTTGGAACATTTAAATCAAGCTTATTTGCAATTTCTATAATTGAACCAATTATTGGATCTATTTCTAAAGGTTTACCAGCATTTAAATCTTGAGCAGTCGAAGGTTTATGGCCTATAATTGAGACTCCACCTTTAATTCGATCCTCAATTGATATATTGAATTTAACTCCGATTTTTTCACCAACTTGTTGGCACTCCTGCATTAAAACTTTTATTAAATTGTAAGTCTCTGGATCATTACCCATTTCATCCATAGTTTTATTTGTTAGAGCACTTACTGTGTTGAATGAACAGTTTCCCCACAGTTTCACCCAAATTTCGTCTCTCAAATTTTTCTTTTGAGGAGCTTTTAAACCCCCTTCTATGAATAAACTTGAAATCATTTTTAGTCTTTCTGATCTAGTTCCATCTGGTTCACCTAAAGAAAATCGTTCACCATTACCATTATGTTTAATAACACCTGGCTCTAATATCTGACAAGCTGGATAAACTACACAACCAATTGCTCTTTCAGGTCCAAGAGTTTGCCATATCTTTCCACCTGGATCCACGCTTTCAACTATTTGATTGTCTAATTTGGTACCCGAATTAGCTTTATAAAAGTACCACCAAGGTAATCCATTAATGGCGCATATAATTGAAGTTTTTTTACCCATAATCGGTTTTAAACTTTCTGAAATTTTACTAATAGCATTAGCTTTTACGGAAATAATTATGAAATCTTGTTCATCCAAATCTTTAGGATTGTCTGTTACATCAAATTTAAAATTAATTTTATTATCATCTCTTATAAAAGTTAATCCGTTTTGCTCTATTGCCTTTTTATGTTCACCTCTAGCGATTAAAGAGACTTGTGCGTTTGCTTTTTTTAGACTTGTAGCTATAAATCCACCTATAGACCCTGCCCCAAATATACAAATTTTAGTCATTAGTTCGCTAATCCAAACTTTATAGCTAAAGTATTTCTTTGTAGTTTACCTGTTGCCCCTTTAGGAATTTCATTTACA
This sequence comes from uncultured Pelagibacteraceae bacterium, assembly GCA_902524595.1. Classification (GTDB taxonomy): domain Bacteria; phylum Pseudomonadota; class Alphaproteobacteria; order Pelagibacterales; family Pelagibacteraceae; genus Pelagibacter. The sequence goes on along the minus strand of CABZDS010000001.1, from coordinate 34,173 downwards.
AAAAATATTTTCTTTGGAATTTTAAATTTTGCAAGTTTTTCATTTGCATAAATTTTTATATCATCTTCAGTACATTTCATGCCTTCTTTTATAATTATTGCACTTGCTATATCTTCTCCAAGCATTTTATCCTCATATCCAAAGCAAACGGCTTGCTCAATGTTTGGATGATCCATAAGAATGTTATCGATTTCTAAAGGCGAAATCTTTTCACCACCTTTATTAATTATTTCCTTTAATCTTCCAGAGATTTTTAGATAACCATCTTTATCAAAATATCCCTGATCTCCTGTTCTAAACCAACCATTTGAAAAGCTATTTTTATTTGCATCTGGGTTATTTTCGTATCCAGATGTAACATTTTCACCTCTAATACAAACTTCTCCCTCTTCTCCTTGATTTAAAATTTTATTATTAGTATCCATAATACAAACTTCTGGCCCAGCAGGAATTCCTACAAATCCAGGTTTTTGGGACTTAGGCGGTAATGGATTGGAGGTCATTTGATGAGTAGCTTCCGTCATCCCATATGCTTCTATAACTGGACAATTAAATACCTCATTTAGTTTTTCAAATACAGCTGGAGGCAGAGATGCTGATGATGATCTTAAAAATCTAAGATTTAATTGTTTAGCAGTTTCTAGATTTTTATCTGCTCTCATTAATATTGCTTGATGCATTGTTGGTACTCCAGAATACCAAGTTATTTTTTCTCTTTTTGCATTATCTAAAAATTTTAATGCATTAAATCCACTACTTGCACATACAGATGCCCCTACCTTCATAGAAGCTGCAAGAACTGCAATTAAGCCATGTATATGAAATAATGGCATAATATTTAGACAATGATCTTTATCAGTTAAATTAAGACTTTTAGAGATATTATCTGCCGAAGAAAAAATATTTTTATTTGTTAATGGAACAATCTTAGGCCTTGATGTAGTGCCTGAAGTATGAAGCACAAGAGCTTCATGATCTTCGCCTGGCAAAATATAATCACTACTTTTTTCAAAAAGATTAAAATCTCCGCTTAAAGTATTTCCGTCTGATTTTATTTCGCAAACAGGAATTTTTAATTTATTTGCGACTTCTACTACTGGATTTTTAGAATTTTTCTCTACAATCACTATCTTTGGCTTTAAATCCTCTAGGTAAAATTCGAATTCTTCAGATTTATAGTTAGGGTTTAAAGGTGCTGCAGACATGTAGCTTGAAATTGCCAAAAAACTAGTTGCCATGTAAGAACCGTTTGGCAAAACTATTGCTGCACGATCTTTATTACTAATACCATTACCTGATAATTGTTTTGATATTCTTTCTATTAATGATTTTAAATCAACAAATTTTAGTGGAGAACTACTTTCAGATGTTATTGCAATTCGATTATCATTTTGTGATTCTATAATATTCCTAACAATTCTAGAGTTCATTTAAATTAATAACCTTTTGCATATCCGTCTTTTCTTGGATCTGAACCGCCAACTAAATTTCCTTTTTCTCTATCTATTTGAATTGCTTGTCCACCTCCATGAGTACCATCTATATACTCAACATTATGACCGACTTCTTTTAAATTATTAAAAATTTTTTTATCAATACTTTTCTCTAATTTATAAATGTTATTGAAATGGAATGCTCTAGGAAATGAAATGGCTTGTTGAGGGGTTAAGTTATAATCAATAATGCTATTTAATACATGAACTTGTCCCACAGGTTGATATTGTCCTCCCATTACTCCATAAGATAATTCACATTCTCCTTTGTTGTTCATAACTATTCCAGGAATTATGGTATGTAGTGGTCTTTTTAATCCCTGAATACAATTAGGATGACCTTCTTCAACTCTAAAATTAGTTCCTCTATTGTGAAGAACCACTCCAGATTGATCACCTGTTATTCCAGATCCAAAAGCATAGCAAACAGAATTTATAATTGAAACTACATTTAAATCTCTGTCTACCACGCTTAAATAAACCGTTTCAGGATGGTTTGGAATATTTAGATCTCCTACATCTGCACAGCCACTAATAGATATATTTTTTGAGATATTATCTATATTTTGTTCACTTAATATTTTTTTTAAATCTAAATCTACAAATTCTGGATCACCAATATTTTCTTCTTTAAGTTTATAGGCCTGCTTTGTAACTTCTGCTTCAAGATGGAACCTTTCAAATGAATTCACATCATATTTTTCAATATCTAACTTTTCTAATAATTTCATCATTACTAAAACTGTTATCCCAGGTCCACTCGGAGGACATTGATGAATGATAATATCTCTATATCTATCTGATAAAGTTTCTGATTTAATATTTTTTTGCTTATGGAAATCTTCAATTGTATGTAAGCCCCCAAACTCTTTTAAAGTTTTAACTAAATCTTCAGCAATTGATCCTTCATAAAATTCTTTAACTCCATTTTTTGAAATTTTTTCGAGAGTCTCTCCAAGTGCAGGATTTTTATTTACCTCATTAAATTGATAACTTTTACCATTATTTAGCATATGTTTTCTAGAATATGGGTTATCGTTTAATTTATTAAATACGTTGCTCCATGCGTTAGCAACAACTTTAGTCACTTTAAAACCATTCTTTGCAATATCTATACCTTTATGAAACAACTCCTCAAAATCGAGTTTTCCAAAATCATTATGAATTGAATTCCAAGCATCTAATGCACCTGGAATAGTTACTGAGTGAGGACTTGTTAAACCAATTTTATCTATATTCTTTTCCTTGAAATAATCAAAATTTGCTTTTGCTGGAGCAATACCTGATCCATTATATGAAACAGGGTCTTTACCATTCATTTTTATTATAGCAAAACAATCACCGCCTATACTTGTAGAATTAGGCTCTGCAACAGACAGAACAACAGAGGCTGCTATTGCTGCATCCACAGCGTTTCCACCTTTTTGTAATATTCTCAGAGCTTCTTCTGTAGCTATTGGATGTGATGTTGCGGCCATACCATTTGAAGAAATGGCATCTTTATCTTTTGTTGAATGATTATTCATAATAGAACTGTAATTTCATAAAAAATATAAATGATCAATAAAATAAATAAAAGTATTCTAATTTTTTCTGTATTTGCCTTTGGCTTTTTTATATCAAATTTGCTGAGATCAATTACTGCAACATTAACACCAGCTCTTTCAACTGAATTCAATTTAAGTGCTGCAAATCTTGGGCTTTTAGCTGGAGGATATTTTCTTGGGTTTTCGCTTATGCAAATTCCTACAGGGATGTTATTAGATAGATTTGGCCCAAAAAAAGTTATCAGATATTTATTAATAATTGCTCTTGTTGGAACTATTTCATTCGCTTTTGCTAAAAGTTTTGTAGGATTATTAATTTCTAGAATTTTCATTGGAGTAGGTGTTGCTGCTTGTTTAATGGGTCCTTTAACTGGTTACAGAGTATGGTTTGAAGAAAAATATCAACAACGTGCAAATTCATGGATGTTAATGGTTGCTAACCTTGGATTTGTTGCATCAACTCTACCAGTTCAAATTTTATTACCAATAATTGGTTGGCGATCTATTTTTTTAATTATAGCCTCTTTAATTTTGATAAGCATAATATTAATATCAATTTTAATACCTTCGTGGGAAACCAAGAGGGATGAAGAACAAAATAATAATCTTCAAAATCTTTCTCATATATGGAAAAATAAATTCTTTATAAGCTTAGTACCACTTGCATTTTTTTAATTATGGAGGTGTTCAAGCAATACAAACATTATGGGCTGGCCCATGGATGCTAAATGTAACGGGTTATGATGCAATACAAAGTGCGACAGGTTTATTTTGGATAAATGTAACTATGCTTTTTTCTTTTTTAATATGGGGATATTTTTTGCCAAAATTATCTTCCAAGGGAATTGACAGTATGAGAATTGTAAAATTTACCCTTCCTGTAAGTTATATAATTTTATTTTTAATAGTCATAATGGGAGACAAAGCTGGTGCAACCATGTTCACTCTTTATATTTTATCATCAATAGTAATTTCATTAACCCAACCAGCAATAGCATTAAATTTTCCTACTAAACTAGCAGGTAAATCTTTAACTTCTTTTAATGTATTTTTATTTTCTGGTACTTTTTTTGTACAATGGATAATTGGTTTAATAATAGATTTTTCCAGAAATTTAGGTGCTACTATTACAATGAGCTATCAAATTTCTTTTTCAATTTTTTTATTTTTATGCATTTTAAGTTACTTATTTTTTTTAATATTAAATAAAAATGAATAAAAATTTTATTGGATATTTTTTATTGTTGTTTCAGCCACTTTTTATGGCTAGCAACTTAATTGTAGCAAGAGGTGGTGTTGAGGATGTTCCTCCCATATCTTTATCTTTTTGGAGATGGTTTATTTTTTTCATTATTTTATTTGTACTAAATTATAAGTATTTAGTTGAAAATTTTCATATTATTAAAAAAGAGATTAAAAGAAGTTTTTTTCTAGGTTTGATGGGATGTGGTGTTTGTGGAATATTTCCATATATGGCTGGTTCATCTACAACCATTGTTAATATGGGAATTCTTTATACTTCTTCACCAATATTTATAATTTTAATCTCATATTTTCTTTTTAAAGATAAGATAAATATTTTTCAATTTATTGGCTTACTTTTTTGTCTAGTTGGAGTTTTTGCTGTAATTTTAAAGGGCGATATCAATTTACTTCTTGAATTAAAATTTGCTTCTGGAGATTTTTGGATGTTAGGAGCAGCATTAGGCTGGGCGATTTATACTGTTATGCTTTTTCAATGGAATTCAGAACTTAATTTTTTTCCAAGACTAACGATTATATCTTTTTTTGGTTTTTTATCTATTTTGCCTTTTTATTTTATAGAGCATATTTATTTTGAAAAAACTTTATTCAATGAAGAATTTTATTATTGGATTTTGTTTGCAGCAATTTCTCCAGGTATAATCGCTTTTTCACTATACACATTAACTATTAAATACTTAGGACCATCAACAACCGGTTTCACACTATACCTTTATACAATTTATGGAGCTTTTTATGGAATAATATTTTTTTCTGAGATTTTGGAGAATTATCATTTAATAGGTACCATATTTGTATTTTTTGGTATTTATTTGGTAAGAAGAAAAAGTAAAAATGAAATTAAAGCCTAAAATGTTATTTGCAAAAATTCTATTTTATATTTTTATTATTTACTTTGGAGTTTCTCTAATACTTTATTTTTATCAAAGAAAATTATTATACCATCCTGGAGAAAATAACTATTTAGATGAGGGACCTCTATCTCACAAAATCGAAAAAGTAAGCATTCAATCTGATAATGATCTAGTTGGATGGTATTACAAAAAAAATAATAACTCTAAAACCTTGCTTTTTTTTCACGGAAATGCTGGAAAATTAGATAATAGAATTTATAAACTAAATGAGTTTGCAGATTTAGATTTAAACTATTTAATTTTTGCATATAGAGGCTTTAGTGGAAACCAAGGCAAACCAACAGAAGTTGGACTTTATAAAGATGCAATTAAAGCAAAAGAATGGCTTAATCAAAACAATATAGAAGATAGAGATATTGTTCTCTATGGAGAATCTCTTGGCACTGCTGTAGCAATAGAAACCGCAAGCAACAATTTATTTGCAGGTATAATATTAGAGTCCCCATTTACATCCATGGAGATTTTGGCGCAAAAATATTACCCATATCTTCCTGCAAAAATTATTTTAAAAGATAAATTCAAATCCATTGAAAAAATTAACAAAATAAAGTTTCCTATGCACGTGATGCATGGGAAAAAGGATAATATTGTGCCATTTTATATGGGCGAAGAAATATTTAATAAATATGGTGGTGTTAAGTCAAATTATTTTAATGACAACGACGACCATATGATGGAATTTAACAAAGATTTAATTCAATCAATCGACAATTTTATAAAAAGTTTAAATTAAGACATAATTTAAACAAATCCACATCACTTTTAAATTCTAATTTTAGGTATGTTTAAATTCCTCTTATTACTTTTTTTATTAATATTGCCAACAAAACTTAGTTCAGAGATAAATAATGAGCACCATGATAACAATTATTTCCATATTGGAAAAATGAACTCTTATAATAGTGAGTTCACTCTGTATTTTAAAACACGAAAGAAAGCTATTTTGGCAAAGGGAGAATATTTTAATTATATCAATGACTATCCACAGGACTTATACTTATATGATAAAAATTTAAATAAAGATTACCCTTTGATTTCTTATGACTGGTTCCCAAAAAAAGTAAAAAAAATATCAAAAAAATATAATTTCCCACTTTTCCCAGAGGATTTTGCTTACTATTTATTAAATGACAACAACACTTTAGTTTTGATAAGTGCAAAAAAAAATTTTTATGAAAATTTAAAATATGACATAAAAAATAATAAGCTAGAAATTGCTAATACTTCTGGCAAATTAAATTTTATAATTTCTTCTTATGCTGAAAACTGTGGTTATAAATCTCTAAAAAATAATTTTGAGTGCAACATCTATAAACCTTTAATTTCTAAAAATTTGCTTAATTAACTTGGGTAAAAGCACTTGCAAACTTCTCAGCTTCAAATATTTGTAAGTCATCCTCTTTTTCTCCAAGCCCGAGACCAACAATAGGTACTTTATATTTCTTTGAAATCGCAATCAATATTCCACCTTTTGCAGTTCCATCAAGTTTTGTCATTATGATGCCTGTGATTGGAAGTAATTTATTAAATTCTTCGAGTTGATTAATTATATTTTGTCCCGATGTTGCATCTAAAACTAAAATAACTTCGTGAGGTGCTGTTTCATCACTTTTTTTAATTACATTTCCTATTTTTTTTAATTCATCCATTAAATTCTTTTTATTTTGTAATCTTCCTGCCGTGTCTACTATTACTTGATCTATGTTTTGACTTTGAGCTATTTCCATTGCTTTAAAAGCAACTGAAGCCGGATCTGAACTGGGATATGATTTTACAATTTTAGCATCAACCCTGTTAGCCCATTCTTCTAATTGATCAATAGCAGCTGCTCTAAAAGTATCGCATGCTGAAAAAAGAACTTTATTATTATTTTGTATAAATATTTTTCCTAATTTTCCAATAGTAGTTGTCTTACCAACTCCATTAACACCCGAAACTAATATTATATTTGTCTTTTCTTTTTTTAAGAAAAAATCTTTCTTTTCTAGGGGTGTCATTAGTTCTAAAATATAATTATTAAGTACTTCAAAAACTTCCTTGATTGGATCATTTTTAGGATCAATCTTTTTTTGAGCAATTATAGATTTTATCTCTGATGCTGCATCTATGCCCACGTCTGAGCCGATCAAGAATTCCTCTATTTTATCAAGAGTTGCATCGTCAATTTCTTTCTTAACTATTATTTCTTTAAGACCTGATGCTATATTGCTTGCACTTCTTTTAAATCCGATTTTAAATTTTTCAAAAATACCCATTATATTTTGATATTAATTTTTTCAATTTCAGATACAGGACCTCTCATTTTTATATTTAATTCATTATCAATTTGAATATTTAAAATTCCTCTTGAAAATTCTATTTTTGAATTACTATTTTGTAGTTGATTTAAATTAGCTGCGACTGCCGTTGCACACGCTGCAGTCCCACAAGCTTTTGTTAAACCAGCGCCCCTCTCCCAAACTTTAATTTTGTAATGTTGTTCACTAATTTTTTGAGCTATTGTGACATTGCATTTTTCAGGGAAAACTTCATGATTTTCTATTAATGGTCCATATTTTTTTAAATCTATTTTTTCTATATCCTCGCAAAAATATACGACATGAGGGTTTCCAACATTTACTGCAATACCACCATTCATTTTATTTCCGTCAATATCAATCATACCAAGTGATAGATTTTTAGTATCAAGATTTTTACTTAAAGGAATTTTGTTCCACTCTAAATTTGGAGTTCCAATTATCGTTTCAACGTCTTTATTATTAAGGACCTTAGATTTTAATATTTTTGAGGATACCGAAATTTCAATTTCTTTTTTATTTTTTTCAATACTTAGTAAATAAGCAACGCATCTAGTTCCATTTCCACATGCATCTGAGTGGCTTCCATCCGAGTTAAAAAAAGTAACATCAGCATCTGCTTTTTGACTTTTATTTATGTAGATCAACTGATCGCACCCTATGAAATCTCTGTCACAAATTTTTAAGACTTGGTCATTTGATAAATTTAAATTATTTATTCTCTGATCAATAATAACAAAATCGTTACCTAATCCATCCATTTTAAATGCTTCAAATTCCATATAAATAATACTTAACTTATTTATTGACTTTTTGAACCTCTAATATAGTTTACGCGCACTTCCGCAAAATACAGCAATTTGCGGTGTCTTTGGAAACAAAGAGATCGACACCAGTCAGCGAGGGTTCGCCCACTGGTGCGATACTTGCTGTGCGAAATTATGTTTGAAAATTTAACTAATAAATTTGAAGAAATTTTTTCTTCATTAAAAAAAGTACCTTCTCTTGACGAAAAGCAAGTTGACGAAGGTTTAAAAGGTATAAGGTTGGCTTTATTAGAAGCTGATGTTTCTTTAGACGTAGTTAAGGAGTTTATTAGTAGAGTTAAACCCAAAGCGCTTGGTCAAGAAATTATAAGATCAACCTCTCCTGGGGATATGGTTGTAAAAATCGTTTATGACGAAATAGTATCTTTTTTAGGTGACAAGAATTCTGAAATCTCCCTTAATGCTGTCCCTCCAGTTCCAATCATGTTAGTTGGGTTGCAAGGATCAGGAAAAACCACAACAACCTCAAAATTAGCAAAATTTTTAGAAAAAAATAATAAGAAAAAAGTTATGATGGCTAGTTTGGATGTCTACAGACCTGCCGCGCAAGAGCAATTGAGACTTTTGGGTGAACAAAATAATATTGAAACTTTACCAATTATAGAGGGTCAGCTTCCTGCTGATATTTGTAGAAGAGCTTTAAGTGCTGCAAATTTAAATGGTTGTGAAGTAGTTTTATTTGATACTGCTGGAAGAACACAAATAGATTTTCAAATGATGAATGAAATCAAACAAATTGAAACTATTATTAATCCTGCAGAAACTATACTAGTAGCTGACTCCCTAACAGGTCAAGTTGCTGCTAATGTGGCTAAGGAATTTAAAAATACAGTAAATTTGAGTGGTATTATACTTACAAGAGCAGATGGAGATGGAAGAGGTGGAGCTGCATTGAGTATGAAATATGTTGCTGAGGTTCCTATAAAGTTTCTTGGTGTTGGAGAAAAAATTGAAAATTTTGAAGTTTTTCATCCTGATCGAATTGCAAATAGAATTTTGGGAATGGGAGATATTGTTTCCTTAGTTGAAAAAGCCTCAGAAGATTTAGATCAAGAAAACTTAAAGAAAACAGAAGAGAAACTTAAAAAAGGTCAATTCTCGATGGAAGATTATCTTTCTCAATTACGTCAAATGAAAAAGATGGGTGGAATAGAAGGTATAATGTCATTTCTCCCTGGAGTTTCAAAAATTAAATCACAAATGGACCAATCAGGAATAGATGAAAAAATTATAACTCAAAATGAAGCTGTGATTTTATCAATGACAAAGCAAGAAAGAGAAAATCCTAGAATTATAAATGGATCAAGAAAAAAAAGAATTGCTAATGGCTCAGGTACAGACATTGCCACTATCAATAAGTTGTTAAAACAATTTAAGATGATGTCAGAAATGATGAAAAAAATGTCTAAAAGAAATATGAAAGGAATGGCGGACAAAGGGATTCCGCCAGAACTATTTAATCAATTAAAATAAAGGAGAAATAAGTAATGTTAAAAATGAGACTATCAATGGGGGGTACTAAAAAAAGGCCAGTATATAAAATTGTTGTGGCTGATAGTAGATTTCCAAGAGACGGTAGGTTTATAGAAAAATTAGGTTTTTATAATCCATTATTACCGAAGGATAAAAAGGAGAGAATTGGCTTAGATTCTGAGCGAATAAAATATTGGTTAGGTCAAGGAGCTCAGCCAACAACAAGAGTTGCAAGGTTATTGGGAGAAAATGATATAATGCCAATGCCTGAAAAAGGAAACAATCCTCAAAAAGCAATTCCTAAGAAAGATAGAAAAAAAGCTGATGAAGGTGGAGAAGCAAAACCTAAGGAAGAAGCTAAACCAGCAGAAGCACCTAAGGAAGAAGCTAAACCAGCAGAAGCACCTAAGGAAGAAGAAAAAAAATAATGTTAGAAGCTCGTATATTCACACTCTATCCAGATTTTTTTCCTGGATATCTAGGTCAAGGTATTTTTGGTAAAGCACTGACGGAGAATAAATGGAAAATAGATACTATTGATATAAGAGAGTATGCACTTGATAAACATAAAACTGTTGATGACGCTCCTTATGGAGGAGGCGAAGGTATGTTAATGAAAGCAGATGTATTAGCAAAATCAATAGACAAAAATGTTAAAGATGGTGAAAAGATTATTTATCTAAGTCCGAAGGGTAAGTTGTTCAATCATCAATTAGCAAAACAACTATCTAAAGAAAAAACAATAAATATAATTTGTGGACACTTTGAAGGAATTGATGAAAGAATATTAAAAACAAGAAATATCGAGGAAGTAAGTATAGGAGACTTTGTTTTATCTGGAGGTGAAGGAGCTTCATTTGTAATTCTTGATGCAATTTTAAGATTTATTCCTGGTATTCTTGGTAATACAAATTCAGCTAAAGAAGAAAGTTTTGAAAACGGACTTTTAGAGTATCCCCAATTTACAAAACCTCAAATATGGGAGAAAAAAAGTGTTCCAGATGTGCTATTATCAGGCGATCACGCCAAAATTAAAGACTGGCGTTTATCTCAATCTGAGGCTATAACACGCGACCGTAGACCAGATTTGTGGCAATTATATAAAAAAACTAAAGAGAATTAAAATGAAGACAATAGAAGAAATTAATCAATCTAAAGTAAAAAAAATTATTTCTGAAAGAAAGCACCCAGAATTTTTTCCAGGTGATATTGTTAAAGTTGGAGTTAGAATAACTGAAGGAAAAAGAGATCGTATTCAATTTTTTGAAGGTGTGTGTATTGCGAAAAAAAATAGAGATATCAATTCTTCTTTTACTGTAAGAAAAATTTCTTTTGGTGAGGGTGTGGAAAGAACATTTGCTTTATATAGTCCGATTGTAGATACAATTAAAGTTGTAAGGTCAGGAAAAGTTAGAAGAGCTAAGTTATATTATTTGAGAGATAGAACAGGTAAATCTGCAAGAATTGCTGAAAAAATTAAAAAGAAAATAGGTATAGACGTCGAAACTAAAATTCACGAAGTAACAGAAGAAAATGTTATGCATGATATAGAGCAAAAAACAGCAGATAGCACACAAGATTCCAATAAAGATGCTCCAAAAGTAGAAGCAAAAAAACCAGAAGAAAAAAAAGAAAATAAAGAAGATACCCCATCGGTAGAAAAAAAAACTGATGAAAAAAAAGAAAATCTTGAAGTAAAAAAATAATTTTTTACAATGCCTCAAACTATATACGATAAAATATGGAATGATCATCTCGTTCATCAACAAGAGGATGAGACTTCACTTTTATTTGTTGATAGACATTTAGTTCATGAAGTTACTAGTCCACAAGCATTTGAAGGTTTAAGAAATTCTAAAAGAAAAGTTAGACAACCTTCTTTAACTTTAGCAGTGGCAGATCATAATGTTCCAACAACTGATAGATCAGTGCCTATTACTGACGAAGATTCAAAAATACAAATCGAGACACTAGAAAAAAATTGTGCAGAATTTGGAATAAATCTTTTCGGAATGAACGACAAAAGACAAGGAATTGTTCATATTATTGGTCCAGAACAAGGATTTACACAACCTGGAACTATTATCGTTTGTGGTGATAGTCACACAGCTACGCACGGAGCATTTGGTGCATTAGCATTTGGAATCGGAACTTCAGAAGTAGAACATGTCTTGGCAACACAGACTTTAGTTCAAAAAAAATCAAAAAATTTTAGAATAAACGTTAATGGATCTCTTCCTGTTGGAGTAACGTCTAAGGATGTAATATTACAAATAATTGGAAAAATTGGTACAGCTGGTGGTACTGGTTATGTAATTGAATATGCTGGAAACTTAATTTCGAATTTAAGTGTCGAACAAAGAATGACGATTTGCAATATGACAATTGAAGGAGGTGCAAGGGCTGGACTAATAGAACCAGATGAAAAAGTTTTTAATTATTTAAAAGGTAAACCAATGTCTCCAAAGAATTCAAATTGGGATAAAGCATTAGAATATTGGAGTAAATTAAAGTCCGATGATGATGCAGCATTTGACAAAGAAATCAGTCTTGAGGGCATAGATATTAAACCAATGGTAACTTGGGGAACTTCGCCTCAGGATGTAGTAGATATTGATGGGATTGTTCCAGATCCGGAAAATGAGCAAAATGAAGACAGAAAAAATTCTATAAATAGATCATTAAAATATATGGGATTAAAACCAAAAACCAAAATAAAAGATATAAAAATCGATAAAGTATTTATCGGCAGTTGCACAAATGGAAGAATTGAAGATCTAAGAGAAGCTGCAAAAATCTTAAAAGATAAAAAAGTTGCTTCTCATGTAAATGCAATGATAGTTCCTGGTTCAGGATTAGTAAAACAGCAGGCAGAGCAAGAAGGTTTAGATTTAATATTTAAAAATTCTGGATTTGAATGGCGTGAGCCAGGTTGTTCAATGTGTCTAGCTATGAATGCTGATAAGTTGAAGCCAGAAGAAAGATGTGCATCAACATCAAATAGAAACTTCGAAGGAAGACAAGGACGGGGTGGAAGAACACATTTAGTTAGCCCAGCGATGGCAGCTGCAGCTGCTATATCTGGAAATTTAGATGACGTTAGAAAATACAGTAGTTAAATGAACAAATTCTCAACATTAAAAAGTATTCCTGCATATTTACCAATTGTAAATATCGATACAGATATGATTATTCCAAAGCAATTTTTAAAAACAATAAAAAGAACAGGACTTGGAAAAAATTTATTTTATGAAATGAGATATGATGAAAAAGGTAAAGTAGTAGATGACTTTATATTGAATAAACCGCCATATAATAATTCTAAGATTTTAATTGCAGGGAATAATTTTGGATGTGGGTCATCTAGAGAACATGCACCATGGGCACTTTTAGACTTCGGTATCACTTGTGTCATAAGCACAAGTTACGCAGATATATTTTATAATAATTGTTTTAAAAATGGAATATTGCCTATTAAAGTTAATGATGAACAGATAAAAGAACTTTCTGAATATTCTAAGAGACAAGAAGAAATTGCGATAAACTTACCAGATCAAAAAATAATTTTTGGAAATAAAGAAATCAAATTTGAATTAGATGAATTTAAAAAAAAATGTTTAATTGAGGGACTAGATGATATTGCACTGTCTTTGGAAAAATCTAATAAAATAATTTCATTTGAAGAAAAATTAAAATCCACAAAGCCCTGGATATTTAATGATTAAAGTCAAAAAAAGAAAATTCTTACTTTTACCAGGTGATGGTATTGGTCCAGAGGTTATTGGTGAAGTTAAAAAAATTATAACTTGGTTTAATGTAAATAAATCTCTTGATTTCGATATGGAAGAAGCTTTAGTTGGTGGAGCATCTTACGATAAGCATGGAACACCAATTACAGATGAGGTATTTTATAAATCATTAGAATGTGAAGCAGTCATTTTAGGAGCTGTGGGAGGACCAAAATATGATGATTTAGATTTTTCTAAAAGACCTGAAAGAGCTCTTCTTAAGCTAAGAAAAGAATTAAAATTATTTGCAAATTTGAGACCCGCAATTTGTTTTAAACAATTAGTTGAGGCATCAACGCTAAAACCTGAAATAGTATCAGGTCTGGACATTATGATTGTTAGAGAATTGACAGGTGGTATTTATTTTGGTGAACCAAGAGGCATCAAACCAATAGATAATGGTGAGCGTAAAGGAATAAATACTCATACTTATACCTCATCGGAAATTAAAAGAGTTGCTAGAGTTGCATTTGATTTAGCAAAGAAGAGAGATAATAAAGTTACCTCTTGTGAAAAATCTAACGTTATGGAAGCTGGTCAACTATGGAAGGAAGAAGTTCAAAATCTTCATGATAAAGAATATAAAGATATTGAGTTAAATCATATGCTTGCAGATAATTGTGCAATGCAACTTTTAAGAAATCCAAAACAATTTGATGTAATTGTGACAGATAATTTGTTTGGTGATATGCTGTCAGATGAAGCATCTATGTTGACAGGATCTTTAGGTTTATTACCCTCAGCCTCTCTAGGAGCAAAAAATAAAGATGGTGAAATGAGAGCTATGTATGAACCTGTTCATGGATCTGCTCCAGATATTGCTGGAAAAGGGATTGCAAATCCTATTGCGACCATCCTGAGTTTTGCTATGGCCTTGAGGTACTCTCTTGATTTAGATAAAGAAGCCGATGATCTAGAAAAAGCAGTGCAAAATGTACTAGATGATGGGCTAAGAACTAAAGATATTGTGTCAAAAGGAACAAAAGAAATTTCAACTTCTGGTATGGGAGATGCGATTATTGCATATTTGCAAAAATAAAAAAATTAACTTAATTTGATATTATTAAATTTATGACTGTTTATTCCGCACCTGTAAAAGATATGATGTTCTTATTTGAACATCTAAAAGATAATAAAAATTATAACGAAATTGAAAAGTATAAAGAAGTTACTTCTGATCTGGTAAAAGATATCTTGGAGGAAGCTGCTAAAATTAATGAAGAAATGCTTCTTCCTTTAGCAAAAGCTGGAGACGAAAATCCCTGTGTTTATGAAAATGGAGTAGTCAGAACCCCTCCGGGTTATAAAGAAGCATATTCAAAATTTATCGAAGATGGATGGGTGTCCTTAACTTGTGATCCAAAATATGGTGGTCAGGGTATGCCGAAAACTGTAAGCGCTTTTTTTGATGAAATGCTTTCATCTTCTAGTTTATCATTTAAATTATACAGTGAACTAAGTATTGGGGCATATAATTGTATTTTAAGCCATGCTACTGAAGAAATAAAAAATACTTACCTTCCTAAAATTGTAGAAGGTAAATGGAGTGGCACAATGTGTTTAACAGAGCCACAATGTGGAACTGACTTAGGATTAATAAAAACGAAGGCAATTAAAAACGAAAATGGTACGTACAGTCTTACTGGACAAAAGATTTTTATTACATCTGGAGACCATGATTTAACTGAAAATATCATTCATCTTGTTTTAGCAAGAGTTCAAGATGCTCCAAAAGGTACGAAAGGTATAAGTTTATTTTTAGTACCTAAATATGAAATAAATGAAGATGGTTCTATAGGTCCTAGAAATGGCGTTAATACTGTTTCAATTGAATCAAAAATGGGGATTAAAGGATCACCGGCGTGTGTATTAAGTTTTGACGACGCTAAAGGTTATATGATTGGACCTGAAAATAAAGGTTTAAACTCTATGTTTACAATGATGAATTTAGAGAGGATTGTTGTTGGAATCCAAGGACTAGGATTATCAGAAACGGCTTATCAAACTGCATTGAGTTATTCAAAAGAGAGAAAACAAGGAAAATCAAATGACAATTCTAATGGAGAAACTGATATAATTATTAAACACGCAGACATAAGACGAAGCTTATTAAATATGAAATCGATTATTGAGGGAGAAAGGTCATTGTCCTTTTGGATGGCACAACAAGTTGATGTAAGTTTGAGCCATTCTTCTGATGAAGTAAAAAAAGATGCTTCTGATATAGTTGGCTTGATGACCCCTGTTATAAAATCATTTTTCACTGATATGGGTATGGAAATAACTAATGAGGCCATTCAGGTTTTTGGTGGGTATGGTTATACAAAAGACCAGGGAATTGAGCAATTGTTTAGAGATAATAGAATTACACCAATTTATGAGGGAACAAATTCTGTTCAAGCAATTGATTTTGTTTTTAGAAAAATAAGTCAGAGAAAGGTATTTGATAATTTCATGAATTATGTGGATGCTGAAATTAAAAGCTGTGAAAAAATTGAACAGCTAAATGATCATGTTAAAAAATTATCTGATTTAAAAAACATACTAATAGATTTTACCAATTGGATATCGCCAAACGGAGATACTTCAAAAGATGATATTAGTGCTTCATGCAATGATTATTTAAGATTTTTTGGTTACTTTTGCTTGTCATTTATATGGCTTAAAACAATGAGAAAAAGCTTAGAAAATCTTGATAAAAATAAAGAATTTTATGAAGATAAATTAAATACAGGTAATTACTATTTTGATAAAATTTTACCAAGAGCTGAAAGTCATTATAAATCTGCAATATCTGGTAGTAAATATACCATGAGTGCAAAATTTAACTGATGAATAAATATAATCAGTATCTTGATAAAAATCCCTCAAATTATGTTCCACTAACTCCTTTAAGTTTCTTAGAGAGAGCAAAAGACATTTATCCAAATTATGAAGCATTGGTTTACGAAACGAAATCCTTCACTTGGACAGAAGTATTTAATAGATGTATTAAATTTGCAAGTGCATTAGAAAAAATTGGTATTACTGAGGGAGATACAGTTTCAGTAATGACATTTAATACTCCTGAAATTTTTGAAGCTCATTATTCTGTACCAATGACAGGAGCAATTTTAAATACTATTAACTCCAGACTTGATTCTAAAACAGTTGCTTATATTCTTGAACACAGTGAAGCAAAAGTTTTGATAATTGACAGACAATTACATGCTATTGCTGAAAAAGCCTTATCCAGTTTAAAACAAAAACCAATAGTAATTGATGTTCAAGATGATTTTGCAGATCAAACTTTATTAAAAAAAATAGGAGACAGAGAATATGAAGAATTTTTAAATACTGGTGATGAAAACTTTATTTGGAAGAAACCAAAAGATGAATGGCAAGCTATTTCACTAAGTTACACATCTGGCACTACAGGCAATCCAAAAGGTGTTGTTTATCATCACAGGGGATCATATTTAATGTCAACCGGAAGTGCGGTTGCTTGGAATATGCCAAATAGACTAAATTTTTTAACAGTGGTACCAATGTTTCATTGCAATGGATGGGGTTATCCATGGACAATTCCAATGCTAAATGGAAAGACTGTATGTCTACGAGCTATTGACGTTAAAAAAATATTTGATTTAATCGAAAAACATGAAATTACCCATTTTGGAGGAGCGCCAATTGTTTTAAATATGATATCTGGTGCATCGCAGAGTGATATCAAAGAGTTAAAACATAAAGTTTATGTCTTGACTGCTGGAGCACCCCCTCCGAGTATTATATTCAAAAAAATGAGAGCCCTAGGATTTGAAGTAATGCACGTTTATGGTTTGACAGAAACTTATGGACACGTTTTACAATGTGCTTGGAATGACGATTGGAACTCACTTGAAGAAGACAAAGTTAATGAAATTAAAGCAAGACAAGGTGTAAGATTTCCAAACACTGAGGGAGTAGCCGTTCTAGATCCAGAAACAATGAAACCTGTACCAATGGATGGTGAAACAATTGGTGAAATAATGATTAAAGGAAACGTTGTTATGAAAGGGTATTTTAAAGATAAAGATGCAACCGAGAAAGCTATGAAGGATGGATGGTTTCACTCAGGAGATTTGGCAGTTATTTATCCTGATGGGTATATTAAAGTAAAAGATCGTTCAAAAGATATCATAATTTCGGGTGGTGAGAACATTTCTTCAATAGAAATAGAAAATACACTCTCTAAGCATCCAGCAGTTTCAATAGTCGCCGTGGTAGCAAAGCCTGACGAAAAATGGGGTGAAGTTCCATGTGCTTTTATCGAAAAAGTAGCTGATAAAGAGATTAATGAAAAAGAACTAATAGATTTCTGTAGAGAAACTCTAGCCGGTTTTAAAATTCCAAAGAAAATAGACTTCTGCGATCTCCCAAAGACATCAACGGGTAAAATCCAAAAATTTGAGTTAAGGAAAAGAGCAAAAGAACTCAGCTAAAATTTTTTAGATATTACAACATACTTTCTTTACAAATTCATCAAAAGATGACAGTAAGCTAAAAAATATGAAAAATTTTTATATTGCAAAATCTAGAAGACTGAGAGGCACAAAATATACATCAAGAGTAGAGAAGCAAGGTGTAACCTCTTACACTGTTTACAACCATATGTTATTACCAGCTTCATTTGGAAGTATAGAAGATCTTTATCATCATTTAAAAGAACATGTTCAAATTTGGGACGCAGCCGTGCAAAGACAACTTGAAATTTCTGGAAAAGATTCTTCAAAATTGGTCCAGTTGATGACTTGTAGAGATCTATCAAATGCAAAAGAAGGAAGATGTTATTATTGCCCAATAATTGATAACAAAGGAGGAATAATAAATGATCCTGTTATCCTAAAATTATCTGATGAAAAATGGTGGATATCATTATCAGATTCAGATGTTGGTCTTTATGCAAAAGGTTTAGCAATTGGACATAATTTTGAAGTTGAGATTTCAGAGCCTGATGTGGATATTTTTTCAGTCCAAGGGCCAAAATCATTTCAATTAATGGAAAAAGTTTTAGGTCCAAAAATAAATGAACTTAAATTTTTTGGTTTTGGGTATTTTGAATTTGGTGGCGCAGAACATTTAATTGCAAGGTCTGGTTGGTCAAAACAAGGTGGATTTGAAGTTTACATGGAACATACAAAAGCAGGATTAGCTTTATACGATAAATTATTTGAAGTTGGAGGAGAATTTAACGTTAAACCTGGGTGTCCAAATTTAGTTGAGAGAATAGAAAGTTCTTTACTATCATGGGGAAACGACATTGATATTCATGACAATCCATATGAGTGTGGATTTGACAAGTTTGTAAATCTAGAAACAGAAATAGATTTTATTGGAAAAGAAGCATTAAAAAAAATTAAAGCTGAAGGAATTAAAAAGAAATTAATGGGTGTTAAAATAAATGCTAATCAAATAAGTGTAACAGGATCAATGAATTTAATTGATGAAAATAATAATATTATTGGAGACTTAAGATCAGGCAGTTATAATCCAATGTTTAAACAAGTTATTGGCATAGCAATGGTCAAAAAACCATATTTTGAAGCATCGCAATCATTTAAAATTGATATAAATGGCAACAGTTTTGATGGAACAGTTTGCGATTTACCTTTCATTTAGTATAAATCTTTAAATGACTAATATAGCTATCATCGGTGCAACCGGTAATGTTGGAAGAAAAACTTTAGAAGTAATTGAAAAGAAAGATATCAAATTTGATAATATTTTTTTGGTTGCTTCATCTAATAGTGCTGGAAAAAAAATAAGTTTTAAGGGTAAAGATTATGAAGTTTATGATCTTGAAAAATATGATTTTTCAAAAGCGAATATTACCTTCTTCGCAGCTGGTGGTAAAATAGCAGAACAGTATGCTGAAAAAGCAGCAAAATTTACAACAGTAATTGATAATTCTAGCTTCTTTAGAATGGATCCTGATGTGCCATTAATTGTGCCTCAAGTAAATGCTGAAAAAATTAGTGAAATGAAAAAGAATATTGTAGCCAACCCTAATTGTTCGACCGCACAATTAGTAATTGCTTTAAAACCATTGCATGATTTATACAATATTAGAAGAATTGTAGTTTCTACTTATCAATCAGTATCGGGTGGGGGTAAAGCACCAATGGATGAATTAGTAGAGCAAACAAAGTTATATCTTGATGGAAATTCTATTGAGTCAAAAAATTTTACTAAACAGATAGCATTTAATATTATTCCTCATATAGATGTTTTCTCAGATGATGGATATACAAAAGAAGAATTGAAAATGACCAATGAAACAAAAAAAATACTAGATCACAACATAGAACTCACTGCCACTTGCGTAAGAATTCCTGTTTTAGTTTCTCACTCAGAGTCAGTGAATATAGAATTTGAAAGACCTTATTCTATTGATGAAATCAGAAAATCTTTAAATAAAGCCGAAGGTTGTAAAGTAATAGACAAAAGAGAGGATGGTGGATATAGCACACCACTTGAAGCTACAGGAAGTGATGAAACATTCATCTCAAGAATTAGAGAGGATAAAACAAAAAAGAATTCTATTAATTTATGGATAGTATCTGATAACTTACTTAGAGGTGCTGCTTTAAATTCTGTTGAAATAGCAGAAACAATAATGAAATCAAAACAAAATGGAAAATAATCCTTTATCACCTCATATCCAAATTTATAGATGGCACATTTCATCTTTAGTTTCGATATCACACAGAATTACTGGCATAATAAATATACTAGTCATAACTTTAATTTGTTTTTGGTTTATGTTTTTTTTGTTAGGAGAAAGTAATTATGAAGTTATAAAATTATTTCTTCAATCCTTTCTCGGAAAATTTCTTATTTTAGGTGCTATCTGGTCTTTTAGTTTTCAAACTTTAAGTGAAATAAGACATTTAATCATGGATTTTGGTTATGGATTTGATTTAACAACTACAAAAGTAACAGGGCTAATTGTTATATTTGGATCATTTATTTTAACAGTATTAATTTATTTAATAGGAAGAAGTTTATTCTAATGAGACCAATAACAAAAAAATGGATATTTTTAAGAGTAAGTTCTCTTATATTAATACCCTTAATGCTCTGGTTTGCTTTCAACTTAGCCGCAATTTACGACAAAAGTTACATAGAAATATTAACATTTCTTACAGCTCAACCATCTAAGTTTTTATTAAGCCTTTTTTTGATTTTTGCCTATTTTTTTTCAGCATTAAGCATTAGTGAGGTATTTGAGGACTATATTAAAGACGAAAAAATCAAAAATGCCGCAAACAAAGGTTTAAATTTTTTTGCTATAACAATTCCATTAATTACAATTATAGCAGTATTTAAAATAACTATATGAAATCTTATAATATTATAGATCATGAATATGACGTCGTTGTACTTGGTGCCGGTGGCTCAGGATTAAGAGCTGCTGTAGGATTAAGTGAAGCAGGATTAAAAACTGCGTGCATCTCAAAAGTCTTTCCAACTAGAAGCCATACATCAGCTGCTCAAGGAGGAATTTCAGCAGCATTAGGAAATATGGGTGAAGATGATTGGCGTTGGCATATGTATGATACAGTAAAAGGTGCAGATTGGTTGGGCGATCAGGATAGTATTGAATATTTGTGTAAAGAAGCTCCGAAAGCAGTTTTAGAACTTGAAAAATATGGTGTGCCTTTTAGTCGAACAGAAGATGGTAAAATTTACCAAAGACCATTTGGAGGAATGACAAAAAATTATGGTAATGGAATAGTTCAAAGAACTTGTGCAGCAGCCGATAGAACGGGTCATGCAATTTTACATACTCTATATGGTCAAGCATTAAAACATAATACAGAATTTTTTATTGAATATTTTGCATTAGACTTAATAATGAAAGATGGTCAATGTAAAGGTTTAATAGCTTGGAATTTAAATGATGGAACAATCCATCGTTTTAGATCTCATATCACTATTATTGCTACTGGTGGTTATGGAAAAGTTTATTACTCAGCAACTTCAGCACACACTTGCACTGGTGATGGCAATGCAATGGTGCTCAGAGCAGGATTGCCTTTACAAGATATGGAGTTTGTACAATTTCATCCAACAGGCATATATGGACATGGAACACTTATTTCAGAAGGTGTAAGAGGTGAAGGCGGATACTTAGTAAACTCCAAAGGTGAAAGATTTATGGAGAGATATGCTCCTAACGCTAAAGATCTAGCATCGAGAGATGTAGTTAGTAGATCTATGTCTATAGAAATTAATGAAGGAAGAGGTGTTGGTAAAGATCAAGATCACGTTCATCTATACTTAAGCCATCTAGATAAAAAAGTTATTGAAAATAGATTGCCTGGAATTACAGAGGCAGCAAGACTATTTGCAAATGTTGACGTAACCAAGGAACCAATCCCTGTTGTTCCAACAGTTCATTATAATATGGGTGGAATACCAACAAATTATAAAGCCGAAGTTTTAACAGTTAATGGTTCCCAAAAAACAGTAACTGGATTAATGGCTATTGGTGAGGCCGCATGTGTTTCTGTTCATGGAGCAAACAGATTAGGATCAAATTCTCTTATTGATCTTGTTGTTTTTGGTAGAGCTGCAGCAAAAAGGGCAGCAGAATTGGTAAA
Source organism: uncultured Pelagibacteraceae bacterium (assembly GCA_902524595.1). Taxonomy (GTDB): domain Bacteria; phylum Pseudomonadota; class Alphaproteobacteria; order Pelagibacterales; family Pelagibacteraceae; genus Pelagibacter. The sequence continues at coordinate 11,947 of CABZDS010000001.1, read as the reverse complement.
ACCTGGAACTCCTCACGAAGAAGTTAGTGAGAGTGAGACTGAAAAGTGTTTGAATAGATTTGATAAATTAAGATATGCAGAAGGAGACAATGGAACTGCTGAATTAAGACTTGCTATGCAAAAAACAATGCAATCTAAATGTGCTGTATTTAGAACCGAAAAAAATCTTAAAGAAGGTGTGGATGAAATCAGAAAGACTTATGATGGAATGGAGTCAATTTCTGTTAAAGATAAATCGTTGGTATTCAATACTGATTTAGTCGAAACCTTGGAGTTTGATAACTTGATTAGACAAGCAATCACTACTGTAGACTCTGCATACCACAGAAAAGAAAGTAGAGGAGCACATGCTCGAGAAGATTACCCAAAAAGAAACGATGATAAATTTATGAAACATACATTATCTTGGTGTGATGGAAAAAATACTAAAATTGAATACAGAGATGTGCATACATCAACCTTAACAAATGAAGTTCAATATTTTCCTCCTCAAGAAAGAGTGTATTAATGGTTCAAATTAATTTACCTCAAAACTCGAAAGTCAATAAAGGTAAATATTTTAAAGACAAAACTGGTTCAAAAAACTTAAGAAAAATAAATGTCTATAGGTGGGATCCATCTACTGGTGAGAATCCTCGAATTGATACCTATGAAGTTGATATGGATAATTGTCCCTCTAAAGTTCTAGACATATTAAACAAAATTAAAAATGAAATTGACCCAACTATAGCTTATAGAAGATCTTGTGCGCATGGAGTATGTGGATCATGTGCAATGAACATGGGGGGAAAAAATGGACTTGCTTGCACAAAACCACATTCAGAAATAAAAGGTGATATAGATATTTATCCTTTACCACATTTAAAAGTAAAAAAAGATTTAATCGGAGACTTAAGTGGATTATATAAACAATATCAATCCATTGAACCTTGGTTAAAAAATAATTCAAAAAGTGAAACTACAGAAATTCACCAATCTCAAGAAGACAGAGCTAAATTAGATGGTGCGTATGAGTGTATAATGTGTGCCTGTTGCTCAACATCTTGTCCTAGTTATTGGTGGAATGGAGATAAATATTTAGGTCCTGCAGTCTTGCTACAAGCTTATAGATGGATCATGGATAGTAGAGATGAAGATAAAAAAGAAAGATTGCAAAAAGTTGCAGACGAACTCAAACTTTATAGATGCCACACTATTTTAAACTGCACAAGTGCATGTCCAAAAGGATTAAATCCAGCAAAAGCTATTGCTGAGATAAAAAAAATGCTTGCAACCGCTTAATTACTTATTTAAATAATTCCATGAATTTAATTGAACATTTTATCAATGGTAAAATTGTTCCCGGTGTATCAGAGAGAAAAGGAAAAGTCTTTGATCCTGCAATAGGTAAACAAGAATCAGAGGTAAGACTTGCATCAGCAAAAGATCTTGATTTAGCAGTTCAAAAAGCAAAAACCGCATTTGAAACTTGGTCAAATGTAACTCCAATACAAAGAGCAAGAATTATATTTAAATATAAGGAGTTAATAGAAAAAAATTCTGATTTACTTGCCAAGATGATTGTCTCAGAGCATGGTAAAGTTTATGAAGATGCCAAAGGTTCTCTAACAAGAGGTTTAGAAGTAGTTGAGTTTGCATGTGGTATCCCTCAAATGCTAAAAGGTGACTTTACTGAAAATGTTGGAACAAATATTGATAGCTGGTCCATGAGACAGCCATTAGGTGTCTGTGCTGGGATCACTCCATTTAATTTTCCTGCAATGGTTCCAATGTGGATGTTTCCAATGGCAATAGCATGTGGAAATACTTTTATATTAAAACCGTCTGAAAAAGATCCATCATGCCCACTAAAACTCGCAGAATTATTTAGTGAAGCAGGTTTACCAGACGGAGTTTTAAATGTTGTTAATGGAGATAAAGAAGTTGTAGATGCAATTTTGGAACATAAAGATATATCCGCAGTAAGTTTTGTTGGATCAACACCTATTGCTAAATACATTTATGAAAATGCAGCCAAAAATGAAAAACGTGTTCAAGCTCTTGGAGGGGCAAAAAATCATTGTGTTGTCATGCCAGATTGTGATTTAGATCAAGCAGTAAATGGTCTAATGGGTGCAGCATATGGGTCTGCAGGAGAAAGATGTATGGCTCAATCTGTTGCTGTTGCTGTTGGTAATGTAGGTGACAAACTGGTAGATGAATTATCTAAAAAAGTGGAAGCTTTAAAAATTGGACCAGGCATGGATAAGAATTCTGAAATGGGTCCTTTAGTAACAAAAGAGCATCTTGAAAGAGTTAGAGGTTATGTTGATTTAGGGATTAAAGAAGGAGCAGACCTTGTGGTTGATGGAAGAGATATTAAACTTCAAGGGTATGAGGACGGCTATTATATTGGTGGCTGTTTGTTTGATAATGTCAAAAAAGATATGAGAATTTACAAAGAGGAGATATTTGGACCTGTATTATCTGTTGTCAGAGCTAAAGATTTTGACGAAGCATTAAATTTAGTTAATGACCATGAGTTTGGAAACGGAACAAGTATTTATACAAGAGATGGAGATGCAGGAAGAACATTTGCAAATCAAATTAAAGTTGGAATGGTTGGAATTAATATTCCTATACCTGTGCCAGTTGCTTTTCACAGTTTTGGTGGATGGAAGAGATCATTATTTGGAGATCAACATATGCACGGTCCAGAGGGAGTTAGATTTTATACCAAATTAAAAACAATTACTTCAAGATGGCCTTCAGGTGTTAGATCAGATCCTGAATTTGTAATGCCAACAATGAAATAGTAAAATGTCAAAAATATCATTAATAGGAGCTGGACAAATAGGTGGAACTTTAGCACATTTAATTGGATTAAAGGAACTTGTTGATGAAGTAGTATTGTTTGATGTAGCAAGTGGAATTGCTAAAGGTAAGGCATTAGATATTGCACAGTCTTCATCAGTTGATGGATTTAATGTAAAATTTTCAGGTACTGATAATTATGAGGATATAAAAAATTCAGATGTAATTATTATAACAGCTGGTGTTCCAAGAAAACCAGGAATGAGTAGAGATGATTTATTAGGAATAAATTTAAAAATCATAAAACAGGTTGCGGAAGGTATAAAGCAACATGCACCAAATGCCTTTGTTATATGTATTACAAATCCATTAGATGTAATTGTTATGGCTTTTCAAAAATTTTCTGGACTATCACCCAACAAAGTTGTTGGAATGGCAGGAATATTAGACACATCAAGATTTAAACTATTTTTATCTCTAGAGTTAAATGTGCCCGTTAGAGAAATTGAGGCAATGGTAATGGGAGGTCATGGAGATACTATGGTTCCTCTACCAAGATTTACAAAAGTTTCAGGAAAACCATTATTAGATTTAGTTAAAGAAGGAAAAATTTCGAAAGATAAATTAGAAAGCATAAATCAAAGAACTAGAGATGGAGGTGCTGAAATTGTTAAATATTTAGAAAAGGGTTCGGCATTTTATGCGCCAGCAGCCTCAGGTGTTGAAATGGCAGAAGCTTACTTAAAAGATAGCAAAAAAATGCTCCCTTGTGCTGCTCATTTAAATGGACAGTACGGAATAAGTAATATTTACGCTGGAGTGCCGGTAATTGTTGGAAAAAACGGTATAGAAAAAATCGAAGAAATTGAGCTAGATGAAAATGAAAAATCTGAGTTTAACAACTCAGTAGATGCTGTAAAAAAATTATGGGAAGTGGCATCCAAAATTGATCCTAGTTTAAATAACTAGTTAATGAATATTCACGAACACCAAGCAAAGAATATACTTAGAAAATATGGAGCTAAAGTTCCGGATGGAGTTTATGCTCTAGATGTAAATGAATTATTGGAAAAAGCTAAAAATCTTAAAACTGATAAATATGTGTTGAAAGCACAGATTCATGCTGGAGGTAGAGGTAAAGCTGGTGGAGTTAAAATAGTAAATGATTTAAAAAGTCTTGAAACAGAAGCAAAATCCTTGCTTGGAAAAAAATTAATTACTCATCAGACAGGACCTAGTGGAAGAATTGTTAAAAGATTATATGTCGAAGTTTCATCTAAAATTGATAAAGAATTTTATTTGTCTTGCGTAGTAGATCGTGCAAGTTCAAAGATAGCTTTTATCTCAAGTGATCAAGGGGGTATGGATATAGAAGAAGTTGCAATCAAGTCTCCGGAGAAAATTTTAACAACAAAAGTAGATTTAGATAACGAAATATCTGATGAAAATTGTAATAAAATAATAAGTATTTTCAATTTAAATGAAGAAACAAAAAAGCAAGGAATTAGTCTAATCAAGTCTATATACAAATTATTTATAGAAACTGACGCTAATTTAATTGAAATTAATCCTTTAATTTTAACAAAAGAAAAAGAGTTGATTTGTTTAGATGCAAAAATGAATTTTGATGGAAATGCTTTATTTAGACATCCAGAGCTAATTGAGTTGAGAGACCTTAATGAAGAAGAAGAAACAGAGATAGAAGCTAGCAAGCATGATTTAGCATATATTAAGCTTGATGGAACAATTGGATGCATGGTTAATGGAGCTGGGCTTGCAATGGCAACTATGGACATAATTAAATTATATGGAAAGGAGCCAGCAAATTTTTTAGATGTTGGTGGTGGTGCTTCTAAAGAAAAAGTGGCGGCTGCTTTTAAAATAATTTTATCAGATAAAAATGTTAAAGGAATATTGATTAATATTTTTGGTGGAATAATGAGATGTGATGTTCTTGCCCAAGGTGTTGTGGATGCAGCAAAAGAAATAAAAATGAATGTTCCTTTGGTTGTAAGATTGGCCGGAACAAATTTTGAAGAGGGAAAAAAAATACTTGATAATTCAGGTCTTGAGTTAATTTCTGCATCGGACTTATCAGATGCTGCCAAAAAAATTGTAGAGGCTATTAAATAAATGTCAGTTTTAATTAATAAAAATACGAGGTTAATTTGCCAGGGTTTTACAGGTAGTCACGGAACTTTTCATTCAGAGCAAGCAATTAAATATGGAACAAATTTAGTTGGAGGGGTTACACCAAAAAAAGGTGGTCAAACTCATCTAGATAGACCAGTATTTAATACAGTAAAGGAAGCAGTCGATAAAACTGGTGCCAACGCAACTATGATTTATGTTCCTGCGAAGTTTGCATCTACAGCAATCATAGAAGCTATTGAAGCTAACTTAGAATTAATTGTTTGTATTACTGAGGGAATACCAGTTCTTGATATGATTAAGGTCAAAAAAAAATTACTTAATTCAAAATCAAGATTAATCGGTCCTAATTGTCCTGGGATAATCACTCCTGATGAATGCAAGATCGGAATAATGCCAGGAAATATCCATAAAAAGGGTTCTGTTGGTATTGTATCAAGATCTGGAACTTTGACTTACGAGGCTGTTGCACAAACAACGGAGAATGATTTGGGCCAATCAACATGTATAGGTATAGGTGGTGATCCAATAAATGGCACAAACTTTGTAGATTGTTTAGATTTATTTTTAAAAGATGAGGAAACTAAATCAATTTTAATGATTGGTGAAATAGGTGGATCAGCTGAAGAAGAAGCAGCTGAATTTGTAAAAAATCATGACATTAAAAAACCCATGGTTGGTTTTATTGCAGGAGTTACAGCACCACCGGGTAGAAGAATGGGACATGCGGGAGCAATAATATCAGGTGGTAAAGGTGGGGCCAAAGATAAAATCAAAAAAATGGAAGATTGTGGCATAGAAGTAGCCACATCACCTTCAGAAATTGGAAAAACATTGTTAAATAAATTGTCCAATTGAAAACAAAATTTAGTATTATAATAAAATAAAATGAGTTCTCCTAAAAATCTTGAATATAAAAAAACATCATTTCTAAATAAGGCCAATAGTGCATTTATTGAGGAAATGTACGTAAAATTTATAAATAAAGATCCATCTCTTTCTGAAAGTTGGATCGAATATTTCTCAAGTGTGGATGAGGATATGAAGATATTAGTCGACGAGATAAATGGACCGTCGTGGAAACCTTTTTCAAAAAAAATTAATATTGAGGATGTCGAGAAAACAGCCAAAGAAAATGAAAAGATCAAAGATAACTCTAGCAAGTTTAATTTCCAAGTAATTGCAAATTCAAACAAAAATTCAATAAGTGCTGTAGCCTTGATAAGAGCTTATCGCTTAAGAGGGCATCTATTATCAAAATTAGATCCTTTAGAATTGATGAAGTCAGAATATTTAGACGAATTACATCCTGAGTACTACGGTTTTAAGAAAGAAGATTATGTCAAAGAAATTTTTCTAAACGGAATAATAAATAAAAAAAGTGCAAATATTAGAGAAATACTTAAGTTTTTAAAAAAAACTTATTGTGGTCCCATAGGTTATGAATACATGCATATTTCAAATCCAACTGAGAGAATGTGGTTTAGAGATAGAGTTGAAAAAGACAAGAATGCACTCAAGTTTACAAAAAATGGAAAGCAAGCAATTTTAAATAAATTAATTCAAGCAGAGGGATTTGAAAAATTTTTAAACACAAAATATGTTGGAACTAAAAGATTTGGTTTAGATGGTGGAGAAAGTTTAATACCTGCTCTTGAGCAAATTATAAAAATCGGAGGACAATCCAAAATAAAAGAAGTTAAAATAGGAATGTCACATAGAGGAAGACTAAATGTCTTAGCAAACGTTTTACAAAAGTCTTATAAAAGAATTTTTAATGAATTTGCTGGTGAAATGGATGGTTCAGAAGATGGTGCTGGAGATGTCAAATACCATTTAGGAGCCTCATCTGATAGAGAATTTGATGGAAATCCTGTACACGTTAGTTTAACAGATAATCCTTCACATTTAGAGGCAGTTAATCCTGTTGTTCTTGGCCAAACTAGAGCTAAACAATTTTTTCACAAAGACAAACAAAGAAATAAAGTTATACCAATATTAATTCATGGTGATGCAGCATTTGCAGGACAAGGAATAGTGGCAGAGTGCTTTGCAATGTCTGGACTTCCTGGTCATAACACTGGAGGGACAATCCATATTATTGTTAACAACCAAATTGGATTTACAACAAGCCCTAGATTTGCACGATCTTCCCCTTATCCTTCTGACGTAGGTAAAATGGTTGATGCACCAATCATCCATGTTAATGGAGATGACCCTGAAGCAGTAGTTTACGCAACTAGAATAGCAACTGAATTTAGATTAAAATTTAATCGCGATGTTGTAATTGATTTAATATGTTACAGAAGATTTGGACATAATGAGGGAGATGAGCCATCTTTCACCCAACCACTTATGTACAAAAAAATTAGATCTCATCCGTCTACAATTAAAATTTATGGTGAAAAGCTTGTAAATGAAGGACTTTTTTCGAAACTAGATTTAGATAAACAAATTATTGATTTTAAAAATTTATTACATGATCAATTTAAAAATGCGAAAGATTATAAACCAAAAATTAGATGGTTTGAGGGAACTTGGTCCAGATATAAACCCGAAAAAGGTAAAGATAAAAGAGGTTTGACTGGATCAGATTTGAAAATTTTAAATGATATTTCTGATAGAATACATGTTTTTCCATCTGATAAAAATATTCACAAAACCATAACAAAAATTATGGAAAATAGAAAAAAAACTATTGATGAAGGCTCAGGTATTGATTGGGCAACAGCTGAGTCTTTGGCATTTGGTTCATTATTAGTTGAAGGTTATCCAATAAGGTTAGTAGGTCAGGATTCCGGTAGAGGTACCTTTAGTCAAAGACATTCAGTTTTAAGAAATCAAGCTGATAATTCAAGGTACATACCTTTAAACAATATATCTAGTAATCAACAAAATTATGAGATTGTAGATAGTTTTTTATCTGAACTTGCAGTTTTAGGATTTGAATATGGATACAGTTTAGTAGAACCGAATACATTGACTATTTGGGAAGCTCAATTCGGTGATTTTGCAAATGGTGCTCAAGTAATCATTGATCAATTTATATCATCTGGTGAAAGAAAGTGGAAACGAGCATCAGGACTAGTTATGTTATTACCTCACGGCTATGAGGGACAAGGTCCAGAACACTCCTCTGCAAGGTTAGAGAGATTTTTACAATTATGTGCAAATGATAATTTACAAGTTTTGAATTGCACAACACCTGCAAATTATTTTCATGCTTTAAGAAGACAGATGCACCGTGATTTTAGAAAACCTTTAATCATAATGACACCAAAGTCACTTTTAAGAAATAAATTTTGTGTATCAAATTTGGAAGATTTTAGTAAACAAAATTCTTTCCATAGAGTGTTATGGGATCATGCTAAAGATACTAAGCAAAAAGGGTTTATTAAGTTAAAAGACGACAAAAAAATTAGAAAAGTAATATTATGCTCCGGAAAAGTTTACTTTGATCTTCTTGCAGCAAGAGAGAAACTAAAAATCAATGATGTGATTTTGTATAGAATTGAACAACTTTATCCCTTCCCTGCAAAAAGTTTGGTTAAAGAGCTAAAACCATTTGCAAAAAATGCAAAATTTTATTGGTGCCAAGAGGAGCCTAAAAATATGGGAGCTTGGTTTGCTGTTAGAGATTATATACAATGGACATTAGAGACTATTAAGGCTAAAAACAATTCAATTTCTTACATTGGAAGAAGTCCAGATGCTACACCTGCCACAGGTTATGCAAGAAGACATAACTCTGAACAACAAGAAATTATAAATAAAGTATTTGAATAAATGAGTGAAAAAATATTAGTTCCAGTTTTGGGAGAAAGTATAACAGAGGCTACGGTCACGAAATGGTTAAAGAAAAAGGGTGATAACGTTGTTGCTGATGAAGCTGTAGTAGAATTAGAAACTGATAAAGTAAACTTAGAAGTTCCTGCACCTGCGAGTGGTGTTATATCAGAGATCAACTCAAAAGATGGTGATACAGTTGAAGTCGGAACTGTATTAGGAATGATTTCAGAAGGTGGTGCTCTTAGAGAAGAAAAGGAAGCTGAGCCAGTTAAAGGAAACGTTGAAAAAAATAATGTAATAAATTTAGAAATCGAAAAGAAAAAAGATACAAAAAAAACTCAAGAACCTTTATTGCTCGATGAAGAACCATTGGTATTAACTGATGAAGTTGAAGTAGCCAAGCCTATTAAACAAAATAAAACACTTTCTCCTGCTGTAAGAAAAATGGTTGTTGAAAATAAAATTAATTTAGATGAAGTAAAAGGAACAGGTAAAGATGGAAGAATTTTAAAAGGTGATTTGATAGGTTTAATGGGAGCCAACCCTCAACCTAACGAAAGAAAAATTCAATACGGTGAAGAAGAACGAATTAAAATGTCAAGACTAAGACAAACAATTGCTAAACGTTTAAAAGAGGCTCAAAATAATGCAGCTATGCTCACAACGTTTAATGAGGTTGATATGTCAAATATAATCTCAATGAGAAAAGATAACCAAGAAGATTTCCAAAATAGTTATGGAATTAAACTTGGCTTCATGTCCTTTTTTGTGAAAGCTTGTATAGTAGGATTAAAATTATTTCCTGCGATAAATGCTGAAGTTGAAAATGATGAAATGGTTTACAAAAATTATTATAATGTCAGCTTTGCAGTCGGAACTGAAAAAGGATTAGTAGTTCCAGTATTAAAAAATGCTGATGAAATGTCTTTTGCGGAAATTGAAAAAAACATAAAAGATTTGTCAGACAAAGCAAAAAGTGGTGGTCTTACTATAGAGGATCTTCAAGGAGGAACATTTACAATTAGCAACGGAGGGGTGTATGGATCAATGTTATCTACTCCTATTTTAAACCCTCCGCAATCAGCAGTTCTTGGAATGCATAATATCATTGAAAGACCTGTTGTTGTTGATGGTGAGATAAAGGCTAGACCTGTAATGTTTTTAGCATTGTCTTATGATCATAGAATAATTGATGGAAAAGAGTCTGTAAGTTTTTTAAAAACTGTTAAAGAAAACTTAGAAGATCCAAGAAAGTTATTTTTAAATTTATAATATGTCAGAAAAATTTGATATTACGGTAATTGGTGGTGGCCCTGGTGGATATGTTTGTGCAATTAGATTGTCTCAACTTGGACTTAAAACAGCATGCATAGAGTCTAGAGGATCTTTAGGTGGGACATGTTTAAATATTGGATGTATCCCATCAAAAAGTTTACTTAATTTATCTGAAAAATTTCACAGTGCTAAAAATTTTGAAAAAATTGGAATCGAGACTGGAGAAATAAAACTCAATTTAGATAAAATGATGAAAAATAAAGACAAAGCCGTAACAGTTTTGACTAAAGGTGTTGAATTTTTATTCAAAAAAAACAAAGTCACTTATTTCAAAGGCAAAGGTTCATTTGAGAATGAAAAATCAATAAAAATTGAAGGCTCTGAAGGCACTAAAATAATTCAAACTGATAAAACAATAATCAGTACAGGATCAGAACCAGTTTCATTGCCTGGAGTAGACTTTGATGAAGAGAGAATTCTTTCTTCCACTGGAGCCCTATCTATCCCCAAACTTCCTAATAAAATGATTGTTGTTGGAGGAGGATATATAGGATTAGAAATGGGATCAGTTTGGTCAAGACTTGGTACTGAAGTCACAGTTATTGAATTTTTAGATCATATCACACCTGGAATGGATCGAGATATTTCAAATGAATTTATGAAAATATTAAAGAAGCAAGGTATAAAATTCAATCTTAATACTAAAGTTGATAAAATAACTAAAAACTCCAATGGTGTAACGGTTGAGACTTCACAAAATGATGGTCAAAAAATAAAACACGATGTTGATGTAGTTTTAATTTCTGTTGGAAGAAGACCTTATACTAAAAACTTAGGTTTAGACAAAGTTGGTGTAACATTAGATGAAAAAGGAAGAGTTAAAGTAAATAAAAATTTTGAAACAAATGTTAAAAATATATATGCAATAGGTGATGTTATTGATGGCCCAATGTTAGCTCACAAAGCTGAAGAGGAAGGAATTGCAGTTGCAGAATTAATAGCAGGCCAATCAGGTCATGTTAATTACGATATTATTCCTGGAGTTGTTTATACATCTCCCGAGGTTGCTTATGTTGGCAAAAGCGAAGAACAATTAAAAAAAGAAAACATAAGTTATAAAATTGGTAAATTTCCTTTCATGGCAAATTCAAGAGCCAAAGCAATTGATGAGCCAGAGGGTTTTGTAAAAATTTTGGCAGACCAATCAACTGATAAAGTGCTTGGCGTTCATATTATTGGTCCTCATGCAGGAGAAATGATAGCTGAGATGGCTGTTGCAATGGAATTTGGAGCTAGTTCCGAAGATATTGCAAGAACATGTCACGCACACCCAACATTTTCAGAAGCTATAAAAGAAGCAGCATTATCAGTAGATAAAAGACAAATTCACTCTTAATAATTATTTTTCTACATTCAATAAAGCAAATCTTTTAAATTTTTCTTCAAGTTTTATTTTGTTATTATTTGCAAAGTCTTTTATTGCCTTTTCAACACTTTCAATTTTTGTAATACCTGCAAAATCATCGCAAACAATTTTAGAATTATTTTTCATGTTTTCATAAAGTTTCTGTAAATCACTTAAAACAGTATCGTAACTATGGCCTCCATCTAAAAATACGAAATCAATTTCACTTAAAGGAACTTTTTTTAAAGTCACCCTTGTGTCTCCTTCTATTAGCTCAATATTTTGTGAAAATTTCTTTAAAAAATTTTGAACAGATATCTTTGAATTTAAATTTTCTTTTTTTATGAAATTATAATAGATAGTTTTAAGTGGATTCGAAAACTTTTGATTTTCAAGAAATTTAGGTTCGATCTCATCTACACTTGATGTTTTAGTAGATCCAAATAAATCTAATCCGTAATATCTAAAATCACTACCAAAATTTGTCTTTAACAATTCACATATATTTTTTGATGTAACACCACAAAAAACACC